>CAYFWW010000033.1:0-7433 GCA_964346985.1 uncultured Actinomycetota bacterium
AAGGTTTCCCCTCCCTTGATGGGAGGGGACTAAGGGGAGGGTGACGCCCGGTCACCTAGTCGCCAAGCAACAGTCTTTACGTCTTTAGCTATTTGTTTTCACCCCCACCTTAATCCTCCCCATCAAGGGGGAGGAAAAGAGATGGGTTAATCCACGCCCCAATGGGAGGAAAAGGCAATTGGTCATCAGATCAATTGAAGGTGAGGAACAGTATAAGGTTTCCCCTCCCTTGATGGGAGGGGACTAAGGGGAGGGTGACGCCCGGTCACCTAGTCGCCAAGCAACAGTCTTTAAGTCTTTAGCTATTTGTATTCACCCCCACCTTCATCCTCCCCCATCAAGGGGGAGGAAAAGTGATTGGTTAATCCACGCCCCAAAGGGAGGAAATTCTCCGTTCTTTGTCGCCTGTCTTTTGTCGCCTAAAGGCTATTAACATATATAAAACCACTCATATATAATACAACCATGAGTAAGTTGGCCAACCCGACTAAGACAATTGAGGTTTTACGGGAGCATGGAATTCATCTCAGCAAAAGTTTCGGGCAGAACTTTCTGGTAGACCCTAATATTCTTAAGATAATTATCGATGAAGCCTATTTGACTAAGAAGGATACGGTTCTGGAAATCGGTTCGGGTATAGGTACACTGACCGAAGCCCTTCTGGAAAAAGCCGGCAAGGTCTATGCAGTCGAGGTCGATTCCAGGTTCACCGAGATTCTTAAGAGCAATCTGGAAAAAATTGATAACCTGGAGATTATCCAGGGTGATGTCTTAAAAATCGACTTGAAAAATATCTTTAAAGAAAAAAGCTTTCCCAATAAGCTTATTTCCAACTTGCCTTACAATATTGCCACCCCTCTTTTAATAGTACTGCTCCAGGCTATTCCGGAGATAAACTATTATCTGGTCATGGTCCAGGAGGAGCTGGCTAAAAGATATACGGCTTCTGCCGGCAGCAAATTATACGGGGCGCCGACCTTAAAGATTCAATATTTTAGCCGGCCGAAGATTATTAGAAAGATATCACCAAATGTCTTTTTGCCTAAACCAAAAGTTAATTCAGCTTTAGTCAGGATAACCAGGAAAAAAGAAAAACCTCTCAAACCTGAACAGGAGAAACTTTTTATACAGCTGGTCAGCCTGGCTTTTCAACGACGAAGGAAGCAAATCGGCAGTCTTACTTTTGCCCGAACAGATTTGCCGGACCAATCTGCTTTTAAGAAGGCATTGGAAGCAACGGGCATTAAGCCAAAGCTCAGGCCGGAAAACCTGAAGCTTGAGGAATACCTGGCCATTGTCAAGCATTTGACTGATTAACTTAAAACGGAATTTTTATTGGATTGGTTAACTATTATTTTCTGCAAGCCGCATAACTATTCACTTAGATGATAAGCAACAGTCTTTAGCTATTTGTATTCACCCCCACCTCAATCCTCCCCCATCAAGGGGGAGGAAAAGAGAAGGGTTAATCCACGCCCCAATGGATGGAAAATCAAATGGTTTCCCCTCCCTTTATGGGAGGGGACTAAGGGGAGGGTAAATCTTCCTCCGGCGGGAGGAAAGTCTAAAGTTTCCCCTCCCTTGATGGTAGGGGACTAAGGGGAGGGTGAATCTTCTTCCGGACGCAGAAAAGACATTAAGCGGTTGCCGAAAATCCTATGAATTATTACCAAAAAAAGTAAATAATTATTGAAAATTCTTAGCCTATGAGTTATCATGATAGGTTGTAGAACAAAAGTTTCTATCAGGGAGGTTAAATGCCGGGCGCCAACATTCCCCCTCAAGAGGTTGTTGGAAAAATCAGGAATGAAATGGAAACAATCAAAGGCACCAGAATGAAACTTAAGGCAAATATGGGCAGGTGCCGCATAATTGAGAGGGAAGGAGTTTTAGAGGAGACTCACCCCAATCTTTTTATTGTCAAAGTAGAAGAAAAAAGGAACCGGACCAGAAAAGTCAGTTATAGTTATGCTGATATTCTGACCCGGACAGTGGAGTTACAAAACCCCGAAGACGGAACAAATCTGTTTCCCTGGTTGTAAAAAGAATATACATTTAGATTATAATGTTTATAATAAGCACAGCTTAATAATTGCTGTGCTTTTGCTTTTTAGGAGGAGTAATTTTTGAATACAGTTTCTATAAAAGCATATGCTAAAATCAATCTTTTCCTTGATGTATTAGGAATAAGAGAAGACAATTTTCATAGCATTGCTACTGTAGCTCAAAATATAGATTTTTATGATCTAGTTGAAGTAAGCTTGAGCGATGAAACTGACCAGATTGAAATTTCGACAGATTCGCGTCATGTACCTGACGGCCCGGATAACATTGCCTACCAAGCAGCCCTGGCCGTAAAGAATAAATTTGAAAAAAAAGATGGAATAATTATTGATATTTCAAAAAAAATCCCGGTGGCCGCCGGGCTGGGCGGCGGCAGCACTGATGCCGCAGCTGTTATCAGCGGTTTAAATAGATTATGGAAACTTGAGCTTACCAGGGAGGAAATGGCCGAGATAGGTTCCAAAATAGGAGCAGACATTCCCCTTTTCTTATACGGCGGAACTATACTGGCTAAGGGTAAAGGAGATGAAGTATCTGAGCTTAAAAAACTTAAGAAGTTTCAGATAGTAATGGCCAAACCTTCAATTTCAGTCTCGACCGGCTATGTCTATCAGCAATATGATCTTTTGGATAAAAAGAGCCCGGTTTCAGTCAGTAATTTCTTGAATTATGTTAAAAAGGGTAGTTTTAAGGGAATATCCGAGCATCTCTTTAATGCCCTGGAGAGGGTGACGGTCTGGAAATATCCGGCAGTTAAGGAATTAAAAGAAGTTGCTCTTAAAAACGGGGCTTCCGGAGCTTTGATGACCGGAAGCGGGGCGACAGTGTTTGCCATGGTAAAGTCAGATAAGATTCAAAAAGAAGTAGCCCATGCTTTAAAAAGGATCTGCCCTCTGGTTGTGCCGACCACATTATGGCCGGAAGGCCTTAGTTTTCAAAACCATGAATAGGAAAGAAAAGATGAAAAAGGAGAATAAGATTACAGCTGTGATACTGGCCGGTGGCGAATTAAAAGATTCAGTTTCCCAGCCGGGTAAAGTCAAAGGGCTGGTCGAAGTTGCTGGAAAACCCATGATCGAATATATAATAATTGCTCTGGAAGGATGCCCCTCAATAAAAAAGATTCTGGCAATCTTACCTTCATCTGTTAAAGAAAGAGATTTTAATAAGGGAAAATCTGAGCTTTTCTATGCCGATCGTGATTTTATTGATAATCTACACCAGGGTGTTAATAACCTAAATCTAGAAAGAGAAGACCTGGTTTTGGCGGTTTCAACCGATATTCCCCTGATTACCTCAACTGGTTTGGATAACTTTATTCAGAAATGCCTGGAGAAAGGCGGAGACGGATTTTATCCAATAATGACCAAAGAGAAGATTCTGGCCAGATTTCCTACTACCAAGAGGACTTATGTTCCCCTCAAAGACGGAGCTATTTGCGGGGGCAACTTGTTGTTGGTTAAAAAGATGGTTATCGATGACAGTATTGAATATGTCCAGAAATTGTATGAAAAAAGGAAGAGTACGATTGGGATGTTAAGGGTTATTGGCCTCTGGTATCTGCTAAAATTTATTTTTAGGTCTCTTTATGTAGCTGATTTGGAAAAAAGGGCGTCATATTTAGTCGGTGCTGATTTAAAAGGAGTTCGAACCGACTATGTAGAGTTGGCAATTGATGTTGATAAAGATGAAGATCTTTATCTGGTCGAAAAAACATTAAAAGGGAGGAAAACCGGATGAAAAGAGTTTTAATAACCGAAGACGCGCCAATGCCAGTCGGGCCTTATTCGCAAGCGATAAAGACTGGCCATCTTATCTTTGTCTCCGGGCAGTTGCCAATAGACCCGGCCTCCGGGGATTTATTAGGCGGGGACATCAAAGAACAGTCAAGGCAAATTCTAAAAAATATTGACGAGATCTTAAAGACCGGGGATAGCAACCTGCAAAAATTAGTAAAACTGACAATATTTATGAATAATCTGAGTGATTTTAGCCAGCTAAATGAAGTCATGGCTGAATTTTTTACTCATGAGCCCCCGGCCAGGGAGACTGTTGAAGTAAGCAATCTACCGCTCGGAGCCCAGATTGAAATTTCAGCTATCGGATATACTGATAGCGAATAGCAGTCAGCCTCTCGTTTTTTCAATTGGTTAACATATTTGGAATCGTTTTTTAGATAGTTAGAAAACTGATGACAGAAGATTGAAGAACCAGGAAAAGAATAAGAATTGCTTGCCAGCCACTTAGATGCTTAATCACCAATTAATTGTCTTTAGCTAATTGTTTTCACCCCCACCTTAATCCTCCCCCATCAAGGGGGAGGAAAAACGTAGGGTCATCCGATCAACTTTGGGAGTGGAAAAGGCCAAAAGTTTCCCTTCCCTTGACGGGAGGGGACTAAGGGGAGGGTGATCCTTCCTTCTGGGAGTGGAAAAGGCCAAAAGTTTCCCCTCCCTTGACTGGAGGGGACTACGGGGAGGGTCAATCACATCCACCTCGGCACAGAGAGATTAGTCACCCAATGAGAATATATCACCACAAAAAGGGGCGGAAAAGGAGAAATATCCTAAAAAAAGTGGTAAAAAATTAAAAAATTACCGGAATTTAAGAGAACTAAAAAATTTTATAAAAAATCCTAGTTGTGTTATTATACTTACTAATAGAAATATTATTTTATATTTAATAGATACTTAATATCTTTCGGAGGTTATTATGACCTTTGCAGATGATGTTGGCTTGAAACTTAGGAACATCAGAAAACAAAAAGGTTTAAGCCTGAAAGACGTTGAAAAGAAGTCAAAAGGTAAGTATAAAGCATCGACGCTAGGTGCCTATGAGCGTAATGAACGAAACGTTTCGATTACCCACCTCCATGAACTGGCTACATTTTACGATGCTCCAGTTGATTATTTCTTGACTCAAAAGGAAAGAACTACTGCCTATCCTGGCCAAAAAGTTACTTTTGACTTAAAAAAACTGAAAGAAATCAATTCAATTGAGAAGAAAATGCTACTCAGTTATTTCAATTATATCAGGAATCAACGAGGGGATTATGGCAATGGCGTAATTTCAGTCAGGGCTGACGATTTGACCTATATTGCTGCTCTTTTAAGAACTAACCCGGAAACAATGGTTACACGGTTAGAAAAATTAGGTGTAATGCAGTAATTATCAGTCTTTTTTTCTGCCTACCTTAATAGCCCACCAGGAGAACAAAGTAATTCCGAGCAGTATTATTATGGTTATGATAATCTGCCAGCTCAACTAAACCCCACATAATTTATTAAATATTATTATTAACCGATATTATTATAGTATTATGATAGAATTTATTCTGGCAATAATGGAAGACATAATAAATGGTTGAGAAAAACAAGTTATTGAGAAAAGAAAAGAATAAGGCATTATTCTCCAGAGGCACATCCAAAAAAGACCAAAAATATCTCAAGGAATTAAACGAGCAGCTCCGGGTTGATAACGAATCAATCAAGAAAAAAGTTCTTTTCTACAAGAAAGAATATGAGCGGATGAGTAATATAATCAGCCGCTTAAACTCCCGCCTCCAATCTTACCAGTCAAAAGAGCTCAGTGTTAGCCAGAGTGAGGAAAAATTAAGGCGCGAATTAGTATTTCTAAAAAAGAAGAACGACCTTTTGTTAAAAAAATTAAAGGATGCCGGAGTTGATTTAAATGACATACTTAAAGGCAAAGGGTTAAAAGTAGACCAGATTTCCAGAAAATTAGGTGATTTAGTTGAAGCTCAGGTCAAGGAAGTAAGTCTTGAAAATATGACCCTAGTCAGTAAATTGAAGAATGAGACTGATCAAAGATACAGAATAGCAAGTGAAAATGAAAGTCTTAAAAATAAAGTTGAAAAGCTTACTAGGGCAAAGGAACTCTTTGAATCTCAAGTGGAAGAAGTAAAAGAGAAGGAAAGCAAGCTCAGGCAAGATTTTGAAGAGATTAGAGACAAATATAAAAGCGCGTTAGATGAGATAAGTAAAAAATCGGAGAATCAGGAAAAGCTGGAAAAAAGAGTCAGGGTGCTTGAGAAGGAACTGGACCAGTTAAATAAAAAGACCGGCCGGATAAATGTTGAAAAAAATAAAGTTGAAGCAAACCTGGGCCAAATAGCTGATAAATACCGGACGACTGATAAGAACCTAAGCGAAACTTATGAAAAATTAGCTGTTTTACAGCAGAAATATATTGAGCAGCAGGAGGAATTGAACAAAAAGATTGTTGGACTTGAATCTGCTCAAACAGAGCTTGAAATTCTACGCCAAGATAATAATAAACTTGACCATGATTACCAGGCTTTTAAATCAGAAATAAGCCGGCTAAACAGCATCATTATCGAGTCAGAGAAAAAGATGTCCAAGCTGGAAGGAATTCTTGAGGAGAGAGAATCATCTATAAGTGTCATGAACAAGCAGTTTGAGAAAGCAAAGAGCTCTGAAGAGAAGAAAGACCTGGTTGTAAATGAAATGAAGCGGGAAATAGAGCGACTTGATTCAAAGGTTAAAAAACTGGACAAGGAATATCGTGAAGAGAAGTCAAAAAAGGAGAAACTGGAAGAAAAAAATGTTAAAAAAACCCAGCGCATAGAAGAACTTATGAAAGAAAACAGGCGATTGAATCGGGAAAAAAAGATTTTGGAGAATGAGACCGTAGAAGAATTAAAAGAAAGAATAAAAGACAAAAACGGAAAAACCCGGAAGCTTGAGGCTAAAGTAGATGAGATTAGAAGAGAACATAACAAAACCTCAAAAAAGGCAAGTTGGTCAGCGAGAGTCATCGGTGAGAAGGAAGAAAGATTAAAGACTCTTACAGATAAAATCAGTGAGCTAAATCAAAAGATTGAAAACATTGAAGAAGGGAAAAGAGAATTAAAGGAAAAGTTTGAACAGGAAAAGATTGATAAAGCTCTTAATAATTCTAAATTTGCTGATTTGGAAAATGATTTAAGCCAAATTCACCAGGAAAAAGAACGCTTGGTAAAAGAACTGGAGAGCAAAAGTATAAATGAGAATAAGTTAAACCAAGCAATAGAAAGATTTTCTAATGTTATCAGTGATTCGGCTAAAAGCAAGGCAGAACTGACAGAAGCGATTGACACCTTGAGCAAGGAAAAGAAGCAGATGGTCAAGGAGATGAATGAAAAGAACAAGATGATTGAGCAGACAGATCAGGAATTAAGCAAAATTAAAAATGACCTATCCAGCAAAGTGGATGTATATAAAAATGAAAATATCCGCATGAAACAGGAGAAGGACAGCTTGCTCGGCCAGATGAATGATCTGGAGAAAAATATTGAGCGTTATAAGGCTATAGAAACCTTCCGTCGGATTTTTATCGGAGAAAACAGG
>CAYFWW010000034.1:0-12969 GCA_964346985.1 uncultured Actinomycetota bacterium
TTCTGCCTATAGTAATGACTTTGCTCATCCAAGGCGTATTTGGCACTTTATTAAGCCCAAAACCACGACTGGGGATTGTCGACCAAGGTAACTCACAAATAACTGAAGATGCTCAGGAACTAGAAGGAATTCGAATTACCTTGCTTGATAATATAGACGAATTAAAAGACAAAGTAGAAGCCAATAACCTCGACGCTGGACTGATACTTCAAAAGGATTTTGATGAGGCTGTACGTTCCGGCCAGCGACCGAAATTAGGGTTTTATATCGGCGGCGAGAGTTTGGCTTCTAATCGAATCGTCTTAGCCGTAACTACAATTGATCTGATACGAGAGGTAGAAGGAGCAGAATCACCTATTGAAGTTCAGATTACTACTATCGGGGAAGCAGTACTGCCAATTGCCTCCAGGCTAGTGCCGATGATTATTTATTATGCCTTAATCTATGCTGGTGCTGTTACTCCAGCTACCAGCATCGTCGATGAGAAAGAGAATCATACTCTTGATGCAGTTCTGGTAACACCGGTGAAAATGTCAGAAGTTCTAATAGCCAAAGCCACATTCGGATTCATCCTAACTATCCTAATAGCTCTAGTGACACTATTATTGAATAATGCTCTTGGTAAAGAACCATGGGCTTTACTTACAGCTCTAGTCTTATCTGCCCTGATGGTCTCTGAAATAAGCATCGTCTTAGCCACAGTAGCCAAAGACATGAATACAATGGTCACAATCCAAAAAGGTGTTGGCTTCGTGCTTTTTATACCATCAGTCTTCTATATCTGGCCTGACCTACCCCAGTGGATACCTAAGATAATTCCAACCTATTGGATTCTGGAGATGTTCTTCGAGATCGGAATTAGGGGTGGGGGTTTCCCAGAAATCTGGTTCGAAATAATTGTCACTTTAGTTATATGTATAATACTCTTACCTATAAATAGCATACTCGGCAAGCGGATGGAGCTTAAGCTGGCTAGTGAATAAATATAAAACAAGAACGATAAAAATAATAAATCATTCTTAGGGATTTTAATTATTGGCCATAAAACTAATGATAATTCGTGTCGTTTTCAAGCTAAATTTCTAATTCTTATTGGTCTGATTAAAGCTGGCCAATATTAAAAGATTTATATTTAAATTCTGGAATAAATTTGTAAGGTTTTAAGTTTATGGCTCACTTCCAAGATTAACCATTTCCTAGTTTAACTATGAATGGCAAAGTAAGTCAATGGTAAGGGCAGCACTCCATGAGAACTCGTTTATGCCAAGGCCTTCCCCAGTCAATGGATTATAATATTCAAAAAAACCATGTTCATCGGCTAAATCTATTATGGCATCCTTTAATTTTTTAGCTTCATCATAAAAACCATAATTAAGCAAACCTTTGATTAACATCCAGTTTATGTTTATCCAAACCGGGCCCCGCCAGTAATTCAACGGGTTGAACTCTTCATCTTGAACCGCTATCGAAGTTATTAAGCTATGGTTATGAACACAGTTTTGTTTACAGATATGGGAATGCTTCATCCAAGAAAGTATATTCTGAACCTTTTCTTTATCAAGTAAGTCAGTAAATATTGACATTAAAGAAGCTGTTGTTCGTTTTTCGATTCTTTGTTTTGTGCTGATGTCATAATCATAAACCAAATGTTCATTATCGGAGTCACAACAAAAATAATGATAATAATTCTTCTCAGTCTTATTTTGCCAGCTATTTATTTCGTCACAATTCTGACCAATGATTTCAGCGATTTTAAACAGGCTTTTATTGGCCATATATAAAATTGAGCTAAATACAACATCTTTAATCTTGAATGGAGTCAAATCATAAATTTTTTCTTCATTATAGTGGCACTCTTTTAAGAGTTCTATAAGATATACATATCTGTCATAAAAAAAATCACTAGGTCTTTCTTCAGTTCCAACTCTATCTAAATCTGTACGCGTATATTCAGGTACTTCTTTAATCTCAATTTTTGACAGAGTATCATCCCACCTTACTGAATTATCAAATCCTGATTCCCACGGATGGAATATAGTGACCAATCCTGTCTTTTCAGGATCTCTTGTCGTCATTAAATAATTATGAAATTTTAAGAGTTTAGGATATATCTGTTTTAAAAAAAATATTGCAGAATTTTTATCTTGGGCATTCTGAAATACATGATAAGCAGCTATAGCATGTACAGGAGGATGAGTGATACCAGATGTCCTCATGTTTGGAGCATCAGGAGACAAATCTATGTTCCAAAATTCAGGGGGTGGAAAATAAGATTTTTTGGTGCGGTAAACAGTATGAGGCACCATTCCATTTTTCCATTGGCCTTCAAAAAGTGAAAGTAATTCGTCTTGAGCTCTATATTGATTAATATGAGCATTGCCAATAGCAATAAATGCAGAATCCCAACTCCATTGATGCGGATATAATGTTAACGAAGGTACTGTATACCTGCCCTTCCAATTTTTTTCTAATACGTCTTTAGCCTGCTTAAATACTCTTTTTTCTTTTTTATTGAAATTATATTCATCCATTTTAATTTAATTTTAGCAGAATTAATAATTAGAAACAGATGAAATTTAGCAATGAAATCGAGATCAGATGCATGAATTCTTATAGTTTTAAGTCTGAAACTGCTATTTACAGAGATAGTTTGAATCAAAACAAATCATATATCTAATCCAAGCTAATAACCGACAATGTAAAATTGAAGTTTTTTAATTTTATATTTCTCTAATTTATGCCAGTACCAGTAAATATACTATTCAAACTTTAAAAACTTTAATCCTAATATAAAAAAGATTTCGGCAAATCCCAAAAGCACAATTGAAGGAATAAATGCCTGATTAAGGGATATAGTGCTATTTCCTGCGGAACGACTCCTAACATTGCTTTTACATGATTTGGTTTCTTATTGACAGAAAAACCGCCTACTATAACATCACCGGAAGTACCTTCAAGTAAACACGATATAATAGATATAATAGTTGTTTTTCCTTCACCATGGGGCCCTAATAGACCGACTATCTCACCTTAATAATCTTAAGATTAATTTTGTTTGCGGCAGTTATTTCATTGTATTTTTTCTCTAGATCTATTACTTCAATTACATTTTCTGCCAAAAGGCCACCTCTTTTTAAAAGATTACTACTATTTGATTAATCTTTTTACTAGTTTTTTTAATCTTTCCCCATTATTGCCTTTGATAAAAACGCCATGAATTTTTCCAATACTTTTTAAATTTTCAGCAAGTGAACTATCTATAGTAGAAACTAAGACAGGTGTTTCAACTTTTCTTCCAGAACGTAATTTCCATAAGAATTCCTCGCCATCCATGTTCGGCATTAGCACATCAAGGATAATTAAATCAATATTCTTTCCTGAATCAATAATACTAATTGCTTCAATACCATCAGATGCTTTGATAAATTCCAAATCTAAGTCAGATAATATAAGCTCATAGTAGTTCTGGATATCAATATCATCTTCAATTATTAAAAGAGTTTTTTTCATAATTTTCTCTAAGAATTAAAAGTTAATATTTGTTCTCATTCTAACTTAGATTAAGATTTATTTACTTTTTACTCTTTTTAATTTCCATTCTTGAACTATTTAAAAATCCCAGTAAATTTTGCCCGAGTTTTATTCTTTCATTTGAAATTAAGAAAAGATTTATCCATAAAAAGTTCTCTGCATTTAATATTTATTAGTTGATATTATTAAGAATAAATATTCTTAATAAATTACCCTTCTAATTTTTTGTCTGTAAAAAAAATTTAATTAAATCTTTTTATTATTTATTTATATTGAAAGATTATTTTTTAATAGAAAAACATTTATATATTACATATTAACATTATATAATACTAATTCATCAAACTTGTATTTCAGCAGAAGCATCAGGATTAAAAGGATTAATTCTGACTGCCAGAGAAAATAGATAGAGATATTGATTATTCAAGTGAACCATATAATCCAACCATTCAGATAAAAGTAATATATAAGTCCTCTTTATATCAATTGAAATATGATCAGAATCAGCTTTGGTCAAAACTTTAACATCAATTCTATTTGCTAATTCTTCAGTAAGATGAAAAGTTGCCCATAATAAATCGGTAAACGTTTCATGTTCCAGTAGATTCGGGTTTTCCAGCAACCTAAGTAAGAATTCTCTTTTATTTATAAGAAAATTCCGTAATTCTGTTAGATTATACCTTTGGCTATCGATATTATATTCAAAATTTTCAATGTTTTTCTTTACATTTGTAAAATCCTGGTTGCTCCAGTCATCTTTCACTATAAAATTCTTTCTAACCAATTCAAAATTATCATCATACATTGATAAAAAATTAATTAAATCTGTTCCAACTTCGCTAAAGAATGCTCCAATTACCATATTTAGTTTATTCATTTTAACCCGGTGTTCTCTAATACTTAAAACGCTATGAATGATTAAAGTCACCAGTAAAACCTCGATCGGGACAAAAGCAATGTCACCTATCATATAGATAAAAATATGATAAACATCAGTAAAAATAAGATAGTGGACAAAATATAATATTGCCGATAAAACTATCAGAAAAAAACCCAGTTTATATTGCCAGTTATACTTGTTCATCTCCATTCACCTCATTAATATTCAATTTTATTGCCCAAGATAAGCCTATTAATTTGAACTTATAATATATTATTATATTTACAGGTTATGATAAAAGTCCAAATTTTATATAAACAAACCATTAACCATATTTTAAATTTTTGTATATAAAAAAGACCCTGAGCCATATTGTTCCTAAGGTGCAAGCTTTGGAGAAATGCTCAGGGTCAATTTTAATCAAACAATATAGTAATATTTATTTCTTTTATCGGATGCCTGTTGTATTTGTTAATAATATTAGCTTTTTAATTCTACTTTCCAAATATCTAGTATTTATTCGGATATCACGCAGAAGTCTCAAACCCTCAGAATTGATTCTTTCTGAATAATTTTCTAATATGATTTTAGTATATTCATCAATTACTTCTAACGATTCTAAAATAGACTCTGCCCTCAAATATTTTCTAATCATTTCAGAATTACTATTAGATATTCTTAGCTCTTCAAGCAATTGATTTTTAGTTTTATCCATATTCTTTTGCTTCATCATTTTATACAAGGATAATTATAATAATTTCATAAGATTATATTTGCTCATAGTAGAGGTCAAAATCTTCTAAACTTTCTTGCAATGATTCAGCTTTTGACAAGATGCTATTAGCTAAGGTTTTTCGTCCCCTATGAAGACGTGACATAATTGTTCCTATGGGAATAGACAAAATTTGGGCTGCATCTGAATAAGAAAAGCCTTCAATGTCAACAAGATAAACTGGAATTCTAAAAATATCCGGCAGCTTATCAATTTCTTGACGAATCTTCTCTGATGTCAACTTTTTTAAAATTTCATCTTCTGCAGAATCAGCTACCCTATTGGGAAATTGTTCAGGATTGAAATTTATCTCAGCATTTTCAAAGGAAACATTGCTAGGCAATCTTGTTTTTTTAGAATAAATATTAAAATATGTATTCCGCATTATTGTTATTAACCAGGCTTTAATATTTGTACCTTTTTTAAATGTTTCAAAAGCTCTAAATGCTTTTAAAAATGTCTCCTGTACTAGATCTTCAGCATCTTTTTCGTCTCTTGTCAATCTCAGAGCTACACGATAGAGCAAGTTTAATTGAGGCAATGCTGTTTCAGAAAACTCTTCTTCTAAATCATTATCTAAATAAGACATTTAACCACTCCAGCATTTGAATGTAACAATTTAACATCAATTAAATCTTATAAAAGGCAATATAAAAAACAATCAGGATTTCCCTTAGATTTTCATGCGAAATCTCTTATTTTTGGTAATATAAAAGATATTAAGAGTAGATGGTGAAAGTTTAACTCTCTAGAGTGGTTATGCCCTCACGTATAGCATATTTCGTTAGCTCAGCCACACTATGTAGATTAAGTTTTTTCATAATATTCATTCGGTGTGTTTCAACTGTTTTTACACTTAAATGAAGATGAGAGGCAATTTCTTTTGTTGAATTTCCTTCTGCTAGCATTTGTAAGACCTCTCTTTCCCTGTCAGTCAAAATAGAATATCCTGAACTATCAGTCTCTGATAAGCGCTTTATATGATCTTTAATGATTACATTGGCAATACTCTTACTAATAAACATTTGGTTCATTAAGACTGATTGAATAGCCTGTATTAGTTCGTCAAAAGCACAGTCCTTCATCAGATATCCGCTCGCACCTGCTTCCAGCATTCTTGTAATAAATCTTTTGTCAGAATGCATCGATAAAGCAATAATTTTGATATCAGGATATTCAGAAATAATTTTGCGAGTAGCTTCGATACCATTAATATCAGGCATACCAATATCCATAATTATAAGTTCGGGAAGATGTTTTCTTACAAGCTCCAGCACCATAAGACCATTTTCAGCTTCAGCCACGATTTCTAAACCGGGTTTCTTTTCAATCAATGCCCTTAATCCATCTCTCATCATTTTATGATCGTCGGCTATTATTATCTTTGTTGTCATTTCAAAATTCTCTTATTGTTTCAGAGGAGCTTTTAAACTTACTTTCGTACCTGATTTCTTATTTGATTCAATTTGAAAGCTCCCTTTTATATTATCAATTCTTTCACGTATACTGAACAAACCAAAACCTCCATTCTTTTCCCAATAATCACCAACTTTTTCTATATTGAATCCAACTCCATCATCCAAAATTTGTATTAATATACATTCACTATCTTTCTGTACAGATATCTCTATGTTTTTAGCTTTTGCATGTTTAACAACATTAATCAATAATTCGCGCACAGATTGAAATAATAATATGCTTATATCATCATCTATCTTTTTCTCCTCCTTGTCATCATTAAAATGACAACTTATATTATGCTCTGTCTGTATTTTTTCAGAAAGTCTCTCTATTGCCGCTTCCAATCCCAGAGTATATAATATTGGTGAGCTGAGATCGAAAGCTAAAGTTCTGGTTTCAATAATAGTCTCATCAATAATCTTAATAATTTCAGTTAATTGATTAATAACATCATTGGAAATAGCAGTACTCTTGCTTTCGGCAATTTTAATCTTTAGCAGAGCAAGTGTCTGACCAATGCTGTCATGAAGTTCTATTGCTATATGCCTTCTCTCTTTTTCTTCAGCCAAAGATAATTTTGAAGACATTGATCTTAATTTTCTTTGGTTAATAAGTAACGTTTTTTGAATTCTTACCCGCTCTCTAATCTCCTTTTTTAGTTGCTTATTAGCATAAGATAATTTTTTTGTTCTTTCTTCAACTTTTTGCTCTAAGTTCTCATAAGCTTCTTTGATAGCAATTTCTGCCTGTTTTTGCATAGTTACATCCTCTCCCGAATTCAAAGTACCGATTATATTACCCTCATGATCTCTTAATTCAACAGTATGCCAGGCAATAATCTTTTCTTCTCCATTATTTGTCAAAATACTATATAAATAACGCGTATCATATTTTTTATTAGTATTATTCATAATATTCATAAAATTAGCCCTTGTTCTTTCTCTGTCTTTTTCAGATACAAACTCATCAAACCATTCCTTTTCTAAGATATCTTCAACAGGATATTGTAAAATCTGGCAGCCTTTTCTATTAACCAGCGTAACTCTATGATTTTTATCTAAAACTAACATTATTGCTCCAGCTGTATCAAAATACATCTTAGCTCTATCTCTCTCGCTTCTAAGTTGATTTTCAGACTGTTTCCTGATGGTAATATCACGGATAATCCCTGTAAAGAATTGCTCTCCTCTCAAACTCCATGTTGCAATCGATAATTCGATAGGAAAACGTTTATTGTTTCTGCGAACACCTATTAGCTCAACGGTCTTACCGAGTATTCTGGGCTTGCCCAGATTATATAATCTTTTTAATCCATCTCTATGAGCTACCTTGAACTCATCTGGAATAATTAGGCCTAATGTTTGATTTAATAGTTCGCTTTCTGAATACCCAAACATTTTTTGTGCCGAGTCATTTATAAATATTATTTTGCCATCACTATTAATTGAGATAATTGCATCACTAGCTGTTTTAGCAACAGACCTGAAACGTTCCTCGTTATCTTCAAGCGCTTCCAAATTGATACTATTTTTTAAGGCAATAGCTGCTAATTCACTAAAAGCTCCCGCTAGCCTTGCGTCGTTATCGTTAAAACCTCCTGGCTTATTTGCTAAACCTATTAAACCAACACATTTTTTATCCATAAAAAGAGGCGCAAATAATACATTCTCTAGATTGACATGTCCTTCAGGTATAAATTCCATCCATTTACTTTTATTGAAATTATTATCATATTTGGTAATCCCGGTCTCATAAACTTCTTTACGTAATCCTCGAATCGGCATAGGTAAATCAGGATTTACATTACAAGGTAATCCGCCAGAATCAAGAAAAATTACTTCGTTTTCAGTACCAATTTGAGAAAGTAAAGCAACATAACCAGACTGGGCACCAATAATTTTTTTACAGGAATCAAATATTGACTTCGCTGCACTATTAAAATCATGGTGTTCTAGAATTGCTCTGGAACCTTCCAGCAATGACAGTGTTTCATTTTTTCTTCGTTCAGCTTTTTTTAATGCCTCTATGAGCTTTAATTCATCTTTCCTTCGATCAGTAATATCTGTTCCTGAGCTTATGGTACTAATAATTTCACCATTTTTTCCTCTTATTATATTATTTGTCCAATATATAATTCTTTCTTCACCGCTACTCGTTAAAACTCGATTCTCAAAATTTATTGTTTCGGTTATATCTCCGGAAATTAATCTTTCAAAGGCATCAATTGTTTTTTCCCTGTCATCTTCAGGAATAAACTTGCCAAACCAGTCACTGCCTATTATTTGTTCCTTTTTAAATCCTAATAATTCGCACCCATTTTTGTTAATCATCGTAACTTTACGGTCTGCATCAACTGATATCAAAATAACTCCGGCAATATCAAGATAGGTTTGGGTTTTGTCTTTCTCGTTCTTCAAATCTCTAAAAAGTAACTTATAAGGTTTAGTAAATCCTGTTACAATGATTGCTTGATAAATAAGATAAAAAGACATTACTTTAAATATATGGCCTAGCAGGTTAAAATAATCAAATGGTCCAGCATAAAGAGTAAAAGACATTTCTGAAAAAATTGTCAATAATATTGAAGCAATTAAATAATTAAAAACCGACCTATCAAATGACCTTCGGTTTTTCATAAGAAAATATATAGACATTGCCAGAAAAAATATAATTAGAACTTCGCTTCTAATCTTAAAGTCAGTTAAGCCTTCATTTTCTATGTAACTTACAGGAAAGTTACTCCAGTAAAATATAGATAAAAACAAAAGAATTGAGATTAATAAATAAAAACTGAATACATAATTAGCCTTAAGTTTACGTTTTATAAATACCGCAGCTATTAGAAGAGATATGCTTTCCATATATCTGGCCACAATCCACAGCTGAGTTGCCAGATTAGTTCCATAACCAATAAAAACACCCATGCCTGGAAAGGCAAGTGTATGAACTAAATCAATAATACCAATAAACAGATAGACAATTCCTATAAAAAGAAGAAAGTTGTTGTCAATTATTTTGCGTGCATTCCATGAGATGACAAAGATTAAAAAAGCTATAATTATACTGAAAATCTCTGCAAAACTATGAAAAAGATTATAGCTGTAAAACCTGGTCAATAATAAACTTAAAGATAGAAGAAATAAGATTAAAATAGTATTAATTTCATTTGACCCAAATTTTATCTTCTTTTGAAGTAACATTTTTAAGATATTACTTTTATAGATAATTAAATATAATTTAATCTCTAAAAATACTAATAATTAAATTATATTATACATCTAGAACAAGAATTTTATCTTTCTTTATTTAGAATAGAGTTGTAATAAACTTTTTTATCTATGTTTAAATAGTTGGAATCATCAGATTTAAATAATTTAAGGACTATACAGAGATAATTATTATTGATATCAATCTTGCAATGCTTTCAATATTTCACTTGCCCCCTGATAATCTGGACCTTGTTGATCAATAACCAGGGAAAAGAAGTCACATTCTGCACAATCAACCAATTTTGAAGCCAGTTTACCTACAACTTCTCCCTTGCATAGAGTACCAACTATTGCCCAACAAGCACGCCCTCCATTTATTCCCTGGTTAAAACCATCGACCCTTGTTTCTGTAGAAGCCGGACAGACTCCGAGTTCTTTAACATTAATTCCACCTGGCTCTCGACCGCACTTCATATATTCCCAGCAATTATACTTTGTTAATTTAGTATCCATTTATTTTCTCCAATACAGATACCTTATTTGATGGTTATAAAAATATTTATCCTACTTTTGCTTTATAAGATGAAGTATTTAAATAAATTCTACCATTTTATTAAAAGAAAGGTAAAAAAAATAAAAAGTTTAAAATATATATTTATTATCAAATTTAGAATTTAAGATTTATTGTTGTCAATGTATTTTTTTATTCTTAACTCCATGCATTATAAAGCCATCTGCTCTGGATTTCAAAAGCAATCTTTCCATATCTTTGTACCTGTTCCTCCAGTTCTTCATAGCTAATTTTTCCTTGCGCTAACCCATGGACTGCTTTCTTTCTCGTATCATTAAACTCTTTTATTTTTTCCCATAGAACATTATCAATACAGTATCTCTTTTTAGCCAGATTGGCTAATTCCATTAAAAACTTTTGTTCATCAATCAATCGGGTTGGAATTGGTTTACCTTTTTTATCAACTTTATTATAGAGTAATAAACGAAGTTCGATTTCCATCAAAATATAGGCAAGATTTATAGCTTCAAGGAAAAAACCATTTTCCCTGGCCTCCAAAAAGCGCTTTATAAAATCCCACATTTTAAATATCTGATCTTTGTAAGGATGAATATCTGTCATCTCACCAATAATTAATTACACTAAAATAGATAACTAAAATCAAAACATATCTAAATTGCTCATCATTAAGAGTTTGTTTTTAAGATGATCCAAGAGCTTGTTAAGTAACAATAATATTTATTCTAAAATATAATTATAACTCAGATAATTAATAAATGGCTTGAAGAAATAAGACTAAGCAATTTATAAAATGAAAAAAGAATTCAAAACAAAAAAACAACTTAAAAGAGAAAACCAAGAATTACTGGAAAAAGTCAAGAAATCAAAAAAACTATAAAATAGCGTGAGGGATTATTTCTATTGAGATTATTATTAATAAAAGTATTTATGGATGGAGGTTTTTTATTATATTTAATTTAGTACTTCCGTCCTTGTTATTATTAATGCCTTTTTTGATTTTATTATCGCTTCCTGGCTTTCAAAACGACCCAAAAACTCTTTTATTAAAGTATTAATTGCCTGGATTATTTTATTATCCATCACTTTTACACATCAAATTATTTTAACCTCAAATCAACTAGTAAACTTTATTGACGAACGGGAATTACCCTCTTATGCTTTTGAATACTATACTGAAATGTGGGTAGGTTGGGTAATTACAGTAATCTTTTTTATAGTACATCCGCAATTAGGAGCTTATTTTATTTTCCAAAGAATTTTTAATTAAAAAATAAAACATCTATTCGGAATTCAACATCTTATGACAATTATACTTACTCTTACATCTGCGCTTATATATTCTGCCATGGCTATTCTTTTTAAAGCTACCCCAGATTAAATTATTACAAATATTTTTTGCCAACTATTTTCCTCGAATAGATAAAGATATAGAAAAAAGATTGAATAATCAAAAGATTTTAGCCAGTAAAATAAACATAAGGAGGTGAAAAAAGCGACAATAATTCATCGCTATCCATTACTAAAAAATGCGGAGGGAAGTGAACATAGAAGCGTTTTTCACCAAAATAAAAATGACCCACCAAAAGAATGGGCCACTCATCATCATTCTGGAAAAATGCAGTGCAAACATTAAAAAATCCGGCGGCGTCCTACTCTCCCACACCGTCTCCAGTGCAGTACCATCGGCGCTGAGGGGCTTAACTTCTGTGTTCGGGATGGGAACAGGTGGAACACCCTCGCCATGGCCACCGAAAATTTATTAAAATTTTCAAAGAAATATTAAAAGACAGTCAATAAAATTGTTTCAGTTCATTAAAATTTACTAACTGTCCTTTTTAGCGTTTGTACCTTCAAAACTACACAGCGGCAGTTAAGTAAAGAATCAAGTCCTCGATCTATTAGTAACGCTCAGCTAAAAACATTGCTGTTCTTACACCTGCGTCCTATCAACCTTGTAGTCTACAAGGAATCTTACCCCTATCATTATAGGGTGGGAAACCTAATCTTGGGGCAGGCTTCGCGCTTAGATGCTTTCAGCGCTTATCCTTGCCAAACGTAGCTACCAAGCAGTGCCTCTGATGAGACAACTGGTACACTAGCGGTTTGTTCATCCCGGTCCTCTCGTACTAGGGACGACTCCCCTCAAGTTTCCTCCGCCCGCAACGGATAGGGACCGAACTGTCTCACGACGTTCTAAACCCAGCTCGCGTACCGCTTTAATCGGCGAACAGCCGAACCCTTGGGACCTGCTCCAGCCCCAGTATGCGATGAGCCGACATCGAGGTGCCAAACCCTGCCGTCGATATGGACTCTTGGGCAGGATAAGCCTGTTATCCCCGGAGTACCTTTTATCCGTTGAGCGACGGCCATTCCACACTGAGCCGTCGGATCACTAGGCCCGACTTTCGTCACTGTTCGACTTGTAAGTCTCACAGTTAAGCTCCCTTATGCCCTTACACTCTGCGCACGATTGCCGACCGTGCTGAGGGAACCTTTGGGCGCCTCCGTTACTCTTTTGGAGGCGACCGCCCCAGTCAAACTACCCACCAGACACTGTTCGATAGCCGGATAACGGTCTACCGTT
>CAYFWW010000035.1:0-4849 GCA_964346985.1 uncultured Actinomycetota bacterium
AAGAAAAGATTAAAGCGGCAGCCGTAATAATGATTAAAGATTGAATAATTATCCATTTTCGGGCCAGAATAACTCTAAGGTAATCCCTAAGTTCCAAAAAACCCCCTACTCCTTAGTTATAAATTGCTTGTCTATTATATCATCACCCTGATGGGCAGTGAAAAGAGTGGCCATCTTTTATTAATCAACAGTTAAATTATGGCGCCTGGCTCTGGCTGCCAGGCAAGAACCGCTGTAAGAGCCCAGCGGGTCTCCCTCCAGATAGGCCAGTCCCAGGCAGGGCAAACAGTAATCTATATCCCGGCAACTTGAACAGATATGTAAATCCTCCAGTTTCCATTTTCTGATTTTATTCAAAAGCTTTGACTCCCTCCATATAGTGTCAAAATCATCTTTTAGCAAATTACCCGCTTCCTGTGGATACTGAAGGCACGGATAGACATTTCCATAAGGAGTAATCGAAAAAGTCCTTCGGCCGATTGCGCAAATGTTAGAGTTAGGGGCTATCTGAGGACATGAAGTAACATCAATCTTTTCCGATTCTAAGACTTCCATAACCCTGATGAGTTCTTTTTCAGAAAGTTGTTGGATTAAAGGGCCAGTTGAACTATCATTTTTTGGAGAAATTGTGTAATCAAAACTTAAACCTGTCCCCATCTCTCGCGATTGTTTGATAATCTCCAAAAGTTCCAGATGATTTTTTTTCATTAGAAAAACGTTAAGCTGAACTGTTAATCCTTCTTCAATAAGATATTCAATCGCCACCCTTGTTTTCTGATAAGAATTCTTGTTATTGGTTATGCCATCATGGACCTCATTAGATGCACCGTAGAGGCTTATATCAATCCGGTAGAAATTAAGTTCCTTTAACTGTTTGGCCGCTTCCCGTGAGATTAAAGTGGCATTAGTCTTTAAGATAAGGGCAAAACCTAAATCCCTGGCAAAAGCAGCTATTTCCCAAAAATCATTCCTAAGCAGCGGCTCTCCTCCGGATATATTCAAGATCAGGCATCCTGCTTCGGCCAGCTGGGATAATATCTCTCTTATTTGGCCTGCTGAAAGCTCTTTTTCCTGGTCATCCTCGATAATGTAACAATGTAAGCACTTCAGGTTGCATTTATAGGTAAGCTCCAGTAAGCCCACTATAGGTATCATCTTTTCTTCTGATTTTGAGAATAATTCTAAAAAATTAGACACTTCTTTCAACAGCTCCCTGGATTTGCCCTGATATCTTTCTTGAATCTTTTGTAAAGTAGAGTTTGTATCCTGGAATCTTTTGACTGATTCTCCCGACAAGATTCAGCAGCCCGGGGCCGGCTGCCGGTAAAAGTCCCCCAAATTCAATGTTTTTAAAGAGCTCTCTGACCAATTCAATCTGATCTAAAGATTCTACTCTGTCCGTGTCCGATTTTATCAATTGAAATAAACCGGCAACCTGACCGATCAATAACCTGGCAGCCGTACCTTGATGAAAGGGAGTGCCGTAAATATATATTTCACCTTCGTCCCGGAAGGCAACCAGCTCGTCAGCTAATAATGAATCGCTTTCCAGCAACTTTAAAATAGTCGACTTTCCGCTTTGGGGCGGGCCAAAAAAGATATATGCTTTTTCATCCATTACCAAACCAGAGGCATGCAGAAAGAACCCGTTTTTTTTAAGTAAATGATGCGAGTAGACTACTCTAAGGAATAAATCAAGATAAAAATCTTCGGGCAGGGTCACAACCTGGGCTTTCTTTTTTTCCCAATCTATCCACCCCTTAAAGTCAGCCCGTTCAAAAATGATTTTCTTATTAGATCTTCTGGCAATCAAGGGAATTATTTTATCCGGTATAGTAAGATTTTTATCAATCTTAAGGCGGGCTTTTAATTCTCCATCATTGCCGGATATAAAATCTTGAAACTTAAGCCGGGCTTTATGGCTTCGTATATCATCCAAGCCGTAGACAGATATTGTTGAATTTGCTATTTCGAGATTTATTTTATACTCAATTATAATAGCCTTTTATGTGTGCCTTTTTAAAGTTGCATTACACGGGCCGGGAACTTTCAAGCATGACTGCCCATAGGCAGTTGGCTCCAGGCGCTCTTCCCAAAGAATCTCCGGTTTTCTATAATTTTTCCCAGGTTTATGCTGTTTTTTCCCCTCTTTTGGTAAAACCATAGTATGGTTATTATAACAAATCAACTAAAGCAGGCAATTCTAGGTATCCCCGATTAAACCTTTTTCAGTCAGAATCGCTGAAAATTTGATGACATCATCAAGGGCTTTTTCAGGATTTATAGCAAATTCTCTTGAGACTAGCTCAGCAATCTCTATAATCTTTTTCTGGCCATCGATTTGGTCCCAGATAAAAGAGGCAGTTTCATTTAGCCCCCTTACCATCATGCCGTCAAGGTCCATGATCACCATTTCCCCTCCGATACGGCGCCAAGCTGTTTCCTTTTTCTTTTTGTATATCTTTTCTTCCATTATATCCAGGCTTTTTTTATCCTTTGAATAACCAGTTCCCCGAAGAGAGAGGTTTTATTCAAAACAAATACTGCTTTAAGAAAGAGCCAACCAATAATATTTTTCCATTTCTTCTGGTCCTGATAAAGGACAGCTCCATAACCTGATAAAATAGCCGCCACCTTTCCCTGAGCTTGCCAACGTATATAAAGAGGCCTAAAACTGCCCCACTTTTTTTCTATCAGAGCGCAATAACCGAATAAATTCTCCCTTTTAACCGGTTCATCGATTTGGCGATGCCAGTCTCCCTTGGTAATTATGTTTTCTCTTTCTCTTTTTATAACCCGGTGGACAGTGACTTTCTTCCCGTTTAAATAAACCACCAGGACACCGGGCATTATGTCAACTAAATTGGGGTTAACCACAATCATATCTCCGGAAACCAGTATTGGATACATACTTTTACCTTCGATTTTTAAACGGTAAGCCAGTTTGCCCCGGTCCATTACCAGATGACTATCATTCATTACCAGGCATTTCCTTTCAGGTATAATCTTGAAATCCGGTAAGGTAATCCCAGAGAAGCAGTAAACCGATAGCGAAAATCATCACGCAATATAAATAAAATCAGGTCAGTCAGGGAATACCTTGGCAAGCTAATCAAGTTTAGATTATTAAACAACCGGTTATATATCTTCAATAGAGGATAACCGGGTTTGATTTCCTGAAGAAAATCCGTCGGTACTGAGGTCTTAAATATTCTTCTGGTCATTTCGAGAGACAGAAACATAAAGGTCTGGGCTCTTATCTGACGGCACATCATAGCCAATTTATCCCAATCCAGCTGGTTTTTTTCCAGAGTTATGATTCTATCCAGATCATACAACCAGAAAAGACGGTTAAAACGGTGAGTTATAGTCAGGTGAAAGCTCAGAAATAATAGCAGGTGGTGTATTTCAAGTTCAAAGATTTTCTGGCCCAGGACCTTGGTTGGAATGACATTATCCCAGACTTCGCTCATATCAAGGTTTAATGCCCTCCTGTAACGTGATTTGTTTAAAAAATCAGTATGAATTTCAACCATTAGTTGAGGCTCTTTCTGTCGAAGGAAGGACTTAATCTCCTGTGGCCTTTCCCAAAAAAAACGGGGCCATTGTTCCCTGTATTTATAACCTATGGATTCCATTAAACCTGAAACTTTCGGCAACTCGGATTTTGGTATAAGAATGTCCAAATCGCTAAAGGGCCTTTCAACCTCTTCCTGATAATACCTTTCAGCCAGGAAAATCCCTTTCAAGATAACAACTTTATCAATATTTTTGCTCAAAACACTTAAGACTTCAGGGTAAAACTCCTTGGCCACTTCCAGGGAAGCAACGTAGCGAAGATATTCGCGGTATAGATCCTTTGAAATCTCAGGGGGAATCTCGCTTAATACAGGTTGAAATCTTTGCCAGGCCATGGGAATCAAGGCATGCTCCCTGGCTTTTGAAAAAAAATATTGCCAATCCTTTTCATTTTTAGGCAAATCGCCTAATTCTAATTCCGAGGAGGGAGCCAGTATTTTAATAAGCAGGTTATCTATAGATTCAGACAAGGTTTAAATTTCTAATTATTCTCTTCGCTATTAGTCTCAAAGGTTGTAACCAGGTACCAGTATCCATCTTTATATAAAAACTCAAGAGTGCCATCGATCTTTTTTCCGTTTTTATAGACTCCATCGACATCCAGAAGAGCTGATTGGCCATTGTTGTCTACTTTTTTTATCTCCATCTTGTTAACCCGTCCGTTGATTAAATCCTCGATGCGAGCCTGGCTTTCCTGCTGGTCTTCAATTATAGAACGAGCTAAATCGGGGTCTATGCCTTCGTATTTCTTCAAAACTTCTTTGCGGCCATCATCAAAACCCTTTTTATATTCAACTCTTTTTTGCTTCTCGTTAAGCGAGCAGCCGTTCAAAAAAATTACCGAATAAGCTAAAAAAACAAAAAAGATGAAGATTGGTTTAGTCAACATTTTCATAAAATTATCCCCGTTATCAATCTACCCAGAAAAATTTCTTTAAAAACCTATTTTTATATTTTTACTAGAAATTTTAATTTTGTCAAAGAATTCAGTATAAATACATCCTTTTTTTAAATTCTTTGGCGATTTAAGAAAGATTCAATCCAAAGTTACTTTTTTGGCTGAGTGTTTTCACCCCCACCTCAATCCTCCCCCATCGAGGGGGAGGAAAGTACACTAGTTTCCCCTCCCTTGATGGGAGGGGACTAAGGGGGAGGTTGATGCCCCTTCACTCAGTAGCAAAGTAAATGTCTTTAACTAAGTGTTTTCACCCCCACCTCAATCCTCCCCCATCGAGGGGGAGGAAAAAAATGAGTTATCCGATCAAACAAG
>CAYFWW010000036.1:0-96147 GCA_964346985.1 uncultured Actinomycetota bacterium
AGCATTATAACAAACAGAATTAGAACTGTTATCGCTCCTGCATAAATAAAAATCTGAAGAACCGCTATAAAATCAGCATTTAAAAGAAAATAATAAGCAGCTGTAGCCAGCAAGGCAAAGAGTAAATAAACTGCCGAATGGATTATCTTATTAGTAATAACCATGGCTAGGGAAAATACTATAATCAAAGCAGACAAAGTATAAAATGAGATTACAGCATAATTAGACTCCAGCTTTTCCACCCCTAACAAGATTTAAAGTCAAGTCTTTCTTCTGTTTAGTGGAAGTCTCATACTTGGTGGTAAATATAACTGCATCAAAAGGGCATTTCTCAACACATATGCCACAAAACATACATCCAGCTGCATAAACCTTTAGGTAATCAACCTGTCTTTTTCTATCTTCATCCTTATGTGTTTTCAAATCAAAAAGTTTATCAGGGCATTGCCGTACACAAATCCCGCAACCTGTACAATTAGCTTGGCCTGTCTCCTGGTCTGTTTTCATCCCTAATGTTCCCCTGAACCGCGGAAACATTTCCCGTTTCTGTGTCGGATATTCAATAGTTATTCTTCTTTTTGGAAAGTGTTTAATAGTAGTCTGTAGTCCTTTTAAAATTCCGCCTGTCAGAGCACTAATGACTCCTGGTTTTTTTAGCATAGTGGCTAGCTCCAATCTAGGATAAATAAACCGGTAATCATTATCCACAATAAAGCAGTGGGTATTAGAATCTTCCATCCCAAATCCATAAACTGATCAATTCTGACCCTGGGCAGCGTTCCCCTAATCCAGATAACTATAGTCACTATCAGATATGTTTTAAGAATAAACCAGATATAGGGTGGTAAAAATCCAGGCCCCAGCCAACCCCCAAAAAACAACAAAACAGCCAGAGCAGATGTCAGGAAAAGGTTTGAGTACTCAGCTAAAAAAAGTAAGGCAAACTTCATACCGCTATACTCAGTATTATATCCAGATACCAATTCCGATTCTGCTTCAGGCATGTCAAATGGGGTCCTATTTAATTCCGCTAGCAAAGATATAAAATAAATTCCAAAAGCAACCGGCTGAAAGAATATAAACCAAATCTCTTTCTGAGCTTCGACAATCTTTATCAGATCAAGAGTCCCGGCAACTAAGACTACTCCTATTACGGCTAATATCATTGGAACTTCATAACTAATCTGCTGAGCAGCAGCTCTAAGGCTTCCAAGTAAAGAATATTTATTATCAGAAGCCCAACCGGCAACAATAATTCCAACCGGGATTAATGACATAATAGCCATAATATAGAAGATGCCCATATCAATATTGTGGACAACAATTTTATCGCTAAAAGGAACAGTCATATAAACGATAAAAGCGGGAATAAATACCATTCCAGGAGCTATAACAAAAAGCAACCTATCGGCTTTGGAGGGAATAATGTCTTCTTTAGCTAAGAGTTTTATGGCATCAGCAATGGGTTGTAACATACCCCTTGGGCCCGTCCTGGTAGGGCCTAACCTCTGCTGGAGAAAACCTAAAAACTTACGTTCAAAAAGTGTAATAGCCAAAACGTTTGTCAGCACAAAACCTAATAAAATTAGAAGATTTAAAACTGAATTCCAGCTGATCATCTATCTACCTCACCCAGGACAATATCTATACTCCCGATAACAGCAACGGCGTCTCCAATTTTCCCTCCATACATCATTTCGCTTAATGAAAGAAGATGTACAAATGAAGGAGAGCGATATCTTAAGCGATAGGGTTTATTGGAACCATCACTTATAAGATATAAGCCAATAATACCCCGGCTAGACTCTACTTTCTGATATACTTCGCCAGCAGGGGGTTTGATAACTTTTGGAACTTTCGCTTTTATCTCCCCTCTAGGCAGGTCTTCCAGAGCTTGCCTGATAATCTTGCTGCTCTCTCTCATCTCTTTCATTCTAACTAAATAACGGGCATAGCAATCACCGGCATCAGCGATGGCCACTTCAAAATCAAAATTATCATATCCAGAATAAGGATAATCCCTGCGCAGGTCTAAATCCACGCCATTTGCTCTCAGGTTTGGCCCTGTAAATCCAAGATCAATAGCTCTTTCCTTTGTTAGCCTGCCGACATCCTGTGTTCTATATTTAAAAATTATATTGTTCGTCAGCAGGTATTCGTAGTCGTCAATACGTTTGACAAAACTATTAATAAATTTTAATAGCCTGCCTTCATAACCTTCAGGTAAATCTTCACGCACTCCGCCAATTCTTAAATAGTTAGGATGCATCCTGCTGCCGGTAAGCTCCTCAATAAAATCGAGTATTATTTCTCTTTCCCTAAAAGCATAAAAAAGCGGGCCAACAGCTCCGATGTCTAAAGCATAAGTAGCATACCAGACCAGATGGCTGGCTAGCCTGAACAGTTCACAAATAATGACTCTGATATATTGAGATCTCTTTGGGACCCTGACTTCCATAAGTTTTTCCGTTGCCAGTACAAAAGGGAGTTCGTTTAGTGTCCCGCTTAGGTAATCAGTTCTATCTAAAAGTGGAATGATTTGATCATAAGTCCTGTGCTCACAGAGTTTTTCGATTCCTCTATGAATATATCCGATTGAGGGAACCGCATCTATAACCTCTTCACCCTCTAAGGTTAAGAGAATATGAAGTACTCCATGGGTTGAAGGGTGCTGGGGACCCATATGAAGAATAATTTCTTCAGTTCTGAGATTTTTACTTTTCAACTGATTCAATAAAATCTCCCTCAAATCTTCTTTCTCTTAGATGAAAATCTTTTTTTAAGGGGTAAACTCCATATTCCTCGGTCAGAAGAATTCTTTTTAAGTTAGGGTGGCCATCAAATACGATCCCAAACATATCGTATGTTTCCCTCTCTAACCAATTTGCTCCCCTCCAGATAGCGGTAACCGAATCTATAATTGGGTTATTTGGATTAAGGACAGCCTTAACATAAATATACTTATCAAGTTTGAACGAATAAATATAGTAAAACAGCTCTAGATAATCTTGGTGGTCAATTGCAGTTTGGTCTATCAATAATGTAAATTCAAGCTTTGGGTCTTCTTTTAAGAAACGACATACTTCAAATAAAACAGTTGGGTTAACCTTCAGTTCCGCTGGCTTTCCTCTGGAAAGATCAAGCTCAAGGTTTTTTTTGAAAATTTTCCTTAGTTTAATAAGTGGATTAGCCGGCATTATCTTCCTTTCTTAGTAGAAGATTCAGTCATTATGGTCTCTTGAAGTTTGGTGATTCCATATAACAGAGATTCCGGACGAGGAGGACAACCAGGTATATAGAGGTCAACAGGGATAATCTTGTCCACACCATCAATAATATTATAGCTGTCCCTAAAAGCACCGCCGCTATTAGCGCAGCTTCCCATTGATATTATCCATCTCGGTTCAGCCATTTGATTGTAAAGCTTGACAATAACCGGCCTCATTTTATAAGAAATAGGGCCAGCGACAACCATCACATCAGCTTGCCTGGGTGTGCCTCTTGGAATAATTCCAAAACGGTCAAAATCATAACGGCTTGAAGTTACCATCATCATCTCAATCGCACAGCATTTAATCCCAAAAAGAAGCCACCAGAGTGATGATTTTCTTGCCCAGTTAATCGCATAGTCAAAAGAGTCTGTTAAAACATTCGGGCGTTCAAACCTCTCCATTATACCCATTTCAATACACCTTTCACCCAGGCATAGACCAATCCCAGAAATAATATGACTATAAAAACAAACATTTCAATCAAGCCATAAATGCCTAATTTATGATAGACAATTGCCCAAGGAAATAAAAAAACAGTCTCAATATCAAATATTACAAACAAGAGAGCAAATATATAGTACCTGATTTTAAATTGAACCCAGGGTTCGCCAATTGGGTTCATCCCGCATTCATAGATTGAAAGCTTTTCCTGGCTTGGCCTGGCTGGCCTTATTAAGCGGGAAATAAAGTAAACAACAATTACAAAAATTATCCCAGAAATTGAGAATAACCCGATATAAAGAAGGTCATTCAGATTTGCTGATATCATCAATCCCCCTTGTGCTAATTACTTAAAAAAAATAATAGCTAAAGCAATTAACACTAAAATAAGATTTTTTAATCAATCAGAAATTGATTTTACTATTTATACCATAATTGTGCCTTTTTTAACAATATCGAAGGTGTTCATCAACTTGAGATATCTGTACATTTTTTTGATATAAATATTTTTTTTAGGGAGAATAGCTTGTCCAGGCCAAACTTTCGAATTGCGGCCTTTTATGATTTATGATTACTTTAAAAACCAAAATCAAGTTGAAAAACAGTTTAAAAAGTTTGAGAGGTGGAAATTAATTTTTTTAGTAGATCATGTTCAGGCATTATATTGAATATTTCATTAGCAAGGTTTCTTAAAAACTCTCCCTTTTGATAGTTATCAAGTGGAGCTTTGCTAAGATAACGGTTATATACCTCTTCTGAAACATCCAATTTTTTACCTTCATCCATTGCTTCCAGCAACAAATCATCCAATTTGCTTTCTTGGTTTGCCCAAGATAATTTACTGAAATGCAATACATTGGCCACTATCCTATAACAAGCCTCGTCGATGGCAGTCTTTATCGTATCCAATCTTAGCTTGGTTAACTTTTCTTGAAAATCTTTTTCTTTTTCTTTTTTATTCTCTATTTCTTTTTCAAAATCATGCTCTTTCTGGCTAATTTTTTCTTCAAGCTTTAATATAGACTCATCAGTCTTTCTTTGCTCCGCTTGAAGCGATTTAATTGTTTCCTCTGATTCAGCCAGTCTTTTCTTGAGCTTTATCCTTTCCTGGTCAGTCTCTTTTGAAATTTTAAAAATGCTGTCTTTTTCTGATTTTAACTTTCTTAATTCCTCCTGGAGTTGCTCATTCTTACGTTGATTTTCCTTAATCTTCTCCCAAGCATCATCCCGCTGGCCAATTAGGACATCTGTATTCTTCATCAACCTCTTAGATGCCTCGGTCAATTCATTTAGTTCAGCTTTCGTTTGTTCATGTTCTTCATTAAGCTGCTCTCTCTGAAGATTTAGATTTTCTATAACATTATTTGCTTCTTCTTTTTCATCATTTAAAGAAGTTAGTCTCTCATTGTTACTATCTATTTGATCTGTGAGTTCCCTGACCGTAGTTTTAAGATTCTTGTTTTTTTCCTCTATCTTTGACCGGTACTCTTCTGAACTTTTAATTCTTTCAATCATTTCATCCATTTTATCAAGTAAAGCTTTGTTCTCCCTTTCATAATCTATTATTTCCACTTTATATTTATCCATCTGCTCGGAAGCTTTATCTAGTTCATTCATAAGATTTTTAAGCTCAGCTTCTTTCTTGTCGATCTCTGCCTGATGTGAGCTGTTATCATCCAACAGCTGGTCTCTTTCCCATTCTAAATCAGCCACTTTTTGATACATGCTTTGCTGGTCTTTTATTTTTTCCCTATAATTATCAATATCCTTCGATAACTCAAGATTTCTCGTTTCAGCTTTGGAAATATTATTATTTAGATTATCAATTATCTTGGTTAAACTCCTTACTTCTTTATCTTTCTGATTCAATTTGTTGGCCATTCCTTGATAATTTAAAGAAAGTTCTTTTGTCTCCATTCTTTGGTCTACTATCTTTTTCTCTTTTAAATCAATCTCCCTTTGTAAATCCCTTACTTCTCTCTTATCGTTAATCAGCTCATCTATCTGGTTCGCCTTCTCTTCAACTTCTTCTTTTAGTAGATCTACTTCTTTTACTTTTTTATAATAGCCCTTCATAATATTCTTTAATTGAGACTTGAGAGTCTCGACATTTTCTTCATCTGTGCTCTCTTTTTCCTCTATTTCTTTTTCAGCCATATTTTCCTGATTAATCTCTTCTTTTACAGTATCCTGAATAATTTTTTCAGCTTCATCTTCATCAATTATTATGACCGGAATAGATTCTTGGTTAGTCTGAACAGAAGCAGTAAACCTATGTAAACCCTTTACTATCTGGTATTTATCCCCTAACTTGACAGCTGTAAGAGGTTCAATGTTGCTGCCTCTTCGCAGAGCTTTAATTAATCCTCTCAATCTTCTTTGGTCAATATGTGTTTGAGAAATTTCAGGATGAAGATATGCTTTTTCGAGCGGAATAGTGCATGCAAAGTTATTTGCTAGGTTCTGTTCGTGAATAAAACGTGAGTTTTTTTGCTTCATATAATTAAAGCTTTCCCCCGAAAAATCACAACAATATTGTTTTTCGCTATGGCTATTTTATCATAAAATATATATTGAAAGAGCAAGTTAGATAGGGGCTTAACTATAAAAAAAGAATATTCTCTTTTTAAAGTAATTATAATAATAAATAAAAACCTTTAACTATCTCAAAACATGCTCTTTTAATTTAAGATTCAAAATACAAATATCCATCAAAGAGTTACCATACATACAATATCTCTTTTGCCTTGATTTTTTTTAAGATGAGAAAGATCAGAATAATCAGGGCTAAATAATAAATCAGTTAGCCGGGTTAAGAATATATATTTCAGTTTGACCGGGAAGGGAATCAAAGTCTATCTCAATATCCGTCTTGTTTAATCTAGTTACCTTATCCTGTCCCGATATAAATTTGGTATGATCATCTATTGTAAATTTGCATTTTTCATTCTTAAAGTGCATAGGTATAACAACTCTTGGTTTAATTTGGTCGATAATTTCCAAGGCCTCATTAGCATCAATCGTAAAAAATCCACCGATAGGAATTAATAGGATATCCTTTTCTTTTATTTCAATAAGCTTATTTTTCTCGGGTATGTGGCCGAGGTCGCCGCAGTGGACTAATTGAATATTGCCGTCATCAATTAAAAAAATAATATTTTGGCCTCTCTCCTTGCCTTCATTTTGGTCATGGTAAGTTGAAATGCCCTTTACTTTGAGATCTTTAAAGGAAGAAACCCCGGGTTTATCAATAACCTCTGGCTTACCTGGAACACCTTCTATATACCCATGATCGCTATGCCTATGAGATATAGTAACCAAATCTACCTCGGGAAAAACTTCTTGATAAGTAAAAATATCTCCATATTCAGAAGAGTTATAAGGATCTGTAAGTACTTTGATGTTCTGGCTCGTAGTTATTTCAAAACAGGCATGTCCAAGCCATTTTACTTTCATGATTACTCCTTTGCTTAACTAAGAATTTAAAATAATTATACCTAAAAGATATATTTGTTTTTAATATTTATCTTTAAAAATTAAATTAATAATGTTGTCTAAAAATGATTTATTACACTATAATATTATTTACTTTTGACTGAAATAAAAAGGTGTAATATATAAAGATGAAAAAGATAACCTTATGCCTGTTAATCTTCATGCTGTTATTTTCTTGGTCCTGTAAAGAAAGGACAGAAAGTAAGAAAGATAAGAAGAAAAAACTTCCTGTAAAATTTGAAAAATATGAAACAGAGCTTGGGGATGCCAAACAAGATACATTGGATAAGAATAACAAGAAAAGTACAAAATATCCTTATGTTGATCTGGTCCGCATAAAAATTAACCTTGAAAAAGAGAATATCCATATTACATTTGAAACAACCGCAGATATACCTCAAAAAACTAACTCGCAGAATTCAGAAATTGAGTACCAGCTTTTAATCGATGAAACTAAAGATACTCAAGCTGATTATCAAGTCAGCGTTACTATAAATAATGAAGGCGCAATCCCAAAAATTCAAAATATTGATCTGCAAACTGTAAAAATAGGAGAAAAATTCCCAGGCCTATATAAAATTGAGAAGAACAAAGCTGAGATATGGGTCAATACAGATCAATTCAAATCACCTGAACTTTTTGATTGGATTGCTTTCACAATTATTGAAAACAGAACTATTGAAGGTGATATTTCGCTGGAAAAAGATCTTTCACCTGATGCTGCTCTGGAAGATGTTGCTGCTTGGAACACATTTCCATTAGAATAATGCCCGAATAGCTCAGTCGGCAGAGCAGCTCATTCGTAATGAGCAGGTCAGCGGTTCGAATCCGCTTTCGGGCTCATTGTAAATGATAATTTTTACTATTAACTTGAAAGATTTACACTAGATAAATCAGTAAAAATTACTGGAGGTGATATTATGGCAAAAGTATTATGTGCAGGTTGTAATAAAGAAACTGATAAATATACATGCGTTAATCCGTTACTAGAGGAAACGGGTCATCCTTTTCACCTAGACCTCTGTTCAGAATGTTTTCAAAAATACCAAAAAATAATTTCTGATAAAGAAAAGGAATTATCAGAGGTCAAGGAAAAATATAATAAAAAACTTATTGAGACTTTTGATTTTACTAAGTTTAAATAATTTTATAAGAATGGTTAAATTATGAGGTTTGTCTTTTTTATTATTTTATTGATATTTGCCGGTCTTGCCTTAATCGTCAGCATAATTGGTATGTCATACCTTGGTTATAAAGCAATTCGTGAGAAAATAGCCTCCAAACAAAGAAAAGTTTAATCCTTGATATAGTATAGTTTACACTTATTCGTAAGAGCCATTATTCAGAGCAACTTGAAGCAAAAGAACATTTTTCCTGCTGGCAGCAACATTTTCTTTCATAACCAGGCAATTGGTGTAATTTAAATTTTATTCTCCTGGCTTCCGGAAATTCCAGGATTACTGATTCTTGAGGTACGTCGTGCTCTACTACTTCTCCTATTCCCTCTGGCATTTCAAATTTAGTACCAATCTTTGGAGCGCGATCCTTAAAATCACTATAAATATTAAATTCATATTTTAAACAGCACATCAACCTGCCGCATATCCCGGATATCTTCATAGGATTTAATGGCAGGTCTTGTATTTTGGCCATTTTTATGGAGACAGGTTCAAACTCGCCTAAAAATAAAGTACAGCATAGGCGCCCACCACAGGGGCCCAGGCCGCCTACCATTTTTGCTTCATCCCTTACTCCAATCTGCCTTAATTCAATCCTGGCCTTGAATATTCTGGCCAGTTCTTTTACCAAATCACGGAAGTCTACCCGTCCCTCCGATGTAAAATAAAAAATATATTTTGTACGATCGAAAACCACTTCTACATCAATTATCTTCATCGGAAGCTTATACTCAATTACTTTTTTCTCACATATATTAAAGGCTCTCTTTTCTTCTTTCTTATTCTTCTCTACTCTCTCGATATCTTTCTTGGTTGCCTGGCGAAGGACTTTTTTAAGGGGCGCGTTTAAATCTTCCTCGTTTATTTCTGCCGGAGGTGTCACAACTTCTGCATATTCTGTACCCTTACGGGTTTTGACAATGACATGATCCCCTACTTTTAAATCAAGGTCATTTGGATCAAAATAATAGACTTTTCCAGCTTCTTTAAAAATAACCCCAACAAAAATGGGCATTCTAAAATTCCTCCTAGTTTACTTGCTAAATGACAATTATAACATGGGTTTAACCCTATTTATTAGGCTGCCTATCTTTTCTACCTTTACCTCAACTTTATCTCCAGGAAACATTTCTCCCACTCCAGGAGGTGTACCGGTCATGATAATATCTCCGGGATTTAAAGTCATTATTTGAGAGATAAAATGAACTAAAAATTCGGAATTAAAAATCATATTTTTTGTATTCGAAGACTGGCGCTTTTGCCCATTTAAAGTTAGGCTTATATCAAGGTTATCAGGATCCAGACCAGTGATAATCTCTGGTCCTATAGGGCAAAATGTATTAAAACTCTTTGCCCTGGTCCATTGACCGTCAATTTTCTGAAGATCCCTGGCAGTTACATCATTCCCGCAGGTATAACCTAATATATAGTCGTGAACTTGACCAGCTTTAACTTTAAAAGCTTTCTTTTTTATTACTATGACCAGCTCAGCTTCGTAGTCCACCTGTTTGGACATTTCAGGGTATTCAATATAATCTCCCGGCCCAATAATTGCAGTTGCCGGTTTCATAAATAAAATAGGCTTTTCAGGTACGTCCATTTTTAATTCACTGGCATGATCAATATAGTTCAGACCAACAGCCACTATCTTTGAAGGTAGAACTGGAGACAGAATCTTTACCTCGCCGGCATCTAAAACAAGATCGGTTTTTTGCAGATCATCAACCGAATCGCCTTTTAAGACATGATAGGACTGGTCTTTACGGATGGCAAAAGATATAGTGTCTTTCCGTAATATTCTACTCAGATTTTTCATCAGAGGATTTTTTCTTACCCTTGTCTAACCCAAATTCTACGCTGTCAACCAAAGCTTCCCAGCTTGCCTCAATTATATTTTCATGTACCCCAATAGTCCCCCAGGAATCCTTGCTGTCAGAAGATTCAATCAAAACCCTGGTAACAGCGGCGGTCCCTTTTTTGGCGTCTATTATTCTGACTTTATAATCTTTTAATTCAATCTTTTCAAGTTGTGGATATATCCTGGCAATAGCTTTTCTTAATGCATTATCCAGTGCGTTAATCGGCCCATTGCCTTCTGCATATTCCACTATCCTTTTATCCCCAATCCAAACTTTTACTACAGCTTCGGTTTTAGTATTGCCCTCGCCAGTTTTTCTAACAGTAACTTCATATTCCTCGAGACGAAAAAGAGGCCTATAAGCTCCCGTCGAACGCCTTAAAAGTATTTCAAAAGAACCATCGGCTGCTTCAAAATGATATCCACGGTGTTCCATTTTCTTAATCTTTTCCAGGATAATCCGAACCAGTTCAGGTTTATCTTTCAAGTCATAGCCAACTTGATTTGCCTGATGAATTAAGGCATCTTTACCAGAAAGCTCCGAAAGTAATATCCTATTATAATTACCGATTAATTGAGGATCGATATGTTCGTATGTCCCTTTTTCCCGCAAGACAGCTGAAATATGAATGCCGCCCTTATGGGCAAAGGCATTTTCCCCAACATAAGGCTGGTGGCGGCCAGGAGTTACATTGGCTACCTCACTCACATGATGGGCAACTTCTGTCAATAGCTTAAGATTTTCCCTGGGGATGCATTCAATATCCATCTTTAAAATCAAATTAGGAATTATGGAAATCAGGTTGGCGTTTCCGCATCGTTCTCCGTATCCGTTTACCGTAGCTTGAACTTGTAAGGCTCCTTCTTCCACAGCAGCTAATGAATTAGCTACAGCGCAATCATTATCATTATGAGCATGTATTCCCAATGGCGCCTCTACTTCATCTTTAACCCTTTTAGTTATCTTTCTAATTTCGGAAGGTATGGTTCCTCCATTAGAATCACAAAGTATTATGATTTCTGCACCAGCTTTTTCGGCAACTTTAATTGTTTCCAGAGCATATTCCGGATTATTTTTATATCCATCAAAAAAATGCTCAGCATCATAGAAAACCCTTTTACCACTTTGTTTGAGGAAGTTGATTGATTCCTTAATCATCTTTAAATTTTCTTCTAAGGTGGTAATAATTGCGCTGGTAACATGAAGGTCCCAGCTCTTGCCAAAAATGCATACAATATCAGTATCACTTTCTATCAAAGACTTAATATTTACATCATCTTTTGTCTTGATTCCTTTATGTCTTGTTGAGCCAAAAGCAACAATCTTAGAATTCTTTAAATTTTCTTCCTTGATTCTATGGAAAAATTCAATATCTTTCGGGTTTGAGCCAGGCCAGCCTCCCTCAATATATTGAATTCCAAGTTCGTCTAGTTTTAATGCAATCTTGATTTTGTCCTCTAACGATAAGGAGATGCCTTCCCTTTGAGCTCCATCGCGTAAGGTTGTATCATATAGCTCAATTTTTTTCATTTTAAATATTCTCCAAATAATCAGTAGTTATTCCTAATATTCTAAATAATTGAAATATTAGGTGCAACAGTAAAATAAAGTTATCATGTTATTAATGAAAGATAGCTTTTTATTGCCCCTAAAGAATATGTAAAATACTTAGCGTAATTTAGCCTCGATAACTAAAGTCTGCCCCGTTTTATCCTCTTGATTAAAAGTAGCTATTGTTAATGTCGGTTCATCCTTTTTTTCTAAGATGCTTGGATTGTTACCGGCCTGAACAATATGTTTTTTAATAACTGAATAAGTATACCTTCCCTCAAAAGTATCGATATTAATCAGGTCGCCCTCAGCCAGTTTATCCAATGATGATAAATGGGCGCCAGCAAGTCTTCTATAACCGGAGATTACACAATTACCATTTTCACCAGGAAAAGAAGTCCCCCTTATATGGCCTGGCCCTTTTAATAGTATATTGTTTGAGCTTCCTTCAAAAAAATAGACCTCGAAATTTAGTTTGGGTATTTCCATACAGCCTATGACTCCTCCGGGTTGAATAATTGTTTGATTCTTAATAGAGCTTATTCTTTTTTGGGCAATCTTTTTGCTCAAAACAGATTCTGCCTGGCTCTGACAATAATAACAATAAATAAAGCGGCTTAGTGGATAAAAAAGAGTCGACATTAAAATAATAAATATAGCAATTGTAAAATTTTGCCACATTGAAGACTTAATCACGGTCATTACCGATTTTTAATTACTGCCAAGCTCATTTATCTTATGAGATTAAAGTAACTTATAATGCAATTACTAATATATTAACACTTGAAAAACAAATAAGAAATTTTTTAACATGTAAGGTGAAAGGCTGCTACAACTTTCGCTGTTTTTGAAAGTTGATTATAAAGATTAGAAGCATCTCTGCTGTTTAATATTCTCAGCTCAATACCCTTCTTTTTCAATACATCCATTACTTCCGGCAGAACTCGCATTAAACCAGAATAACCTGTACCTACAATCAAAATCTCCGGTTCAGCCTCTAAAATTGAGCTTATATCTTTCAAGGAAAGTTCATGACCTTTGTTGCGCCACCAATTATCTTCGATTCTATCTGGATAAATTATTAGATCATTCGTATACTCTTGACTATCTATAAGCATTTTACCGAAATTATATGAGTCAATCATTCTCAATGTACCTCTATTTAGCCCAAAAGCATTAATCGATTATTCAACAAATCTTATTATATCGCTCTTCAATATTTCCTACTGCTAAATTTGCCTTTAAATGTTGAGTATTTTTAAATGTCTAGATGATTTTTTTCGCTCGTAACATTCAGGTTAAATAAGAATAAATAACAATCTCGATTCAATAATCGCATTTAACTACTTAATCAGTCTTTTTTTCATCAGAATTATTGGTAATACAAAAAGTAAAACAACAAAGAAGAACAACCAAAAAACACTCAAGCCTAAACTTAAGTCAATCTGCCCTAATGTAAGTTTCCTGGAAGCAATAACAACATGATATAAAGGAGTAAAAATAGCTACTCGGCTAGCCCATAATGGTAATGCTTCAACTGGATAAAATATTCCAGAAAAAAGAAATAAAGGTGTAATAAAGAGAGTAAAGTAATAGTTAAACAAGCCTATTTCTTTAATGATTGCTGCAAATGTCATACCAAAAATTCCAAAAAGTAATCCAGAAATAAAGATAATTGGAAAAATAAGTAAAACTATCGGTGATTTAACAAGTCCAAACAAGGCAATTACGATAAGAAAAATTGTAGCATTGATAAAGCTGCGAGTAGCACCCCAGAGAATCTCTCCTGCTATCACTTCTTCAATGTTTAAAGGGGTAGCCATCATGGCGTCATAAATTTTTATATATTTCATTCGAATGAAACTATTATAAGTACATTCATAAGTAGCCCCAAACATTGCTGAAGAAGCAACCAAGCCCGGAGCTATAAACTGCAGATATCCCATACCAGAAATTTTTGGAATATAAATCGCCAGGCCAATTCCTAAACCTATCAGATATAAAAAAGGTTCAAAAAATGTAGGAACCATAGCCCGCCAAAACATCTTGCGAAAGACTCTCCAATTTCTGTTCCATACTTTCAAAACACCTTTGAATGATATATTTTTAACCGTTTTTTTAATATTCATTCCCGCAACTTTCTTCCGGTAAGGTTTAGAAATACATCTTCAAGGTTTGAAGCTCTTAACATGCTGAACTCTGTTTTAAAATTACTTTTCTCTATCTTCATCAAAAGTCTATGTGCATCCTCTGTATAGATCAGAATTCTATCTTCTAACTTTTGAACCTTATCTTCTAAATTAAAAGTACTTATCAGAGAAAGCTCATCAACAGGAGAAAGGCTTATTTCTAAAACTTCCGCCTCTATATATTTTTTTATAAGATCTTGTGGGTTTCCTTTTGCTATAATCTTCCCGCTGTCCATGATAAAAACTTTCTGGCATAAACGTGACGCTTCCTCCATATAATGAGTAGTTATTATCTGTGTAATCCCATTATCCTTTAATTCCAGAAGTTTTTGCCATAACAGATGCCTACCTTGTGGATCAAGGCCGACAGTCGGCTCATCCAGAATAAGAATCTCCGGTTGATTCAGAAGCGACCTTGCTAAAAGCGCCCTTCTTTTCATGCCATGGGATAAAGCATCAATTTCGACATCTGCTTTTTCTTCAAGATGAAGAAATTTCATCAAATCATAAGCTCTTTCCCTGGCTGCTTGAGGGGAAATATCAAAATATGAAGCATATAATTCCAGGTTTTCTATTAATGATAAATCCACATCGAGGTTGTTTTCTTCAGGCACTACACCAATCTTACTTTTAACCTCTCTAGCATTAGAAGTTATCTCTGACCCTAAAACCTTAAGCTCGCCAGAGGTCGGGGGAGTAAAACCGTAAAGCATTCTAATGGTTGTCGATTTGCCTGCTCCGTTAGGCCCCAGAATACCTGTCAGTTCTCCTGAATAGATTGTAAAATCAATTCCGTCCACAGCTTTTAATCCATCATAATGTTTGGTAAGTTTCTTTACCTCAATAACAGGTACTTCATTCTTTTCTTTATTGCCGCTTAAGAGATTCATGAGTACATAATACTTTATTTTTGAAATAAAAAAACACTTTAGATAATTTTTATTATCTTGATTTTAGAAATTTCCAATATATCTAATTAATATGGGCCAATTATTGTAGACCGGGTAAAGAAGCTTCGATAGCCAGGTTAACTTAAAAATATGTTCTGGTAAAGAGATTATGATAATCTCTAAAAGATATCAGCTGCTAGTAAATTATAAAACTATAGTTTAAAGTTGTAATATGCCAAAACTTGAAAGAAATGCCTATTTATGGGCTCTTTATGATTTTAGCAACAGTATATTTTTGACTAACTTTTTGATTATCTATTTCCCGCAATGGATACTTAACGAAAAAAACCTCCCGGACATTGTCTATTCGATTGCAGTTGCCCTGGTATCACTGTCCACAGGTCTTTTGCTGCCAAATATTGGTGCCCTTACAGACCTTCACCAGTCCCGCCTTTATTTTTTTAGGATTTTTGTCGTTCTGGCCTGGCTGGCTTCTTTCTTTACAGCTATTATAGCGATATTACTTCCCGGTTTAGCCGGTATTATTTTAGCTATAATATTTTTTTCTTTGGCTTATTTTTTCTTTCAGCCTACGCTGGTAATATATGACTCTATGCTCTCCGGGATAGTCGAAAAAGAAAAACGGGCTATGCTCTCAGGTATCGGTGTAATCTTCGGATACACCGGCCAGATAGTTGGATTACTGGTTGTTGCCCCAATAATAGTTAGATTTAAGAGTCTAGGTGCCTCATCAGCTTTTCTGCCTACATCCCTATTATTTATTATATTTGCCTTACCTACTCTTTTTTGGCTTAAAGACCCATCTCAAAACTTCTTTCACCTGAAAAAGTTAAAACTCGGCGAATCTTTATCCAGGGTCAAAGAAACTTTTCAAAATATCAAGTCTTATAGTAATGTTTTAAGTTTTTTTCTCTCTTATTTCTTCTATTCAAATGCCATAGTAGCTGTCACCGCTTTTACTGTTGTCTATGCTGAAAAAGTCCTGGGATTCACCGGACAGGCAAAAATACCTCTCTATATTGCCGCTACCGGCTTAGCGATTATTGGCGCTTTTTTATGTGGTTTGCTCTCTAACCGAATTGGCCTTAAAAAAATATTATTTCTTACCTTAATCGGCTGGATTATTTGCTTCACTTTCGGTTCAGCGGCCACTAGCTTATTTCATGGGTGGATTCTAGCTCTCTTTTTGGGTATTTTAACCGGCATAACCTGGACTATCTCAAGATTAATAGTAATTAAAATAAGCCCGAAAGATAAGCTGACCGAATTTTTTGGTTTCTTCGGCCTGGCCGGAAGGTTGGCCACAACTGTTGGGCCGCTCTGGTGGGGATTTGTAGTCCTCGTCTTCAGCCAATATGAAGTGCTGAGATATAGAATATCGCTTTTCTCAATGAGCCTTTTGATCATTGTCTCATTATTGCTTCTAAACAGAGTACACGTTTTAGAATCAAGTAATTAAAAGATTAATAATATATAGCTTTTTCTTCTTTTGCTTAAGATATGCTTAACTTCGTTATTGAAAGGATTAATTTTTTTACTTTATTAATTCCGGCCATCCTTCAATTAAATCAAGCTGCATCAGCAGGACCTGTTCTTTTCCAACATATTGGTTCCAGTTCGAAGCCCAGACAATCTTTGAGCCGTCACTACTTATTGAAGCTTGCGTTTCTTCCCAGTATTCTTGAGTAGTGTTATAAACTTTTGCCAGATAAAAAACTCTGGGTCTTTCCCTGTCAAGCTTTACCAAGATTATAGATCTGTCAAGCCAGTTTTTTTCCTTTAGGCCAGGTTCAATAAATGTAGATATCACAGCATAGCCGGGATAGTTACAAGAAATATGTATACCGCTGTTAAAACCATATGGTGAATCAGAATTATAGTACAAACGAACCAGGGGAATTCTTTTAGTCCCTTTATAGCTTTGGCCTTCATTTAAAATTGGTTTGGTCTGCCATTCCAAGGGAATCATATCGATATAATCAGTTTTTGTATTTTGCATGACTATTACCTCATTACCCTCAATATCTAAACCAATATCAGAGTGAGCGACAGTATAATCAAGTCTGTGGAATTTGGTTAACTCCTTATTGGCCAAAGTTAATCCGGTAAGGTTTTTACCATTTTCTGCATCAACGCCAATCAAAACCCAATTGCCTTTAGTTGACATTCCAACCCAATCGATAGCTGCCTGGCTTTTGGGAACTTTATAGATGCCCAAGATCTTGTCATTCTTTCTGTCCCAGCTAATTAAATATCTGAGGCGGTAATCATCATTACTCCCTTGAATGGCAAATGCCCAATAGTTCTTGTCTTTTGATGATTCCCCTTCGTCCTGCATAGAAATTTGAAATAGATCAGGTTCATTTTCTAATAAAGGTTTAATCTTCTTATCTTTTGAAAAATCTTTAATTACTTCCTCTTTGCCGTTATTAACATTTAGCCTGATTATCTTAAAACCACTAAACCCCCAGACTAAATATGGATTTTCAGAATCCCACCGGGGTTCTTCCAATTCGAGTCCGATTACCAAATTTTCTTTTTTTTCATAGGGAATTAGTTTAGTTCTGTAAACCCGGGTCTCCCCGGTTAAGGGGAAATGAAGCATAATCAAAGAATGATCCGAATTAAAAGGGTCATGCCTTGAATATTCATGGCGGATTCCTGATCTTTTTGTAACTCTGGTTATTAGTGTTTTAAAATATTTATCCTTAAAGGTTCTACCTGCTGCCGGTACATTTTTCGATATTAAAGTATACTTCTTGTTCTTTCCTGAAGATGGGTCAGCTACCTCAACAAATTTGAAATCATTTGCATAATTCTTGTCTTCTTTTTCCTCTATAAAGCTAGCTTTTGACCCACAACCGGAGATAAGCAGAATTAAGCATAAGATAGTTATATTTCTTATAAAAAATAGCTTTTTAATGTTTTCCTCCATAAAAAATATATTATTAGAAACCAATATCAACTATTTTTATAATAATAACTCTATTTGAGCATAGGCCCAATATTAAATAATATAATATACAATCAGCAATTCTTGTCCCCTTATATTTATCTGCCTTTAAGCTTAAAATCATATCTCCAGAGAGTCGCAATTTTTACTCCAGGCTAATTTAGTGTAATATTCAAATAAAGAGGCTATCAATATTAAAAAACTTGAGTAGAATATGTTTGGGGCCGGGAAGTTAAAAATCATTCTACCTATATTTATTCTTCTTTCACTTTTTATTTCAGTCTTTATTACTCCCTCCTGCCTTGATACAGAAAACAAAAGTGTAAAAAAGAAAAAGGTAAAAGGTAAAATAGTTTCCCTTCCATTGCCTGAAACTAAAGGGAAAATTTCTCTGGAAGAATCCCTTTATCAGAGACGTTCCATAAGATTATATAAATCAGCAGAGTTATCAAAAAAACAAATTTCCCAACTTCTGTGGGCTTGTCAAGGAATTACAGAACCCAGTTTTGGAGGAAGAACTGCACCCTCAGCCGGAGCTCTTTATCCACTAGAAGTTTATATGGTTAATAATGAAAATGTCAGCCAATATCTTCCCGAAAGACATAGCCTTCTGGTTATATCAAATGGAGATGTAAGAAAGAAACTCTCCCAAGCTGCTTTAGGCCAAGATTTTATATCATCCGCTCCCGTTTCTTTAATAATCACCGCTGTATACGAAAGAACCTCGGTAAAATACGGCAAAAGAGCTGAGCGCTATGTCAAACTTGAAGCCGGCCATGCCTGCCAGAATCTGCTTCTGCAAGCAGTAGCTCTTGATTTAGGTGCAGTACCGGTCGGTGCTTTTAATGACAAGGAAGTACAAGATATTTTATCAATTCCCGAAGACCATAAACCTCTCTATATTGTATGCGTTGGCTATCCGGCAAAAACAGAGGCCAGATAAGGCAAATTTTACTCTCCGATCAATTCTTGATAGTAGGTTGAGTTTTTTCTCTCTAAAATTTCAAATATAATCTTTTCGGTTTTGGGGCCTACTCCTTTTATTTTCGTAAGTTCGTTTTTATAAAAAGAAAGTGGTTTTTCCAACTTCGAAATAGAATAAGCTGCCGAACTATAGTTGGACTTTTTGCCTTTTATTCTCAATAAATAATCGATATGTTCTAACAATACAACCACCAAATCGTTATCGTCTAGAATATCCCGGAAAGTTTTTAGCGGAACACGTTTTGAAATATTGTATTTTTTAGCAATCTCATAAAAAGTATGGTCTATTTTTTTATAATAAATTCCAGATGCATGCCCCCATTTTTCATCAAGGTATATGTTTTCATAATTTGAGACTAGGTCAGGATAATATTTCCGGATAATATCCATAAAATACTCTTTTTGCCTGCCTTTTTTTAAAGTCATCCCGCCAAAGATGATAAAATCCAAGCCGGCATCTTTCCCTTTTTTTATAGATTCATCCATTATTTTAGGATTATCAGTTATAAAAGGTATTACTGGAAGTAAAAACATTCCAACAGTAAGGCCTTCTTTTTTTAACAATTTAATTATCCTAAGCCGCTCTTTAGGTAAAGGGACCCCTGGTTCAAAAATATGACTCAATTCATTATCAACTGAAGAAAAGCTAAAACTGACTATAGCTCGGGTTTTTTTATTTATAGCTTTTAAAATATCAATATCTCTTTCAACTAAAGTCGACTTTGTGAGGATGTGAACCGGAAGATTGTATTCCAAAATTAATTGGAGAGCTTTTCGGCTAAGTTGGTATTTCTCATCAATTGGCTGATAACTATCGCCTACTCCGCCACTTAACATCACATAAGCCGGTTTTAATTTTTTTCTCACTGAACCAAGCTCTTTTTGTAGTAATTTCGGAGCATTAATCTTAACTTCCACATCTCTGCCAAACTGTCCATTTAGATAATAACCCTCAGCCCTTCCATCGCAATAGGTACAATTATGTGTACAACCCCTGTAAAGATTCATTCCGTACCTGGAAATAAACCAGGAATCTATCTTCCTTTGTATATTCAGTATTGACTTGGCTTCAATCTCTTTAATGCTCACTTCGGCGATATATCCTTTTCTTATACTTATACTCATCTACCCCAAGTAAATCCATAACCTTTAAAGGTTCATCTTTAACAAGATTTCGGCAGGCCCGGTAGGCAATCCAGTATGAGTTTTTATCGCCGCTATCAACTAACTTTTTAACTAATTTATAGACAAGATCTTTTCTTTTTCTGGCCAGATCACTCAAATTATTTCCGACCGAATTTCTGGCATAAGAAGATTTCTCTTTAAACAAGTGCCTTAAAATAGACAAAGAATAATCAGGATCTTCATAAAACCATTTATTTTCGACAACTGGGCGAAGTGTCTCAGACACAAATCTTCTTAGATTAGAATCATCAGATTTAACCAGCTTTAACAGATAATTATGGGCTTCCTTTTGATTATCTTTAATCATTTTTCTAAAAAACATCTGGGTCATTTCTCTAATTTCAAAGTTATCGGAAGCGGCCGCTTTTTCAAAAATATTAAGCACTTTTTTAAATTCAGATTGGCCATAACAAGAAAGAATTCCTAGCGCTACACCTCTTCCTTTATAATCAATGCTTTTTTCAAAAATAAGAGATGCGGTATTAAGTATTTCAATATTATCTTTCCTGAATAGCTTATAGAGATGGCTGCTTAGAATTTTAATCGCATAAACTCTACCAAAAGATACACGTTTTTTGTCTGGTATATTTGCATATAGCCTGTCAACTACATTTGAAATATTTTCAATTGCCCTTCCCAGGTCATTGCTTAATGTTGGTACTTTTATGTCTTTTCTTACTATTTCCTTAATCTTATTATCGAGTATGTTCATGCTTTTAAGATTAGCCTACTTATTATCATGGTCATACTTGCCTATTAAAATTAATTCTTGCCTCTTTAAAGTTACAAGTCTTTACTTATAATAAAGCTTTATGATTAATAAACTTATTCAGTTCATTATTATGTAATTTTTGTTACAATTTATATTGACAAAATTCGTTTTCGGTTTTAATATTTTTATAGGAAATATTTTAAGGCATTGACGCTTCAAGCAAAAGCTTGTAGCTTTTTTTTAACAAAAGTTTTATCGCCTTTAATCTGAAGGAGCGCTCAATTATGAATGAGCAGGAAAAGGTTTTTAACATTTCTTTTGTGGTCAGCTGTAAAAATATAAAATGCCAAAAGAATAGTATAGAATGCTTTGATTGTTTAAATGTCTTTGTAGGACAACATATTATAAAATACTTAAATTTTCGCTTTTCAGAGATTATTACTTCTAATAACTCAAAGCAGTTTGGAATATCTTTCAACCTAATCTGTAAAAAACCAGATTGTACTAAAACCTTACCGCGTAATATCGTTTGCTGTACTGCTAATTCTGAAAAGTGTGAACTCTGTTTACGAACAATCGTTAACAGAGGAATAATAGAAATGAGCGGGTTTCACGCTAAAGAACTTACTGTAGCTTGATAACAGTTTTAATAGCTAAATATCGATAGACTTCAAGTAGACAAAATTTAATGAAAAATACGGGGAAATATATTCAACCTACACCAAAATTTTTTTAATAACTAAATAATAATTAATTATTTACCAATTCCAGCCATTCGTTAAATTTAGGCTCTTCTCCTTTAACGGCTTTGAAAAATGTTTTCTGTAGGTCTCTAGTAATCGGGCCCGGGTCACCAATCTCACGGTCGTCTACAGAATGAATCGGCACAACTTCTGCAGCTGTACCTGTAAAAAATAATTCATCAGCTAGATATAAATCCGTTCTGACCATATATCTCATTCTGACTTTATAACCTTTATCTTGAGCTATCTTTATAATAGAATCCCTGGTAATTCCCTCCAGAGCGCCAGAAGCTATGGGCGGTGTGGCTATAGTCCCGTTCCTAACAGCAAAAATGTTTTCACCTGATCCATCAGAAACATAACCCTGGCTGTTAAGCAATACTGCTTCATCATAACCAGCTGCTGTAACCTCTAGTTTTGCTAAGATAGAATTAAGATATTGACCACAAGCTTTTGCAGCAGGCGGAATAGCATTAGGTTCATTGCGTCGAAAAGATGATATCTTTACTCTAACTCCATGCTCTAAACTTTCTTCACCAAGGTATGCACCCCATGGCCAGATGGCAATTGCTACATCAACAGGAACACTGGTTGGATTCAGGCCCATTCCTCCATAACCTCGAAAGACAACCGGTCTGATATAGCAGCTTTCAACTTTATTTTCTCTAACCGTAGATTTAGTCGCCTCAATTAAATCCTCAACTGAAAAAGGAATCTCCATCGAGTAAATTTTGGCTGATCTGAATAATCTTTTAATATGGTCTGTTAGTCGAAAGACAGCTGGCCCTTTATCAGTTTGATATGCCCGGATTCCCTCAAAGACGCCAGATCCGTAATGCAAAGCATGAGTAAGAATGTGAACTTTTGCTTCATCCCAGGGAACAAGTTTTCCATTCATCCATATTTTTTCAACCTTTTCAATAGCCATTATTATCTCCCTTCTAAATTATCTTAAAATCCTTTCGGCAATCAGATCACCTGTTTCAGATGTTCCGACGCGTTTCATTCCATCTTGCATGATATCTCTGGTTCTATAACCATCGTTCAAAAACTTTTCGACGGCTTCTTCTATAGCTGATGCTTCTGCTTCCTTTTCCAATGAATACCTGAGCATTAATGCACCGGAGAGAATAGTTGCTATGGGATTGGCTATATTCATACCAGTATATTTTGGCGCAGTTCCGTGAGACGGTTCATACATTCCTGCTCCTCCTTGTCCAAGAGATGCCGAAGAAAGCATACCTAACGAACCGGAAAGCATTGAAGCTTCGTCGCTTAAAATATCTCCAAACATATTATTCATAACCATAATATCAAACTGTTTTGGGTATTTGATAATCTGCATGGCACAATTATCAACTAAGATATGGTTGAACTCCAACTCAGGATAGTCCTGGGAAACTTTAGTGGCCACCTCGCGCCAGAGCCTTGAACTTTCTAATACATTTGCCTTATCAACAGAGTGTACCAGTTTTCTTCTTTTAAGAGCCAGCTCGCAAGCTTTTTTTACAATTCTTTCAATTTCGAAAGCATGATAGTCCATCGTATCATAAGCCCGGCCTCTTTCTCTCTTACGCTCCCCGAAATATATACCCCCGGTCAGCTCTCTAACAACAATAATATCTACTCCTTCGATAACTTCTCTTTTCACAGTGGATGAATCCAATAAGGCACTATATATCTTTACCGGTCTTAAATTGGCAAATAATTTCAATTCCTTGCGCAAGCCGAGCAAACCTTGTTCCGGACGAACTCCCTTGGGATCAGTTGTATCCCATTTAGGCCCGCCTACTGCACCTAATAGTACTGCATCACTGTTTAAACATATTTCAACTGTCTCAGGCGGCAAAGGATTGCCGGTTTCATCGATAGCTGATCCACCGATCAATGCTTCTTTAAATTCAAAAACATGATTGAATTTACCAGCAATAGTATTTAATACTTTTATGGTTTCCCTAATAATATCCGGGCCAATGCCGTCTCCAGGCAGTACTGCAATTTTTGGCAATTATATCTTCCCTTCTAATATTTATCTAATTTGAAGCATTCTTTAGCTTTTCCTGTAAATACGGAATAAGGCCGCCGGCTTCAATTATTTCCTCAATAAATTCTGGAAAAGGTTCAGCCTGATATATCTTTTCTTTGGTAATGTTTTTTATCTGGCCGGAAGAAGTATCTATTTCCAGAATATCTCCAGTAGAAGATTCTTCAACAGCTTGCCTTGCTTCAAATATAGGTAAACCGATATTGATAGCATTACGATAAAATATTCTGGCAAATGATTTGGCTATTACCGCGTCTACCCCAGCAGCCTTAATAGATATAGGAGCATGTTCTCTAGACGAACCACAACCAAAATTTTCATCAGCCATTATTATGTCTCCCTCTTCGACTTTTTTAATGAAATCGGGGTCAAGATCTTCCAGGCAATGCTGCCCCAGTTCAGCTGGGTCTGAAGTAGTAAGATAGCGAGCCGGTATTATTACATCGGTATCAATATCCCTTCCATACTTCCAAACTTTTCCCTTAAGAATCATGTTAATCCTTTTCAATTATGTCTATAAAATTTAACCAACTATTCACCAATTATCGACAGGCGACTCACTACATACGACAATTTCTTCATCTCCCAATGTCCTCTGTCTTATGTCCTCTTCCGGTAATGAACATCAGATATTGGACATCGGATACCGTTTATAGATTATCCGGCCCTGTAATATAGCCGGCTATAGCCGAAGCTGCAGCAATAGCCGGGTTTGAAAGATAAACTTCGCTTTCAGGGTGGCCCATCCGGCCTATGAAATTCCTATTTGTTGTTGCAAGTGCTTTTTCCCCAGCTGCCAGCACACCCATATGTCCACCCAGGCAGGGACCACAAGTCGGAGTGGATACAGCTGCGCCAGCTTCAACAAATTTCTCAATCAAACCATCTTTTATTGCTTTTAAATAAATCTTCTGGGTGGCTGGAATGATTATTAATCTCAGATTCTTCGCTACTTTATGGCCTTCAATAATACCAGCTGCGATTTCCAGGTCTTCCAGGCGGCCATTGGTACATGAACCTATCACAACTTGATCGAGCATGATCTTACTAATCTCGTTTATATTTTTAGTATTTGAAGGAAGGTGGGGAAAGGCAATCTGCGGCTGAATATCTTCGGCTTTGAAATTGTATATCTTCTCATATTCAGCATCTGGGTCGCTTTGATATATTGTATATCTTCGCTTGGCCCGGCTTTTTAAATATTCTTCCGTTATGTCATCTGCAGCAATGATGCCATTCTTGGCGCCTGCCTCAATAGCCATATTGCACAGCGATAAACGACTATCTATAGAAAGACCTATAATTACCGAACCGGTAAATTCCATCGTTCGATAGAGAGCTCCATCTACTCCGATCTGGCCAATAGTATAAAGTATCAAGTCTTTCCCAGTAACCCAGGGTTGCAATCTTCCCTCAAAGTTAAACCTTAATTGAGCCGGTACTTTTAGCCAAGCTTCACCAGTTGCCATTCCTGCAGCCAGGTCAGTAGAGCCGACCCCGGTGCTAAAAGCACCTAGCGCTCCGTAAGTGCAGGTATGAGAATCTGCACCGATAATTACATCTCCCGGTAAAACTAATCCTTCTTCAGGTAGCAAAGCATGTTCGATGCCCATCTGTCCTATTTCAAAGTAATTAACCAATCCTTGAGCCAAGGCAAAATCCCTCATTTCTTTAGCCTGCTGAGCTGCTTTGATGTTCATATTAGGAGTAAAATGATCAGGGACAAATATCACCTTTTCAGCATCAAAGACTTTATCAAGGCCGATCTTCCTAAATTCCTTTATTGCTACTGGGGCAGTGACATCATTGCCAAGGACGATATCAACTTTAACATTAATCAGTTCGCCAGGTTTTACACTCTCCTTGCCAGCGTGGGCAGCTAGAATCTTTTCCGTAATAGTCTGCCCCATATTATTCTATTCCTTTCTGAACTGATTTATTTATGGCATTTAGGTAAGCTAAGCCACTGGCCTCAACAATATCAGTTGAAACACCCCGCCCCAGATAAGTCTTACCGCCTATCTCCAGCTGTATAGTTACATCACCTTGAGCGTCAAGACCACTGGTAATAGCACTAACATTAAAAGATATTAATTTAGCTTTAATCTTTGCAGCTTGCCCAATTGCCTTGCATGCGGCATCCACCTGGCCATCACCTTCAGCCTGAACTTCAATTGTCTTGCCGTTTTTTTCCAATTTGACAATTGCTGTCGGCGTCTTGCCTGTTTCACTGTCTGTCTTCAAATAAACCAAGCGATAAACATCCGAAACCTTGCGGAACTCATCAGCTACAATTGCTTCCAGGTCCTCATCGGTAATTTCTGCTTTTTTGTCAGCCAGTTCCTTAAAACGCTGAAAAGCGATATCAAGCTCATCATCATTCAAAACTATGCCTAAATCTTCCAGATGCTGGCGAAAGCCGTGTCTTCCAGAAGTTTTGCCAAGTATCAACTTGCTCTCAAGCAAGCCTATCTTTTTTGGATCAATTATTTCATATGTAGTCCTATCCTTCAGCATCCCGTCGGTGTGAATTCCTGAAGAGTGGGCAAAGGCATTTGCTCCGACTATGGCTTTATTAAACTGAATTTGGTAACCGGTTAGATTTGAGACTATACGGCTTGTTCTGGCAATTTCTTGCGTATTAATACCGGTTTCTTTATTCATTGTCTTTTTTCGGGTATCGATAATCATAATAATCTCTTCCAAAGCTGCATTACCAGCTCTTTCCCCAAGTCCGTTAATAGTGCATTCAACCTGATTGGCCCCATTTTTAACCGCAGCCAACGAATTGGCAACTGCCAAACCAAGATCATTATGACAATGAACGCTGAGTACCACTTCTTTTAATTCCGGGACTGACTCCAGTAGATTAGCAATTAGTGCTCCAAACTCGTCAGGAGTCGCATATCCTACAGTATCAGGAATGTTTATTGTGGTAGCCCCATTATTAATGGCAACTCTGACCATCCGGCAGAGGTAATCAAAATCACTTCTGGTAGCATCCTCCGGAGAAAACTCTACATCTTCCGTATAACTTTTAGCTCTCTTGACAGCATTTTCAGCCATCTTCAAGACATCTTCTTTGCTTCTCTTTAATTTATGCCGGATATGAATATCTGAAGTAGCTATAAATGTATGAATGCGGGGTTTTTCAGCTTCTTTAATTGCATCCCAGGCTACATCTATATCTTTTTCAACAGCTCTGGCTAAAGAGCAGATAACAGGGCCTTTAACATTCTTGGCAATAGTCTGGACTGCCCTAAAATCTCCAGGTGAGGTTACCGGGAATCCTGCCTCAATAATATCTATTCCTAATCGAGATAACTGATCGGCTATCTCCAGTTTTTCACGGTCATTTAAGCTAATTCCAGGTGATTGTTCCCCGTCACGCAGGGTAGTATCGAAGATGAAAACTCGATCAGCCATATAAATTACCTCCTGTTTTAAAAATGTATTAAATCATTATATAGGAAAGACAAGCTAAAACAAGGGTAGGCTATAAGATCCTAGTACCTATTGAACGCGATTAAAAAGATTGAACATTCTGTAAAGAAGTAATGAAAATTAAGAGTTTTAATTATTATTTCCAATGGTCTCTTCGGAGAAAAAAATACCGAGTTACTAAGCTTCGAACCATGGTCGGATGTTTCTATTATTTTTATTACCAGCCTGAAAGTTCTTTTTGATAAGAGTAAATTAGAGCTTGATTGTCCAAACAGCAGAGATGCCTTCTTGCGCTTCTATTTCGGTAGCCACTTTCTTAGGTATCGAGCTATCCACATTTAATCCCATTACAGCCTCGCCGCCAATCTTTTTTCGGCCAACCTGCATCAAAGCAATATTTATATTATTATTTCCCAGCAAAGTTCCGACTTTACCAATCATGCCAGGCTTGTCTATATATTTAATAAAAGCCATATATTTGGTTGGCGCTATATCTATATCATATTGATAAATATTGACAAACCGTGGCTCGTTTTTCTTGCCTAAAAGTGTACCTCCTACCTTGACTTCACCTTTTGTGCTTATGCCTTTCAGGATTATTAGATTGATATAATCTAAAGATGTGTAACTTTTTGATTCAGATAGTTTTATTCCCCTTTCTTCAGCAATAATCGGTGCATTTACGTAATTAACTGGTTCAAGAATGACTGTTTCAAATAAGCCTTTTAAAATAGCAATAGTCAAGATTTTAGTATCGTATTCAGCCAAATGTCCTGAATATTCCACCTGTAGTGAATCAAGTTGGCCTTCGGCCAGATGAGTATATAATTTGCCAAGCTTCTCAGCTAGAGGTAAGAATGGCTGTAATGCTTCAACTGCTTCTACGCTGCCGACAGCAATGTTTACCGCATTCTGTACAAACTGACCTTTTAGGGCATTTACTACGTCTTCGGCAACGATTAAGCCGGCCTTGTCTTGAGCCTCTTTGGTAGAAGCTCCAAGGTGCGGGGTCACAACTGCTTGCTCAAAATCAAAAAGAGGGCTTTCCGTACAAGGTTCTTTTGGATATACATCGAGCCCAATACTGGCAACTTTTCCTGACTTTAATGCTTCTATCAAAGCATCCTCCTGGAAAATTCCTCCCCGGGCTGTATTTACTAAACGGACACCATCCTTCATCAAAGCAAACTCTTTTTTACCAAACATACCAATAGTCTCGTCTGTTTTAGGCAAGTGAACAGTTATAAAATCAGCCCTTTTTAACAAATCCTCGAAACTTTCAGCAATTTCCACACCAAGTTGATTAAGCCTTTCCCGGCTGACATACGGATCAAATCCAATAATTTTCATTCCAAAACTTTGAGCTCGATGAGCCACAAGTGTTCCAATTCTACCCATTCCGACTATTCCCAGCGTTTTATCTATTAGCTCTACCCCTTTGAACTTATTTCTCTCCCATTTGCATGACTTCAGTGAATTAACCGCCTGAGGAATATTCCTGCATTGAGAAAGCAATAAGGCCATAGTATGCTCAGCAGCTGAGATAATATTTCCCTGAGGTGCATTGGCCACAACTATTCCCTTCATTGTTGCAGCATTAACGTCTATATTATCCACGCCAATTCCAGCTCTGCCTATTATTTCTAAATTTTCAGCATTTTCGATTAATTCTTTATTAACTTTGGTTCCACTGCGGACTATCAGGGCATTATAATCCCTTATAGTCTCTTTCAATTCCTCTGATGATAAGTCAGTAATCACATCCACTTGGTATTGTTCCCTAAGTAAGGAAATAGCCGCATCAGTAATTTTTTCAGTAACAATTATTTTTTTTATTTTTAAGACCTCCTAGATATTATTAATTCCAATTCAATTTATAGTTTAATTGTTTATTTGCAAAGTTCAATGATTAAGAATTTTTACCTTAATAAGGATTATCTAAAAACACATTTTCTGCTGCTTTGATTCCTTGGCCTAATTCAAATTCATAATCAAGCTCTTGCAGAGTCATCTCTAACCCGGATAAAGTGGTTATAATATCAAAACGGTCAAAGTAACCCAAGTGGCCTATGCGAAAAATCTTTCCTTTCAAATGTTCTTGGCCGCCAGCTATTGTAATCCCGTATTTTTCCCTCATTATCTTAGTTATATCAGATCCGTCTATTCCGTCAGGAACTTTGACCGGAGTAACAGCATTCCCTCTTCCTTCAGGAGGAGCAAATAACTCTAATCCAAGAGCTTCAATCCCAGCTCTGGTTGCTTCAGCTAGAATATTATGTCTCTTGATTACGTTATCAATCCCTTCTTCCATCATCATCTTTAATGCTTCGCTAAGGGCTACAATCAATGAGACTGGAGGAGTAAATGGGTTCTGGGGTGAAGCTTTTTGTAATGATTTTCTGGCTTTGGCAAAACTAAAATAGAAATTTGGAATAGTGCTTTTTTCTATAGCTTCCCAAGCCTTTTCAGAGATAGATGCACAAGATAGACCTGGTGGAAGCATTAAGCCTTTCTGAGAACCGGACATGACAATATCAAGATTCCAATCATCGGTCTTGACTTCAACAGCTCCCAGACCGGTTATTGTATCGACTATCATTAAACATCCGTATTCATTGACAAACTTACTTATAGTCTCAATATCATTCAGGACACCGGTTGAGGTCTCGCTATGGACCACCAGCACCCCTTTGACATCAACATTCTCATTTAGGGCTTTTTTAATATCATCAGGATCGATAACTCGACCCCATTCATATTCAATCTTTATTACATCCAGCCCATAAGTTTCACAAAGCAGAATAAATCTTTCCCCGAATTTCCCATTATTGGTGGCAATTACTTTATCTCCTGGAGAAAATGAATTAACTACAGCTGCTTCCATGGCTCCAGTTCCTGAAGAAGAAAAAACAATTATATCGTTTTTGGTTTGAAATATTTTCTTTAGGTCTTTGAGCACATCAGAGAATATACTGGAATAAATTGGTGCCCTGTGATGAATAATCGGTTTAGCTTCAGCAGCTCTTACCCGGGCCGGTACAGGAGTTGGTCCCGGAGTCATAATATATTGCTTTCGCATTTGATATTCCTCCTTAAAAAAGCAACCAATTAGATTGTTAAATAATTCACTAATTATAACAAGTTATTGGATTTGAGCAATATTTTTATAACCATCTTTAGCGAAAAATATTTTAATGGTAGTTTTATACACTTTGGTTAATAACAGTCGGCTGTTGACAGTTAACTTTTAAAATATTTATCAAATATAATTACAAATCGGACTTAATCCAACTCATCATGTTGCGTAATTCTTTGCCAACTTTTTCAATCTTATGTTCTGCTTCTTTATGAGCCAGAGTTTTAAAAACCGGCCTATTTGTCTGATTTTCGGTTATCCATTCTCGCGCAAATTCACCAGATTGAATTTTGCTTAAAATATTCTTCATTACTTTTCTAGTCTCTTCCGTAATAATCTTCTTTCCTACTGTAATATCTCCATATTCTGCAGTATCACTGATAGAATGGCGCATACCGCTTATTCCGCTCTCATAAATCAAGTCAACAATCAATTTAAGTTCATGTAGACATTCAAAATAAGCAATCTCAGGCTGATAACCGGCTTCGACCAGAGTATCAAAACCTGCTCTTATTAACTCCGTAGTGCCCCCGCAAAGAACACACTGTTCTCCAAAAAGGTCGGTTTCTGTCTCTTCCTGAAAAGATGTTTCAATAACCCCTGCTCGTGTCGCACCAATCCCTTTAGCATAAGCTAAAGCTGTTTTTTTGGCCTGTCCCGTGGAATCCTGAAAAACAGCAATCAAGGATGGTACTCCTTTACCTTCTTCATACTGCCTGCGAACTAAATGTCCTGGTCCTTTTGGAGCAACCATTATGACATCAACATCTTCTGGTGGAATTATTTGATGAAAATGGATATTAAAACCATGAGCAAATAGCAGAGTATTCCCGGATTCCAGATTAAGTCTTATATCCTCTTCATAAACCCACTTTTGAATCTGGTCGGGAACTAAAACTGCAATAATATCTCCTTCTTTCACAGCTTCCGGTGTCTCCATTACCTTCAAGCCGGCTTTCTCCGCCTTTTTTATAGACTTACTGGTTGGAGGAAGCCCCACTATAACTTCTACCCCGCTTTCATGCAGATTTAGGGCATGAGCATGGCCCTGGCTGCCATAGCCAATTACAGTTACTTTTTTATTTTTTAACAGATCCAAATCGGCATCGTCTTCATAATATATCTTTGCCATATTTCCTCCTCGTTATAAAGATGAAATCAAAATTTTTATCTCTTAGTTCCCCTGGTCAGAGTTATCTTTCCTGTCCTGGCCAGTTCAAGAATTCCATAAGGTTCAAGCAATTCTTCAATTGCCTTGACCTTTTCATTGGTTCCGGTGACCTCAACGGTAAGTGAGGCTTTTCCGACATCAATAATTTTTGCCCTGAAGATATCCGCAATCTCAATTATTTCCGGCCTGTTTTTAGAATTGGCGCTGACCTTGATCAAGGACAGTTCCCGCTCGACTGACTCATCGGGTGAAAGGTCCTGTATTTTTATAACATTTATCAGCTTATGCAACTGCTTAGTTACCTGCTCCAGCAGATGTTCTTCAGCTTCAACTACAATGGTCATCCTGGAAAATAACGGGTCTTCAGTTGTGCCTACAGCTAGGCTTTCTATGTTAAATCCCCGCCGGCTGAAAAGGCCGGCAATCCTAGCCAAAACCCCGGGTTTATTTTCAACAAGAACCAGCAATGTATGTTTCATCTCAATCGCATCCTATCATTTCAGATATAGCGGCTCCCGGTGCGACCATCGGGGTAACTTTTCGCATCCTTTCGATCACAACATCAACAACAACAGGGCCCTTATGATCAATTGCCTCTTTTAGCTTCTTTTTTAGATTATTCTTATTGGTTATACGCATCCCTCTGGCACCATATGCTTCAGCCAGCTTGACAAAATCTGGCGTACCGACCGCGAGGTCCGAATGTGAGTATCTTTCCTGATAAAATAATTCCTGCCACTGGCGGACCATTCCCAGATAGCCATTGTTCAAAATTACCACTTTAATCGGTAATTTATTAGCTACTATCGTAGCCAGTTCCTGGGAAACCATCTGGATACTTCCGTCACCGGCAATATCAATAACCAGAGATCTGGGATTTCCAACCTGGGCTCCGACCGAGGCGGGTAATCCGTATCCCATAGTGCCTAAACCTCCAGAAGAAAGAAATTTTCTGGGATTATCAACTTTAAAATACTGGGCTGCCCACATCTGATTTTGCCCGACTTCAGTGGTGATAATGGTATCTCTGTTTTTGGTCATCTCGGATAAAAGCTCAACAACCATTTCAGGATTTACTCCTTTGCCACCGGCTTCCTCATACTTCAAAGGAAACTCCTTTTTCCACTTATCGATTTGCTTCAACCAGTCCTTGCATTCTTTGGGTTTATGCTTTTTCTTGTATTTTTCGATCTCGGCATTTAAAGATAAAAGAATATTTTTAGCATCCCCGACTATCGGGATAATTGTAGGAATATTTTTACTTATCTCAGCCGGGTCAATATCAACGTGGATTACTTTAGCTTTGGGAGCAAAGGTATCTAGCTTTCCTGTTACCCGGTCATCAAAACGAACACCGATGGCAACGATTAAATCAGTCTCCATCAAGGCATAGTTGGTATAGCGGGCACCATGCATGCCCGGCATTCCTAAGGACAACTTATGATTATCAGGGAAAGTGCCTTTACCCATCAAACTTGTGGTAACCGGAGCTTTGATTTTCTCGGCAAATTTCTTAAGCTCATTTGAAGCTCCGGCCCATTTAACTCCCCCACCGGCAAAGATTATCGGTTTTTTAGCTTGAAATATAGTTTTAACGGCATTTTTTACTTGTTTTAGATTTCCTTTAACGGTTGGCTTATATCCAGGCAAGTTGAGCTGGCTTGGTTTTTTATATTCAGTAGCTCCCCGGCTTATATCAACCGGGATATCAATCAAGACCGGGCCCGGCCGTCCGGTTGAGGCGATAAAAAAAGCCTCATGGATTATTTCTGCAAATTCATTGATATTCTTAACTAGATAGTTATGCTTAGCAATAGGTAAAGTAATTCCTGTAATATCTGCTTCCTGAAATGCATCAGTACCAATGGCTGTGGTAGCAACCTGGCCTGTAAAACAGACAATCGGCACTGAGTCCATATTGGCTGTAGCAATTCCGGTTACCAGGTTGGTCGCGCCCGGTCCGGAAGTTGCCATACATACTCCAACCCGCCCAGTTGAACGAGCATATCCATCTGCAGCATGAGCTGCACACTGTTCATGCCTTACCAGTATATGATTTATTTTGGAATCATAAATCTTATCATAAATAGGAAGTACCACGCCGCCAGGATACCCAAACATATCTTTGACGCCTTCTACTTCAAGGCTCTTGATTAAAATTTCAGCTCCTGTCATCTTCATAATATTCACCCTTCAAATCTGTTTTTGAAGAACTGTAAATTTATATATTAACATAAACATAATTTATTTACTTAATTTTGAAAAAAACTAAGTGAGTTTATATCGTGGTGCTTGGTACGTGGCGCGTATTACAAAAACGTGGTAAAAAAAGACGTGGTAATTGAACCGAATGTTATATAGATTCCTTCAGGAAACTGTTATGAATTGTTATGGTTGGTTAGGAAAAAATCTAAACAAGCCGAAGGCTTACATAACAGGCTAATGAAATTAGCCGGCATAACATTTCGAACAAGTTCATAACTGATTTAACTAGTGCTAGTGATCGTGATAGTCTTCGGTCTTAAGTCTTCGGTCTTAAGTCTTCTGTCTTTATTATTTTGTCGTCTGTCCTCTGCCCGGTGTCTATCGAGAGTGGAAAGTCGAAAGTCGATATAAAGTCTTCAGTCTTCAGTTTTAAGTCATAGGTTATTCGACAATGGCTCCCTTGTCTGCCGAAGAGACCAGCCTGGCATATCTGGCCAAATAACCTTTGGTAATCTTAGGAGGTTTTGGCTGCCAAGCTTCCTTTCTTTTGGCCAGAACATCTTCATCAACCAGGATATTCAATTTCCTCTGGGGAATATCTATCTCAATCTCATCGCCATCTTCAACCAGGGCAATAGGGCCGCCTTCCTGTGCTTCTGGAGAGACATGGCCGATAGCCGCGCCTCTGGTGCCGCCAGAAAAACGCCCATCAGTTATTAAAGCGACTTCTTTGTCCAATCCAACACCGACAACACTGGCGGTGGGTGTCAACATCTCCCGCATGCCCGGCCCGCCTTTAGGGCCTTCATATCTAATTATTATTACCTCACCCGGATTTATCTTCTGGCCAAGAATTGCTTCTACCGCTTCATCTTCAGATTCAAAAACCCTGGCTGGTCCTGTATGGGTCAACATCTCGGGCATGACTGCCGATTGTTTGACTACAGCTCCGTTCGGAGCAAGTGTCCCTGTCAATACGGCTAAACCGCCAGTCTCCGAGAAAGGATTATCGATTGGCCTGATTGCTTCGGTATTATAATTTTTCTTTCCCTGGACATTTTCACCCAGAGTCTTTCCGGTGACAGTCATAGTCTCTAAATTGACCAGTTCCTTCTTGGCCAATTCATTGATGACAGCTGGGATTCCTCCGGCTGCATCAAGATCTTCCATGTAAGTCTTTCCAGCCGGGCTGATTTTACATAGATTTGGAGTCCGGTTGCTTATTTCATTAACCATATCCAGATCCATTTCAAGCCTGGCCTCATGAGCAATGGCCGGCAGGTGCAGTATTGTATTTGTCGAACAACCTAAAGCCATATCTACCGTTAAGGCATTTTCCAAAGCCTGTTTGGTTAAGATATCCCGCGGACAAATATTTTTATCGATTAATTCCATTATTTGCATACCGGCTTTTTTGGCCAGCCTGATTCTCTTGGCTGTGACAGCCGGTATTGTCCCATTTCCAGGAAGGCCCATGCCGATTGTTTCAGTCAAGCAGTTCATCGAGTTAGCCGTGAACATCCCCGCACAGGAACCGCAACCAGGACAGGCCACATCAACAAGGTCTTCAAGTTCAGCCTCGCTCATCTGCCCAGTCTCGACTTTGCCGACGGCCTCAAAGACATCGATTAAGTCCAAGCCTTCTTCTCCCTTACGGCCGGCAAGCATAGGGCCGCCACTGACCACAATCGAAGGAATGTTTAGCCTCATTGCTGCCATTAACATGCCCGGGACTATTTTATCGCAATTGGGGATTAGAACCATCCCGTCAAAACGGTGGGCCTCAACAGTTACCTCAACTGAATCGGCTATAATCTCCCGACTGGCCAGTGAATATTTCATGCCTTCGTGGTTCATGGCTATCCCATCGCAGATGCCTATTGTAAAAAATTCAAGAGGTGTCCCACCAGCCAGGCGAATCCCGGCTTTGGTTGCCTCGGCTATTTTATCAAGATTGATATGTCCGGGAATTACTTCATTATAGGAATTGACCACAGCTACCAGTGGCCGGTTGATTTCTTCATCAGTCAATCCGATTGCCTTTAATAGCGAGCGATGCGGCGCTTTGGATATTCCTTTTTTCATAAAATCACTACGTAGTCCCATATTTCCCCCAAAATATATAAGCAAATAAGAAAAGTACTAAATAATATAGATTATATATTAATTTGCTTCAAGTTAAGTTGGTGAAAATTGTATAACAGCGCTTCAATACCTGGTAAATATAATTAGCTTTTTATTCAACCCTTTTAATCTGTAAGTGGCAACAGCCTTTTTTATCACAAAAGGAGATATTCTCCGGAAAATTATCCGGATTGATTTCAACTCCTAATTCTATTAATTCGGATAATGTATAAGTTTTGTTTAAGAATAATTTAAGTGCATTCCCTAAAAAACATCCATTTTCAACATCTGTTTGAATATGGGTTATTTTAAATTTCAAAATTTACCCCCCCTGTTCCTGTTTTAGAATAAAAAATCAACCTCTTTTTATCTATAATAAATTTGAAAAATTATGACCGCAATTTATTTACATCCAGACAGTCTTGAGTTTAAGGTATTTTCTCAGCGATAGCTTCTCCCATCTGGCTGGTTCCGGCTTGCCCCCCAAGATCATAGGTGACCGTCTTGCCTTCTTCAATCACCTGAGCAGTGGCTTGCAAGACTTTCTCAGCTGCTTCCCGTTCATCAAGATGTTTTAACATCATATAAGCAGATAAAATCGTCGCCGTCGGATTGACCTTGTTTTGCCCGGCATATTTGGGAGCACTACCGTGGGTTGGTTCAAAGACAGCTATTTCGTCACCAATGTTAGCTCCGGGCGCAATACCCAACCCACCGATTAACCCGGCACATAAATCCGAGATGATATCTCCGTATAGATTAGGCAGAACCATGACATCATACAATTCCGGCTTCTGCACCAGTTGCATACACATATTGTCGACAATCCTGTCCTCAAACTCTATTTGGGGAAATTCTTCAGCCACTGAACGGCAGGATTCCAAGAATAATCCGTCTGAATATTTCATAATATTTGCTTTATGGATAGCGGTAACTTTTTTCCGGCCTTCCCTAACTGCGTAATTAAATGTAAACCTGGCAATCCGCTCAGATGCTGCCCTGGTGATAAGCTTGATACTTTCAGCCGTATTCGGGTCAATCATCCGTTCAATCCCGGCATATAAGTCTTCAGTGTTTTCACGCACCACCACCAGATCAATCGCATTGTACCTTGACTTGACTCCTTTTAATGAGAAGGCAGGCCTAAGGCAGGCATATAATTCAAGCTCTTTGCGCAAAGCCACATTTACACTGCGAAATCCCTTGCCTACCGGAGTAGTAACCGGTCCTTTGATGGCAACCTTGTTTTTTCTAATAGACTCAAGGACATGCTCAGGCAAAGGTGTATTGTATTCATCCATAACACCTTCCCCAGCCTGGACTTTTTCCCATTCAATATCTACCCTGGTTGCCTCGACCACCATCTTCATAGCCCCGATTACATCTGGGCCAACTCCATCACCGGGAATCAACGTAACTTTATGGCTCAATATCACTTCCTCCTATTTCAATAATTAATATTAATAGTTAAAGGCTCACATTTCACGAAGAGCCCTGCTATCAACAATCCTTTATCCAGAAACTCGACCTACGGCATTCCACTTTCGATAACCAATCGACATAGGATATCATTCTTTCGTCTTACCATTTTCGACTTCAGATTCTGGGCTTTAGTGATTATCGTTTTACCCTCACCTTAATCCCCTATCCTCAAGGTAGAGGGAAGGCTTGCTGTCTCCGTCCACTGTCCACCGTCCACTGTCCACCGTCCACTGTCCACCGTCCACCGTCCACTTTTTAAGAAATATTCTTCCTTATCAACTCATTGACAATCTGCGGATTGGCTTTTCCTTTGGTCTCTTTCATTACCTGTCCAACCAGAAAACCAAGAACTCTTTCATTGCCGTTCTTTAAATCCTCAACCGCATCATGATTTGCTTCCATCACTTTACCGACAATTTCACCCAATTGGTCGGCATCCGTAACCTGGACCATGTCCTTCTCTTTAACGATTAACTCCGGTAATTTACCGGTTTCAAACATCTCCTCAAAAACCGTTTTGGCAATCTTTCCACTGATAGTCTTGTTATCAATCAATTTTAATAACTGGACTAAGTGCTTGGATGTTACCGCTGACTCGTCTATCTCCATGTTATTAGTATTTAGATAATAGGACAGTTCCCCCATAATCCAGTTACAGGCATTTTTGGGGTTTTTATAATCCTTCATACACTCTTCAAAAAAATCTCCAGTCTTCTTGGATGATGTTAAGACGCTGGCGTCATATTCTGATAGGGAAAAATCAACAATAAAGCGTTCTCTTCTTTGAGCAGGAAGTTCAGGTAATTTCTTTTTGATGCTATCAACCCAGTTTTGCTTAAGCATCATCGGAACCAAGTCAGGTTCTGCAAAATAGCGATAGTCATGGGCTTCTTCTTTGGCTCTTAGAGTTGTGGTAATGCCTTTGGTGTCATTCCAATGCCTGGTCTCTTGAACAACTTTTTCACCATTTTCCAGCATGTCTTTCTGACGTTCTATCTCATAAGCAAGAGCTTTATTCAAAGCCTTAAATGAATTCATATTCTTAACTTCTGTCTTTACTCCAAATTCCTCTCCACCCAATGGGCGTAAAGATATATTGGCATCACAGCGAAGAGAGCCTTCCTCCATATTGCAATCAGATATTTCAAGATGCTCCAGCAGATTCTTAAGATCCTGCATAAACTGCCTGGCTTCTTCTGGAGAGCGAATATCAGGTTCAGTCACTATCTCAGCCAGAGGAATCCCAGCCCGGTTAAAATCTACCAAAGAATAATCAGCGCCGTGAATTCTTCCTGATTCTCCGACATGGGTAAGCTTGCCAGTATCTTCTTCAATGTGTACCCTGGTCAAGCCAATCTTTCTATTTTTACCATCATTTTTTATTTCAAGTTCTCCTCCCGAACAAACCGGAATATCATATTGGGATATCTGGTAATTTTTTGGCATATCGGGATAGTAGTAATTTTTCCGGTGAAACTGGGTGAACTCATTAATCCGGCTGTTCATAGCCAGGCCAATCCTGGTCACATATTCAATAGCCTTTTCGTTGATGACCGGTAAAGAACCGGGCAAGCCCAGGCAGACCGTACAGGTCTGTGAATTTGGCGGCTGGCCGAATTGGGTGCTGCAACCGCAGAACATCTTGCTTTCTGTCGAAAGCTCAACATGAATCTCCAGACCGATGATTGCTTCATACTCCATTGAATAGTTACACCCGATCTTCCGAAGTCAATCTTTTAAAATCAGCTGCCTGTTCAAAGGCATAGGAAGCTTGCAGTATTTTTTCTTCCTGAAAATGATTTCCCAGAATTTGTAAACCAACCGGTAAACCATCGACTAGTCCTGCAGGTAAAGATATTCCCGGCAGCCCGGCCAGGTTGGCAGGAATAGTATAAATATCTGATAAATACATCTGCAAGGGGTCTGCCGTCTTTTCACCTATCTTGAAAGCCACTGTCGGTGAAGTTGGCGAGACCAGCAAGTCAAATTGGCTGAAAGCTTCCTTGAAATCCTGTATTATCAATGTCCTGACTTTTTGAGCTTGTCCATAGAAAGCCTCATAATAACCGGCTGATAAAGCATAGGTCCCAATCATAATCCGCCTTTTAACCTCTGCTCCGAAGCCCTGAGCCCTTGTTTTTTTATAAAGGTCTAACATGTCGGTGAATTCCTCAGCCCGGAAACCATAGCGAACTCCGTCAAACCTAGCCAGGTTTGAGCTGGCCTCAGCCGGGGCTATCAAATAATAAGCCGGCAGGGCATAATCTGCATGGGGCAGAGAAGCATTACCGACCTCAGCTCCAAGCCCCTCAAGTATTTTAATAGCTTGCTCGATTACTCCCTTGACCTGGCTATCAAGCCCTTCTCCCATAAACTCCTCCAGGACTCCTATCTTTAATCCTTTGATATCACCGGTTAAAGAGCTCATATAATCAGGGATCTCTGTCTTGATGCTGGTTGAATCGTCTGGGTCATAACCGGCAATTGCCTGAAGTAACAAAGCGCAATCTGTAACATCTTTGGTCATCGGGCCGATTTGGTCTAGCGAGGAAGCAAAAGCCACCAGTCCATACCTTGAGATCAGCCCATAGGTAGGTTTAAGGCCGACGATTCCACAGAGTGAAGCCGGTTGGCGAATTGAACCGCCAGTATCGGAACCCAGGGCGATAATCGTCTCGTTGGCTGCAACAGATGCTGCCGAGCCGCCGCTTGAGCCTCCGGGTACCCTCTCAAAATCATATGGATTGGAGACCGGGCCGAAATACGAGGTCTCATTAGAAGAACCCATGGCGAATTCATCCATATTGGTCTTGCCCAGTATGATAGTCCCAGCTTCCTTAATCTTCCGGCTGATTGTTCCGTCATACTGAGGAATATAATTATCAAGAATATGAGAACCACAGGTGGTCCTGATTCCTTTGGTAATTATTAGATCCTTGACAGCGATAGGAATTCCATTTAAAAATTGAAGCTCTTCCCGGCTGTCAATTTTTTTATCAGCCTCATCCGCCTGTGAAAGGGCTAATTTTTCAGTCAAGGTAATAAAGGCTTTAATGTCCTGGTCAATCTCTTTTATCCTTGTATAACAGGCTTCAACTACATCACGGCAAGAGATCTCTCTTTCAGATAATTTTATATGCAATTCATGAGCTGTTAATTCATTTAATTTCATAACTATTTTTTAATTAATATTTAGCACATCCTTATAATTGACAGCCCTCAACCTTATTAAATAATAGGCGGAATAACAAAATACCCGTCTTCACTATCGGGGGCATTAGATAACGCTTCTTTCTGAGTTAATCCATCTTCTAACTCATCTTTTCTAAAGGCATTAGTTATCTCTAAAGAATGAGAAGTAGGCTCTACCTCTTCCAGTTCAAGTTCAGAAATCTTACCTATATGATCAAGAATCTGGCTCAACTGATGAGAATAAATATCCTTTTCTTCATCGGTTAATTCCAGGCGAGCAAGATGAGCGATATGTTCAACGTCTTTTTTTGAAATTGTCATTATTTCCTCAACCTCCGTATAATGCAACGATGTATAGTGTAACAACAGAGACTATATTATTCAATGAGTGCAGAAAAATTGAGCTACCTAATGAACCGGTAGTTTCGTAGAAGTAAGCCAGAAAAAAACCCATAACGGTAATGGGCAGTATCAGCCATGGGTGGAGATGAAAAACCCCAAAGATAATACCGTTCAAAATAATACCCAGAACTATTCCATAACGGTCTCTTAGATAAGTATAGATAAAACCTCTAAAGAATACCTCTTCAATAATTGGAAAGAATATCCCAACCGAAAAAATAGCCAAAGCTATTCCAATAAATCCTGTACCGAAAAGGTCTGGGACATCAATGAATATTTCATCGGAGGGAACATATCCTAAAAACTCCCTGACCAGATAACCATATGCTATGCCAACTGCTTTTGACAACAAAAATCCCACAACTGCCAGAGTAAATGCTTGCTTAATACTAAAACTTCGAAATCCAACAGCTCTCCATTTATGCCGGGATTTTCTGACAGCAAAAATCCAGACCAGAATAAACATGAATAGATAGATAAGATAGCTAGATAAAAGCGTATCCCATGGTAAGTTAAGATCAGGAAATAATTTCTCGAGGCTTATTTCTATCGGGTAGATGATAATTAACCAAACAAGAAGCCAGAAAAATGCCTTTAATATATCCCTTGCACTCCAACTCGCTTTTAGCGGTTTACTCACCAATTAACTCCAGAAATTGATCTTCATTTAGTATGTTCAAACCTAATTTCTTTGCTTTTTCATATTTACTGCCCGGTTCAGTTCCAGCAACTACAAAGTCCGTTTTCTTACTGACAGATGAAGAGATTCTGCCACCAAGATTTTCAACCATGGCCTTCGCTTCCTGCCGATTAAACCTACTTAATCCACCGGTAAAGACAAAGCTCAGACCCTTAAATTTACCGTCAACCTTTTCGGTTTCCTCGGACATATTAAGTCCAGCTTTTTTTAATTTTTCAATAACTTTTAGATTTTGACCCTGTTGAAAAAAGTTAATAATACTCTCTGCTATTCTTGGACCAATTTCGTCAATATTGATTAAATCTTCATAGTCAGCCTGCTGCAATCTGTCCATGTTTCCAAACTCCCTAGCTAAAACTTGAGCTACATGGGCTCCTACATGCCTGATTCCCAAAGCAAATAAAAGCCTGCTGAGAGGCCTTTCTTTTGATTTTTGAATTGCTTTAAAAAGATTGCTGGCTGCTTTTTCCTTGAAATATTCCAGCCGATATAAATCATCTTTTTCTAAAGAATATATATCGGCAATGTCTTCTACCATATTATTATCGATGATTTGTTTGACAACGGCTTGGCCCATTCCTTCAATGTCCATTGCTCCCCTGCTTACAAAATGAAGAAAATGTTCATAATTTTGGGCAGGACAGGCCAGACCTGTACATCTGGCTACAGCTTCGCCTTCCGGCCTGATAATTCTTGCCCCGCAGATCGGACATTTATCCGGCATCTTAAATATCTTTTCCTGGCCAGTTCTTTTACTGATTATGGGGGCTACAACCTCGGGGATTACATCACCCGCTTTTTGGACAATAACCCTATCGCCTATTCTTATGTCTTTTCTTCTAATCTCGTCTTCATTATGGAGTGTAGCCCGGCTGACTGTTGAGCCGGCAATAACAACTGGATCTAAAATAGCAGTAGGGGTAATTGCTCCTGTCCTCCCGACATTCACAATGATATCTTTGACTACAGTTGTTTTTTGTTCTGCCGGATATTTATAAGCAATACACCAGCGGGGAGTTTTTGTCGTTGCCCCCAAGTTCTCTTGCTGGTTGAGTAAATTTACTTTGATGACTATCCCATCGATTTCATAAGGGAGGCCCTCTTTCTTTTCTTGCCAATCTTTTACATAATTGACAACCTCTGCTTCGGTCAAAGCTTTAATTATATAAGGGTTTATTTTAAATCCAATTTCTTTAAAAAACTGGAGAACCTCAAAATGTGTATTAAAATCTCGACCTGTAATATATCCAAGGTTAAAAATAAACACATCTAATCTTCTTGAAGCTGTGATTTGTGGATCCAATTGCCTCAAAGAACCGGCGGCTGCATTTCTAGGATTGGCAAACAAAGGAAGGTCTTCTGCTGATCTCTCCCTGTTTATTTTTTCAAATGTTTCTTTTTCTATAAATGCTTCTCCCCTGATTTCCATCTCCCGCGGAGGTTTATTCATTGAAAGGGCCAAGGGAATTGATTTTATGGTCTTGATATTATGGGTTATATCTTCTCCAATGATACCATCGCCCCTGGTCGAACCCCTGAAATATTTACCGTTTCTATAGGTTAAAGAAATTGCTACCCCGTCAAGTTTTAATTCACATACATATTCAATCTTAGTTTGATCCAAACCTTTTTTTACTCGCTCAAAAAATGAATTTAGCTCGTTAAAATCAAAGGCATTAGCTAAACTTAGCATTGGATTCCTGTGAGTTACAGGTTTGAAAGCTTCATCCGGAGGTGCTCCGACTCTTTGAGTTGGAGATTCGGGAACTATAAGATGAGGATATTCTTCTTCCAGCCTCTCAAGTTGGCGGAGAAGTGCATCAAATTCTTCATCTGATATTTCCGGGGAATCTTTTACGTAATAGCGGTAGTTATGATAGTTAATCTCTTGGCGAAGTTGGCTAACTCTTTTTTTTATTTTTTCAAAATCATTGGTCATGTAAACAATTATAACTAATTATCTACCATATGGTTAATAAATCATACTGACCGGATAGAATCTAAGCTCATTTTAATTGCAAAGTATAACTGAATGCTTCGAATTTTTAATGTTTAAATTCTTTTTTATAAAAATTGAAGTAGTAAAAATCCAAGCCGTAATTATCTTTAGGGTGATGAAATAGGTTTTTCTTGATAAGCGTGTTTTCATCTTCAAGGTCAATAACTAATTCTTGATCTAAATAGGCCGGAATATCAACGTAAAATAACTTATCACATTTTTGAAAAAATCTGTCTAGTATTGCCATAATTGCATCATCCCTTTGCAGTTAACCTATGTTATGTACTTTTCTAAAAATTTTTGCAGACTTTTTTTGGTGAAAGAGCGCTTGGCTCTTCCCCCACCAGATCTAAACCCTATTTTTAATAAAAACAATAGGGGAATAACTATTATTAACCAAATAAGAATTTTTTTCAAATCTATCATCACAGCGAAATAATATTTTACATTATTTTTAAAAAAATAAAAAATCATTTTGAAATGTTTCAATAACTCAACTATTTCAATTCGAAACATTACTGCCAGCTAATGCTCGTTTTTGAAATGGTAATAAAGGAAACTATATATTTTTATAGAAGTATGCTTTGGTGATTTTTATGGTTGCGGCATCACTTGTTTATGTATGGGTCTTTACCTTAATCCTAATGAGCCTGTTCTTTGTTTCCGTTGGATTTTATCTATTTTTTATCTCAAAGCAGCAGTCCATGTGGCTGGAGAATACAGATAAAAAATCGGAAGAAAAGATAGATCAGAATCTTTGATTGAAAGCGGCGGTGTTTATCCACCAGATGAGAAAAGATAGGCTTCTCATAAGAATTGGCCTTTTTTGTGTAACTGTCCCACTTGTCCTATTGATTTCAACTTCTGCATTTGCCTATACTCTCTCGCCTGGATTTTGCCTAACTTTCTGTCACAGCATCCACCCTGAATCCAACGAAGCCTGGGAAAATTCAACTCATCCAAAAGCCAGCTGTATCTCCTGCCATGTCAAGCCGGGATTTTTAAATCTCATAAAGGACCACACAGCTTTAGCGATAAGGGTTGGTTTGGCAACTCTTTCCGATAATTATGAAAAACCAGTTAATAAAAATAGCCATCTCGCAGATGAGATGTGGAATGAATCGTGTGAAACCTGTCATTCTCTTAGAAAGGTCACTCCCAGTCCTACCTATAGAATCAATCATAAAGTCCATCTAAAAAAAGGAGTAAAATGTACCCAGTGCCATAACCGGGTTGGTCATCCGGATGTTGATGCCTACAAAGATTTTATGAAGATGGAAGCTTGTTTTCGTTGCCATGGACAAGAAAAGAAGGCAAAAGCACCCGGCGGTTGCAGTGCCTGTCATACTGACTATCCAAAACCGGATAATCATAGCGGAGCTACTTTCTATCCTAAAGGACATGCCAAAATGGCCAAAGATGATAGAAAATACTGTTCAATGTGTCACCTGGAAAAATTCTGTATAGATTGTCATGGAATGAAAGTTCCCCATACTAAGACATTTATCAATAAAGAACATGGTAAGCTGGTTAAACAAAAAGGGTTTACTCTCTGCCAGAGATGCCACCCCGATCAGCAGCAATTTTGTTCTGTCAATTGCCATCATAAAGGTTGGGATCCGGCTAAAGGCCCTTGGTGGAGCAAGACGCCTGGCTTGAGTCAGCACCCTGACGCAGTTAGAAAGCAGGGTTCAACTAAATGCCTTACCTGTCATGATGTAACCTACTGCGAGTACTGTCATGTAAGGGGCTTGAAGCCTGACTCAATAAAAGGCCCGGGAGAATAAGGTTGAAAAAATATATTGCTTTTGGGGTCATTTTGATTCTATTAACTGTTATTTTGGCCTCCTGTGCAGAAACTGAAAAAAAGTCCAGAAAGAGAATATTTGAAATAAGTTCCTCTGATTATCTCGATCCAGAAAGCTGTGCCTTATGCCACCAGGAAATCTATAAACAATGGATTGGCTCAATGCATAATAATGCAGTCAAAGATGAGTATTTTTTCCTTGAACATCTTGAAGCTCATGAAGACACCGAAGGCTTTACCGATGATTTTTGTATTGCTTGCCATTCGCCAATAGGATTTGTATCTGGGGAGACTAAACCAGCATCAGGTTCAAGGTTAAGCAAAATTGGGAAAAAAGGAGTTCAGTGTGACTTTTGTCATACAGTTCCAAGTTCTCATGGCATCGGAAATTCACAATTTGACCCTTTGCCCGGAATCAATAAATATGGCCCTTATAAAGACTCAATTTCTCCTTTCCATGGAAGTATATTCTCTGAATTTATTACCACTGCAGAATTTTGCGGAATGTGCCATGATGTAAACCACCCTGTCAATAAACTGCCTATTGAAGCAACCTACACTGAATGGAAAAACGGCCCTTATGCAAAAGAGGGAATCCAGTGCCAGGATTGCCATATGACCCCGGGACCTGGAGTAAACAAACCTATCTCTGGTAAAGCAGCCCGTCAGGGCCCAAAGAGAGAAAATGTTTATACTCATTATTTTGTGGGAGGAAATACATTTTTCAGCCAACTATACGGTTCGCCTGTGCATGCCCGCAAAGCTGAGGAAAGATTAAAATACGCAGCTTCAGTAAGAATATTCACAAAAAACAGCTCGAACACTTTTGAGGTTCAGGTTACTAACAAAGGCTGTGGCCATTACCTGCCAACCGGCTTAACTCAGGCTAGAGAAATGTGGCTTGAGGTGTCGGTCACCGATGCCAGGAATATACAAATATATAAATCCGGTTTTTTAGATAAGGATGGCAATCTAGACCTAGAAGGGGTGAATTACCGGACACTAATTGCTGATAAAAATGGAAAAGAGACATTTAAAGTCTGGCTAGCAGAAAAGACTACTTATGATAAAAGGATTCCTCCAAGGGAAACATCTGTAGAGCAATTTAAATTTGAACCGCCGGCAGATGCCGTGCCTCCTTTTATTATTCAGGCCAGTCTAAAATACAGGTCAGCTCCTCAATATGTAATCGACAAGTTATTTGGAAAGGGCAATCTTGTTGTCCCTGTAGTTGAGATGGCAAGGGCTACCGCAAAAATTCCTTGATCAAGCTTGTTTTTCTTCTTCTAAGCCTAATTCCTCGTTAAATTTTCCGTATTGCCTAATTTTTTTCTGCCGGATGTCAATTAATTCATCAAGCTCTTTAGTCTTTATTTCACTAAGTGTTTTCTTAATGATTTTCTTTAAACGAACTGCCATGAATTCAGGATCCTGGTGTGCGCCGCCAAGTGGCTCATCTATGATTTCATCGACAATGCCAAACTCTTTCAAATCTTTAGCCGTTAATCTCAAGATGTCAGCTGCTTGGTTAGCTTTGCTTTCATCATGCCAGAGAATACTTGCGCACCCTTCAGGTGATATTACTGAATAATAGGCATTCTCCAGCATTAGTAATTTATCGCAAATACCCAAGGCCAATGCCCCTCCGCTTCCACCTTCGGCAATATTAATTGCGATGACAGGAGTTTTGAGTCCGCACATCTCCATTAGATTTTGGGCAATTGTTACTCCCTGGCCTCGTTCTTCAGCTCCAATGCCAGGATAAGCTCCCTGGGTGTCAATAAAGCAAAGTAATGGTATCTTGAATTTCTCAGCTATCTTCATTATCCTTAATGATTTCCAGAAACCTTCAGGATGAGGCATTCCAAAATTACGAGCAACATTTTCTTTAGTATTGCCTCCCTTGTTATGACCGATAATTACTACCTTATTTTTATCCAATCGTCCAAAACCAGCAATTATTGCCGGGTCATCGGCATATCTCCTATCACCAGACAACTCTAAAAAGTCGGATATCAACATGTTGATATAATCTAATGTCTTAGGCCTATCGGGATGGCGGGCCAATTGAACCTTTTGCCAGGGAGTAAGGTTTCTGTATATCCTCTTTTTCAATTTGTCGATTTGAGCTTGAAGTACAATAATCTCTCTGGCAATTTCCGGATCGGATGCAGATGATGATTGACGCATGGCATCAAGTCTTTTTTCTAAATCAGCCAGAGGCCTTTCAAATTCCATAATAAATTTAGCCATAGGCTGCATCCTCTTTTGTAAAGAACTCGATTGTCATCTTAATTACCTTTTTTAAATCGTTTCTTGGAACGACCATATCTATCAAGCCATGTTTAAGGTTAGATTCAGCTGTTTGAAAGTCAGGAGGGAGCTTCTGCCTAATAGTCTGTTCAATCACTCTCGGTCCGGTAAAACCAATTAGGGCATTAGGCTCGGCAATTAAAACATCCCCCAAAGAAGCAAAAGAAGCCAGGACTCCACCGGTTGTGGGATGAGTTAGAACCGAGATAAAAAGTAAACCCGCTTCATGTAATCTTCTTGCTGCCTGACTGGTTTTAGCCATCTGTAAAAGTGAAAACATGCCTTCTTGCATTCTAGCCCCGCCAGAGGAGGCAATTACAATAAATGGAATATCTTTTTCGATTGCTCTTTCAATCGCTCTGACGATTTTTTCTCCAACGGTAGAGCCCATGCTTCCACCAATAAAATTAAAATCCATCACTGCCAGGGAAATTTCATGGCCATTAATCTTTCCGAGCCCGGTTATCACCGCTTCGCTTAAGCCGGTCTTTTTCTGAGCTTCAGTTAAATTAATAAGATAAGACTTATTTGCTTTAAAATTCAGGGGATCAGTAGAAATAAGATTGATGTCATGCTCAATAAATGTTCCCTCATCAATTATAGATTTAATCCTTTCAGGAGAAGATATCCGATAATGGTGCCCGCATTTTGAACAGACCCATAGATTGCGGATTAATTCTTTCTGAAAGATAATCTCATTACAATGGGCGCATTTTGACCAGATTCCGTCTGGTACAGCCCTTTTTTCAGTAGCAGGATTTATTTTTGTATATTTTCCCTTAGTGCTTAACCAGTCTTTTAAAGGCATATCTTTATTTATTCAAGTACTTTTTTTATCTCCTTTATGAATGTTATCACATTTCTAATTCTCCTATCAGCCGGAGCTTTATCAATAACATCCAAAATAGCACTGCCGATTATAATACCATCGGCCATCTTTTTCAAAGACTCGATTTGAGAAGGAGTAGATATACCAAAGCCTGCAAAGACCGGCAGTTTACAACTTTTCTTAACTTTGATTAAAAGGTTATGAACATCCTCAGGAAGCTCTTTTCTGGCACCTGTCACTCCTGTCAAGGTAACACAATAAATAAAACCAGATGAGATTTCGGATATTTTCTTAATCCTCTGATTATTGCTGGTGGGTGATACTAACATTATTAGATCAAGCCCCTCCTGCTGGCAGCTTTCAATCAACGGGGAAGCCTCTTCAACCGGCAAGTCAGGGACTATTATGCCATCTAAACCTGAATCAACGGCAACCTTAACAAAACGTCCAAGGCCATTTTTTAATAACAAATTATAATAAGTCATACAGATAAAAGGCGTTTCGGGAAATTCAGACCTTAATTTTTTTATCAATGAAAAATAATCCACACCGGAAAAACCCATTTTTTGTACCTTATGCCCAGCTTTTTGAATAGCCGGGCCGTCTGCGATTGGATCGGAAAAGGGCAAGCCAACTTCAACTAAATCAGCTCCGGCTTTAATTGTACCTCTTACAATCTTGTGAAAAGTTTCTTTATCAGGGTAAGCAGCCATAAAGTAAGGGACTAGAGCAGTTTTATTTTCTCTATTTAGCCTAGTCAAAGTTTCTTCAATCCGGTTCATAGTTCAACGCCTGTTGCTTTTGCCACAACCTGGACATCTTTGTCCCCGCGGCCTGAAAGATTGATTATAATCAACGTATCTTTATCTAGTTCGTCTTTAATACACTCCAGATAAGCTAAAGCATGAGCTGATTCTAAAGCCGGTAAAATTCCCTCGAGTTCGGCTAATCTATTAAAAGCTTCCAGAGCTTCCCGGTCAGTTACCGATTTATAGGAAGCTCTTCCGGAGTCCTTCAGATAGCTGTGTTCGGGGCCAACACCAGGATAATCAAGGCCAGCTGAGACTGAATGCGCAGGCTTTATTTGACCTTCTTCATCCTGGAGAATATAGCTTAAAGAACCATGTAAAACTCCCGGTGAGCCCCTATTTAAAGATGCCCCGTGCTTTTCTGTATCAAGACCGAGGCCGGCTGCTTCGATGCCGATTAATTTTACTTTGTCTTCTTTCAGAAACCGATTAAATATACCTATTGAGTTACTTCCCCCGCCGACACAAGCCAGAATAATATCGGGCAACCTTTTTTCTGTCTTTAATATCTGATCAAAAGCTTCCTCCCCTATGACTTTCTGAAAATCCCTGACCATAGAAGGATAGGGATGTGGCCCGACAACTGAACCGATAACGTAATGGGTCGATTCAACATTGGTAACCCAGTCACGCAGTGCTTCATTGATAGCATCCTTTAATGTTTGGCTCCCGCTTTTTACCGATTTAACTTCTGCTCCAAGCAGCCTCATCCGGAAAACATTCAAGCTCTGCCTCTCTATATCCTCTTGGCCCATATATATTACGCATTTCTGCTTAAATAAAGCGGCCGCTGTGGCTGTAGCTACACCGTGCTGGCCTGCTCCTGTTTCTGCTATAACTCTCTTCTTTCCCATTTTCATTGTCAGCAAACCTTGCCCGATAGTGTTATTAATCTTATGAGCTCCCGTAAAACAAAGGTCTTCCCTTTTTAGGTAAATTCGGCATTTATATTTACTACTTAGGTTCTTAGCAAAATAGAGAGGTGTCGGCCGTCCGGCATATTTTTTTAAATATACTTTAAATTCTTTTTGAAATGAATCGTCTGAACTTAACTTTAAGTAGTAATTCTCCAGTTCTTCAAGGGCTACCATTAAGGTTTCCGGAACATACTTTCCTCCAAATTCTCCAAAATATCCTTTTCCCTGGTTTTTATAGTTAATTTCAACCATCAGACTATTCCCAGAAATTGTTCTGCTTCTTTTATTCTAAAAAAGAATTTTCTGATTTTTTCAGGATCCTTCCGGCCTGGAAATTCTTCCAAACCGCTTGAAGCGTCAACGGCAAAAGGCCTAAGTTCGGCTATTGCCCGGCCTATATTTTCATCATTTAACCCGCCGGATAGAATAAAATTTCGATGAGGTCTGTTTTCTTTTAATATATCCCAATTAAAGCTTTGGCCAGTCCCTCCGTATTTTTCAGATCTATAATTATCAAATAATATAATGTGGGCAGGCGATTCTTGAGCATTGATTATGTCTTCTTTGCTTCTTACCCTGAAAGCTTGAATAATATTCATTCCCGTTAGAAGTTCATGGCCTTCAAGGGGCCATTCATATATCTGGACGGTATCAAGCTGGCAATAATCAACAACTTTATTTATCTCTTGAACAGAACTTTCAACGAATACTCCAACTTTTTCAATTTCAGGAGGTAAAGATTGAATAATTTCTCCTGCCAGCTCGGGTTTAATTTGCCGGGGGCTCTCAGCAAACACAAAACCTAACGCCCGAGCCCCAGCATCTTTGGCTAAAATAGCATCTTTTATATTGGTTATACCGCAAATTTTTACCTTAGTTTTCACTATTATATTTGAGGTAAATGGGTCAAAGCCTCCTTGATCTTTTCATCAGGGTATTCATAGTCTTCCAGCTCTCCGCTGTGATAAGCGTCATAAGCTGCCAAATCAAAGTGGCCATGCCCGGTTAGATTAATTAGTATTGTTTTAGACTCTCCGCTTTCCTTGCACATAAGAGCTTCATCTACAGCTGCTTTGATTCCATGAGCTGCTTCTGGTGCTGCAATTATTCCTTCAGTCTTAGCAAACTGGACAGCCGAATCGAAAACCGGATTCTGATGATAAGCTATTGCTTCTATCAGCCCCTCGTCGTAAAGAGCACAGATTAACGGTGCATCTCCATGGTAGCGCAGACCGCCCGCATGAATTGGATCAGGAATGAAAGTATGGCCCAAGGTGTACATCTTAGCGATTGGAGCCATCATGGCTGTATCGCCAAAATCATAAGTATATGTCCCTTTGGTCAAGGTTGGGCAAGCTGTCGGTTCTACAGCTAAAATCCTTACATTTTTGCCATCCATCTTATCTTTTATATATGGCAAAGCTATTCCTCCAAGGCTACTGCCACCGCCAATACAACCGATGACCAAATCTGGATAATCGTCTACCATCTCCAACTGTTTTTGGCATTCTAATCCAATTATTGTCTGATGCATTAGAACATGGTTTAAAACACTTCCCAGTGAATAAAGGGTATTATCATGAGTCGCCGCATCCTCAACTGCTTCACTAATAGCAATTCCTAGGCTTCCTGGGCAATCAGGGTCATCCTCTAATATTTTCTTTCCTGCTTGTGTTTCTTGGCTGGGACTAGGGACAATCTCCGCTCCCCATGTTTCCATTAAAACTCTCCGGTACGGTTTCTGATGGTAGCTTGCTTTGACCATGTAGACCTTTAATTCCAGGCCGAATAGGTTACAAGCTAAAGCTAAAGCACTTCCCCATTGGCCGGCACCGGTCTCTGTAGCCAATCGCTCAATACCTTGTTTTTTGGCATAATAAGCTTGCGCTATAGCCGTATTAGGCTTATGGCTTCCAGGAGGGCTGACCCCTTCGTACTTATAATAGATTTTTGCTGGTGTATCCAGTTCCTTTTCTAAGCGCCTGGCTCGATATAACGGTGTCGGCCTGTAGAGCTTGTACATCTCTTGAATCTCTTCTGGTATCTCAATAAAGCTTTCTTTGCTGAATTCTTGATTGTTAAGTTCTTCAGCAAACAAAGGAGGTGGAAGTATGGTCGCTTCCTTTGTTCCCGGGTGTAAAATAGGTTCTAAAGGTTTGGACAAATCAGGCTGAATATTATACCAGCTTGTAGGCATCTCCTTTTCTTGCAATATGATCTTTGTGTCTTCCATAATTACTCCTTTCCTTCTTTAAGTTGTTTAATTTTATTAGCCGGATCATTACTTTTTACAAGTGATTCACCAACCAATAAAGCATCAAAGCCAGCTTCATATAAAAAGTTAGCTTCTTCAGCTGTTTGAATACCGCTTTCGCTTACTTTTACTACTCCATCAGGAATAAAATCAACCAGACTTAATGAGACACTTATATCCACCTCCATCGACTTCAAATTCCGGTTGTTTATTCCAATTGCCTTAGCTCCACAACCTAAGGCTTTATCTAACTCCTCCCTATCATGAACTTCAACTAGAACATCGAGTTCAAGTTGAGCAGCCAGCTTTAATAAATTTGTTAATTCATTGGAATTTAAAACTTTGGTAATTAGTAAAATGGCATCTGCTCCCGCTGATTTTGATTCGTAGATTTGATACCCATCGAAAATGAAATCTTTCCTTAAGATTGGCAGGTTAGAATGCTCTCTGGCCATTGAAATCCTTTCAAGATCGCCCCTAAAAAAATCTTCTTCTGTGACAATTGATAAGGCAGAAGCGCCACCCTTTTTATAATCTTTAATAAGCTGCAGAAAATTAAAATTGCTTACCAAGCACCCTGCTGTAGGAGATGCTTCTTTAATTTCAGCAATCACTCCCCGATTAGCGCTCGATAAAGATCCTTTAAAATCCCTTTTTTCCAAACCATTCATGCTTTTTTTAATAAGTTTTAGAGGTTTATTCTTCTTATCTTTTTCCAATCTTATTTTTTTATGCTCTATAATCTTATCCAATACACTCATAATCAATTTTTAATAGAATTAACATTGTTAGTAAATTTTTTTAACTCGTTTAGTTTATTTAAAGCATGGCCGCCGTCAATAGTCTCAGCTGCCCTTTTAAAACCAACTTTGATATCTTTGGTTAAGCCGGCGGCATATATAGCTGCGCCTGCGTTTAATACGACTATATCCCTCTTAGGGCCTGGTTCGCCCATAAATATTTGATTTATAATCATAGCGTTATTCTCAGGATCATTCCCTTTTAAATCTTCAAGTCTCGCCTTTTTGAAACCAAAATCTTCAGGGTTTAACTTATAAGTCATTAATTGACCGTCTTTAATTTCGGTTATAATATTTTCTCCAGTCGTCGATAGTTCATCAAGACCGTCAGCACCATGGACAACCAGGGCTCTTTCCGAACCAAGTTCACTTAGGACTCCGGCGATTTTCTCTGTCAACGAAGAATCAAATACACCTAAGACTTGTACATTAGCTTTGGCCGGGTTGGTTAAGGGGCCTAATACATTAAAGACTGTTCTAATTCCTATTTCCTTCCGTGGGCCTATAGCATGCTTCATGGCTGAATGTAAAGCTGGTGCAAAAAGAAAGGCAATTCCTATTTCCTTTAAACACGCTTCCATTTGAGCCGGTGTGATATCAATCTTGACACCTATAGCTTCCAAAACATCAGCGCTACCGCAAAGGCTGGAAACGGATCTATTGCCATGTTTTGCCACAGTCAGGCCTGATCCAGAAACAACTAAAGCAGATGCTGTTGAGATATTAAAAGTCCCCTTGGCATCCCCGCCGGTACCACAGGTATCAATTATTACCGGTTTAGATGAATTTATGGTAACGGCTTTTTCCCTCATTACTTGAGCGAAGCCCGTAATCTCTTCAATTGTTTCACCTTTAATCCTGAGAGCCGTTAAAAAAGAGGCGATTTGAGCTGAAGTAGATGTTCCAGAAAGAATCTCGTTCATCACTTTTTCTGCCTCAGCCAAAGACAGGTCTTCCCCTTCGACTACTTTGCCAATCGCTTCAATAATCATTTTTTTTACCTCCTTTACTTAAGATTCAATATAATAGTCGATAAAATTCTTTAATATCTTCTTTCCTTCTTCAGTCAAAATCGATTCTGGGTGGAATTGAACACCCTCGACAGGATATTCTTTATGTCTGATTCCCATTATTATCTGATCTTCATTCCTGGCCGTAATTTCAAGGCAATCCGGCAGCGATTCTTTTTCAACTATCAAAGAATGATATCTGGTTGCTGTAAACGGATTAGAAATACCTTGATAAATAGTCTTTCCATCATGAAATACCTGACTAGTCTTACCGTGGGTAGGAATATTATCTCTAACAATTTTTCCGGAATATACTTCAGCAATGCATTGATGGCCGAGGCATACTCCTAGAATCGGAGTAGTTAAACCTATTTTTAAGATGGCTTCTTTTGATATTCCAGCATCATCTGGACGACCTGGTCCCGGAGATATAATAATAGCAAGTGGTTTTAGTTTCTCTATATCTTCAAGGCTTATCTTATCATTCCTATACGTATCCAGTTCGTATCCAATTTCGCCGAAATACTGTACGAGGTTATAGGTAAAAGAGTCATAGTTGTCTATCATTAAAATCATATTTTCCCCTCCTCAGCCAGTGAAACTGCCCCAAAAAGAGCTCGAGCTTTATTAGAAATCTCCTGATACTCTTTTTCCGGAACAGAATCATAGACAATTCCTGCTCCAGCTTGGATATAAGCATAGCCATCTTTGATAATAATAGTCCTGATTGAAATACACGTATCCAAATCTCCTGAATAACTATAATAACCGGCTGCCCCGGCATAAGGCCCTCTTTTTACTTTTTCTAAGTCATCTATTATCTCCATTGCCCTAATCTTTGGGGCTCCAGATACTGTCCCTGCTGGAAAACAAGAAATTAGGGCGTCAATTGGAGAATAATCCTTATTGAGCTCTCCTTTAACAGTTGAAACTAAGTGCATTACATGTGAATAATTTTCAACATCCATAAAGTCATTGACTGTAACTGTTCCTGCGGTACAAACCCGCCCCAAATCGTTACGGCCTAAATCCACTAGCATCAGATGCTCTGCTCTCTCTTTATGGTCTGCTTTAAGCTCGATTGCCAAATTAGCATCCTCATCGAAATTTCTCCCTCTTGATCTAGTTCCAGCAATCGGCCTGGTCATAGCCTGCCCATTTTCAATCTTTAACAACGGCTCTGGAGAAGATCCAGCCAATATCAATGAAGAAAGCTTCAAATAAAACATATACGGTGAAGGATTAATGGTCCTCAGGGCTCTGTAGACCTTAAACGGGTCCGCCTTTACTTCAGCTTTATACCTTTGTGAAAGAACTACTTGAAAAATATCTCCGTCGACAATATGTTTCTTCGCTTTCTCTACCGCTTTTAAAAACTCTTTCTTGGTCATTGAGCCCTTTATTTCACTACTTGAAAAAATATCATCAGCTGGACTGGTTTCTTGTATCGAAGATGATATCTTGTGCTCCAGATTGTCAATTTTTTTCAGGGCATCATGATAAGCAAGTTCAGGATTATTTTGAACATGCCCATTAGCTAAAATAATCAATTTATGTTTTAGGTGGTCAAATATAAGCAGCGTATCAGTCAAAATAAATAAAATATCCGGCACTTTCAGCTCGTCAAAGTTAGTTTTTGGTATTTCCTCATAATATGAAGAAATCTCGTAACCAAGATAACCTACAGCCCCGCCGCAAAATGGAGGAAGTTCAAGTTCTTTAGGAAAAGAATATTGGTCCAAGAAACTCTCAAGTTCTCTAAGAGGATCATGGCAATTATATTCTTTAATCTGGCCGCCATTTTCAATTTTAAAGACCTTATCCTGGCAACTAATTATAGCTGCCGGATCACAACCGAGAAAAGAATAACGGCCGAATTGCTCTCCTCTCTCAGCACTTTCCAAAAGAAACTTATATTTACTATCGCCAATCTTTTGAAAAGCACTTACCGGAGTTTCCAGGTCGGCAATAATCTCTTTATAGACAGGAATTAAGTTATAAGACTCTGATAATTTCACAAATTCTTCTTTAGTTAAAGAATATTTATTCATCTGTACACCTTCTTTAAACAAAAAAACCTTTCGTCTTAAGGACGAAAGGTCAATCCGCGTTGCCACCTAGTTTCCTTCTTATTAAAAGAAGGCTCTCAACCAATACAAGGATCTCTCCTTATATTGCCCCGCCTTTATCGGTACGGGCTCCGGATTGCTTACTCAACAGTAGTCTTTCAGCTCTCACCTCAGGGAACCATTCATCTTAGCTTTGGTACCGGTTTCCACCATTTCCGGCTCTCTATTACCTTCTAACTAAAACTACTATTTCCCCTCATCGGGTCAACTATCTAATTTGTAACTTTAAACTCTAGCATAATTCTTTTAATCAAGCAACATCCTAATTTAGCTCTTAGAAAAAGTAGAAGCCATATCCAAGCAGGTAAGCAAAGATAAAATCAATTCTTTCCTCAGGTTTGAGCCTCCTTGAAATATACCTTTATCAATGTTTCTTAATTCTGGCAGACTTCTTCAACATGGCAAATTTTAATCCAACATCACTGAGTTATAAATATTAATTACTCAACAGAAGCTGAAGTTTTCAGATAAATAATTATAGATTATTTCTTTTATCTAAAAAGCATTTGATATGCCTAAAGACTAATTGATCAGGTAACTTGTTTTTTGTTCAAAGACTTATTTTCTTCGATTATTCAGCTCTTTGTAAATAGAGTCAAGTTCGATATCTTTACAGGCAAGCAAGACAAGTAAATGGTAGATTAAATCTGAGGATTCTTCTATAAGGCGTTGATTGGTTTCCTGTCGGGCAGCTTTAACTACTTCCCCTGCCTCTTCTTTTAATTTCTTGACAATCTTTTCCTGGCCGTTTTGAAAAAGCTTAGCTGTATAAGAACCTTTGGGCATCTCTGTCTTTCTCTTTATTATAACTTCAAATAGTTCATCCAAAATTTTCGATTGGTTCATTTTTATTCCTCAAGTTTTATCTGGCGGTAGAAACAGGTCCGTTCACCCGTATGGCAGGCTGGGCCCGCAGATTCAACGGTAATCAGCAAAGAATCCTGGTCACAATCATAGAATATCTCTTTAATCTTCTGTATATTTCCCGATGTTTCTCCTTTATGCCAAAATTCCTGGCGTGAACGGCTCCAAAACCAGGTCTCTTGACTTTCAATGGAGCGCTTTAAAGCTTCATGGTTCATATAAGCTAACATCAGAACCTCTCTTGAGTCCTTATCTTGAATGATAGCGGGAATCAAGCCCTTACTGTCCCATTTAATATCTTCTGGAATAACAGACATTTCCTTCTCTCCTTTGTATTACTAATTTCTGACTACAATACCACGTGAGTTCATATATTCTTTCGCTTCCCTTATCGAATACTCCCCAAAGTGAAACAAAGATGCTACCAATACTGCGTCAGCTTGTGCTTCTTTAACCACTTCTACCAGATGCTCTAGCTTTCCAGCACCTCCAGATGCAATTACTGGTATATTGACCGCTGCTGTAATAGCTTTAGTCAACTTAATATCGTAACCATCTTTTGTTCCGTCTCGGTCCATGCTGGTCAGAAGAATTTCTCCGGCTCCCCTTCTTTCAACCTCTACGGCCCATTCAACAGCATCTTTTCCTGTTGGAATTCTTCCACCGTTTATATATACTTCCCAACCTTCTCTGCCTTCAAGCTTTTTAGCATCAATAGCGATTACAATGCACTGGCTACCATATTTTTTCGATACTTTATCAATCAGTGAAGGATTGTTAACAGCTGCCGAGTTCAATGATACTTTATCTGCTCCGGCCATTAGAATACAACGAATATCTTCTTTGTTTCTGATACCTCCACCAACCGTATAAGGAATAAAAACTTTTTCCGCTGTATGGGATGCAACATCAACCATAGTTTGCCTGGATTCATGAGAAGCGGTTATGTCAAGAAAGACTAGTTCATCAGCTTGGGCTTTATCATAAGCTGCTGCCAGCTCTACTGGATCCCCGGCATCTTTTATATCAACAAATTTTACTCCTTTGACTACCCTGCCATTTTGAACATCAAGACAGGGTATCACCCTAACTGCATGCATCAGCTTCTACCTGTAGCAATGGCTTCTTCTAATGTAAATCTTTTCTCATACAGAGCTGTGCCTATAATTACGCCTTCGACCCCAACAGGTTCTAGCTCTTTCAGCTTTTGAATATCATTAAGTGAGGAAACCCCACCTGAAGCAATTATGGGTAAGTCTACTTTTGAGGCTAAGTCCTTGGTTGATTCAAAATTAATTCCTGTCTGGGTTCCGTCTGAAAGAATATCAGTATAAATCACTCTTCTAATGCCTATAATTTTCATCTCTTCAACAACTTCTGCTGCAGTATGCTCTGTCTTTTCACGCCACCCGGCTATGGCTACTCTTCCGTCTTTAGCATCTATAGCTGCGGCAATATTATTACCATATTTTTGAGCTGCTTCAGCAGCGAATTCTGGGTGAATTATTAAGCTTGTACCTAAAACTGCTCGTTTTATGCCTAGGCTAAAGACCTTTTCCAAAGATACCATGTCCCTTATACCGCCGCCCAATTGAATTGGAATATTTATATGAGAAGAGATTCTTTCGATAGACTCTATATTCTGCATCGACCCGGTCAAGGCTCCATTCAGATCAACTATATGTAAAAACTCTGCGCCGTCCTTTTCCCAGTTCTGAGCAGCCTCAAGAGGATCATCATAATATATTTTGAAATTATCAAATTTTCCCTGATGAAGCCGGGCACATTTGCCGTTTAATATATCAACTGCCGGAAAAATTATCATAACTGATACCTCCAAAATTCTTTAAAATCCTCAATCCCAATTTACTACTCTTCTCGGGATGGAATTGAACTCCAAATATATTTCCTTTACTTATGGAAGAAGCAAATCGGACACTATAATCTGTCCACGAGGAAACTAAACTCTTATCTTCAGGCTCAACATAATATGAATGGACAAAATAAAAATATTCTTTATTGGGAATATCTTTAAAAATTACATTTTCATCGACATAATCAATACTGTTCCAGCCAACATGAGGAACCTTAGTTTCTTCTGGTAAGCGAATTACTTTACCTTTAAATACATCCAAACCCTTATGCTCACCCTCCTCATAACTTTTAGAGAATAAGACCTGGTATCCCAAGCAAATTCCAAGAAACGGGACTCCATTGCCTAATCTTCTTTTTATAATAGGCTCAAGGCCGAAATCCCTTAAACTATTCATAGCATCACCAAAGGCTCCGACCCCTGGCAGTACTAGCCTATCTGCTTTACTTATTTCAACTGTATTGCTGGTAATCCTGCTGTCTATACCAATATACTCAAAGGCTTTTTGGACACTGCGCAAGTTGCCCATTCCATAATCAATTATGGCAATCATATAATCTATAATTTTCCCTTAGTTGAAGGTATGTCTCGCTGGCGTGCATCTTTTGAAGTAGCTATATCTAAAGCACGGCCTAAACCCTTGAATATAGACTCAATAGCATGATGGTTATTATCTCCTTTTAATAAATCTATATGAAGTGTTAACCCGGCCTGATTTACAAATGCTGTTAAAAATTCATTTACCAGAATTGGGTCGAAAGCACCTATAAGTTCTTGCGGTAAGCTAAATGAGCTAAAAAGTTTTGGCCTGCCGCTTATATCAATGGCCACTCGAGATAATGCTTCGTCCATAGGAGTCAAGCAGTCTCCATACCGTTTAATGCCCTTAAGTTCACCCAGGGCATCCTTAAAGGCCTGGCCCAGGCAGATGCCAACATCCTCTACTGTGTGGTGATCATCGATCTCTAAATCTCCTTTAGCTTCTATTGAGATATTAAAAAGACCATGTTTGGCTAAGAGTGTTAGCATATGGTCAAAGAATGGTATGCCTGTTTCAATATTGCTCTGGCCTTTTCCATCAAGATCTAGTTCAATTCTGATATCAGTTTCTGATGTTTGTCTTTCAATGGTGCTTTTTCTGATTTTTTTAGCCATTTTTCAACCTTTCTTTTAAATATTCAACAATATTTACGGTATTTAATCCAACCAGGTCAGCACCTTGATCAAGAAAAAATCTCATCTCTTCTTCATTACGGCTTACCTGCGCAGATAAAAACTGAGTCTCATGCCTTTCTCTGTTAAAGTTTAACACAGTCTTTATATCATCCGTTGTATCGCCGAGATAAAGCCCGAGTTTTGTTTCTGCCCTATCTGCTAGAATTTTTAGGCAGATAGGATCCGGTTTATGGCATTCCCCATTGTCGAAAAGACGCAAATCTGGTAAGAAAATATCGCTTAAACCTGTTCTTTCCAATGCTAAAGAAGTTTCTTCTTTGGTCCTGCCCGTTAAAACACCCAGTTTAGCCGGGATATCCTGAATTAATTCTGGTGATATTAAAATTTTTTCTCTGTTCAGTAAGCCGTCTTGCTTTATATATTCCGGTTCAAATCCATATAGCTTCCGGCAGTAGTCACGGCCGGCATAATATTCCTGGAATATTTGTTTAATAAGCTTTTTATTCCACAAGCTTATTGTTTTTTTCCATTTTTGCCCGCCGAACTTCCTTTTCAGCACATCTACTGCTTCGGGCAAACCTCCTCCGTTACTTCCAATTATTTCAGTAAGCTCCTTTATGGTAAGCCCTTCTTCTCTTAATCTTGCGACATCTCTGGTTTCCATAAAATTAGACTTTAACAGGAAAAAAAGAACAGCAGCATAAGTTAATTCCCAATCGTTATTGAATCCGCCAGCCAGTTTGAAATATTGAGTATCATCCGTTGTTAATAGGTATTCTTCAATTTCCCAATTTAATATATTCTTGAAATAGAATTGGACTGTGCGGCTGATTGCCTGCCGGAAGGAACTCTTTACATCCAAAAGGACTCCATCAATATCAAAGATTAATGTATCTATAGAAGAAAAATACGTACTTTTGCTTTGGTCTATTTCAATACCTTTTTTAACTTGTGTCATTAGACAATCTCCTTCAATAACTTAAGAAACAACTCATTTTCTTCAGGTTTGCCGACAGTCACTCTCAGGCAATTTTTCAATAAATCTTCATCTTTAAAAATTCTTATCAAAACACCTTTATCTAACAAAGATTTCCAGACTTTTTTAGCTTCAGCCATTTTAAATAAAATATAATTAGCCCGGGATGGATATACCTTAATATTCTTAATCTTTTTTAATTGACTGTATAATAGCTCCCGGTCTTTGATAGACTGTTCGACAGTCCTTTTAAACAGATCGCTATTGTCAAGAACTAAAGCTGCCAGAGCTTGGCTTAACGCGTTTACGTTATATGGCAAACGTACCTTTTCTAAATTTGAAATAATTTCTGGAGAAGCCATTATATATCCTACCCTCATGCCGGCAAAAGAAAAAGCTTTCGAGAAAGTCCTTAAAATAGAAAGGTTTTTATGTTCCTGCAATAATTTCTGGCAGCTCACTTTGCTATACTGGTAATATGCCTCATCAATTAAGACCAATGCTTGCGAGCTCGAAAGTAATCTTTCAATATCTTCGAGAGCAGTTAATGTGCCTGTTGGATTATTTGGGTTACATAAAAAAACAAGCTTTATACCTTCATCATTAATGACTTTTATGGCTTTTGGCATATCAATTGAAAAATCATCTTCTCGGTAAATAGATCGATACTTCGTTCCAGTTATAGTTGCACCGAAATTATAAACGGAAAAAGTAGGAGGAAAATCCAATAATGTTCTTTCCGGACCACCATAGGCCATCATGGCGTGCAAAAGAAGCTCATCTCCCCCATTTCCAAGTGAAATCATATTTTCGTTTACTTTGTTGGCAATAGATATTTTCTCCTTTAGTTTGAATTGGCCCGGGTCCGGATAGCGGTTAAAGTCGAATTTTTCTACTTGCTCTTCGATTTTTATTATTAACTCATCCGGAATATTATAAGGGCTTTCATTAGAGTTTAAGATTATCTCAGCTTCCGGCTGGGGAGAATCGTAGGCTTTAATTGATTCAAGTCCTGCTCGAGGCTTTATAACTCTATCCATATTTTTACCCTCTTACTTTAAGTGATTGACTATGAATCTTTAATCCTTCCACTTCAGAAATTGACAAGGCTGCATTTTTTATATCGTCAAGCCCCGTTTTAGTCAGGCTGACCAGGCTTATATTCTTTATAAAAGTATTTACTCCTAACGGTGAAGCAAAACTTGCTGTTCTGGCAGTCGGTAATATATGATTTGGGCCGGCTAAGTAGTCTCCAGCAGCTACCGGTGAATAATGGCCGATAAATATGGCTCCGGCATTTCTTATTCTATTTAGAATTGCCCATGGATTCTCAAGGAGAAGCTCTAGGTGTTCTGGGGCCAGCTTATTAACAGCCGCAATACCAGTCTCAATATCGGGAACAATGACCATATTTATCTGCTCTTTTATATCTTTACCTGTCAGAGATAATTTGTCCGATAATTTATTGATTTCTTCCATAACCTTCTCTGCAATTAGATTATCTGGAGAGATTAGATAGGCGGTGGCATCGGGTGAATGTTCCGCTTGGGCTAGTAAATCTGCCGCAATATAATCAGCTTTTGCTTCATTGTCAGCCAGAATGGCCACCTCGCTGGGACCGGCTAACATATCCAAACCAACCAGGCCGTAGACTAACTTTTTAGCTATGGTGACATATATATTTCCCGGCCCTGAAATAATATTGCGTCTTGGTATAGATTCGGTGCCAAAAGCCATGGCTGCAATAGCTTGAGCTCCCCCGATTCTAAAAACAGTTTCAACATCAACTTCATTAGCAGCTACTAGAACAGCTGGGCTGACTTTTCCTTGTTTATCTGGAGGTACACAGATTATTATATCTGAGCATCCGGCTAACCTGGCTGGAATGGCTCCCATTAAAACAGATGAAGGATAATTAGCTCTGCCCCCGGGCACATAAAGGCCAACCTTTTCGACCGGCCTAACTTCTTTTCCTAGTACTGTCCCGTCTTCCAAAGTGTAGCGCCAGGAATCATTAATATCATAGTAATGGTATTCAGTTATCCTTTCCAGAGCTAGACGAAGGCTTTCGATTAAGTCTTCACTGACAATTGAATAGGCTTCTTCAATTTCATCCTGGCTTACCAGCAAATCATCTTTTTCTAATTTCACTCCGTCAAATTCCTCAGTAAATTCTAATAAAGCCTTATCGCCTTCTATCTTTACCTTTTTCATAATTTCAAAAACTTTACCGTTAAGTTCCTCATCAAAAAAAAGGTTAGTCTTTTTTTCAGCCAAGAATTCATCAAGCTCAGATAAATCTTTTACCTTTATTGGTTCCATAATATTTAACCTCTCTTAATTACTCTTTCCGTTTTCCTGCAAAAATTATTGATTGCCTCCCTCTTAAGCTGAAAGCTTACTGTATTGGCTATCAACCTAGCTGTATATTCTTGTATTGTATCAATTATAGCCAATCCATTTTCAGATAGAGTCTTTCCTGTCACTGACAAATCCACAATCAATTCCGAAAGGCCATAGACAGGAGCCAGCTCGACAGAGCCATATAGCTCAATGATCTCAACTTGCAAGCCTTTCGCTCTAAAATATTCTCTGGTTATACGCGGATAGTTAGTGGCAATCCTTTTATCCCTCAAGTTAATGTCTTTCTTATATTTTTCAACTTTTTCATTTGCTGTAGCTAGAACCATTTTGCATAAACCATAATTTAAGTTCATCAATTCGCAGATGTCCTTATCTTTCTCTATTAAAACATCTTGGCCGGTAATTCCCATGTCAGCGACTCCATACTCGACATAGCTGGGAACATCTTTTGCCCTGGCCAGAAGAAATTCAGGACTATCTTCTTGCGGACGCTGACTCAACTTTCTGTCCATGCCGAAATCAAAATCTATTTCCCAGCCTGCTTTTTTAAGAAAAATTATGGTCGGGCTATACAAATACCCTTTCGGTATGGCTATTTTCAGGTCCTTCATAACAATCCTCCGCCTTTACTCCTCATTGCTGCTCCAGTTCTATACGCTTAGCTAAGTTAAGCATCTCTATAGATAGAGCAAAACCAGCTGCTGGTTGTGGGTAGCCAAACTCAGCCAAAAGCTGGTCATAGCGGCCTCCTCCTCCAACCGCTTTACCTAATTGGGGGAGATAACCTTCAAAGACTATTCCGGTATAATATGAAAAATCACGAATTAATCCCAGGTCTAAAATCAGATAATCAGCATATCCTTGGTTGCTCAATATTTGATAGGCATTTTGAAGTTTTTCCAAGGCTTCGATTGAAGATGTACTCTCTATAAAGCTATTGGCTTTTTCGAAGAAATTGCCCTCTCCGGACAAGGAATATAAATCGAATAATCTCAGGCAATCATCTAATTTAATCCCGGCTTCCTTCATTTTATTTTTAAACTCAACTAGGTTCTTTCTAGCTGCAAAATATAATATCTGCTGTTTTAAATTGTCTTTTAAATCGAACTTATCCAAACTCCCCGATAATACTTCTACCTGGCCCAGGGCAACTTTAAAATCTTTAAATCCGGAGATCTTCAATGATTCAATAAATAAGCTGATTAACTCTGCATCTGTCGAAGGTTTGTTTAAACCTATTAATTCGACTCCGCTTTGTGTATATTCCCTATTGCGGCCACTAAAAGGAGTTTCTTGGCGAAAAACCCTTCCACTATAAGATAAACGTATCGGTAAAGATACAGCCTGCATCTTTTGAGCTACCATTCTTGCAATAGGTGTAGTCATTTCAGCCCTGAGAGCCATAAATTTTCCTTTCCGGACAAAACTGAATATCTCTTCATTGACAATCTGCCCGGTCTTGCGGGAAAGTGTACTAAAATACTCTATAGAAGGAGTTCTTATTTCTAAAAAACCTTTACGCTTGAAAAGATCTAATAAATTATTCTCTAGCTCCCGGAGTTTTTCAGTTTCGGTTGGAAGATAATCTTTAAATCCTTCCGGAATAAAATAATTTTCCATAATTTAATCCTTTAATATGTTAAATTATTAATAAGCTAAAATTATATAATATTATATCGGTTTGTCAAATTTTATCTTTAATCATGCAAAAAGGTTCACAAAAGAGGCGGATAAGGTTAAGATTTTTAACATATAAGAGAAAAGTGATAATCAAGCTAAGTTAATTATCCAAGCTATGCCCCAGGGAACAAGAGACCAATCCGTTTTGTGAGTTATAAAGGTATTGGCCACCAGCTGGTTCATCAGGAATCTTGGGTATAGACCGCCCTTCTAATTCCGAAAGACTATTCGGATAATTACCGTATTCTGCCCGATAGACCTCAACAGCCATTTTCAGCTGATTAAGATTTGATTTACAGGAAACATTATCAGCTTTTTTTAACGTCTTCTTAATAAGGGAGTTTGTTTCATTTTCAGTTTTTTCGGTTTGGCCATTATTGAGCGAACATCCAGAAAGTAAAAGAATAAAGATAATGATTACAATGTAAATCAATTTTTTTTGTAAGATATGTTTAAACATTTTTTCCTGATTTTATTCGTTAGCTGATATATGAATACTTATCGGCAAAGATGCAACTCTCCTCAAATCATATTTGATAATTAGCAGGTTATAGTTAAATATCATTATAAAAATTGAATCTATCTTTGCTGATGTTATTTATGGCAATCTTTACTTAGCTAGAAATTTTTTTCCTTTTCAGAAATGGCTTTTTGGATTATTTCAAGAAATTCTTCAGAATCATTCTTTAAGATTTCTAATTCCTTGAATCCCTTAGGCGGTACAGTAATAATTATTACAGAATAAAAAAACTTCGTCGACCATCCTTGATAATAATTTCCATTTTTATCAAAACCTTTATAGACTTCTACCTTATTAATAACTGTGGTTGTTGAATCCTTTGAATATTTCTCTAATGGCTCATTATAGGCCTTATTTAATGCCCGGTCTTCTTCCTCGAATAAAGTAATTTCTATATCGTATTTTAATTTGTTATCTTCACTTTGAAATTCCGCCCTGGCATTGTCTTCATCGACTGCAGTTCTTTTAATCAGCGCATAGCCATCGATAGAAGATGGGATATAACCGATTGGGGGATTCTCCTCTGTCAGTTTATATCTGCTATCTGTTAACGTATTTGTGGTCGTTGATTCTGTCTCTTCTACGTCTGGGATATCAGTCTTTGAAGTACAGCCATTTAAAACCAGAAGACACAAAGTCAATAAAAGTGTACAGCGCCAAAGTAATTTGACCTTATCCATTTTAATTTAATTGAATCGAGTCCTCGCCTAATAAAGCCTTCAACTCTGCAAACAGACCGCTCTCCATCTTAACTTTAAAGTCTTTTCCAAGTTCAAGAGTGGTTGTTTTGCTTTCCTCCCTTAGTTTTAAAAAAACCGGAGTTTTTCCGGGATGCATCTTCAAAACATCGCGAAGCTCTTCCGCCAATTGCCGGTCAAAAAATTCAGACTTCATGCTTATATATAAAGGGTCAGGCCCGGTGCGAATCGTATTTTCTTCTTTTGCCTCATTTAAAAGAGAAATTTCAGAAGCGATTATTTTCAATTCATCATCTTTATAACTGACTCTTCCCTTAACTTGAACTAACTTGTCTTCCTGCAAAATTTCGGAATATTTTTGATATATTTTAGAAAAGGCAATCACTTCAACATTGCTGACCAAATCCTCTAATTTAAAGAAAATCATAATATCGCCGTTTTTTGTAGTTATCTTGGTAATCGCGCCTATAAGACCAGCAATAACTACACTTTTACCTTCAGGTATTTCTTTAAGTTCATTAATTGGCTTATCCGAATACTTTTTAATTATTTCTTCTTTGCCCCATAATGGATGATCGCTAACGTAAAGTCCAAGCATCTCTTTTTCGTATAAAAGAAGTTGATCGGAGTCCATTTCTTCAGTTTCATCTGGCTCGTTAATTGACAGGCCAAAAGTCTCTTCTTCACCTTCACTCATATCAAAGAAAGTAATCTGTCCATTAGCCTTATCTCTTTGTCTTATTATCCCAGCTTCCATGTACCTCTCATATGTACCCAGCATATATTTACGTGAAGAGCTAAGGTTATCAAAAGCTCCTCCTTTGATCAGGCTTTCAATGGCTCTTTTGTTCATAACTGACCTATCGACTCTCTGGCAAAAATCATATAAAGACTTAAAGGCACCTTCATTCATCCGGCTGTCAATTATGGCCTTTATCAATCCTTCGCCGACATTTCTGATAGCTGAAAGGCCAAACCTAATTTTTCCAGCTACTACTGTAAAATTCTGATAGCTTTCATTGATATCGGGCAACAATACGTCTATGCCCAAATGACGGCATTCGTTGACATACAAAGCAACCTTATCTTTATCATTCATAATACTGGTTAATAAAGCAGCCATATACTCTACAGGGTAATGTGCTTTTAAATAGGCAGTTTGATAAGAAATTTTGGCATAGGCAGCCGAGTGTGATTTATTAAATCCGTATCCGGCAAAATATTCAATATCATCAAATATTTTTAAAGCGATCTTTTCCGGGACTCCATTCTCAACAGAGCCATTAATAAACTTTTCCTTATGCTTCTTCATTATTTCAGGCTTCTTTTTGCCCATCGCTTTTCTAAAATCATCGGCTTCGCCCATTGTGTATCCGGCCATTTTTTGAGCAACCTGCATCACTTGTTCTTGGTAAATCATCTTTCCATATGTCTCTTTTAAGATCGGTTCTAAAATTGGATACGAATATTTGATAACTTGCAGTCCCTTTTTAGCCTTAATGAAATCGCTGATAATCCCCTGCCCAATTGGCCCCGGCCTATATAGAGCCAAGATAGCAACCAGGTCACTGAAGATATTCGGCTTCATGTCCCTTAGAATCGCTCTCATTCCTGAGGATTCTAAATGAAAGACTCCTATAGTTTCTCCCTGCTTGAGTAAGTCAAGTGTTTTCTTGTCATCAATAGAAAGATTAGCCAAGTCTATATCTTTGCCATGGATTCTTTTGACAATTTTTTTAGCTTTGTTTAGTACAGTCAATGTTCTAAGGCCTAGAAAATCCATCTTCAGCAAACCCAGTTTGGCAATAGAATTCATAGAATACTGAGTGACTATTTCTGCTTCGCCTTTCCTTTGCAAGGGAGTATATTTTGGCAATTCATCATCTGATATAACAACACCGGCAGCATGTATCGAATCCTGGCGGCTCAATCCTTCTAGAGTCCTAGCAGCGTCTACTATTTTCTTTGCAACCTCATCACTCTCATATACACCTTTAAATTCTGGATTATCATTTAAGGCTTTGTTTATTGTCATCCCTGGAACTTCAGGAATTAACTTGGCTATCTTATCTACCTGGCTATATGGTATATTGAAGACCCGACCGGCATCCCTTGTTGCGGCTCGGGCAGCCATAGTACCAAAAGTAATTATCTGAGCAACCCGGTCACGTCCATATTTTTCAGCTACATATTCAATAACCTCATCACGGCGTTCATAGCAAAAATCTATATCAATATCGGGCATAGCCAGTCTTTCTGGATTTAAAAAACGTTCAAACAGTAATCCGTGCTCTAATGGGTCAATATCTGTAATGTTTAAGCAAAAGGAGACTATGCTTCCGGCTACTGAGCCTCGGCCAGGACCTACATAAATCCCATTTGATTTGGCAAAACGCACAAAATCCCAAACAATTAAAAAATAACCTGAGAACCCGGTATTTTTAATTACCTCCAATTCATGCTGGAGCCTTTCTTCAATCTCTTTAGTAATTTCTGGATATTTCTTTTTAAGTCCTTCCTGGCATAATTTTGTAAGATATGAATCTAGATCATATCCTTCCGGTGGCTCATACTTAGGAAGAAGCACCTTGCCTGCACTTATTTCAACATTACACCTCTCGGCAATCTTTGAAGTTAGCAAGATTGCCTCTTTGTAATCAGGCAATGCCTCTTTCATTTCCTCGAATGATTTCAAATAGAACTGATCAGTACTGAATTTAAGGCGGTCGTCTTCTTCGATAGTTGACCCGGTCTGTATGCATAACAGTACATCGTGAGCAGTACTATCCTCCCTGTTCGTATAATGAATATCGTTTGTTGAGACAAGCGGGATTGAAAGTTGTTTGGCAATTTCTTCTAGTCCTAAATTAAGCTTTTCTTGTTCCTTCAAATTTTGGTTTTGAATCTCAAGAAAAAAATTACTTTCACCAAAGATATTAAGGTAATCAACTGTTTTTGAAACAGCTTTCTCCATTTTATCTTGCAATACAAGCGTAGCAATTTCCCCTGACAAACAACCGCTTAAAGCAATTAAGCCGTTGTTATATTCTTTAAGCAGATCATGGTCTACTCTAGGCTTATAATAAAAACCGTCAAAATAGGAACGGGTAACAATCTTCATTAAATTCTTGTACCCTTCATTGTTTTCAGCCAGTAAAACCAGGTGAAAAAGATTATCATCAATTCTCGGTTCTTTATCAAATCGAGTCCTTGGGGCAACGTAAACTTCACAACCGATGATTGGTTTTATTCCAATCTCATCAGCTGAGAAGTAAAAATCTATAATTCCGTACATAGCTCCATGATCAGTCAGAGCAATAGCCGGCATCTTTTTCTCTTTGGCTTTGTGGAGAAGGTCCCTTATCCGGGATGCCCCGTCAAGAAGTGAAAATTCTGAATGAGTGTGAAGATGAACAAATTCTTCTGGCATATCTTTTATTTACCTTTTAAACTAAAGCTGTTTCTTCGATTTATTTCTTCTTTTATTTCCTAATCTATCTAGCACTAAACGATAACCGTCCGCGCCATAATTTAGATATTTTTTTACCCGGCTTATAGTAGCTGTTGAGGCTCCTGTTTCATCAACGATTTGAGAATATTTCTGGCCATTATCAATTTTTTTTGCAACGGCCAGGCGTTGAGCTAAAGAATTGAGTTCACCGACAGTACAAATATCCTCAAAAAAGCGATAACATTCTTCCCTATTTCTAAGGGATAATATCACTTCAAACAATTCATCAATTTGCTTGCTTCTGATTCTATTATCTACGCCCAATAAATATTTCCTCAGCTAATAATTTCTTACTTATTTTAACATAGACAAGCTCAGAAAAGCGTTTTGATTGTATATTTTTCTGAAAATTTTTTTTAGGTTTCAATCTGTTTTAGTCTTAATAAAAGAGCCTCTATTCCGAGCTGAATATTAACATTTGATAGAAAAATTTCTCTTGTTCTATTTATTTCTTCCATTGCTTTTATGACCTGGAAATTATTTAGTTTGACCGTCTTCTTTTGCAATTCTTTTTTAAAATCAATATTTATTATCTGTTGGTTCTTATTTTTTATATTTCCTAAAGCTAAAATATCACGGTACCAGGTAAATAATATCTGGGCAATTTCATCCTGGTTTTGGCTTGCCATCTGGTTTATCTGCCTTTTAAGCTTTAATTCAAGTCTTTTGGCTATCCTTTTATCACTTTTCCCAAGTTCATTCATGAAAGCAGCCGCTTCCCTCGAATGCTTCTTTTTTAATTCTTGAACCGGTTTGTTAATTATCTCAGCAAGTTTATCAGCTCTCTCTGAAAGTTCCAATGAGTCCATATCGTCAATATTTATCAGCGTGTCAATAAGAAAGGCCCTTTTATCTTTACGCCAATCGTCTTGAAGATAATTAAAAGCTCTTCCGTATAATCCGCCGGAGATGGAAGTTGCCAGTTTTATTTCCTCCTCGTTCTTATCAAAAATCTCTTGAAGTCTTACGCAGATTTTATCTAGCGGTGCCGGACGGAATAATAATCTCTGGGAACGAGAAATTATTGTAGGCAAAACTAAGTCAGGCCTTGAAGTGATTAAAATAAATATACTTCTTGGAGGCGGCTCTTCTATTGTCTTTAATAATGAATTAGCCGCCTCAAGTTTTAAATGGTCAACACCGTCCAAAATGACAAACCTTTCCTTTTCACCAAAAGACTTAAGGCTTAATTCATGTTTTATCTCCCGAATTTGGTCTATAGTAATAAAATTTCCTTCAGGTGAAACATCAAAAAGATTAGGGTGGACTCCCTTAAAAATATTCTTACAGTCTTGGCATTGGCCACAACCAAAATGCTCACAGATGACTGCTGCTGCAAGATAAAGAGATGCAGTATGCTTACCTATTCCTTCCGGCCCTTCAAACATATAGACTTGTCCAATGTTCTCTTTTTGTGAAATCTTTTTCAAATAATGGACTGTCTGCGGGTTGCCAATATATCCTGCCCAAAAAGAAGCATCACTTTCCATGAATCACTAATTCCTCCTGAAACAATTCAACTATCTTTTGGTGAATTTGCATAATTTCACCGTCTGCTTCAACAATCTTTATTCGTTCAGGAAATTTTTCGGCTAATTCAAGGAACCCATTCTGTACTTGTTGATGAAACTCAATAGCTTCCCTCTCTATTCTATCGGCTTCTAAAGCAGTAGCTCTCCTTAGTCCGTCTTCAGTTGGCAAGTACAAAAGAAAAGTCAGGTCTGGTAGTGCTTTCTCAATAGCATATTTATTAATCGACATTATTTCATCCAAAGACAGCTCTCTTCCGTATCCTTGATAAGCATAAGAAGAATCAACATATCGATCACAGAGGACAAACTGGCCTTCTTCAAGAGCAGGCAGTATTATCTCTCTAATCAACTGAATCCGGCTAGCTGCATATAGATAAGCTTCAGTAATAGGTTCCATCTTTTTATTATCAGGATTAAGCAATATATTCCTTATTTGATCACCGATTAAAGTACCGCCAGGCTCTCTAGTGACAATAGTCGAGTAACCTTTTTTTTCTAAAAAATCACGGAAAAGTTCAATCTGAGTACTTTTACCTGAACCTTCTATGCCCTCAAAAGTTATAAACCAATTTTTTTTCATATTCGCCATCTCATTTAAAGTTTTACTCTAAGATAATGTTTTTAACCAGTATGCGCAAGATTTCAATTTTTTTCTTACCCGGTCCCCCTATTAAATAATAAACCAGCCTAAACCAACTTTTAATATATATCAAAATTATCACAGAAATGGTAATATTCATTAGTCGCGTCTATTATTATTGTTATAAAATACAAATAAATTCTTTCAAATAGGGACTTTTTATATGTGGAAGAAGATTTTAATAATTAATTTCTTAATTATATTAGGATTAATCTTTACGGGTTGTGTTAATTACGAAGTCAGGACTGAACTCGGAACAAATGGTTCAGGGATAAGAACTATTCAATTCGGTGTTGAGCCTAAATATGAAAAAATTATTGAGGAGAGCGCAGAAGAATCATTATATTCCCTAATTGAAAAATCAGTCCCATCTAATTCTCAGATTGATAGGTTTAAAAAGAATAACCTTTATTATTATAAAATTACAATCCCTTTTAAAAATATTGAAGAAAAAGGAATTTTTAATTTTAATCAAAATGGGGGCAAGAATAAAAAAATCAGTTTCAATAAGGTTGACCGATTCTTTTATGTCGATTTCCGATTTAAAGAGACCATAAACCTAAGCTATCAGTTAGATTTTCAAGATGAATTGCCACTCAGCTTACCTGAACCTGAAAGTCTTGAAATAAATACTAATTACTGGCTAAAGATGCCCGGCATTATAATCAAAGCCAATACCGAGGAAATTGATGGGGATATAGGAATTTGGAATCTTAAATTCAATAAAAAAAACGAAGTAGAAGTTATCTCCAGAGTCTATCGCTGGTCAGTCATTCTAGTCACTATTCTGATACTGATAACAATTTTCATCATTTTAGGATCCTTCTTTATATACCTAAGAAGCGGATGATTTAATTTTTAGCCCTTCCAAGCTTTTATTGATTATTTTATTAGACTTTAATGAGTATAAACCTGCACAAACTATTAATACCCCACTGATTATGAAAGTAATTCTTGAACCATTAAACCTGGCAATAATTGTACTTGGAATTTGGGGATTGCTTTGAGCAATCATTTTGACAATCAAATTTATAAAATCACTCAGCGTACCGCTTAAGGCAAAGGAAACAAGGAGTGATATTTTTATCAGGGCTTGAAGAATTGAAAAGACTCTTCCCCGTATTTTATCCTGCAACCTTTCCTGCAGAATTGAATAACCGGTTACATTAACAATCCCGATATTCATACCTGAAAAGACTACAACGATCATCACCAGTTCAATATAAGAAAAAAGCGAAAATATAATCATTGAGATCCCAAAAAGTAATAATGACCGGCTGAATAGTTTATCTTTTTCAAACCGGCTCCCCAGAAAACCAGCAATTGCTGATCCAAGAACTAAACCGAGACCAAATGAAGCAATAAGAAATCCAAATGCTTGTCCTTGTTTTAGAACTTCCTTGCTGTAAACTACACCGAGTGTATAAAGAGAACCTCCTCCTAAAAAGGCGATAGCAATACTAACCATTAGAACCTTTAACTGAGAGTTATTTTTTACTATAGCAATTCCCTCTCTGAGGTCGCTCATTATATTTTTTACCATCTCCTTATGTTTATAGTTATTTTCAATCATAGGCAAACTTATAAAAGAAATAGCTATTGCCGAGCAAAAAAATGTCAACGAATCAATATAAAAAGCTGCATGAGGGCCAGTCAATCTTTCAAAAAGAGGAAGTTTATTCCAAACTTTTTCAACTAACAAGATTATTGTCGCTCCAAATGCACTCCCGGCAATCATTGTCAGGTAATTAGTAGTATAGGAAATACTGTTAGCCTGTAATATTTCATCCTTTTTGACAATATTAGGAATTGATGCATCTTTGGCTGGTAAAAAAATTAAAGAGAATGTTTCAAGCAAAAAAGCTATCAGGTATAATGCCCAGAGCCACTTTATAAAAGGAATAATAACAATCAGAAAACCACGACTAATATCACATATGATCATTGTCTTTTTGCGGTTAAAACGGTCAACAATCACACCAACTAAAGAACCAAAAAAAAGTGCTGGCAGCACCCTGAATATCATCAATCCTGAAATTGCCCAACTCGATGGAGAGAGATTATAGACCAGAGTAATCATTGCAACTATGATTATCCAGTCACCAAGCGATGAGATTGTCTGTCCAGTCCAGAGAGATAAGAAGTTTTTATTTCTATAAATAGATTTTATGGTTACAATCTGGTTAGACTTATTCTTCATCCTTTATTTTCTTTGCTAGCCTTTCAAATTTGAAGAACTACTAATTACATTTGCTAACAAATTTTGTCTTTTTTTAATTGATCCAGCTGATTCTGCAAAAGCTGATTTTTCTTCCTTATTCAATTTTAGTTCAATTATACCCTCAAGGCCTGATTTTCCTAGTCTTGCCGGGACACCTATAGAAATTCCTTCAAATCCATACTCTCCTTTAATGACAACCGATACGGGAAAAGTTTCTTTACTATCCTGAAGTATAGCTTTAACCATTCGGCATATGCAGCTTGCTGGAGCATAATAGGCGCTTCCGCTCTTTAGAAAAGAGAGTATTGTCTCACCGCCTCTTCTTGTTTCATCAATTACCTTAGCAATTTTGATTGGTTCAAGAATTTTTTCAATTGGCTGATCATTTATCCTAGAAAACCTGATCAAAGGGACCATTGTATTATTGTGGGCTCCTATTACCAATGCTTCGGTCGATGAAATCGGCACTTTTGCCGCTTTAGCCATATAATATGCCATTCTCGAGCTATCGAGTAAAGAGCTCATTCCAATAACCTTGTTTTGCCTTTCTCCAAATAAGTAATAAGCACCTAAATTAATAAGATCAACAGGATTTGTAACGGTAATAATAATTGACTTAGGAGCATATTCCCAAATATTCTTAACGATGGTTTTTAATATCTTTCCATTAGTCTTAAGTAGCTCATCTCTATCCATGCCAGGTTTTCGAGGCGAGCCTGCCGAAATGACAACAATATCTGATCCTTCAATATCTTTATAATCAGTAGAACCTTCAATGGCATTATCATAATTGTTTATATAGCCTGCCTGACTGATGTCTATAGCTGTTCCAACCGGAATATCGGGTAATACATCAATCAAAACGATATCAGCTAAATTTTGTTTAGCAATTAAAAAAGAGGTAGTCCGGCCAACAAAACCGGTTCCGATAATGCTCACCTTGGGCATATTTTTTACTCTCTTTCTTTGTTTATAAACAGTTTATAACTAAAATAGACCTGTAATCCAATTAATTATTTTCTCCCATATATTCTTGATTGATTGCCAAATACCTTTTCCTTCCTCGCTATCGAATACATTTTTTATCTTTCCACCAATGTTTCTTAATTGTTCCCTCAACTGACTAATATCAAGATCAAGCTGGCTGATTTTCCCCATTAAAGCAGCTAACTTGTCTAATTGATCATCAGTTAAATTTAAATCAATCTCTTCGGCTTTCTCCCTGATAAGCTCTTTGATTAATTCAGGGTCCTTCAAGCCTTCCCGAACGACATCTTCTTTGACTTCTTTTATTAATTGGTCAACCTTATCCCTTTCACCAGTTTCCTCGCCGATATCTCCGGCAGTAATTAATTCTTCGGTAGCAACATCTTTGGCTTGCTCTGGTATATTTTTACCTGTTGCTTCTTCATAGGCTTTAAATAGGCCGGTCAAAGCAGCTGTACCGGAAACAGGAAAAGGAGCAGCCGCATAAACTTTAGCATTTTCAATCCCTGCTGTTACTAAAGAATTGGCATAGCTTTCTTTGGTTACCCAGGTAATATTCTTCATTTTTACATCTATGCCCTGTCCTTCTTCTAAAATTTGAACATAGACACATGATATTGCCCTGGTACCAATATGTTTCTCATCTGCCACACCTTCTAGATATTCTCTTTCTTCATTGTTTGTAACTTCAATAAATTTGATCTCTTCGTCATCGGTATTTACACCAAATATCTGATAAATTTGATTTCTTTGTGAAGAATTCAAATCTGCCCCGAGGCTGACAACTTTCTCAATTTTATATTCAGCAGCTACAGCAACTGATTGAAAACTAATTACTGCCATTAATAAAAAAACTAGAACCAGGCATAGTTTGCTTTTCATTTGCTTTGCCTCCATTAAAATTTATAAACCTCTTTGATTTACCTGCATAAATTTCTGTTCAAGCAATTTGGGAATCTCAACTTTTTGCAGGACAAGCTTAAAATCACTGATATAATCGTAATCTATGTCGACTATTAACATATCTTCAAAAGGTGCACTTTCAGTAATCTCTTTCCCTTGATAGACCACAAAGCTTGCTGGATTAAAAGTCTCTATTGAGTGCTTAATATCAGGTAGAGAGATAACAATAACTAAATTAGCTTGGCTCATACTCCTTTCAATGGCTAGCTCCCTAAAAGCTTCTTGTTCAAGAGTTGAAATCGGATTGACCTGCATAATCAGAGTCTTACAATCAACTGAATCAAGCTGCCTGTTTATAACAGGGTCAAAAACGTCAAAATTACTTAAAGCTATAGTTTTATTCAAAATTGTATCCATGCACTTAACCATCGGCCCTGGTGAAAGATATCTTTCTTCATTTTTGGTTAGGTTAATAACAGGTTGCCACCCCTTAATCTTTCCCTGACTGTTTATATAAGCAACGGCCGAATATATTTTATTATTTTCACTATGAAAAATTCTACTGGTTAAGATATTAATATCTGCTTTTTTGGCAGATTCTTTGTAGTGTTTGATAATATTCTTTGATTGTTCAATTTGTTCTTTTATTTTTAAGAAATTAAATCCAAATATAATCACTTCTGCTTGTTTTTCCTTGGCATTAAAAATAAAACTACTAGCGGACTCTATACCTTTAGACAAGTCTTCGTCTGGATTTGAATTAATGATTGCAATTCTCATTGCAGCCTATTCTCTTTTCTTATTTATTCCCTTTATTATTTGCTGTTTTTGTTGAACAATTTGGATCTAAACATAAAATCCAAGGTTTCCTTTTAGAAGACTTCGTGTTAATAACTTTAATTTTTGGAGTAATACAGTATTCACAGACTTCTCCCGTAGGAATTATATTACCGAATTGAGGGAGAGGAAAGGCTGTTTTGCAGTCGGGGTAGCCAGTACAGCCGACAAATCTTTTTTTTGACTTCTTGGCTCTAATTATTCGCAAATCGTTTCCACACTTCGAACATTTTCCTACAATCAAATCGTCATAAATTCCGTTTCTAATCTCTTGCCCAAGCATTTCTTTGTTTGAGTTCATATGTTTAATAGTCTCTTTCAGCATTTCTCGTGAATGATTAACAACTTCCTTCCGTTCTATCTTTCCTTCAGCAATTAAATCCATGTCTTTTTCTAAGGTCGCAGTCATATCCGGTGAAGCTATTGTCCCTGCATATTTTATCAGAGCTTCTGCCATACTAATCCCAAGTTTTGTTGGTATTGCCGGGTCACTATGTATATATCCCCGGTCATAAAGGTTTTTAATGATCGAGTGCCGAGTTGCTTTTGTTCCAAGTTCTAGTTTTTCCATCACCTTTATTAAACTTCCCTGGCTGTAACGAGAGGGAGGTTGAGTTTCTTTTTCTTCAAATATTGGCTCTATAAGTTTTATTTTATCCCCTTTAATCATATTTGGCAGTTCTTCATCTTTTTTCCTACTATAATAATAATATTTCAACCAACCTTCTTCTACAACAACTTGTCCCCGGGCAATAAAAGGTTCTTTATTAACATCAATATTTATAATAATAACTTCCGTTATCGAATTCACTGAGAGTGTAGACATAAATCTTCTTGATATCAGCTCATAGATCTTCCAGAAGGACGATTCCAATTCATCCTTCTGAGCAAGGCCGGTCGGGTGTATCGGTGGATGATCAGTCGATCTCCTCTTTCCACTTGTAGGATGAAAAGTATCCTGATTCATTAATTCCCTGGCCAATCCCCCAAATACCTTATTTTTAGATAGAGTATCCAGAATCATCCTAAAATTCATAGTGCTAGGATAAACAGTATTATCGACCCTTGGATAACTAATTAAACCGTCCATATATAGGCTTTCAGCAATATACATTGCCCTAGACGGTGATATACCTAAAGCAGCGGCTGCTCCTAAATAAGAAGTGGTATTGAATGGAGCTGGTGGTTTCTGTTCTCTTTTTTTCCTAATTACTTCTTCTACCAGGCCTGTATCAGAGAGTTTCTTTAAGATAGCTTCAGCTTCTTCTTTTTTCCAAAAACGATCCTCTTTATGTACAGCTAAGAATTCTTTTCCATCTTTTTCAAATAGTCCTTTTATCTGCCAATATGACTTAGATTTAAAGGCGTTTCTTTCTTTTTCGCGGGCTACTATTAAAGCTAAAGTAGGGCTCTGAACCCTGCCAGCTGACAAAAACTGATTTCCCAATCTTGTTGTAGCCAGAGAAAGAAAACGGGTTAAGGTTGCCCCCCAGATTAAATCAATATCCTGCCGAGCCTCTCCTGCATGAGCAAGGTTTAAATAAATGTCATCAAGTTTTTCAAATGCATTTTTTATTTCTTCAGCTGTAAGTGAAGAAAATCTAGCTCTCTTAATCTCAACATCTTCATTTACTTCTTTTATCTTATTTACAGCATCAACCCCAATAAGTTCCCCTTCCCGGTCAAAGTCGGTAGCAATTATAACTTTCTCTGCTTTCTTGGCTAAAGATTGCAGAGCTTTTAAAATCTGTTTCTGGGAAGGGACTTTAATTATTTCAGCTTCAATCAAATCAGCCGGATCAACATTCTGCCATTTTCTATATTCTTCCGGGAACTCGGGCTTTAGAATATGTCCTTTCAAACCAAGGCAGGTAAAATCAGATCCATTATGCTGGAAAGTATATATCGGAATTTTATATAACTTATCTTCCTTTGATTTACCACTAGAAAGAATTTTCCCGATTCTTTTGGCTGTATTGTTTTTTTCACTTACTATTAGAACACTCAATAAAATCACTCATTTATAACGGCTTAATATGATAGCATAACAATTTTTTTTGTAAAACTTAATCTATATTCGGTATATAATATGTTGTTCTTAAATTCATAGCATGTTCATCAAGCTGCCTGGAAGAGCTTGCGAACTGAATATTATTAAAAAAGTCTAAATAATTTCACTCTTGCATTTATGTATTTTTCTTAGAAATCTCTATTCCCTTAACCAATATACATACTTAATCTTTGATACTTTTTTCTATCAAAACATTATATTTTATCTGGTAAAATATAATTAAGTATGAAAAAAATAACCAGAAAAAAATTTATTAAAACTGGCTTATGCTTCTACGCTGCAATGCACCTATCGCCATTACTTCAAGGATGCGTGCCGAGAGAAGAGTTAAAAGAACTAGAACCTACTGGCAAAGACAGAAACATTACCGATGAACAAATTCCAAATAATATGGAAGAAATCGATATAGCTGTTTCAACAGGCAAGAATTTAAAAAACAATGTCCGCAATGCGGTCGAGGCTTTAGGTGGAATAGACCGATTTGTATTAAAAGGAGATAAAGTAGTTGTAAAACCGAATATTTTGTACGCCGCTAAACCTAAGTACGCCGCAACTACAAATCCGTTAGTTATCGAAGAGCTTGTTTCTCTATGTTATAAAGCAGGAGCTTCTGAAGTAATTGTCCTGGATAGACCTACTTCAGGAACTGGGATTGCCTATAAGACAACAGGTATAGAATCAGCAACCAGAAGAACCGGCGGAAGGACAAAAATTTTATCAAACCGAAATTTTATTGAAAAAGATTTTCCGCAAGGTAAAATTTTAAAGAAATGGCCACTGGTTAAAGATATTTTCGAAGCTGATGTTTTTATCAATGTTCCAATTGCTAAACACCACAACCTCTCAGTCCTAACCTTATCGATGAAAAATTTAATGGGTACCATGGGTGGTTGGCGCTCCTTTATGCACACAGATTTTCCAACCAAGATTGTCGATCTAAACACATTAGTAAAACCAGACTTAATAATACTTGATGCTTATAAGGTTCTATATCGCAATGGGCCTACCGGAGGTAATCTTGATGACGTTAAAAATATCTATAAAGTCATAGCCGGGACAGACGCCGTAAAAATTGATTCCTGGGCTACTACCCTTTTTGGCTTAAAGCCAGAAGACCTTGATTTTTTAGTAGAAGCAAAAAACCGGGAAATTGGCAATATAGATATAAACAAATATAAAATACGAGAGGTTAAATAATAAAACAAAAAGAAAGTTCTTGGCCCATATATAAATTCCGAATTCATATTCAGATTATTTTTCTAATTATCTTTATTTCTTTAATCATGCTGACATTCCGGCCAGTAAAAGGGCTCTTTCTCTCCCTATTTCTTTTCAGCGATCCACTTATAGCATTAATTGTTACAGCTTCTATAGGTTTTCTTTATTTAAATTTCTTATATTCTCTTATTCTGATTTTTTTAACCATATTTTTAGGGCGTTCATTTTGCGGATACTTATGTCCTCTTGGTTTTTTTATTGACTTAACTCAAAGCAGAAAAAAAACCTTGAAGCCTGCTGCAGACATCTGGCGTGAAAATTTATCAAGAATACCGGTTTTAATTTTAATCTCTTTTATGATTATAGGCCTATTTGGTTATACATTACCTCTTATTTTTGATCCCATAGCCATATCGAGCCGAACATTAACCGCTGTAATCTTTCCAATTTTAGACAGAGTTTTATCCTCAGTTGGAGACCTCGCTTATAATTTTAGTTTCCTCCAGCCATCTGTCGACAATCTGACTGTTGCTCTTCACGATATTTTACTCTTTGAAAGACCTCTTCACTTTCAAGGACAGTTTCTAATTGTGACTCTTCTGGTAGCTGTTTTATCATTATCTTTTTTCGGCAGGAGGTTCTGGTGCCGTTATGTATGCCCCTTGGGAGCACTTCTCGGGCAGATTTCAAAGCTTTCCATATTTAAACGGACTGTTATTGAATCTAAGTGCATCGAATGCGGCAAATGTTTAGGTAGCTGTCCGATGGATGCAATCTCAGAAAATGGAAAAGCAACCAATTTATCTCGTTGTTTTTTATGCCTGGAATGCAAAACAATCTGCCCAACCTCAGCTATTTTTTTTGGACGCAAGGTCAAAACATATAATTATGAACCGAGTCGAAGAGCTTTTATAACTACCGGGGCCTTATCAATTGCTGGAGGATTATTGCTCACTACTCAATTATCAAATTTACTTAAAAACCCCAATTTGATCAGACCGCCAGGAGCCAGGGAAGAACATTCTTTTATTGGTTGGTGTACAAGGTGCGGACAATGTATGAGAGTCTGCCCGACTAACGTGATTCAACCCTCATTGTTCGCTGGAGGAGTTGAAAGCCTTTGGAGCCCACAGCTAATCTACAACCACGCATATTGTGATTGGAGCTGCCGGGAGTGTAGCCAAATTTGTCCGACCGGGGCTATTGAAAACCTTACACTTGCTCAAAAAAGAAAGAGGGTTATAGGTATAGCCCATATTGACCGGGGAAGGTGTATTCCCTGGTCTGATTTTCAAAATTGCCTTGTCTGCGAGGAACTTTGTCCGATACCGGACAAGGCCATAGAATTTATCGAAGAGACCGTAGAAAATCCCAGAGGTGGCCGTGTTAAACTTAAAAGACCTCATGTTATCAAAGAAGCTTGTATTGGTTGTGGTATTTGCCAATATAATTGTCCAATCAAACCCGAGCGGGCAATAAAAGTACACGCCATATTAACTTAATTTATTATTTATTTAAGGATAATTTTTTAGATTGACAGATTAAGCTGGCCAATATCATATGTTTTAACAAAAAGAAAAACTGAACGTTTACAAAGTTCTAATTTGCTTCCTGACACATTATCATCTTAATTTCATGGCAAGTTGCAGTTTGCCATAGATATTTAAAAATTAAAAAAGAACTAGGCTAAACCAAGTTCATCCCCGATTTCCTGCATTGAAGATAATCCTAAAGATATGAACTCATCTAATTTAATCCCAAGTAAATCCTGGCAAGCTGAAATTTGTTGCCTGTTGGCACCTTTGGCAAATGCTTTCTCCCCAAACCGCCTCAAACAAAATTGAACATCTATATCATCGATAGTATTCTTTCTGTTGATCAATACGCAAGCTACAATAAAACCAGTCAGGGGATCTATGCACCAAAGGGCATAATCCATTATTGTAGATCTATCTGCTTTATCAGCGTGAGACTTTACCGCTTGAATAATCTCAGGCTGAAAACCTTTCTCCTCAAGCATTTCTGCTCCAACCTGTCCATGGATTTTCATATCACCTTCTGTACGGCCAAGGTCTATATCGTGGACCAGGCCAGCGAGAGACCATAGTTCTTTATCTTGATTAAGTTTTTCAGCTAACTTGTCCATAACTATTTCAGCAGCCAGCATGTGCTTAACAAGATTTTGATTTGGTATTTCTTCTTTAATCCAATTAATTATCTCTTCTCTGTTCATTTCTTAATCCTCTCGTCAATCTTGGCTTTAAGAAAATCATACCATTCTTCTAGCCCTTCTCCGTCTTTGCAAGATACTTTTATTGTCTTTAAATCAGAGTTGAGATTTTTAACCAATGTTTCAAATTCAGCCATATTAAAATCCGTTAAAGGTAATAAGTCCATCTTGTTTACAATTAAGATATCAGCTTCTTTAAACATTAAGGGATATTTGTGGGGTTTATCATGCCCCTCGGCAATGCTTAATATCATTACTCTTAAATCTTCGCCAAGATAGAATTCAGCCGGACAGACTAAATTACCTACATTTTCAATAATTATCAAGTCAATCGAACCCAAGTCCAAAATATCCATTGCTTTCCGCATCATATTTCCTTCAAGATGACAAGCTCCCCCCGTATTAATCTGTACAGCTTCCACGCCCTGTTCCTTAATCTTATCCGCATCCACTTGTGAGGCAATATCTCCCTCTATTACGGCTATCTTATACTTCTCCTTTATGGCTTCCAGAGTTTTTAAAATAAAACTTGTCTTGCCGGCCCCAGGAGAAGCCATAAGATTTATGACAAAAACATTTTTTTCTTTAAATATTTTGGCATTTTCTCTGGATAATTCCTCACTGGCAGCAATTATTCTTTCTTCAATTTTTATTTCAACCATCTGAACCACCCTTTATTGTTTATTCAACCTCAATACTTTTAATATTCATTTCACGTCCTGCAAGTATCTCAGTTCCAAAACTACCACATTTCGGGCAGATAAAAATCATATCCTCTACCTTGAAATCCTGACCACAATTGGAACATTTTGCCGTGGTGGGAATAATATCAATGTCAATCTTTGCATCTTCTATTATAGTATCTTTACCTAACAGTTCGAAGTAGAAAAGGATTGAATCAGGAACAACTTGTGTCATTTCTCCAAATTCTAGCTTCACCCTGGTTACTTTTTTTGCATCATGTTCTTTAGCGTGAGCAAATATGCTATCTAAAATATTTTGAGTAATTCCCATCTCATGCATATTCTATACCTTTAACTAGGTTACTCTTCCTTTCTACCTTCATCTTTAATTCCAAGCTCATCCAAAACCATCTTAATCAAATCGGGAATTTTTGCTTTGAGTTCCGGCGTCGGTTCCATCCCCCACTCTATAGCTTTTGGCTGAACTCCTATAATTATGGTCTCGGGATAATGGCCAAAATGCTTGGCCATATCAAGCGCATCAAGCAATCCTATCTGATGAAGAGATTGCTTTAATGTAGGTCTATTTACCAAATCATCGGGGTCAATACGATATAATGTACCGGGAACCTCTCCACAATCAACTACATCAATAACTATCAACTTATCATATCCTTCTATCATATTCATTATGTCAATTCCGGCAGTCCCTCCATCAATCAACTCAACATTGTCGGGCAGTTCAATTTTCTCCATCTCATTTATTACATGAATCCCGACTCCTTCATCTTTTAAAATCAAATTTCCAACACCTAGGACTGCGATTTTTTCTTTTTCAGTTGGCAAAATTAATTCTCCTTTACCAATAGTTATATTATTTTACTTGAGACTTTTGTTTTTGACTAGAAAGTTTATTACCAGATATCTTATTTAACTAAATATGATTACTATCAGTTTGACTTCTTAAATAATATTAATCTACCGGCCTGTCTGATTTTATAAAGATGAAAGAATATTTTTTTTAATTTGATTATTAATATACTTTTGGTAATTAGAATTCTCTTTACCTCTATTGATCAAGCATTATGACAATTACCACAGGGCTCAAAAGATCTAATTACCCGGAATATATTTATTAAATCTTCTGGGCCAGAAAGGTCTATATCAAGCAGGGCTTTCTCAATAGCAGTTGGCCTTCCGCTGTCAACCGGTGAAAAAATCCAGTTTGTAGGTGAATAAATCTCATATTTTTTTACTTCTTTAGCCTTTGAATATACAAGATGAATCATTGAACCTGTTGGAGCTTCCAGCTCTGCAATTGATTCTCCTGAAATCTCATTTTCTATTGGAATATGTATATTAAAGTTTCCGCTTCTATTATTCTCAATAATTTCTTCGAGCCACTCTTCCATTTTTGATATTAATATCTCAGCTTCAAGACCTCTGGCCAGGTATCTTGCTACAGATCCGAATTTCAAATTATAATCTTTAATCAACTTAAATAGTTTATTTTCTCCCATCACCAATAACCTGGCCAATGAACCTGTTTCCATAACTTTCTGTTTATAAAGAGGTGCTTTACCTTCCTTATAAAATTCAATATTTTCAAAATTTAAACCTGGTACTTCGGCTATCTTTCCATCAAATATTACTCCATGATAAAAGAGCATTTTATTTTGGTTTGAGTCAAGTGGAAATTCACCTAAGGAGAGAAAGTTTTGGTAGCTAACACCAAGGCCAAGCTGAGCAAGAGGCAGAAGCGGTCCAAGGCATAGCTTAAATAAATCAACAAGATAAACTCTACTGATAAAATCAGCTATTTTTCTTATTAATGAATGCATTCTGCTTAAATCACTAATATCAAGCTGGCAAATTACTCCTCCGGGAACTATATTACCAGGTAAAGGCATCTTGCCACCCATAATTGCTGAGAACTTCTGAATATCTTGCCTAATTTCTAAAGCCTTAAGAAAATTATTAAATAATTCCAATCCAGATTGACTTTCATTAATGAAAAACTGATCTTTATTTAAGGAACTACTTTGTAAAAGACCCTGTTTTTGCTTAAAGTTAATTAATTTATCGCGAATTTTAACAAGGTAATTATTATTTCCAGAATAAGTAACTATCGCATCGTAATCCAGATAATCAGGTAAGACATAAAAATAAAAATTCTGAAGGTGAGATTGAATATAGCTGGCTGCTAGCATCAAATTTCTAATCAAACGGGCATTATCGGGTATATTAACTTTACCAAAATTCTCAAAAGCTCTTGCCGATGTAATAGCCTGAGATATCGAACAATTACTACATATTCTCTGAGTTATGTAGACTGCATCAAAAGGCTTTTTGCCTTCAAGAATTTTCTCAAAGCCTCTATATTCTATTCCGTCAATACTGGCTTTTTTAATTTTATTTTCTTCGATTCTTAAGAGAACCTCTAACCTACCGTTCGTTCTACTTAAGGGATTAATTTTTAGCTCCAGAGTCTTCTTCCTCCTTATCTTTTTTACTTTTCTTTATCTTTTTATAAGATAAGTGGGCCCCTAAACCAGCAGCTGCAGTAACCGATAAAACTATTGCTGCTTGATCGGAACCTTTTTTTACTCCAAAATATCCTGGAATTTTTACTCCTTCTTCCTTCTGGTCAAACGGAATAAAATTTGCGGGATAATCAGGTTCGGTACAACCATAACAAGGAACCCCGGCTTTTAAGCAGAAATTCTGCCGGTTGTTCCATAGGCGCAATGGGCAATCAGACTTAGTCACCATCCCTTTACATCCTTTTTTATAAAGGCAAAACTTACTCACTTGCTCAGGATTATTATAATCAGTGAGAAAATGTCCTTCGTTAAAAGCAGCTCGCCTGAAACATATATCATGAACATATTGTTTAAAAAAAGCTTTTGGGCGATTAAATTCATCTAAGTCTGATAAAACTTCGTTTAATCCATATGAAAAAATATGGATTGCTGTTCCTGTTATCCAATCTGGGTGGGCTGGGCACCCGGGAATATTAATCACTTTGGTATTCTCAATATTCTTCATGGCTGGTTGCGCTGCTGAAGGACCAAGTGCGGAAAAACCACCAAATGAAGCACAACTGCCAACAGCCAGCGAGGCTAAGGCATTCCCGGAAAGTTGAATTAATAATTCAGAATAGGTCAATTTTTTGCCCATTGCAGATCCAAGGTCTAGATATCTGTCTTCATCTTTTCCAGGGACAGCGCCTTCAATAATAAGAATATACTTACCTCGAAAATCGTTTATTAACCTATAAAGATACTGAAAAAGTTCTTGGCCTGAATTATTTAAAAACCATTGATGGAAAAATAAAGACATATCATTTAATAATAATGATTCTGCTTCGGGATAATCACTGTTCATAAATGATGATGAACATCCTGAACAACTTAATCCTTCGATCCAGATAAGAGGTTTTGGCGGAAGTTCTTCAAGTGCGCTAACTAAACGTGGAAGTAAAGCCTCAGAGAGTCCAAAAGCTGCAATTAACGAGGATATACGAAAAAAAAATTCTCGCCTGCTGTAATTGCGCTCAAACAAACCCAAATTAACTCCTATAAAGCTTCTAAGTTCATAAGTTTTTTTCTTAAAGGGCTCTAGCCAATAATATGCTTAACTCATAGAGAATCAACATCGGCAATGCCATAATAGACATTGTTATAGGACTCCAATCAGGAGTAATTATGGCAGCTATAGTTAATATGACAATATATGCAATTCGCCAGTTTTTTCTTAAACTTTTTGGAGAAACTACTCCTATTTTTACTAATATAAGTATGGCCACCGGAGTTTGGAAGCCACCACCAAAGGCTAAAAGAAAAAGAGCAATAAAAGAGACATATTTATCGATGGTAAGAATCTGACTGACATATCCTTGCCCCTGTCCTATCAACCAGTTAATACCTACTGGCAATATATACTGATAACCAAAAATAATTCCGCTATAAAAAAGAATTACTAATAGTAAAACGATAGGTAAAGCGATTTTCTTTTCCTTGGACCTAAGAGCCGGGGCAATAAAAATCATTACTTGGTAAATAATAATCGGGAAAACGGCAAATATGCTAGCAAAAATTGCCACCCGAAACCTCCCTACAAATGGCTCCATGGGAGTTGTAAAAAAAAGTTCTGTATCCCCAAGTGGTTCTAAAATTAGATCCAGAATCGGTTTCCAGTAAATATATCCTACAGTAGCCCCGATTGAGACAGCGATAGCAATATTGATCAATCTTTTACGGAGCTCATCAAGATGGTCAATAAAGGACATCCGAACATCGGCCATTCACAAAACCTCCTATTTAAGATAATCCTTTTTATTCTTTAGTCTTTACTTTTACCGGTTCGGATTTACTATCATTCTTAGGTTTAGAGGTTTTGTCTTCTGGCTCCTCATCATCTTCTAAGCTAACCGAATCCATTCCAGCTTTTATTTCTTTTTCAATATCTTGAGTCGACTTTTTAAATTCATTCATTGCTTTTCCCAAAGAACGAGCTAATTCTGGGAGCTTCCTTGGCCCAAAAATTATCAAAGCTATTGCTAAAATTAGAATTACTTCAGGCATACCTAATCCAAACATCTAAAACCCTCTCTTAAATTTTTAATTTATTATACATTCTTTTACTTCTATTGAATAGAACTCAATCTTATATAAATCCAGCATTTATATTGATCCTGCCTATTTTTTAACTACACAGGCCTATATATTTACCTATGTATTTAATATCTAAATGCAATAACTAATAAGTTTTTGCAGTTTTGCCTTGAATTGTAGCTACCTTAATACCAAGTTTATCAATATATTCCGATTATGTATTGTTTTATCCAGCAAAGAAAACTAAACTAATATATACGGTAATAATATTTATTTAAAATTGTTTCTCGATAGAAAAGAAGCAGGAAAAAAGTTAGCTGAAAAGCTAAAGGCATTCAAGGGTAAGGATGTAATAATCCTGGCGATTCCTCGTGGAGGAGTTATAGTAGCTGCTGAAGTTGCCCGAACTTTAAATGCTCCACTTGATTTAGTCATTCCTCGCAAAATTGGTGCTCCTGGAAATGAAGAACTGGCAATCGGAGCTGTTGTCAAGGAAAACGATTATGTTTTAAATGAAGAGCTTATAAAGAGCCTCCAGGTAACTAAAGAGTATCTTGAAGATAAAATTAAAAAAGAGTTATTAGAGATAGACCGCCGAAGGAAGATTTATTTAGGCGAAAAGAGTTTTCCCAACCTGACTGGTAAAGAAATAATCGTAGTTGACGATGGCATTGCCACTGGTTACACAATGCTAGCAACAATCAGAGCCATTAGAAAGCATGATCCCTATTCTCTAAATGTCGCCGTGCCGGTCGCCCCCATGGATTCTGTTTCAAAGATAAAACTAGAAGCTGACCAGGTTATTATTTTAGAGTTACCAAGAATCTTCTATGCTGTTGGTCAATTTTATTCTGAGTTCAGCCAAACTTCTGACCAGGAAGTAATTTCAGCGATAAATTCATTACAAAATATTTGAATTTCATAATAAATATTTAATTTAAATTCAGTTATTAACTACTTTTATTTTACAGTAGTTGTAGAAGTCGGTGTTTGGGCCATCTGTTGCTTAAGGCTGTCAATTTCCTGTTTTATTGATGGAGCATTAGGAGAATCTGGATCAATCTGGAGAAACTTCTCCCAATATTCAATAGCCAGGGGTATGTTGCCTTTTGTCCTATATACAACTCCTAAATTGTAGAATGCTTTGGCATGCTTCGGATTTATTTCAATTGCTTTTTTAAACTGTTCAATTGATTGGTCATACTGCTGGAGACGGAAATAAACAGTCCCTAAATCACTCCAAACATCAGGTTGTTTAGAATTTAACTCTAATCCTTTTTTATAAGCTTCAATCGCTTTTTCATTTTGATTAAGATCAAAGTATATATTTCCTAAAGCAACCCAGGCATTTGCATTACTGGGGTCATCTTTTAAAATTTTTTCCAGTTCCGCAGCTTGTCTTTTCATTTCTTCATCAGCTGTAGTCGATTTAGTGGTAGAAGAAGGTTTTTTTCCCAGATTCACATTTGGGGCAAATGTATATATCAACGAGCCAACAAAAGCTACAGAAATGACTATAGCAACTATTTTTATTATTAAAGAAGCTTTTTCCTTATCTAAAAGCATTATTCACCAGGTTTAAAACCCGCCGAAACAATATCCGGCGGGAGTATAATTATTTATGGATTAGCTGTATCCTCAGAAGATGGTTTTGTATCTTCATCCGTGCCTTCCTGAGCAGGAGCATCCTCAGTTCCTGGATGGCCTGGCGGCAATTCACCATTTTGCATTTGCTCAGGAGACAGAGGAGGTGCACTTAGGGATCCCCCTGGGCTTTGTGTATTTATTCCCTGCTGCTGAGCAGGGGCAGTGAATAAACCTCTGATAAAAAAACCAACCATAAAAGCTACAACTACAAGAATAGCAACCCAAACAATATCAAGCTGTGGCCTCTCTGTCTGAATAGGAGCAACTCTTTTAGCCGGTTTTTTCTTTACTCTTTTGACAACTTTCTTAGGTTTAACCTTTTCCTCGATCTCTTCCTCAAATTCATCTTCATCAATGAAATCTTCTTCTTCTAGTTCTTCTTCGTCTTCGTAATCCTCTTCTTCAAATTCATCATCCATCTCTTCTATATTCTCATCTTTATCTTTTTCTTTATCATTCATTTTGCAATCCTCCTTTATTTTATTTACGCACTATTTTTAAGACGCGCGGCTCGTACTTTTTTGTTCCCTTTGCTTTTATTTCACGGTTTCTTATAAAAAAATAAGAAAACCCTAAGAAGATTAAACCTCCTACAAAAGAAAGTAGGGTTTCATTACTATCTTTTATTATATATTGAGATGTAAAATTTCCAACTAAAATCCCAACAAATAAAAATATTAATGGAATTATATACAAAAAAAATGCAGCTTTCAAAAACGTTTCAGTCTCTAATCCAATAATAACCTGCTCACCTTTTTTAGCCCCGGCAATATTTATTGCCTCTGTCTCCATGTCTTGTTTAGAAACTTGAAAGCATATCCCGCAATTGCGGCATGCTTTGCTTCTATGAAATCTAATTCTAGCAATATTTCCTTCAACCGAGACTACCTGGCCAACTTCTTCCATCGCTAAGTCAGCTTTTTCCTTATATTTTCTGAAGCCTCTCTAATTTCTTCTTCGTTAAGTAAAAGTGTCTTTCCTTTATGGTAGACTATCTCGCCATTTATCATTGTAAAGATAACATCCTCTTGATTTGCTGAATAAACTAAAGCTGAGTATAGATCCCCTAATGGATATTGTTGGCTGTGAGATAGATCGACAGCAATAATATCTGCGTCTTTTCCGACTTCAAGGGAACCGATTCTATCTTCCCAACCCATTACTTTAGCTCCTCCAATAGTTGCCATCTCAACAAATCTCTCGGCTTCAAAATTTTCTATAGATTGATTCACGCCCCTTTGTAATAACAAACCAATTCTCATTTCATCAAAAAAATCCATGGTATTGCTTGAAGCTGGGCTATCTGTACCAATTCCTATGCGTAAATTTCTATCTATAAACTTGGGTAGGGGAGCAATTCCACCACCAAGTTTAGCATTACATTTGGGGCAATAGGCTATGCCAACATCATATTTTTGAATAATGTCAAAGTCCCTTTCTTCAAGCTGTACACAATGAACTGCACAAATATCAGTTTCCAGAATATCCCACTGTTCCAAATATTTGACCGGTGTGACTCCTGTTGGTTGCCAAAGCAGGTTGTCCCAGCCTACTAGTTCACGGTACTCGGTAGCAAGCGGGCCCTGGGCATATTTAACAAAATTAAACTCATCTCGACTCCCGGAAAGATGAATGCTAGTTTTTAAGCCTTCTTCTAAAGCATATCTGCTTACGGCCTGAATAAGTTGGGGTGAAACAGAATATGGAGAATGTGGTGCAATTCCTATTTGTACATATTTTTCATCAACCGCTTTATTCCATTCTTTTATCTCTTTCGATGCTTTAGCCATTATCTGAGAAGATTCTTTCTCATTCATTCCAATAATCTCATAATATATTATCCCTTTGAGCTTAACTTCAGATACCGCAGCTAGACTTGCACCTGTATCAGTTATATCGTTGATTGTAGTAATACCTGAAAGTATAGTTTCAAGCGCACCAAGTTTAGCTGAAAGTAGCCAATCTTCTTGGTCAAGATTTCTGCTCTTTTCAGTTACTTGCATTTTCCAATATGAATAGGGTAGATCATCACAAGCACCTCTAAAAACACTATATTCAAGGTGAGTATGAAGGTCTACAAATCCTGGCATTATTACCGCACTTGGGAAATCAAATATTTCATGATTAGGATATTGACTACAAAGTTCTTTATAAGGCCCAATAGCTTTTATCTTCCCATCTTCAATCAACAAAGATCCTTTTTTAATTGGCTTATTTGTTACAGGTAAAACCCAATCTGCTGAAAGCAGCAATAAAATGTATCCTTTCATTTTGAGATTAGAAATAATATATCAACGGTATTGTTTTTAAGCAAGAATTTTATATATGTATATATCTAAAACCAGTCTATTTATTCATTTTCAATCTTTATTTACTTATGGCCTTATTTTTTAATTGAATCTTTCAATAACATATTGTCCAATATTTGATAAATTATTCTTTACTTCATCTTCTTCAATAGAACTTAAACTCTCCAATGCCTTATTTATATAATTCTTGGCTTCCTTCTTTGCTAGTATAACAGCATCAGTACTTTTAATTATTTCTAAAGCTCTTTCCACTTCATCTCGGTTCTTCTCTTTAGCTGCAGTTATCTTAAATAATTCATGGCTATGGCTAGAAGATTCTAAAGCATATATTACCGGCAAAGTAAAAATACAATCGGCAATATCAATGCCGCTTGGCTTGCCTGTTACTTTCTCATCCCCGACAATATCAAGAATGTCATCATATATCTGAAATGCTATCCCCAAATTTTTACCGAACTTGCCAAGGTTAGCTATATCTTCTTCTTTTCCCTCTCCGATAATTGCCCCCGCTAAACAAGATGACGAAAAAAGTGAAGCAGTCTTTTTCCAAATTCTTTCCAGATAATGTTTAGAATCCTGTTTTTTAGTAGTAATGCCCTCCATCTGTTCAAGTTCTCCTAAAGATAGATCAACAGCACTTCGAGATAAAATTTCAATGACCCTATTATTACCATTTATTCCCAATAAATAGAAAGCAAGTGAAAAAAGATAATCACCAACAGCTATAGCTTTCTGCCACCCGTATTTGCTATAAATAGTAGGTTTTCCCCGCCTTAACTCTGATCTATCTAAAAAATCATCGTGTATAAGAGAAGCCATATGAATAAGTTCGATAGCCATAGCTACTTTTTTTAGCTTGTTAAAATCATATTCTCTAATTTGTCCGCAGATTAATACTAAGGCAGGCCTTAACCGTTTGCCACCTGAGCGTAAAACATTCAAAGATAAATGAGAAAGATATCCATCACAATCTTTTAGAGTTTTGATGATTTCTTTATCTAACTTCTTTAAGTCTTTTATAATCCGGAAAGAAAAAATTCTCTTACTCATATTTCAATGTTGATTATAGCATCTGAGGATGTTTTGTATTTTACCAAAGCTTTCTAAATTAAGTGAATTATTAATCGCTATGTAATTGAACAAATGCCCTATCTCTTTTTGTCAAAAGTTTCAAGACATTTAAGAATCTGAAATTTATAAAACCAGTAGGCCACTCGAGTTCAGATTTTTCACATACGGTTGAAATACTCAATTGATCAAGATTTACTTTTAATGTTTTTAGTCTTTCTTCTCGTTGTTTTTCTGGGAATTTTTCCATTATAATATCAATCTCTTCAATTACATCTAAGGCTTGATTAATTCTGCTTTCGGTTCTTTTAGCAACTTTTTCTGGAATAATTCCATAGTCCCATTTTATTCTATTAAGTCTCAGGGCTGCTTCATAGGTTACTTCTACCAACTCTTCTCTGGTCATTGCGTTAGGCTCATAGTTTAATATATATTTCCAGCTGGGGTTTAATAAAGCTTTCCTGTGTTCTTCCAGGGTTTTATATAATAATTTAAAACCATATTTTTCTGGATTTTCAAAGACGACTGAACCCGGGTCAAGAAAGGGTGCCATTGGGGAAATAAAAGACAAAAGACGTTTATCTCCTTTAAATTTGTCATAAAGATACTGACAATAATCGATAGTTTCCATTACTGATTGATAGGTTTGGTTTGGTAAACCAATAATAAAATAAATGTCTATTCTTTCACAATTATTATTCAGGGCTTGCTCAATCATATCTTCAATAGCTTTATTGCAATAATATTTACCAAATATTTTTCTTATCTCCGGGTCATGTGATTCCATAGAAACTTCAATACTATAGTGTGGTAATGATTGATTTAATTTTGTAAAAAAACTATTCTTGGGAGGCCTAAAAAACTCAAAGGCTATTTGATTCTTAATCTTCTTTTCTGCTAGACCTCTTAATACTCTTTCACCGTACCAATACCCAGCTTGATTTACATCTCCTAAAATAAAAACTGGCCCTTTAAAATATTTTGAAATAGTCTCTATGTCCTCCGCCAAAAGAAGAGGGTCACGAAAAGCTGTTACGATACGCCGACAATTATTTTTAAATGCTTCCTCAGACCCTCCACAGGTAACACAAACATGATTACACCCTCTGCAAGTAAAAGCTGCTGTAATAGGATATTTAAGAAATTTCAGAAAGGGAATGTGTCCCACAAGATCCCTAAACTTAAAAACAGATTTAATGTTATATGTATAGTCCAGTTTAATATAGTTAATATCAGAGGGGATATATTCAATAGGATTATGGTGTATTTCACCATTCTTATCCTTCCACGATAGATTTTTTACTTTACCCAAATCTCCACCATGGGTCAGTATATCCATTAATTTTTTAATAGGCTTTTCAGTCGAATCACCTTTCATTATCATATCTACCTGTGGATACTCCATTAATTCGCGATGAAAATAGGTTGAGGAAAATCCTCCAAAAATTATTGGGATATCCGGATGATAACTCTTTATAATTCTGGCTACTTCAAGACTACCATGAGCATGAGGCAACCAATGCAAATCGATACCAAATATTTTAGGTTTAAGCTTCTTTATTAATTTTTCCGGGTCAAATTTCTTGCTGTGAAGCATTTTCACAGCTAAATTGATTATCCGGACATGATATCCATAACGTTCCAGGAACTCAGCAATAGTTGCAAAACCTATCGGGTACATTTCAAAAATAGGCCCAGAGGGAACAACATCGCTTACTGGCCCATACATTATGGACGTTTTTCGGAAATCATAAACACTTGGTGCATGAATAAGAATCAAGTCGGCTTTTTGCATAACTTAATTCTCCCTAATAAAAAAATTGTGGCCAGTAAGATTTTCCTTGATAAAAGAATCTAGCTTAACAGCCTCATTTTTTTGGGACAAGTTGCTTAGATTCTCTCGTAGTTCAGTATTGATATCCTTATTCAAATTTGAAAAAAGATCTTTTTCAATAAAACCCTGACTAGCAAGTAAGTTTAGATAATAGGCCATCCCAAAATTCTTTCCTATCCTGCTCATATTGTTTACTGTCTGTTCATCATTTTCAGAAGCTATTCCGCCTAAGTAAGCAGAAGTCTTGAACAAACTTGACCTCAATAAAAGATAATTGGCAATCGAGTCTTTTTCAATAAAGCTTTTGGGCTTTGCTTCAGCTTTGACAATATCATTTATGCTTTGAGTCAGACAAGAAACATAAAAGCCATTGCATAATTTAGATATGTAGACTATCCCCCTGGCATATAAAAAGTCACCTGTAATTAAATTCAGGTTAGATACAATTTCTCTTTTTTTATTAGAATTTGCATAATGGTAATTAATAGCCATGTTTAGCATCTCTACCGAACAAGCAATTGATCGCATTGTTGATTTTTTATAATTTCCAAATTCACCACAATGTAAAACTAAAGAAGCAAGAAGAAGCACTTTTGGAAGATTTATATTTGCAAGTTGAGGATTACTTTTGCTGCACTCTTCGCAAATTTCTTTTTTTACTATATTTATTTCTTCAGCAATATTCATTTCACCTCAGTTTATAAAAATGCAGAAAAACACAGAACCTGCATTTAAATAAACAAGATTTTTTTTGCTGTTATAAAATTTCATCAAACTTTAATAATGTATTCTAGATGAACATACTTTTTCCTGCAAGAAAGTACCATTGCTTTTATTGTTTTTCCTGTACATTAAAAGTATTAAATATTATTTATTTACATTAATTAAATATAATATATGCAAAACCAAATTAATAAATAGCTTGCTTTCTTTTCAACTGAATTAAAATAAATGAGGCGGTCATGCGACCGCCTCATTTTTTACGACATTTTACTTATATCAATAACTTCTTCTTTCACGAGGGTGGCAGTTAGTACAATTTAAGCTTTTGTCTGCTGGGCTAACTTCGTGACATACGAAGCAAGCTCCATAAGATGAAGTCAACATATGCCAATAGTATCTGTGAACACTTTTTTTCGTGCCAGGAGCATGGCAAGGACGACAATCACGGCGCGGCCAGTCTTGATGTCCTAATTGACTATCATGGCAAGTTCGACAAACACGCCAGCCTTTACCTTCAACATAATCATTCCAACCTTCCAATGGAATGTCAGAATGCGGTTTCGGTACTCCTGATTTATGACAGAAGTTACAGTCATCAGGATGACTAGGTTCACCATGAATCTGAGATACTGAATGCTCATGACAACCTACACATCCTGGAGCACTCTCTCCGTGGCACCAAGAACATTCATATCCTTTGTTTGTATGATAATCATGCCTATAGTC
>CAYFWW010000037.1:0-28537 GCA_964346985.1 uncultured Actinomycetota bacterium
GTCTCTTCTTGTAATAATAATATTAGTCTCTGGGATTATCTATCTTACTCTGCCATTTTATAAAAATGATAAGAGCAAAAAGATTAAATCATTCAACAAATTTACGGCTACTTCTTTGGCCAAAGTATACTTGAACAGTAATAATCGAATCCTTTCAAACCCCTCTTCAATTACAATCACTGCCGGAGGTGATGTAATTTTTGACCGTAAAGTACGGAACCTTATTAATTCATCAGGCGGAGAGGCCCCTCTGGCCAAAGTCGCTTCTTATTTTCAGAAGGCCGATATTGCCATAGTTAATCTAGAAAGCCCTGTCTCCTTAAGGGGAACACGCAAAGCTGATAAAGATGTTACTTTCAGGGGTGACCCCGAGGGAATAAAGTCACTTTATTCTGCAGGAATAGATTTTGCCAGCTTAGCCAATAACCATGCGCTGGACTACGGCCTTGAAGCCTTAGACGATACTATGGCTTTATTGCGAGAGTCGGAGATAGAATATACAGGAGCAGGAAGGAATAAAGATGAAGCCGAAAGGCTAGCTATAAAGAAGTTGAATAATGGAGTAAATGTCGGTTTCTTAGCTTATAGTTATATAATACCTCCCGGTTTTATGTCTTCTGAGAACAAGGCAGGTATCGCCACAGTCCGGCCAGAAAATTACCAGGAAATCAAAGAAAAGATAATTGAGTCTAAAAGGCGGGTCGATTATTTGATTGTTCATTTTCACTGGGGGATGGAGTACCAGGACTACCCGCTCAATTATCAAAAAGAGCTGGGCCATATGGTAATCGATAGCGGAGCCGATCTGGTCTTAGCCGAGCATCCCCACGTCATTCAGGGATTAGAAATATATAAAGAGAAGCTGATCGCCTATAGCCTGGGAGATTTTGTTTTCGACCACTTCAGCCGGAAAACCGGAGAAGCCTTTATTTTAGAGTTGACCATCAACTCAAAGGGGTTATCCGAAGCAAAGATAACTCCTGTTTATCTTACTCAACAAGGACAGCCTGAAGTCGCTACCGGCCAAGATGCACAAATAATCTTAAACCGCTTAGAAAAAATTTCTCAACCATTTCAAACTAAAATTGAAATAATAGACGAAGTTGCTACTATTAGGCTAAAATAGAGAAAATTCTTTTTCAAGAGAGGATAAGTATATATGTCAAAAATCAAGATTTTCTTTATATCCTTACTCATTATCAGCCTATTTTCATTAACTGGTTGCATTGATTACGTAATTAAAACTGAAGTAAAAGAAAACGGATCAGGCAGCAGGTCAATTGATCTAGCCATCGATAAAAGTTTTGCCAAAGTGATGGAAACAGCACCCAGCGGAGGCGAGTCTAAAAACATCGAAGAAGAGATGAAAGATGCCCTCCCTGAAGGTGGTAAATTCAGAAAATATGAAAAGGGAGACAAATCTCACTATCAAATAACTTTTGATTTTAAAGATATAGATGACTTGAAAAAGAAAAATGAGAAATTTGCTGGCAGTGAAGATGGATTATCTTTTAAAAACACAAAACTTGTAAAGAGAGATTATATTGTTTTTGCCACTTATAAGTTTTCTGAAGAAATAGAAAGTACTCAAGCAAGTTCTGAAGCTAATTCCCCGCAGGCCGAGCAATTAACCCAGTCTTTCAGTTTAAAATACCAATTGAGCCTACCCGGGGAGATTACCAAGACTGAAAATAAAGGTAAGATTGACAAAGATACGGCCGCTTGGGAATTATCATTCACCGAAGGTGGAAAAATATCCGCAACTTCCCAGATTGTAAGGTGGTATATAATAATTGCTTTAGCAGTTGTTTTATTTATTATTTTTCTCATAATCTTAATACTTTTCTTTCTTTTCATAAGATCAAGAAGGAAAAAAGCTGCCGGGGCAGGTGTTGAAAGCGCAACTTAATTTTTAGATGGCTTTAAACAATAAAAGACATACTTTTTATCGAAATCGCATCCGCCGCAGAAGACTTAGGCAAGAAAGTCAAATAAAAGATTTATTAAAAATAGGATTTGTATTAATCTGTTTTAGTTTATTAACCTTTAGCATACCTTTAGGTTCCTCCTATTTCAGATTAAGAAAAGCTAACACTTTAATGGCTCCCCATTATGATGAGCTCAATTCCCAACAAAAAACAGGACAAACAGATAAAAAAATAATTTTAGCTAAATCCAAGGGTGTCGAAATTATCCTTCCATTTTCAGTAGACAAACTTACTCTTGTTGCTTTTCATCAAGCTACTCAAAATGACGTTAAAGAAATGAAGCCATTGGGCATGGAGAGAAAAACAATTCTTCCTTCAAGAGCCTATAAAGCTGTAAGAAATAATTTCTCTGCTAAATCAAGCCCATATTCATTCGTCAAATTAATCCGGCCGGGGCGCCTGGGTGATACCAACCGGGCAATAGACATAGGGGCAAAAGAAGGCACTAAAGTCTACGCTCCGGTTTCAGGAAAGGTGACAAGAGTTTACGATTATAATCTTTATGGAAAGTACAAAGATACACAGATTGCCATCAGCCCCATTGCTTGGCCAGAAATAGAGTTAACCATCTTTCACCTTAAGGATGTGGCCATAAAAGAAGGCCAAAGAGTTAAAAGTGGTCAAGACTACCTTGGATTAGTCAGAGATATTTCAGTATATTTTAAGCCTCAACTTAGCGATTATTCAAATGATAAAGGCAACCACGTCCATATTCAAATTAATGAACCCAGACCTGAAGAGATCGAAACTGCTCAGCCAATAAACCTAGAAAACCTGCCTCTGAATCATCAATAATGATGTTATCCATAAAATAATCAAGTCAAATAGATAATCTGACCTTTTGTTTCCTGTTCAATATCGAGAAGGCCGATAGAATTGACTTTGGTGAATTTTCTATCAAATGCTGCACCAGGGTTGAAATAAAAAATCCCATCTTCAATTTGAGAAAAAGGTTCATGGGTATGCCCGAAGACAATCGTTTCGACACTATTATTAAAGGTTTGCCTTATTCTATCCCTCAAGCCATAGGGAGGCCCCCAGCCGTGAATTAAACCAACCCGGTGGCCATTCAATTCAAAAACCCTATGGGCCTGAAGAAAACGACCGGCAAGATTACGGTCCATATTTCCGGAAACAGCTTCTACCCTGGCAATATTTTCAAGAAGGCTTATTATACTCCATTCAATCAGATCTCCAGCATGAAATATTAATTCAACCTCTTTGAAGTGAGGATATAATATCTCTAGAAGATCTTGGCCTTGCTCGTTTACTTGTTCGTCAGTTAGGTGAGTATCGGAGATTACACCAATCTTCATTTAGTTTTTGCCTTGACTTTTTTTTCAACCGATTGCTTTTTTTTGGCTTTAGATGATTTTTTTTGGACTTTTTTTTCTAGGGCTAATTCGACAACTTCATCCATGTGGTCAACAAATATTAGCTCAACATCTCTTTGAACATGTTTAGGAATTATCTCCATGTCCTTTCTATTCTCAGCAGGTAAAATGACTTTCTCCAGACCAGCTCTGTGAGCAGCCAAAACTTTTTCTTTCACGCCACCGATTGGTAAAATATTGCCCCTAAGAGTAATCTCACCTGTCATGCTGACTTCCCGCTTGACATAAATGTTTGTGATAGCTGAGATTAAAGCCGTAGCCATGGTTATTCCCGCTGAAGGGCCGTCCTTGGGAATGGCACCGGCTGGAACGTGGATATGGATATCTATTTTTTCGATAAAGTTCTCTTCTATTTTTAGCTTTTTCGCCTTCGATCTTATATAACTTACCGCTGCCTGGGCAGATTCTTTCATTACATCTCCCAGATGGCCGGTTAGAATCAATTTCCCTTGCCCAGGCATAATCGTTGCCTCGACTGAGATTATGTCGCCTCCGGTTGCAGTCCAGGCCAATCCAGTCGCAACTCCGACTTGATCTTCTTCTTCAGCAATTCCGAAATGAAATTGTGGCGGCCCTAAAAACTTGTAGATATTTTTCCCAGATATAGTAGTTGTTGTCTTCTTTCCTTCAACAATTTTCCGGGCAATCTGCCGAAAAATTGCAGCAATCTTACGCTCCAGGTCTCTGACACCTGCTTCCCGGGTCTGTTCCCTGATAATCTTCTTAATGGCGCTGTTGGTAAACTTAACTTTATCTTCAGGTATTCCATGAGCTTTTAATTGTTTGGGAATTAAATATTCGATAGCAATTTGAACTTTCTCTTCCTCGATATATCCTGGAAAATTAATGACTTCCATTCGATCCTGAAGAGCCGGAGGAACCGTATCCAATATATTTGCAGTGGTTATAAAGATAATATCAGAGAGGTCAAATGGGACTTCCAGGTAATGATCAGAAAAAGAGTCATTTTGCTCCGGATCAAGCACTTCCAGAAGTGCAGAAGTAGGATCGCCCCGGAAATCGGCACCGACTTTATCAATCTCATCCATCATAAAGACAGGATTTTTGGTTTTTACCTGAGAAATATTTTGGATAATTCTTCCGGGCAGTGCCCCCACATATGTCCTTCTATGGCCTCTGATCTCAGCTTCATCTCTTACTCCTCCGAGGGAGATTCGAATAAACTTGCGCCCTAATGATCGAGCAATTGATTTTCCAATCGAAGTCTTACCTACTCCGGGAGGACCTACAAAACAAAGAATTGGCCCTTTCATTTTTTTAGTTAATTTATGTACGGCTAAATATTCCAGTACTCTCTGCTTAACTTTCTCCAAACCGTAATGGTCTTCATCGAGTATTTTAGCCGCTTCCTTCAAGTCGATCTTCTCTTCCGACATGATGTTCCAGGGAAGTGCAATTAACCAATCCAGGTAAGTCCGGATAACAGAAGTCTCCGCTGCCGCTGCCGGCATCTTCTCTAAGCGGTTTAGTTCCTTCATAGCTTTATTCTCGACATCTTCAGGCATCTTTGCTTCCTCTATTTTTAATTTCAATTCTTCGATTTCGGCTGCCTGCTCATCAACGACACCGAGCTCTTTTTGAATTGCTCTGAGCTGTTCCTTTAAAAGGTATTCTTTCTGAGTCTTTGTCATTTGTTCCTTTACTCTTGATTGAATCTTGCTCCCAATTTCAAGTATCTCAATCTCTTTGGAAAGAAACATGCTCACTTTTTCCAGGCGGTCCCTAGAATCTATAGCTTCTAATATCTGCTGTTTTTCGTTTGTCTGTAGATTCAAATGAAAAGCTACAAAGTCAGCCAGGCGGCCAGGCTCATCTATATTAACAGCAGCCACTAAAACTTCTTGAGGAATGGGTTTTCCAAGATTAGCACATTTCTCAAACTGGCTGACTAAATTTCGCATTAAAGCTTCGACTTTAACATTTTTTTTCTCATTTTCATCTAGCAGCTCTATTTTTACTTTAATAAGAGGTTCTTCCTGAATGAATTTTTTGACTCTGACCCTGTGTAGGCCCTCAACTAAAGCCTTGGCTGTACCGTCAGGTAACTTTAGCTCCTGCATTACGGTAGCAACGCACCCGATTTCATAAAGGTCTTCATTCTTTGGTTCAGTGATATCAGCGTCCTTTTGGGCAACCAGGACAACCAGATGGTCCTCTTTCATCGACGACTCAAGTGCCTCTATAGAACGGTCCCTACCTACAAACAGAGGTACCACCAGGTTTGGAAATAATATTAAATCTCTCAGAGGAATTAACGGTAAAGATTCTGGTATATCCTCTTTGCTTGTTTCAAGTTTTTCAACCAAACTAACTACCTCCATTAATAATAATTTGGTACATAATATAATCTACTAATTTATTTTACCACTCTGATACAGTTATACCTGCTTTAAAAAACTATTATTTTTATCTTTTCGGCATCTTCGTTTTTCGTCTATAATAAAGAACAATGTTTCAAATTTTAAGAAATTATAATTTTAACCAATTAATCCACCAGCTAAAGGCCAGATTAATAACTATAGTTGCTTTTATAGCTGCTTTGGTATTTTTTCTATTTTATCCTATGACAGCTCCAGGTCAATTAAATTCCGAGCCTCAAATCAAACTTAGTCTGGCTTTCAGCAAGCCCTATTACTCAGCCAATGAAAGGTTAGTAACAAAAATAAGAATACAAAATCCAGGAAAGGAAACAATCAGTAGAATTTCAGTAAAATTAGAGGTTGGCCCGCCTCAAAAACTGGGCGAAGAAAAGAAGAACTGGCCTCGGACATTAAGCCGCCTTAAATATGTAGGCTTGATAGAACCCGGAGAGGAAGAGATAGAAATCGACTCGGATTTATCACTCCTTAACCTGCAAGAAGGAGTCTATCCAGTCACTATTACCGCTTTTCGGCTAGGCAGAGTCTTTACCGAAATTGATGTACCTCTAGTAATAATTAATCAAGCAAAAAGGCGGCCCCTTCAGATGGTTATTATCTGGAATTACCATGAGAGGGCTTTTTTCACTCCTGATGGCATGCTAGAAGATGATGCAGTGAAAAAAATCCAGAAAAGTTTTCAGCGCTTTCCCCAAAAACCGGGTTATTTAAGCAACTTTATCTCAGCATTAGACAAACACCCGAAGATTAAGGCTTCGGCTCATCTATCGCCTTTATTGCTGGAACAAATAATAAAGATCACCGAAGAAGAACAACTCGAAGAGTCCGAAGAAAATGAAGAGAATAAGGTCGGTAAAGGTATTGCTCCGCAAGCCGGGCAAATTATAGAAGATTTTAAAAAAAAGATATCCAATAAACAAATTGAGATACTGCCTTCACCTTTCGCCTTAGCTTCATTAACTGATCTGGCTGACCATGACTGGGACTCAGATGGTATTCTTCAAACTGAAAAAGGTATAAATTCAATCACAACCAATTTAAATCTGGAAAGCCCGCCTGAGGGTTTTTATTGCACTGATCTTCTGCTGACAGACCACTCAATAAAATATCTTACTGAAAATGATGTCCAGTATACAATCCTTTCACAGGAAATTTTTGATAATATTTCTGTAAGTAGCGAGGACCGGTTTCACCCTTATATTGCCCAAGATATCAATAATAATAAACTGAATATATTTTTTGCTGACAATAATCTAGAGAATCTAATAACTTCAAAGAATTCCTACCAACAAATTGAGCAAGAAATGCTTGGCTATCTAGCTCAAATATATTTGATGGAGCCAAAAGAAGATAGGGTCGTTGCCTTTTCTCCAACTGACAGAAACTGGAAACCAACTTTTGATCTCATGGATAAGCTATACCAAACAGTCGATGAAATATCCTGGCTTCAACCGGTAACCCTCAAGGAAGCTTTAGAAAATACTCCGCCCCCGGTCAAGCCGCTGACTCTTCCAGACTCATTAGACAGTTCGTCTTTTACAGAAGATGAATATTATAGCAAGATAAATAAGATCAGAAATGAGGTTATAGCTTATAAAAAGATGGCTACCCCTGAAAATCCCGCATTTGAGGAGGTTGAAAAGAATCTTTTAATCGCTGAAAGTAGTGACTGGTTAAATATATCCAATGACCCCAAGATTGTTAATAATGGCCTTGATTTTATGGATGCCATTAAAGATACAATTAAAAAAGAGGTTGAAAATATCAAGATTCCAAAGAAACAAACAGTCACCCTTATTTCCAAAAGAGGCAAAATTCCAATTTCAATAACTAATAATTCAAAATATGAATATACTATCACCATTAATCTAAAAGGCCCAAATGTAGAATTTCCTGAAGGCAAGAATAAACAAGTAAAACTTAAGCCCAAAGAAAATTTGATAACCATCCCTGTAATAATCAAGAAAGCAAAAAATTCAACAATCGATATTACTTTAAAAAACAATAAAAAGATATTAAAAGAATCAAAGGTCACAGTTAAGACAACTTATATAAGCCGCTTGATAATAATCAGCTTAACTATAGGATTAATCTTGACGATAGTACTTATAATAATATTTACTTCCCGAAGGAGGACAAGAAAGGCTAAATGAGAGACTGGTTATCATGGATTCTTAAGCTTCTAATTCCTTTTATAATTGCCGCCATAATAATCAATGATGCTGGTGTAATTATAATCTCACGCTCTCAATCAAAAGATATTGCTAAAACAATTGCAGATGATGCCAGGTCTGCTTATATAAGTTCAAATAATGAATATAGCGCCTATAAAACTGCCTTGAATACTGCCCAAACCTATAATGTTAAACTTTATGGATTTAAACTAACCAAAGAAAAAATCCAAATCTGGATTCAGATACCACCGAGAAAGACTATTTTTATCCATAGAATGAAGAACCTTAAGAAAATGCTTACCTTTAACTATTACTACGATTTCTCTTTATAATTAAATTTCCTATTACTTTTATCTTATTTATTCTTATCAAAATAATCTCATGATTAGCTACTTTTGCCAGGTATCTTATAATCAGAGGTTAAACCCATTGGGGTATTAAGGTATAATAAACAACATTATGACAATAGAACAAAAAGATATGGTAGTTCGTCTAAAAAGAATAGAAGGCCAAATACGCGGTCTTCAAAAGATGATTAATGGAAATAAAAATTGTGAGGAAATACTTACTCAACTTGCTGCAGCAAGAGCTGCCTTGGATAAAGTTGGAATGAATATAATCAGTGAAAGGATGAAAGACTGCTTTCAGGAAAGCGAAAACCTATCATCTGAAGAAGCTACTGAAAAGGCTTTAGAAGTATTTTTAAAATATATAACCTATGTAAAGTAGAGTATTGATATAAATTCAAATAAAAACTTATTAAAAAAACTATGGGTGAAAGAATAGTAATCGATACAAATGTATTATTGTCAAAACCTTCGATAATATTTGAATTACCGAAGGCAAAAATAATCATTCCCCAAACCGTAATCAATGAAATTGACAAAATCAAGACAGCCAGGGTCGACCGGCAGATAAAATACAACGGCCGCGAAGTCTCCCGGAATCTTTTTAAACTCACTGAAAAAGGTAACCTAAAAAAAGGTGTATCTCTTAAAAATGGATCATCAATTAAAGTCCTAAATGTTAACCATAATCGCGAATATCCAGATGGATTAAACCTTAAATCTCCAGATGATCAAATTATTTCTGTGGCCTTATATCTTAAAGATAACTTTAGCCAGGATACAATAACCGTTTTAACCAGTGATTTGAACATGCTTTTAAAGGCTAAGGGTTTTGGCTTATCTGTCCGTCACTACGAATCATCAAAAAAGTTTAAGTTAATCAATAACATAATAAATGTACTCAGCTCTAAAAGGCGCGGTTTGAATTCGATTGCCATTGTCTTAGTAATTATCTTGAGCATAGTTGCCATAATCAGATTTGCTCAATTTTCAAACCAATCACCGAATAATATCATTGGAGCTCCTCCAAAGATTCAATCCCAATATGAGACTTTTAAGATAAAGGAAAATGAGTATTTAAAGATACTGGATAAAAATTCTAAAGACCTGGACGCTTTAATCGGCTTAGGTAACCTATATTATGATAACCAACAATGGCAGCAATCAATCGACACTTACAAGCAAGCTCTTGATATTGATAGTGATAATAATGATGTAAGAACAGATATGGCCACCGCTTATCATAAGCTCGGTATAAATGATATAGCTATTCGTGAACTTCAGCGTGTTATTAAAAATAATCCCAAGCACAGTCTTGCTTACTATAATCTGGGAGTAATTTATTTCAGCGGAGAAAGAAGTCCTAAAGACGCTAAAGAGATGTTCGAAAAATACCTTGAAGTCTCTCCCAAAGGCCCTTTTGCCAAACAAGCAGAAGAATTCATAAAGCAAATAGATGAAAACTAAAAAAAGCTAATAATTGGAGTGTTCCTATTTGTCTGAAACATATGACATAACCATAATCGGGGGAGGCCCGGCCGGACTAACAGCAGGAATATATGCTTCCCGGGCCCGCTTGAAAACAATCATCTTAGAAAAAGGCATATTAGGAGGACAAGCTATATTGACAGAAACAATTGAAAACTATCCGGGTTTTTCAGATATGATTGCCGGGACTGATTTAATTGCAAGAATGGAGGAACAAGCCAAGAAATTTGGTACCGAGATAAAGACTCTGGTCGAAGTAGAAGAGATAGCCACTGGAAAGACATTTAAAGTCATCACAAGCGATGGGAAAATAGAAGCCAGGTCAATTCTGGTAGCGACCGGCTCTAAACCGAAGAGGTTAGGAATCCCCGGTGAAAAGGAATTTTCCGGAAGAGGTGTTTCTTATTGCGCTACTTGTGACGGAGCTTTCTTCAAGGATAAAAACTTAATCGTAGTTGGAGGTGGTGATTCCGCTGTCGAAGAGGGCTTGTTTTTAACCCGCTTTGCAAAGAAAGTCTATATCGTCCACCGAAGAGATGAACTTCGAGCTATAAAAATACTTCAAGAAAAAGCATTTAAGAATCCTAAAATTGAATTTATCTGGAATTCCCACTTAATTGAGATAAAAGGCGATAATAAAGTAGAGAAAGCCGTAATCAAAAATAAGATTGATAATAAAAAAACAACCATGGATATTGATGGAGTATTCTTTTATGTCGGAGTAATTCCTAACTCGGGATTCTTAAATGATCTGGTGGACATAGATGAATTTGGTTATATAAAAACTGATAATAATCTAATGGCTAAGACTGCCGGAATTTTTGTCGCTGGAGATGTGAGAGATAACCTGTTTAAACAAATAGCAGTTGCTGTCGGTGAAGGAGCTTCTGCTGCTTATTCAATCCAGAGATTTCTTGAAGAACAGGAATAAATACACTAGAATCTTGCTTACACGGAAAGGAGATAGATAATGGGAGAAATGACAATCGAAATTAACGACGAAAATTTTCAAGAAGAGATTGTTAACTCAAAAAAACCTGTACTAATCGACTTTTGGGCAGCATGGTGCGGGCCATGTAGAATAATGAGCCCTTTAATAGATGAGATCGCTGAAGAATATAAAGATAAAATAAAAGTAGGCAAGATCAACGTTGATGATAACCAAGAATTAGCCAGCAAATACGAGATCTTAAGCATTCCGACCTTCATAATATTCGAAAAAGGAGAACCAGCAAAAAAATTTATAGGTTCACTGCCAAAGAAGAAGCTTCTTGAGGAACTAGAGCCCTATCTATAATAGGAGGTTTCTTCCTTTGAATATTGTCGTTATAGACGGGATGGGCGGCAAGATAGGGGCAGAAATAATAGCCCGTCTGAGATCTAAATTTCCACAAAACATAAATATTATGGCCTTAGGTACTAATTCAGTTGCCACCGGTAAGATGATGAAGGCCGGGGCAAATTCCGGAGCAAGCGGTGAAAATTCAATCCTCCTGAATATCGAGCAAGCAGACATAATTCTTGGTTCGCTGTCTATTATTATTCCAAATTCATGGATGGGAGAATTAACACCAGCCGCAGCCGAAGCGGTGACCAGAGCCAAGGGAAAGAAGATACTGCTTCCTCTGACTAACCCTCCGATTGAAATCGTTGGCATTTCGGAAGACCCTCTCCCTCATCTAATGGATGAAGCAATTAAAAAAATTGACAATTTAATAACAAAACAAGGAGGTTCTACTTAATGTGTGAAGCCAATGTCTTTTTAAAAAAAGACGGTGAAATGACTGAGCTAATGAAAAATGTAGTTTCTATAACTCCCAAGGACAATCAGCTTCATCTGGTTGATCTTTTTGGGGAACAACAGCTTGTCAATGCCGAGATATTAGAGATAAAGTTACTCGAACACAAGGTTATTTTAAAAGAAAAATAAATTCTTGCTATAGTAGAGTTTTATCAGCTATAATATTTTATAGAGAAAGATATGGCCACGAAGGCTCGATACCGAAAACGAAGATCGGCCTAAGTGGTTTTTTTATTATTGATATTTAGGAGGTGCATTATGTGCGTTGATGGAGTTAATTCATCTCAACTGAAGTTGTCCTTAAACCAAATAAACGAAATGGGAAATCTTCTCCAAAGAATGGTTCATCAGTGGAGTCACTTGATTGAACATTCCGGAATAGCTGATCTATCAAAAGACCTGGAAGCCTCAGAGAATTTAATCAATGAATCCTGTCAAAAAATCAAAGAAGTTCTGGATAAGCTTGACTCACACCATCACGGGGAAGAAGATATAACTGTAAAAAAGGTATGATTTACTAATCAAAAGGAATGAATCAAATATTTCTTCAAAAAGAATTTAGTATCCAATACCAATAATTAAGGTGGTTTTTTTTGCATATTCCTGACGGTTTTCTTGACACAAAGACCTGGTTTTCCACTATAATGGCTTCTGCTGCAGCTCTCGCTTTCAGTGTACGAAAGCTAAAAAAGGCATTCATTGACGAAAAGATCCCCTTGATGGGGGTTTTAGCTGCTTTTATCTTTGCCGCTCAAATGTTGAATTTTCCTATTGCCGGAGGAACATCCGGCCATATAATTGGAGCAGCTCTATTAGTTATTTTCCTTGGTATTTACGCCGGATCTATAGTCATGGCAGCAGTCATTATAATCCAAGCTTTGATCTTCGCTGACGGTGGGATCACAGCAATAGGGGCAAATATCTTCAACCTGGCTATTATTGCTCCCCTGGCTGCCTATTCTATCTACTCATTAATAAAAAAGATGTCATCATCAAGAGTGGCTTTAAGCCTGGCAGCTTTTCTGGCAGCCTGGTTTTCAGTAGAAATATCAGCAATTGCGGTGACTTTAGAGTTAGCGGCCTCAGGGACAATCGCCCTGAACCTAGCATTGCCGGCAATGATATTCTGGCATTTTTTTATCGGTATTGGAGAGGGTTTTATTACTGTAGCAGTGATCAATTTGATCTACAGAGTTCGCCCGGATTTGCTCGTTTCAAAAGGAAAGCTTGAAATTAAGAACCTGGTTATAGTGATAATAATAATTTTGATATTGGTTGGCATTCTTTCTCCTCTCGCCTCAACTCTTCCAGATGGCTTAGAGAGAGTCGCCCTGGACCTTGGTTTTAAGGAAAAAGATACCGGTAAACTAAATATCCCCATACCATTCAAAGATTATTCTTCCAGTTTGACCTCAAATCCTATCGTTGCTACTTCACTAGCTGGGCTTTTTGGTATTTTAGTAATTTTGGCTATTTCTTTTTCAATCTACTTATTAATAAAAAGATTAAGACAACCAACAATCAAGAAATGAAAAAAAAGAATAATTCCAAGCCAGAACAACATATTCATCTAAATGGCCATGGCTACATAAAGTCATTCGACCGTTATTCTTATCATGATTCAATAATTCATTTGCTAGACCCGAGAGTAAAAATTGTGATTACTTTTCTCTTCATCATAAGTATTGTCCTTACCCCGGTTAAGCAAATTATGACTTTTATCTTGCATCTGGTGATAATCCTATGGCTTATTCTGATGAGCGGTTTGCCAATCTCATACGTCTTAAAAAGATCTTTGATAATCATCCCCTTCTCATTTTTTGTCGCAATCTTTGCTCCTTTTATTCCCAGAGATAACCAATCACCATTATTGGTAATTGATTTTATCCACCTGAATATATACAGCCACGGATTGCTGATCATGGCCAATGCAATATTAAAATCCTGGATATCAGTTTTAGCGGTAATAATATTATATTCAACAACTCCATTCCCTGACATCTTAAGAGGGCTGGAAAGATTAAGGCTGCCAAATATTTTAGTAGTCTTACTCTCATTTACCTTTCGATTCCTGTTTTTATTCATTGATGAGTTCAAAAGATTAAAAAAAGCCAGAGACGCCCGTCTTTCATCGACTAAAAAGTTAGTTCAATGGAAATCTTTAGGTAATATAATTGGAAGCCTTTTAGTCAGAGCTTATGAAAGAGCTGAAAAAATTTACAAAGCCATGCTCTCCAGAGGTTTTGATGGAAAAATACGATCAAATGCTATTTTAAAAATCAAGACAGTAGATATCACCTTTATTGTCGGATTTATACTTGTACTTCTATTGACACATATTCTTACTTAATTAAGGCTTTTTATTATTGGACAAGGTTGATTTTTGCCTTTATCATATCCATTGATTCATTAATCAAACCAATATCAAACAGGTATCTTATGATAAAAAGGATAAATATTACAGTTAAAGGTGTCGTCCAGGGTGTAGGATTCCGGCCATTTATATACCAACTGGCCCATGATTATAATCTATTTGGATGGGTCTTGAATTCCTCACGGGGAGTATTCATTGAAGTTGAAGGACCAGCAGAAGCCCTAGATTACTTTATTAAAGATATAGAAAAAAAAGCTCCACCCCTGGCCCGAATCGAAGAGATAAAAACAAAAGAAATCAAACCCAACGGTGAAAAAAGTTTCAAGATTAAAAAAAGCCTGGAAGAAGAGGGCCAGTTTGTTTTGGTTTCGCCGGATATAAGCATCTGTGACCAATGCCGCCAAGAATTATTTAAACCTGATGACCGTCGCTATAGATATCCTTTTATCAACTGCACTAACTGCGGCCCTCGTTTCACAATCATCAAAGACATACCTTACGACCGTCCAAAAACTACGATGAATATTTTCACCATGTGTCCCGAATGTCAGTCAGAGTATGATAACCCCCTCGACCGGCGTTTCCACGCCCAACCAAATGCCTGTCAGGTTTGCGGGCCGGGGCTTTCTTTAGAAAAAGATGGCCAAGCTATCTCCGGAGATCCTATCGTAAAAACTATCGATAAGCTAAAAGAAGGTTGGATTGTGGCCATAAAAGGACTTGGCGGTTTTCAACTTGCCTGTGACGCTCAAAACAATAATGCAGTCAAAAGACTCAGAGAAAGAAAAAAAAGACGCGGAAAACCTCTTGCCGTAATGGTCAAAGATATCCAAACTGCTAAAGAAATTTGCCTGGTCAATTCAGAGGAAGAAAAATTATTATCCAGCCCCCAGCGACCTATTGTCCTGCTAGAAAAAAGAAAAGGCCAGAATATTGCTGAAGAGGTGGCTCCCAATAATAATTATTTGGGCGTCATGATTCCCTATACTCCTATGCATTATCTGCTGCTTAGAGAGTCAGACATGATCCTGATAATGACCAGTGGCAATCTCAGCGAAGAACCGATTGCCATGGAGAATGAAGAAGCAAAAGAAAGGCTGGGACATATAGCTGACTATTTTCTATTGCACAACAGAGACATATATTCCAGATATGACGATTCTGTTACCAGAATATTGGATAACGAAAGAGTCATGATAAGAAGAGCCCGCGGTTACGCGCCTTACCCGATTCGCCTTCCATATAAATTTCCAGAAATGCTTGCTGCCGGTCCAGAGCTGAAGAACACATTCTGCCTGACCAAAGATAATTTTGCTTTTATTAGCCAGCATATAGGAGACCTGGAAAATATTGAGACCCTGGACCACTATGAAGAAACCATAGAGATTTATAAAAGATTATTCCGAATTCAGCCAAAATATATTGCCTATGATATCCATCCGGAATATCTCTCAACTAAGATCGCTTTGCAGCAAAAAGAGCTAGAAAAAATTCCTACCCAACATCATCATGCTCATATAACAAGTTGTATGATTGAAAATAATTATATGGAAGATGTGATTGGAATAGCCTTTGACGGCGTCGGGTATGGGAGTGACGGAAAACTTTGGGGAGGCGAGTACTTAATATGTTCATATCGGGATTTTCAAAGAGCCGGTTATTTTAAATATTTTCCATTACCCGGCGGAGAGGTTGCAATTAAAAATCCTTATCGAATTACTATAGGTCTCTTATACCAGATATTCGGCCAAGAATTCCAGAAGATAAAACTCCCCTTTCTGAAGGGAATAGATCAGGAAGAGATTGAACTTATCATTCAAATGATTGACCAAAAATTTAATTCGCCTTTATCATCAAGCTGCGGAAGAGTCTTTGATGCCGTCTCTGCCCTACTTGGTGTTCGCCATAGAGTTTATTACGAAGGGCAAGCCGCAATCGAGCTGGAAATGATCTGCGCTAAGGATATTAAAAGTTATTATTCTTATAACATTATTAAATCTGAAGACAAATTTCTAATCGATATTGAGCCTATCTTTCAGGAAATAATCAATGACCTTATTAAAGAAAAAATAAACCGTAATGCCATTGCTTCCAAATTCCACAATACAATAGGCCAGATTATCCTAGCGGGAGCAATTGAGATTAGAAAAAATACAGGACTGCAAGCAGTGGCTCTAAGTGGAGGAGTCTTCCAAAACGCTTATCTTTTCTTATATACAAAAAAAATTCTGGAAGAAGCTGGTTTTAAATGTCTATACCACCACCTTATACCAACAAATGATGGTTGTATCTCATTAGGACAAGCAGCTATTGCCCAGGCTGTTATTTCTTCTGAATGATAATAAATAAAAACCCAAAATAATTAAATTTTTTTTATTCATTCATCTATAAAAGGAACAGAAGATTTTAAAATATGTTAATGAAATAGAATATAGCCTGAAAGACTTTTCTATTTAACTTGTGCAATTGTCAAAATTTAAATTTACTTGTATCCTAGTATGATAATCTTAGTTGAAACATAGGAGCGATAAATATGTGTTTAGGAATTCCAGGTAAAATTACTGAGATAAAAGATAATTTAATGGCTTCAGTTGAAATGGGTGACATTGAAAGAGATGTCAGCCTTCAACTTCTCCCCGAAGCTGAAGTAGGCGATTATGTCTTGATTCACACTGGCTTTGCTATACAGCTCTTAGACGAAGATGAAGCAAATGAGACACTCAGGCTTTTGAAGGAAATGGCTGGGATCGATGATGAAGTATCTAAGTGAATATCGAGATCCAATCCAAGCAAAACATGTCCTGGATAAGATTAATAAGACCTCTACTAAAGAAGCTAATCTTATGGAAGTCTGCGGCACTCATACCGTTGCCATTTCTAAATTTGCCTTAAGGCAGGTAATGCCGGAAAGTGTCCGTTTGATTTCCGGGCCGGGCTGTCCAGTCTGTGTAACTGCCAATAAAGACATCGATACAATTATTGCACTTTCCCAACAAAAAGATGTAATAATTACTACTTTTGGGGATATGATAAAAGTTCCTGGATCATACTCAAGTTTCACTGAGGAAAAAGCCAAAGGCCATGACATAAGAATAGTTTATTCAGCTCTGGACGCTATTGAGACAGCTAAATCAAATGAGGACAAAGAAGTCATCTTTTTTGCTGTCGGATTTGAAACTACAGCACCAACTATTGCCGCATCTATTCTTGAAGCCAAAAAAGCAAATATAAAAAATTTCTCAGTATTGACTGTTCATAAACTTGTGCCACCAGCTTTAAAAGCTTTGCTTGACTTGGGCGAAGTCAGCTTAAATGGTTTTATTTTGCCCGGGCATGTAAGTACAATTATTGGCAGTAAGCCATATCAGTTTTTAGCCGACGATTATAAAGTTTCAGGTGTTGTAGTTGGATTTGAGCCTCTAGATATTTTACTAGGTATCTATTTTCTGGTTAGGCAGATTGAAAACGGTGAAGCTAAAATTGAAGTCGAATATAAAAGAACTGTTACTCCAGACGGAAATAAAGTGGCAATTGAAAAACTCTATAATGTCTTTGAACCTGCAGATGCCGACTGGCGGGGAATAGGAATAATACCCGGCAGCGGCCTAAAATTAAGAGATGAGTTTAGCGACTTCGACGCTTTGCGTAAATTTGACATAGAAGTACCGCCAACCAAAGAACCAAAAGGCTGTCGTTGCGGAGATGTCTTGCGGGGAGTCATTTACCCATATGAATGCCCTCTATTTAAACGTGCCTGCAATCCTGAAACGCCAATGGGCCCATGCATGGTTTCCAGCGAGGGAGCTTGTGCCGCCTATTACCGATATGAGGATTTTAAAACCCCTTCTCCGGAGAAAATAGGATAAAAAATTGTTATGAAAGAAGAAAGAATTCTCCTAGCACACGGTACTGGCGGAAAAAAGATGCACGATTTGATAGAAGGTTTCTTCTGCCCTAAGTTTAACAACCCACTTCTCAGTCAACTTGAAGATGCGGCTTCTTTTACCGCTGAAGAAAAATATATTGCTTTTAGTACGGACAGCTACGTTGTCTCTCCTTTATTCTTCCCAGGAGGAAACATTGGCAAGTTAGCTATTTGTGGCACTGTAAATGACGTAGCTATGCGCGGGGCCATTCCGAAATATATTTCAGTCGCCTTCATCCTGGAGGAAGGATTCCTGCTAGCCGACCTTGAAAAAATTCTTGATTCAATGGTTGAATCTGCAGAGGAAGCCGGAGTTGTAATAGCCACAGGTGACACAAAAGTAGTTGAAAAGGGTGGAGCTGATGAAATCTTTATAAATACAACTGGAGTTGGTTTTATTCCAGATAATGTCAATATTTCAGCTACCAGAGCAGAGCCTGGTGATCAAATAATTATATCAGGAACGATCGGAGACCATGGAATCACTATAATGAGTAAAAGAGAAGGCTTAGAATTCAAAACCAGCTTAAAAAGTGACTGCGCTCCCCTTAACCACTTGATAAAAGATATACTTGGTGTCACCAAAGACATCAAAGTACTTCGGGACCCGACCAGAGGAGGAATTTCCTCTACTTTAAATGAGATCGCTAATCAATCAAAGGTTGGGCTTTTGATTCAAGAAGATAAAGTACCCATTAAGAAAAGTGTTCAGGGAGCATGTGAAATGCTTGGATTTGATCCCTTTCAAGTAGCTAATGAAGGTAAGTTAATCGCTATTGTCCCAAAAGAAAAGACTGAGGAAGTCTTATCGGCCATGAAGAATAACATCTATGGAAAAGATGCGGTGGTAATAGGTGAAGTAGTAGACGATCCTAAAAACAGAGCCATGGTCAAAACCGCTGTAGGAGCTACAAGAATTCTTGATATGTTAATTGGCGAACAACTCCCCAGGATCTGTTAATAATTAGCTACATACCTATTATTTCTTTTAAATCTCTGGCTCTCCGCCTGCTTACGGGAACCTCTGACTTGTTTTGATCCCGAAGCCGAAGAAGATAGTTTCCTCCATATAGTGGGATTATCTCATCAACTTTATTCAGGTTGACTATAAAACTCTTATGAGATCTGAAAAAGGAAAGATCAGCTAAACGAGCTTCTATATCTTTCAAGCTTAAGTGGCAGATATAAGATTGATTAAAAGTATGGATTCGAGTAATATCGCTACTCGTATCTATATAATAAATATCCGAAATCGGTAAAAGAATAGTCTTACCTTCTTTTTTTAGCGGTATTTTAGAAATCACCCGGGCAAACTGTCTGATTGGTTTGTTTTTTTGAATTCTTTCTTGAGCATTTTCGATCGCCTTTTCCAGTCTGTCCTTGTCAAAAGGCTTCAAGATATAGTCAATAGCTTGGAGCTCAAAAGCCTTTACGGCATGCTCATCATAAGCAGTTATAAAAATAATATCTGGTTGTCGGGAGTATTTCTTCAATTGTTCGGCAAATTCAAGCCCGGACAGGCCCGGCATCTGAATATCAAGAAATATCAGGTCATAATTGACATCTTTAAGTAGTTCAAAAGCTTCTTCGGCAGAAGCAGCTTCTCCGGTAACCCGAATTTCTGGGTAATTTTCTAGAAGGTACCTAAGTTCTGAGCGAGCTGGAGCTTCATCGTCAACTATAAGCGCTTTCAACATCATTATCTTCCTTTAATGGAATGGAGAATTTAACTATAGTACCTTTATTAGGACGGGAATCTATCACTAAACCATATTTGTATCCATAAATGGCTTTAAGTCTTTCATTTATATTATATAGGCCTATACCCAAACCCTTTCCTATACCAAGTTTTAGTATATTTTTCTGTTCTTCGGAGGAGATACCAATACCATTGTCGGCAACAATAAATTTTAAAGAATTATTCTCTAAAGATACATTAACTTTAATCTTTGTTATTCCCTTATTGCTTACGCCATGCTTGATGGCATTTTCAACTAAAGGTTGGAGAACCAAAGCCGGCACCATTTTCTGTCTAGCCAAAGGTTCTATTTCTTCAATAAACTGTAATTTATCTCCAAAACGAGCCCGCTCGAAGAAGAGATAAGATTGCACATACTCCAATTCTTCCCTTAAAGTAACCATTTCTTCATTTCTCTCTAAAGATTTGCGGAAGAAATCTGCAAATTGCACCAACAACTTTTTAGCTTCTTCGGGTTTAGTCCGGCAAAAAACTGCAATAGTATTCAAAGTATTAAATAAGAAATGAGGATTTATCTGTGCTCTTAGCGCTTTTAATTCAGCTTGGCAGGTAAGTTCAGTCTGTCTATTTACCTCGGCTAGAGCTAGTTGAGTACTTAATAGGCGGGCAAGGCCTTCGGCAACTGTTAAAATATTCTCTGTTATTTCATCATATCTCTGAAAATAAAATTTTAATGTTCCAACCGCTTGGCCATTAATGTCCAGGGGTATGACAATAGCCGAATTTAGAGGACAATTAGGTTGTGGACAACCGATGTCAGGACGATTTATTAAAACTTTCGTCTTATTCTCTTTTATGGTTTGTTGAGTTGACTTTGTTAATATCCCTTTACCGGGTTTATGGTGGTCACTTCCAGCACCGACAAAAGCCAATATTCTTTCTAGATCAGTAATTGCAACTGCAAATACATTTAACTTTTCATATATAAGGCGGCACACTTTTCCTGCAGTAATATCATTTAAACCATATTTCAAATAGGAAATTGTTTCATTGGTAATTTCCAGTAAAATTTGAGATTGTTTTGCCTTTTGTTGTTCTTCGTTCCTTCGATGCCTATCTTTAATAATGAAATAAGAATATATGACAGCAGCTATCGTAGTGGCTGTAGAAGCGATAACTAAACCCACAATTTTAATGGATGGCAAAAATATCCCGGCCAGAATAGAAATTACGCTAATGGCCAGAAAAATTAGCATTAAAGAATCGACTAGTCGATATTTTTCCTGAAAATCACTTTTTTTTAAAATCATAGTCTTTTTTTAAATTTAACTTTAGATAAGATACATAACCAGGTAATTTATGAAAACCAGTTTTCTGATAAAGTCTTTGAGCAGCTACATTCTCTTCCTGAGTGCTTAAATAGACTTCACTTAAACCTCTTCCTAAAAAGAGTATCAATGATTGCCAAATGAGATATTTGGCAACACCCAAACGCCTATAATCTTTATCTACACCAAGCCTGATAATGTTTCCAATACCCTGGTGTTCTCTGCATATATTATAACCGATAATCTTAGAATCAGATAAAGCTAGAAATATCTCTCCAGTTTTAAAAAAATAATTTAGCTGTTTTGGGCGGAACCACCAAAACCTGTCAAATATTTTTCGATCGATCTCGATTATTTCCTCAATATCTGATTCCCCAGCTTTTCTGATTGACATTGCTGCTGTAGGTGGCTGCAAGTTTATTGCTTTCCATCGGTAAGAATAAATCTTCTTAAATGGTTTAAATCCGTATATTAAAAATTTATTTTCATTTTCATTTTTTAACAAGGGAGATATAAGCTCTTTAAACCCTAAATCAATCGTTCTTCTTATTATTTCTTCGATTAACTGGTTTTCATCAATAGGCAGGGCAATAATCTTTTTTATAATGGCTGCTTCTTTCAAATACGGGAAGGGAACAGCTATTGCCACTCCACCCTGGTTTGAAACTAAAAAAAGTGATTTTTGATGACGAAAGGCAATTTCAAAATCTTTTTGATCTACAAATAATTCACTCTCCATAATTAGATGCCAGACATCTTTCAAATTATCTTCTGATAATTGCTTTACCATTAAATTATCTTCCCTCCAACCAGTTCAAAATAGAGAAAATATAATGAAATAGCTATTAGAAAGAATCCAAACAGGTTCTTTATTGTTTTTTCACTTCTACCCAACATCAATTTAGCGCCAATTAATGATCCAGGTACTACTCCTAGAATTAACCAAAACGATAAATCCAGGCGAACATTTCCAATAATATAATGAGTTAAAGCGCCTGGAAAGACATAAAAAGCTACAATAGAAAGAGAGGTCGCAATGGATTCTTTAAAATCAAGATCAAAAAAATAGACTAAAATCGGTATCAAAATTGTTCCCCCGCCTAAACCTAAAAAACCAGAATAAAAACCACTAAACAAACCGCAACCAATCTGCAAATAGATTGATTTCTTATATTTTCTAATTGGGTTAAAAATATTTGACCGGACGTCAAAACCTATTATAACCAATCCTAAATAAAGAACTATTATAGCTGTAATAATCATAACCAATTCCGGAGGTACCAGTTTAGTTACCATTGCCCCGGTTATAACTCCCAATAAACCAGATATCGAAAAAATTATAAAAAGATTCTTATTTATTAATCCCCTCTTTATATAAACAAAACTTCCACTTAAAGCAGTTGGAATTATCACTGCCAAAGGAGTTCCAATAGCAATATTTGCTGGTTGGTCTAGTATTATTCGAACAGCCGGAGTAGACAAAACCGACCCTCCTATGCCAAAATGGCTAGCCATAATACCTGTTAAAATGCCAATTATTAAAGAATATATTATTATCATGATTTTGTTTAAAAATATTATCAGAAAAACATTTGAGGTAAAGTTTCTTTATTATTGCTTTTTATAGCTATTCGTGACCATTGTCCTATTGCGGCCGGCCTTTTTTGCTTTATACATTGCTTTATCCGTAAGGTCAATCAAATCTATCTTGTCTTCCATGCTTGATTCATAAGAACCGACCCCTAAACTGACAGTTACTTCTAAAAATTCTTTGGGAGAAATATAAAATCTTGTCTCTTCAATTTTTTTTCGTATCTTTTCAGCTACGGCAAAAGCCTCTGTTTTATTGATTTCAGGTAAAATAATAGCAAATTCATCCCCACCTTGCCGAAATGGAATGTCAGCTTCCCTTAAATTTTGACGTAGTATCTCAGCAACAAGCTTTAATACTTTATCCCCCTTGACATGACCATAAGTATCATTAATTAGTTTGAAATAATCAATATCAAGGATAATTAAGGCCAAGGGAGAATTATAACGCTTTGCTCTATTAAACTCATTGCTTAATATCTCTTGAAACCGGGCATAATTAGCCAAGGTTGTCAATGTATCTTGGCCTGAAACTTCTCTAAGTTCCTGAGAAATAGTACTGGCCCTCTTTTGGAAAAACGGAAAGCACATCTCCTTTTCGGCAAAACCTTTCAATATTGCTTCACCAAATTCCCAGCAAGTAGAGTATCCACAGGCTTCACAATTCAATTCGTCAGCACTCTCATTAAATCCAAGTTCCTGGAGTACCCTTTTCGTCTCACTATTTGGAGGAGAAGAAATAAAATCTGAGGATATAGGCTTAGCCAGAAAAGAGGTAGTCATTGGAATATAAGGTAAATAATTATTAAATTGGCTTGTTTTTAACAAACTTCCATCCAAAGACCTCTGTTCGTCAAATTGAGATATAATATTCTTCCTCATGGCAAGAGTAGCTTTATGGCGAATAACCGGCCCATCTATACATCCACGGCAAAACATGATATCAATTAATGCTACCTGTTCTTGAGAGTCGCTAAGATAGCTCTCAAATCTTAAAAAATCTTCTCTTCCCCTAAGAATTATCATTTTTTTAGAAAATTCAGATGATTCAGAGATTATTTTTCTGGGGAACCCTCCTCCAAACGAAAACTCACGGCTTATACTTACCGAGCGTCCCAGTCCTCTTGGATTTTGAGAATCCAGATCAATCTGTTTCTTTTCAAGGAAGCTTAATAGTTCCCAATAAGTAAGAACTATATCCGGCCCATCATCACTTTGATATTGTTCGGCTTCTGCTTTCTGGGCAATGCATTCTCCGAAAAAAACTACATAAGAGTCAGGATAAGTCGATTTGCATATTTTAGATTGAGCCACCATCGGAGAGATAATCGGAGCAATATTTTTAACCAGGCTTGGAGAATATTTTTGGATATATGAAACTATAACTGGGCAAGTGGACCTTATAACCGGATATTCTTTTGCTTCCTTCAAGTATTTCTCAAGCTGACGAGCTGTCATCTCTTCACCCAGAACTGATTCTTCAACAACCTCAAACCCTACCTTCATTAAAGCTGATTCGATCTTACCTAATTCAAAAGGATGTAAGGCAGCAGAAAACTCTGAAGATAATACAGCTATTACTTTTCCTGATGAAAGAAGACTCTCAAGTTGTTGAAGATCGTTTCGAACCACTTTGGCTCTTTGGGTGCAAGCTAAGACACATTGTCCGCAGTTAATACATTTTTCTTGAATTACATTAGCCAGACCTTGATCTATACTTATTGCTTTAACAGGGCATTCTCTTAAACAAGCAAGGCATTTTTTGCATTCTTCTAAAACATCTTCTATGACTTTCACAATAGAAAAGACGAATAATTCGCTTTTTCTCCCTTCTAATATTTTTTTTTAACCCTTATGATTGGTTGCCAGATCGACCGCTTCAAAAGGTGTTTTAACATATATTATATCACTACATATAGTATTTTTTTTCAATACTTCCCACGTATTAATTCCGATTACCTTTTTCCCCATCTTAAGAGCCAATCCTATTTCAGATAATGTCCCGAATTCTCCCCCAATTGCAATCAATGAATCTGAAGAAGCAGCTATGATTGCGTTTCTAGCTTGGCCCATATCCGTGGGTAAACTGATATCCAAATATGGGCTGGCTCCCTTCCGTGTTTCACCGGAAAGAATGCCAACAGTAAGGCCGCCATTATCCTTTGCTCCCTTTGCAGCAGAATTCATCACCCCTCCATAGCCACCACAGATAAGAATTGCCTCTTTTAAGGCAATTTGCCGTCCTACTTCATAGGCATTCTTTTCAGTTTCCTGATCACATTCCGAAGAGCCTATAACTCCAATGTAAGTCATATTTCCTCCTTTCTTTTGATTAATCTTTTAGTCATAATTTTTTACTGACCCAACATTAGATTCAAAATCTTTATTGAGGCATTTTTATCTAGCGGTTCATTCAAATTACCGCATTTAGGTGATTGAATACAAGAAGGGCATCCTAGCTGGCAGGGACATTCTTTAATCAGTTTTCTTGTGTTTTGTAAATGATCATTTCCTACTTCAAACCCTTTTTTAGTTAAACCTATTCCTCCACTATAAGCATCATAAATAAATATAGAGGGCAACCCGTTTTGAGAGTGTTCAGAAGTCGATACCCCCCCTAAATCCCATCGGTCACAAATTGCATAAACAGGAAGCAAGGCGATCATAGCATGTTCCAAAGCATGCAGGGCACCAGCAATCTGATAATTGTTTAAATCAAGCTCGCCTATTCTTTCAGTGGGAATTACATACCAGCAAGCTTCTGTCTGAAAAGTCTGAGGCGGCAGATTTAGGTTTTCCGAGCCCAAAACAGAACCATTCAAAATATTTTTCCTTTGAAAACCAATAACTCTATTGGTAACTTCTACTTGTCCAAAATAAGCTGAAAAATTTCTTATCTTTTTCTCTTGAAGAACTTTAATAATCTTTAAATCAGTATGGTCTTTTGTCTGTGTATAATAATCACAGTCTTCCTGCTTGACTAAAGCTACCCTTCGATCCAGATCCAGTCTCTCAACCAAATACGTTTCACCAAGATGTAGATAGACTGCCCCAGTATGAAGATATATAAAGACATTATTATTATCGACTTCTCCCAGGACTTCCCCGCTGACTAAATCAATTATTTGAAATACATTTTGAGAGGCTGACCTGATATTAACCTGGCTGGCAGGGTAACCACGCCCTGTCCAGTAGTATGTCTTACCGTCTGTTTTTAAATATTCTTCCTCAACTAGCTCGTCAATAAGAATTTTAGCTTTTTCTCCAAAATGAGCAAAATCATCTTGTTTCAAAGCCTTTTCATATGCTGCACAAGCTAAATGCTTTTTTAAAATCGATGTATTATTTAAATTTATTAACGCCTCTTCATGAGCTTTCCCAAAAAAATACTTAGGATTATTTATATAATATTGATCAAGCGGATCTTCATGGCCAATCATTAGGACCGCTGATTTATCTCTGCCGCGGCCGGCCCGGCCAGCTTGCTGCCATACACTTGAGATTGTTCCCGGAAAACCGTTGATAATTATCGAGTCCAGCCCGCCAACATCAACACCTAGTTCTAAGGCATTGGTAGAACTAACTCCCATCAGCTTATCCTTGAATAATGACTTCTCTATCTCCCTTCTTTTTTCAGGAGTATATCCACCACGGTATGAGCTTATAGCTTCAGCCAGTAAAGGTTTATCTTCCAGAATTTGGCGAACATATTTAATAATTAGCTCCGCTGTTTGCCTAGATTTACTAAAAGCTATAGTCTTTACACTGTTAACCAACAACTTAGAAAAGAGCCTCGCTGCTTCATAATTAGCGCTCTTTCGGATTCCCAGCAATTTATCAGCTATCGGCGGGTTCCAGAGAAAAAACTCCTTAGCCCCTCTCGGTGAGCCATCCTTATCGATAACTGTAACTTCCCTACCAATTAAATTATCTGCAAAATTTCCCGGATTGGATAGAGTGGCTGACGAAAGAATGAACTGGGGGCTAGAGCCATAATGCTCACATAAACGCTTTAAGCGTCTTATTATTAGCCCAACATTTGAACCAAAAACACCTTTAAGTACGTGTGCTTCATCTATAACCACAAATCTTAAGTTTAATAAAAAATCACCCCATAGATTATGGTTTGGCAATATTCCTTGGTGAAGCATATCAGGATTTGTCAGAATCAGATTAGATTGCTGGCGAGCCCAGACTTTATGCTGTGGTTTGGAATCACCGTCATATGTTGCCGGAACTAAAGGAGAACCATATAAATGAAATATCCTTAACTGGTCCTGAGCAAGTGCTTTTGTTGGATAAAGACAGATAACCCTGGTCGATTTTTGTTTAACAATCTCTTCCATTATCGGAATTGAATAGATCAAGCTCTTACCGCTGGCCGTACCGGTTAAAATCATCACGTCTTTTCCCTGCCTAATCTCTTCAATCGCTTCAACCTGATGTGAAAATAATTTATCTATCCCTTGCTTCTTTAAGATTTCTTCAACTTCCGGCGATAGGCTATCAGATAGATTCAGATAGCTTGGATTCCTAGCGGGAATAGTTTGATGATGCCTTAGAGATTCCCGGTTTTTTTCGTTTGTAATTAAATCATCAATAAACTCATCTAAAGACAAGACATAGGCCTCCAGATGATTAATAGTGGGCTATATGCGGATTAATATGTACCATGACATCTGAAATGTTGGGTATTTTTTCCATTACACCGTGTTTGACTTTACCGGCAATCGAGTGGCCGCTAGCGATAGTGAGTTCGGAATCGACTTCAATTTTAAGGTCAACAACAATATATTGACCTAGTTGTCTAGCCTTTAGCTCATGAACATGTTCTACTCCATCAATAGATTCAGCAATAATACTTATCCTTTTCATTATTTCAACATCAACGCTTCTATCCATCAGTTGATGCCAGGATTCCAGTATAAGCTTTAGGCCAATCCTTATAATAAATATAGATACAGCCCCACCAGCAAGTGCATCTAAAACCGGAAATCCAATTATTGCACCGAATATTCCGATAAAAACTCCAATTGAGGAATAAGAATCAGAACGGTGATCCCAAGCACTGGCTATAACCGCAGGGCTATCTAACTTCTTTCCAACTGAATATGTAACTCTAAACATTATTTCTTTTAACAAAACTGATAGGCCGGCAATTGCTAAAGTAATATTTAAAGGCTTACCAATATCTCCTGAAATAATGCTTTTTAAAGCTGAAAAAAGAATTACCAAACCTCCAATGATCAAAACTGACCCGACTATACTGGCGGCTATCGATTCGACTTTACCATGACCATAGGGATGTTTTTCATCCTCAGGTTTGCGGGCAAGTTTTAAGCTTAAAAAAACAACAGATGTGGCAAAAAGGTCAGAAAGAGTATGGAAAGCATCGGCAATTAATGCCTGGCTATGTCCAAAAAAACCGAAAAAACCTTTTATGAATAACAGAAAAAAATTGGTTATTATCCCAAAAATTGTAACATTTTGAGCTTGCTTAAAACGTTTTTGGCGATTGAGCATGGATTATAAAAGCCTTCTCTCTAACTTAATTTTACGATTTCTTCTGCAATCTGAATAGCGTTTAAGGCAGCTCCCTTTCTAAGATTATCAGCAACAATCCACAGATTAATTCCATGTTCAATCGTATCATCTCTTCTTATTCTGCCAACATAACAAGCATCTTTTCCAGAGGCTTCTAACGGCATCGGATAGATATTATCATGGGGATTATCTTGTACTTTGACACCAGGGGCTTCAGTAAGAATCTTACGAACATCAGACAAGGAAAAATCTTTCTCAAGCTCAATATTTACAGCTTCGCTATGTCCTTCAATAACCGGGACCCTAACAGTTGTGGCCGTCAATAAAATATCTTTATTACCCATTATTTTTTTTGTCTCGGTGACTAATTTCATTTCCTCTTTGGTATAAAGGTTGTCCTGAAAAACATCGATGTGGGGCAAGACATTAAAGGCTATTTGAAAAGGATATACTTTTGCCTCAATTTGATTATTGTTCAAATAGCCA
>CAYFWW010000038.1:0-21612 GCA_964346985.1 uncultured Actinomycetota bacterium
CGCAGGTTCGAGTCCTGCTGGGCCCACGCTAAAAAAAGTCTCCTTTTGGAGGCTTTTTTAGTGATTCGGTCTAGGCAGCAGGACTCGAACTAAGGGGGAGCTTTGAGGGGGCAAGGATGTCTGACCCCAGTATCAAAGATTGAATTTGCTTCAATTATTTAATGGTGCCAAAATTATTGAATCTGTATATAGATTAAGCAAGCCTTGTGTGCGAATCTGTAGTTCAACTATTTTAGTATCAGGACTACTTGGCATATAAATTATAGATTTTACTCCAATGAAATTATCGCATATTTCGCCAATACATCTGTTTTGAATAAGCTTTCCGCTTGAATTATATTCATTTATATGAAAAGAAACACTTCCGTATTTATAATTATTAACTTTCTGAAACATTTTTAAGAGATAAGTTTTTTTAGGATTAATATTTATTAAAGAACTTGTAATACTATTTCCTTCCCCAAATTCTTTAATACTTAAGCTTTTCCCAGGTTTCGGATAATTTCCATTTTGACAGAAATCTATTTTGATATTATTACTCTTGTTTATAGTCCAACCAGGTAGATTATTTTTAATTGTCTTTTCAAAACTACTATTATTAATAAGATTTTTCTTATAAATATCGAGCCCTTGCGAAACAGTGACAGGCTTGATCGGCATTGCTTCTATGTAATCTACAATATTCTGAAGATCTTTTGTATTATATTCAAATTCATTCGGAGACTTATCAACAATATTGTGAAATAAAAGAATCAACCATTCTTGATTAGATACTGCTTCATCTACCCATTTTTTCACTTCTGTAACTGAAACTGACCTACTTACAGTTTTGCATGTGACTTTATAATCATTATAAGGAAACTTATTATTATAACCACCGATTATACGGTGAGATTGGTAAAATTTTGCAATTAATTCTAATACTTGTTCATTATACCCCCCATAAGGTGATGAAAATGAATTAACGACTAATCCTTTAGAATTCATAATCTCCTTTGAAATAAGAAGCTCTCTTTCAATCTCTTCTTCAGAAAGCCTATCCAGTCTAATATGATGGCGTCCGTGGCTTCCTATCTCCCAATGATAAGAATCTTGTAATTTCAATAATTGTTCCCAATTTATGGCCCATTTTTCATTTCTTTCCAGAATATCAGTTGTTGTATATATTACACCTGGAATTTTTTTTCTTATTAAAATAGGGCTGGCAAGTTTATAAGCGCTTTGAAATCCATCATCAAAACAAAATGTAATCTTTGCATCAGGATTAAAGGAAATCTGATTATCGAATTTCACATTGTCTTTTGAAACTTTATTAGTTTTAAAGTCATTATTATAATCAGGTTTTTTAAAATTACTGCCCTTTACCGTATAGACAATTGTGCCTTCGGGAAGAATTTTATAGAGATGTTTGATAGTATCATTAAAATGCCTTACACAACCATGTGATATATGTTGGTTAATTGATGATTCATCATCTGTACCATGCAGACCATAACCACCTACTTTTACAAATCTCTTCTCATTCCATTTATATAACGGTAAAAATCTTGGGCCGTATTCACCAAAACTCTTTTTTTTGTTGTATATAATCCATTTACCCTCCGGAGTTTCAAACCAAAAACCTGAATTTTTCATGCCTGAAGCAATCGGGTGGATTTCTAAAACTCTATTAATTGTCCTTTTTTCAGGATTTCCTTCCAAAATATATTCCAAGTTTGAGCTCAAGTCTATTACAACATAAAGTTCATTATCTTTAACTTTTCGGGGAGGGTAGGTTTCTGAACTGAAGTCGACTTTCTTTTCCAAAATCTTTGAATCTTTATCTTTTATTTTTAAAATCGCTGCTGGAAAAGTATATGAATAATTATTTAAACTACTCTTAGAAAAACTAAATTTATTTATGCTTCGTTTATACTTTTTATTATCAGTTTGTCCAATGACCACATATATATTTTTCTGCCCCGATTTGAAAATTCTCTCAATTTTCCAATCTTTTGGTAATTCAGGTAGCTTGATATTGGAATCAGCATACTGAAAAATATCCAGACTAGAATCCTGAAAGTTATAAATATTTTTATTAACAATTCCTTTGATCATCATTTTACTTGAATTTATTGACGATAAAGATATTTCTCTATCTCCAGCAAGCGCTAGCAAATAGCCTGTCTTGGGATGGATAACCATCAAAATATTATCTGTTGAACTATTCTTTTTATTTAATTTATCTATAACTTCTTCTGCTTTTTTTTGAATCTCTGGCTCAAAAGTAGTTGAAATTGATAGTCCTTTGAAATAAACAGCTTTCTCGCCATATCTTTTTATAATCTCTGATTTTATATATTCAATATATAGAGAATATTTATACCTTTGTTTATCTGCAGCTTGCAAACTATTATAAGGATTAATTGCAGATACTTTTTTTGAAGGATCACACCTTTTACATAGATAAGGTGAGTGAATCTCAAAATGAAGAGTAGGTCCTATATCGCTTGGATTTTTTTTACCTATAAAACCGATTTCCTGTCCTCGAGTAATATTAGCACCATTAATAACTCCAGAGGCAAAACTGCTTAAATAAGCATAGAAATATTTTTTTCCTTGATTATCTTTAATATATAAATGATTGCCATAATCCTTTACAGATTTTGAATTTATACCTTCGATAGTTCCCGAATTAGCTGCAACTATTGGTGCCCAGGGAGGAGCTGAAATATCAATACCGTCATTTGCCTTCCGAGAATTTGAGCTTTGATGTTCAGAAAGAGATGTATTTCCTACATCCTCATGCCAATTATTTGTATAAGAATAAAAATAACCTTCCTTTATTGGAAAATAAATTGGAATTATTCTATTTGGATCTTTATCTATTATACTTTTATCTTTATGCCTATAAGAAATAATCGGTTTTAACATTGTAAAAATATTTCTTCTGGCTTTAATTTCATCTTTTTTATTGATATATCCAAGCTCTCTCATTTTTTGTAAAACAACTGAACTTCGTTCTTGAGCTGCTTTCGGATTCCTTAAAAATGAAAAATCATTGGGTGCTTTCAAAGTACATGCCAGCAGTGCCGCTTCAGCCAAATTTAAATCTTTTGCTTCATGGCCAAAATATGTTTTAGAAGCATCTTCCAGGCCATATGCTCCTTCACCAAAATATATATTGTTTAAATATAATTCCAAAATCTTTTCCTTGGAATATTTTTTTTCACATTTCCTGGCTAAAATAATTTCTTTAATCTTTCTACTAACACTTTTTTCATCATTCAAATATGTACTCTTTACAAATTGCTGCGTTATCGTGCTTCCCCCCTGAATAATTCTTAGACTTTTGATATTTTTTAAAAAGGCTCGAGTAATACTACGAAAATCAAAACCATCATGTTTATAGAATCGTTGATCCTCAATTGAAATAACAGCATATTGAACATTTTTTGGTATATGAACAATGTCAATATACTTTTTCTTCTTCATAAGAAAAGTAGTTAATATTCGACCATCACTTGCGTAGACAACTGTACCATGAGATATAGGTTCTTTTAGCTCTATAGTCTGAGCTTCCCTTGCCACTTTAAAAAAGTGGGTGATAAAAAGAAAGGTGATTATTATTAATGCTAGTATGAATACTTTAAATTTTTGTATATTCCCCTTAGCTTGTTTCACTTTTATTATTTGAATTACCCCCAATAAAAAACCAACCCAAAAAATGGGTCGGTTTCATTATTAGCTCCACAGGCTCCAAATGCCCCAAATAAAGAGCCTGATTCTAAGCACCCCATAACTCAAATATGTGCTAATAATTATCCCACTATGAGATTAGATGTAAAGACAAAGAAGCCCACCTCAAAAAATTAATTTCATTATTAGAATGGGGTAAGGATGTCTGACCCCAGTTTCCAGATTATAAAAAGCTTTATTCTTTAACTAAAGACTTTTTTAGACAATTGACCAAGAAGATGGGCATAGACAAGAATGGCATAAAATCCTGTAACAAATATTCCAAATAATAAGAAAATCAATCCAATTTGAACCAAATAAACCAACAATAATTGTAAGCCTGCAATTATTAAAATCTCAATATAATTATTTCTAGTAATAGCAAAGATGCTTTTTAAATTTAGAGATTTCCCTATTTTGCCTGTATTATTAAATAACAAGGTCATAGAGGGCATGACTGAAAAGAAATACATAAAGCAAAACACAGGTACTATTATTTGAATAAATATCATGCAAGGATAAAAGAGGCAGAAAACTATGTCACTCTCAGTTTGGTAGCTTATTATGATTGGAAGTACAAAAATTGATACAAGAATTATTAGTAAAAATAAAATAGGTATCATTATTAGAAAAAGAGCTACGTCATACTTTAACCCCGATTTAAATAAATCCCACAAGTTATTCCAACTAGGTAGTTTTTCATCATTGCCTGATTGAACTTCTCTAACAATTCTTATGAAATAACCTGAAACCAAGATAAATGGTATTATAAAAATTGAAAGAGAAAATAAAATACTGCCAATAATTATTTTTTTAATTACATGTTCATCATTGAATATATATTTAAAGCCCAAGGCAATATCCAAATTATTTCTCCTTATTGATGTTTTTATCAGAAGTTGCTTTTAAAGCTAATTGGCCGAGTAGATGACCATAAACAAATGTTGATACTACCCCGGTAATAAAAATACCAATAATAAAAAAAAGTAAGCCAAGCTGGGCTACAAATCTTACTGCTATCATTACAGCAGCAATTATAGCTATGTCAGTTAGATTATTCTTCGTAAAGGCAATTACTTCTTTTACATTTAAAGTCTCAACAATGCTATTGGTGTTGACATAGCGTATTGTCATTGAAGGAAAAATGCAATACATGTAAACAAGTATTAATGCAGGAAAAATGATCTGAAATAACCTAAAGAGGATATTATTTACAAAAATTATTGAGGTAAATACAAAAAGATCAGAGGCATGTTGAAAAGCATCTTCACCAATGATAACTATTCCAATAATTGTATGTAAGTAAGTTAATCCAATTGAAAGCATAACAAAAGATAAAAATAAAATTGGAATCGAATAAACTAAATTAGCAACGTATAGATTTAAACCATTATTAAATAATTCTGGCCAATCATTCCATTCAGGCAAATGGCTATTCTTGTTACTTTTAACCTGCTGCATAATTTTTATTAAGTAACCAGATAAGAAAATGCCGGGTATTAAAAAAATCGAAAATAAACTTAATACAGATCCAATAAGTATTTTTTGCAACCATTGCTTATCCTCAAAGATATACCTAAAAGCTTGCGTAATATCCATTTTTCTCCAGAAACTTGGACAGTATAGAGTATTATATGTTAAGTAATTATAATATCCAATTTTTAGAAAGGGGTAAGGATGCCTGACCCCAGTTTCATTAAGTGAGATGCTTTAAGGTTATATAAATACTTGACCAGATGATTTTGACTAAAGTTGAGAGTTTGCGATGTTCTTTGTATGTTTCTCTAAGAATATATCCATCTTTCTCAATTGCATCCAAGATGCTTTCAAAACGGGCACAATACCAAAAACCTGCTAGTTTACGACGTAATATGTTCAATTTGACTAATTCCGTTTTTCCTTCATCGAAACAATGCCAAGCTTTGCCCACTCGATTTTTTACCCATTCCCGATAAGGCGTGCTGTTAATATCTCCAGGGCTTATTCCATGCACCTCTAAATATTCAATAGGTATATTGACAAAACCATCAGCTGTATCATTAACCATGTCGCGAAGCATATGAGTTATATGAGCAGCAATAATTGTTAAGAAACTTCTATTGTCATCTGGATATGGTCGATCATTACCAATAAAATACTTGCCGCAACCATTAATTGACTTACTTAAACAATCTGAGTACCATGTTAATTCTTTCTGGCTAATAAGACGCCCTTTACGATAAGCATCAAATTCAATAATCGCAAACATATTATTAATAAAAGTCTTAAGCCCACTATTATTATTCTTGTCACTATTGATAAGTTCAGCAATTATTTTTTCTTCTGGAATAAGATCATGAAATTTTTCATTTCGATAAAGGCCATCAATTAATTCCTTCTGCTTTTTAGTAAATGAGATACGCTTTTCTTTTGACTGAGATAATTCATCAATAACATCATCAATCCACCGGAAATATGCATATGCCCTATAAGCATCAGATATTAAATCTCTATCTACTAATAGAAGAATTGTAAAATAAGTTTGTTTACTGCCAGCCCAAGTGATTGATCTGGCTAAAGCCCCTGTTTCATCACTCATACTATTATAATTCCATATTCCTTTTCTTAGTGTAACCTATGGTCAAATATAAATAAATAATGACAAACTGTTATATATTCATTTAATATACAAGCAGTTAAGAAGAATAGGATTACTAACAATTGAACTACTATTATTACCTTAAATTAATTATCGATAAATATTAACATATTATAATCTATCTGCTTGATAAACTCATGTATTTTTTTTCATACTTTTCACTGCTTCTATCTTATTTAAGTACGCCTGAAAATATTCATTTTAAATTTTGTCTATATATACACTAAAAAACCAACCCTTAAAATAAATGGGTTGGTTATATTAAACACATCTCAGATAAGATGTAATAGATAATCTCTTGATTAACTTGAAACCCTTAAAAAAGCATTATTTTTATTTTAAATATTATTGCTAAATTCTACGGATGTAAGGCATACAAGACTTCACATGATCTTTTAAGAACATCTTAATTTTATAATAAAAATGTATCCTTTTTTCAACAATTCTCGTCTATACAAATAGAACAGGACCACTGGTGTAACCTGAAAGTAATAATTAGAAAGGAGTAATTAAAATGACAGAAAAAGAAAAAAATCACGATGAAAACAATTTTGGTAGATTTGAAGATATGCCCTGGGAAGAGATGATGAAGAAGATGAAGGATAGATGTGGACCAGGTTGTGATTGTAGCAAGATGATGGCAGAAATGATGAAAGAAAAAGAACAAAGTTTTTTTTCGGAAATGTGTGAACAGTTTTTTAATAAAGAATCTTTAAAGAAAGAGTAAACAATGATTAATAATAATAACAACATATTGGAAAAAAGAAAGCAAGATGAGAAATATTTTGAAGGAGTTTGTGGTAAAAATGATAGGTTGAGCTCATTTGTCTGGGCAGCACTCTTTCTGTGGGCAGGTATTGTGTTGCTTGCCTCAAATATCGGTTGGATAGAATTGCTGCCATTTCAAGTACCTGAATTAGGTTGGGCCGTCTTCTTTTTTGGGGCTGGAGTAATAGTCTTAACAGAAATAGTCATTCGATTTACTGTACCTGATATTCATAATCCTGAGCTGATTAGCATCATCGCCGTAATCTTCTTTTTCGGGCTTGCTTTAGGAGCTTGGGTTTATACATGGCCATTAATTCTAGTAGCAATTGGTGTATCAATAATAATCGGATTAGTTAAAAGCGAACAGTCAGAGAAGAAATGATTCGATCAGTAGTATAAAAAGTACTTTTAAAAATTATTAAGAAGTAAGACATCTAAAATGTGTCTTACTTCTTATATTTCTACATCTTCTGGTTTAGGTTCACAGACAAAAACGTTCCGCTCGTCATGTTCAAAGTTTCAGCCAGCTTTTAGAGTTTTTTGTAATTCTTTTCTGGCACGATAAAGTCTTATCTTCACTGTGTCAAGTGTACAATTAAGAACATCTGCAATCTCACGATTTTTCAAACCCTGCATATCATGTAAGACAAGTACAGAACGGTAATCAGTTTTTAAACTAAGTATGAAGTCTTGTACGCAAGTAGACATCTCTGATTGAGCTGCTATATTTTCTGTAGAGGAAAACTCATCATATATTGCTTTCTCATTACCAGTTTCTGATTCTTCAATGGAAAGAGAATCCTTAGATTTTTGTACAGTTTTCTTTCTAAAATAGTCGTGACTTGTATTTGTTGCTATACGATATAGCCAAGTTGATAGACTTGAATCACCACGAAACTTCGATAAGCTCTGATTAACCTTAATAAAAGTTTCCTGGGTCAGGTCTTCTGCTTCTGATTTATTTTGAGTCATTCGAAGCAAATAATTATAAATTGGCTTTTGATATTCTTTAAATACATCAGAAAATTCGATGGGGCTTTTTTTATTATTCATATTATCTTCCGAACTCATAATAATTAATAATATAGCAAAAATATTAAAAATTATGGAATTACAGAGCACATTGATTATATGTACCTAAAATGAATATGAATTTTTTATCTTAAGCTTCTTTATTGCAAGCTGGAATAATGATAACAAACATATATGAAAATTTGACTACGCTAATTGTTTATTTCTCCTCTGGTACATCCAGCGTTGTTCAGGAAGCTTTTTCATCCGCTATATATTTGGTCCTCACAGCAACTATTCCCATGGCCGTTATGATAAGTGTTATTACCAGAATTGGGTAGGTCTCGGGTTGGTTGGATAATATTACCAAGGACACAATGGTCGTCAACATTCCCCAGAAAAAAGCCGTGCGTTTGGCTAATATACTGTTTACAATACCGGTCATATCTTCTGCTAGTAGCAATATTGCCAGGGGAATCAGCATGCCGTCAAATACCTTGGTCACAAGGTCAGTCTCGTAAGTACCGGCAGGTAACCTCACTAGGAAATAAATAAATGCAATGTGAGCAATTAATATATAGGAGAATCGGGGTAAATGTTTTTTAAGCCAGAAAGACAACTGTATGTTGGAGAGCTGACCGAGGTCTTGGTCTCGTTTATACTCAACGAACATATCTAAGATAGTAAGTAAGAGAATGCCGGCACTGGTAATGGCTGTCGCTGGATGAGGAATAAGTTCTAATGAGGCTGGGATGATTAGCAGAGTAGCAATAAACGCCAGAGTATAGGTGATAAGTCGGCGATTGAAGTAGGCGAGCCCAAGCACCAGGAAGGCTGCTGCCTCTGCATAGTTATGCCCCCATTGTGGATTGTCAACATAAGCCTGGTACCAAGGTATAAGCCAAAGATACAGCCATCCAGCCCCCATAAGAACCAGTACTGTACCACCGTTAAGGTACCTTAGTGAAAAATATCTGGCGAATCTACTAAAGGCGGACATTTTCCTCCTTTTTTGTTCTATATTTTTTTTCTTTCTTTATTGTTTCATAAAGGAGAATTATTATAAAACCTAATTAAAGTGAAGTTCGAGTCCGAAGTAGTTTAAAAATAAAAAAATGGAGTCGGAGTCAGACATCAAGATAGTCTTTAAACAGGCATTTATTCTCTTATTTAAAACTTACTTCGTGAGTTGGTGTCCGTTATCAGAAAATTTTTTATGAATGTTGGTATCAGCTATCGGGTATCAGCTATCTGCTTTCTACCAGGATTTTACAGTCACATACACTTTTTATGAACATGCAAGATAGAGTATATAATAATGCCTGACCCAAGTTTAAATATAAAAAATGACAAGCAAAATTTGATTCATTCACAGATTATGTGTGTCATTTATTTCAGGTTTATAAAGTGAAACTTGTCCTATTTCTTCCCTTTTTTAACTACTTGGAGATAGGCAGGGTCAAGCAGGTTTCCTAAATAGCTATTATCAATAGTTCCGCCCCAAATTTCTAAGGCATATTCATAACCAGTCGACGGCACTATCCAGCTAATATCCTTGGTTCGAAGCATTATACTATATTGGCCTGTAGCAGGATCATATTTTATTTGATTTTTATTATTGCCCTGATTAAAAATTTGCAGGTTTGTTGGATTACTCTTGTCATATATCATAAAAGTTAAAGTGTTATCTTCGATAATATTTCCAAAATAATCTCTAGTTATCCACTTTATAAGTAGAACTGAGTCCTCTCCTATCGTTGCGCCATATATTCCTAGATCATCGAGGTATTTCAAGGGTGGTTGCCAATCAACTTTATAAGTTACATCAAATGTAAAAGCCTGTGTTGCTTCATTTCCGGCTAAATCTATTGCTGTATATTCAAGCGTGTTATTTCCCAAGTTAGTCAGGCTAACAACCCCCGGAAGAATCAAGGTATCATTTAGATAAGCACCTTCAAGGTCAATTCCGGAGAGATCGTCAGAAACAGTATAAGCAACCTCAAACGGATAATTATATAAATAAGAATTTTGGGGAATAGAGCCGCTAACCGTAGGTGCTGTTTTATCAATATTTATACCTTCCACTATATAATTTGAATTATTTCCGGCCAAATCAGTTGCTGTCCCCAATACAGATTGATTTTCTCCTTCTGCGTAAACAGTTATATCTGGAGTCACAGAATCAATTCCGGAATGGCCATCAGTAGCAGTGAAACTTACAATAACATTAGTGTTATACCAATTATTTGCATTGGGAGTAGTCGTCGGGCTACCTGTAATTATAGGTGGGGTTTTATCTATCTTCACAGTCGCAGTTTTTGTTAATTCAACATTACCAGCAATATCGGTGGAACGGTAATAGATAGCAGTTTCTCCTTCATTGGCAATTGTAAAAGGGTTTGTATAAACATTCCAGTTATTTCCATCAAAGCTATATTCAGTAGTCTCTACCCCAGAAGAATCATCAGTGGCATCTAGGGTGGCCGTTATATCTGAGGTATACCAGTTATTCAATCCCTGGGTACCAGAAAAACTTATATTGGTTTCCGGTGGAATATCATCAGTTACTTCCGGAATGACTTCAAAGCTATAGGAAGCAACCGTGCCGGCTAATGGTGAAGTATTTACATTTCCATTCGTAGAGGAAATTGTTGCTCCGTTTACATCAAGAGCAACAACATTAATTGAATGTAATCCCAGCGATAAAGAATTAGCATCATTTACCTGCCAGTTAACTGAAGAAGTCCCCCATCCGGCAGTAATTTGAGCTTCTTTCCATCTGCTGTCTAAAGTATCTATCAGATAGTAGACTTGAATAATCTTTGAGGGGTAGGGGGTGCTCGTGCTTGTAGAAGTACCCATAAAAACAGGTGTGGTATCTGTTGTTTGGTCACCTGGAAAAGCAGTTATATCTGTAACCAGAGAAGAACTGCCGACCGGGGGATCAATAACTGATACATCATTAGTCCCATAATTGCCGACATAAACTTGAGGTTTGGCTAAAAGTGTGTCGATAGAAAGGGCAAAGGGATAAGTCCCTACAGTCTCGGTTGTTGTTGATAAGGAAGGGTCAATTACGGTAACTGTTCCACTATCATGATTAGTTACAAATGTATTGCCGGTCAAGGTTTTAATGCTCGCAACAGCCCGGGGCCTTGCTCCAACCGGAACAGTTGCGGTAACACTATCATCACTTCCATCAATAACAGTAACATTTGCTGAGCCCTCGTTGGCTACAAAAATTTGATTTCTCTCAGTATTGATATCAAGAGAGCTGGGAGAAGTCCCGGTGGATACTGTTTTAATTACACTATTGGTTGCTGAATTTATCACTGTCACATTATTGCTGGATATATTGGTAACATAAACTTTTCCGGTTGAATTATTTACTCCGACCGCAAAAGGTTCCGTACCAGCAGTGACAGTTTCAACTACCTGATGGAAATCAGGACTTGCCGGATCAATATCTATTACTGAAACATTGTTGCTGTTTGTATTTACCACAAAAAGTTGATCATTATTTGTATCTATCGCTGCTGATCTTGCATATAAACCAACAGGAACCGTGGCAATAATTTGATTAAAATTTGGGCTGGCCGGGTTACCCTCTATGACTCCAACCGGGTTTTGGCCGAGGGTAGTCACATAAACAAGATTTGTTATCGGATTTACAACTACTGCCCGAGGGGCAGAATGACTATAACTAACCGGTATAGTTGCTTCAATTTGATAATTATTATTAAGATCAACAACCATTAAGGTGGCGCTATAAAAATTTAGAACATAAAGCCTGTTTGTATTGGGATTTAGGGCCAAAGATACCGGAGAAGAAAGACTTCCGTATTGAACATTGATTGTTGTAATTACAGTGTCTGTCAGAGAATCAATGACAGTTATCTCATCAGACCACATATTAGCCACGTATACTTCATGAGCGGTAGGATTGGCTAAAACAGCATACGGGCCAATGCCTGCCGGAATTGGATTCAAAGCTTCTGCATATGAAGGTGCAAATAAAAATAAAATAAATAATGATGTTATCAACAACAGATTTATGATTTTTTTTGTTACCATCTAAAACACCAAGCAGCAAACAAAAGAATAATACTATTATACCAGATGATTCCTAAAGTGAGTCGGGGTCAAACCTCATCTGTATCTTCTACCAGCACTTTTAAAACCTTATTTGCAAATTCTAGGCTTCCTAAGACATTCTGTTTCCGTATATACTTTCTGGCCTATAGATATTTCGTTCTATTTCTCTTCCACAAACTTTTAAACCTTTTGACTTGGGTCTTTCTTCTTTTCCTAAATTTATTACAAAACATGATTTAGGTAAGCTGAAACCTGCCGATACAAATAGTAGTAGAAAAATTTTAGAAATTCTTTTTTGCTTGCTTATATTTTTAAAAAAGGAACTATCTTGCATAGAAAAAAGTTACAACTATTATTTATTATTTCATTCACCTTATTCATATTATTAATTTCTTCAGCATCCGCCCTGGCTGCAAATCCTATTCCCGCCGGTATAGGCCCTTATTCAGTACTTGCAAACCCGGTTGCGCATGAAATTTACGTTGCCAATATTTGGTCAAGTGATATTACAGTAATCGATTCTCTGACTGACTCGGTTATAACAACCATAAATGTAGGTAATCCTTCAGGATTTTACGTCCCTGTATCTTTAGCTCATAACCCAAACACAAATAAACTTTATGTTGTAAATTTTTGGGGAGCCAGCTTATCGGTAATTGACCTACCCACTTATAAACTCGAAAAAGTAATTAAAATAAGCTGGAGTCATTCACCTGCAAGGGCAGTAGTCGTAAATCCAAATACCAACCTTATTTATGTGACCACCCTTGGACAATCTCCGATTGGAGTAATTGACGGCGATCCAACCAGCCCTACTTATAATCAAGTTATTGATAATATACAGGCAGGTAGCTATTCAAGGTCAGCAGCTATAAACACGACCCTAAACCGGCTTTATGTGGTAAATACAAATAGCAATAATGTATCGGTAGTAGATATCGACTCGGCAAGTCCAAATTTTAACCAAATAATTGAAACCATTGCGGTGGGAAATGAACCTTATTCAATTGCTGTCAACCACACTACAGGAAAAGTTTATGTCTCAAACCGCAGAAGCAACAATATATCTGTCATAGACGGAGCAATAAACATGGTTACCGCAACCATACCATCCGGCTTATATCCTTCAGCAATTGATATTAATCCTGCGCGAAACCAGATTTTTGTAGCAAATTTTATGTCAGGTAATGTTACAGTTATAGATGGAAGTTCAGATACTGTGGCCGCGACTGTTAATACCGGCATTAAACCTTATGCCGTTGCCTGCATAAAGACCGTAAACGGAGAAACTTTTGTAACCAACCACGGTGTAGGTGTACCAAGTACAGTGACTGTGATTGATCCTTCGTTCTCAACCCGCCAGGAAGCCGCCGGGAAATATCCAGCAGCATTAGCCATTGATACATTATTGCCGAAGCCAATGGTCTATGTAGGAAATTATGGCAGTAATGATGTCTCTGTCATTGATCCACCGGTTGGTAAAAATTCTCTAGTTACTGAAATCAATCCATTGCCAGATGATAAAACAACCAACCGCCAACCAATCCTTACCGGTGAATCATATAGCTTGAGCTATCCTTATCCATCAAAAATCATGAAAGTTAATTTCGCCATGGATTCATTAAAAGAAAAGATGAAAGAAGCAGAAATTCTGGAGGGACAAGGCACACTAAAAGTAAAATGGAAAATTAAGATTCCTGAAGATTTGAGCCCGGGCCATCATAAAATATATGTCGTAGCTATGGATATGACCGGGGCGACTATATCTTCTACCAACGGAAATGTCAGTGGGACTCCCGGAACAGGAATGATTGCTTCCTACGATTTTGATGTGGTTGAGAATTCTGAAGATTCAACACCCCCGGAAACAATTATTACATCCGATGGGAAGAAAGGTTTTAACAATTGGTATATATCAGATGTAAAAATTAGCCTGGCAGCAAAAGATGACTCTTCAGGTGTAGTAAAAACTGAATATAGTTTTGATAATCTAAATTGGCATAATTATTTGGAACCAGTCACGCTCAATACTGATGGCCTGAAATCATTTTACTTTCGCTCAAAAGATAATGCCGGAAATACTGAGTCAAATAAATCAGTATTATATAAAATTGATAAAACACCCCCATCAATAAGAGGAACCATTAAAACAAAATCAAATAGCAATGGCTGGTTTAACCACAATGTCACCATTGGTTTTTCGGCTTATGATAATACCTCTGGATTAGATAATGTCTCGCCCGATTCTGTAATCACAAAAGAGGGAAAAAACCTATCTACATCTGGAATGGCTACAGATAAGGCCGGGAACGAAGCTAAAATTATAATCGACGGAATTAATATCGATAAAACTCCTCCATTGATAACTATCTATAAAAACAGCCAACCATATCTCTTTGGCCAACCTTTGTATATATCTTATAAAATCGAAGATAATCTCTCGGGGATTTGGAAGAAGGCATTGACTATCAACGGTAAATCATATCAAGCAGGGGAAAAATTAAATCAGGCCGGTGAAAATATTTTTGCTATAAATGCCCAGGATTATGCCGGCAATAAATCATCCAAAACCCTAAGATTTCTAGTTACTTACTTTGTAGACTGGCAAAAACCGATTAGTTTCATAAAAGATAAAGAAGTCTATGAATATACAATAGTTGCCGGCTCAACACTTCCCATTAAATGGAAACTAAGAGATTACTACGGAAATGTCGTCCAAAACTCAGCGCAAAAAATTAAAGTATATAATCAATTTATTCCTGAAAATTTTATTGTTTTCACTAATGGAAATAAATCCGACCAGATTAGATTTGACCCGTCATCAGGACAATATATTGTCAACCTGCACACTAAAAAGTACGAATGGATTACTCCATCTCCAGTTTTTATATATAAAATTGAACTCCTCATTAATAGCCGTAATAAAGAATTTAGATTAAGCTACTTCGATCCTGTTAACCTTAAAGTAGTAGATAAAAATAATAAGTAAAATGACTTATTACCTCAAAAAAACTAAAAGGAAAATTTAAAACTTAATTTCTAACTTCAATTAAATAATCTGATAATCATAAATAGCTGAAGATATTAAAATTCTAAAAAAGAACTTTTAACCTGTTCATATTTTATCTTTAATTCTGCCACCTCTGCCCTTAACTTTCTTTCTTTGTTCCAGCTATCATGTATCAACCATCTCGCAGTTCAATTATTACGATTATGTTTCTGCTTTTCTCTTCAAGTCATTTAAAAAAGTTATATTCAGGTCTCGTAACCTTTTTCTGGGAAAAATCAAGCAGAGCATTTGTATTATCGATCCGGAAAATGATTCGATACTTTTTATTACAACTTGATTATTATTTTCTGAAAAATAGAATTTGTGAGAGGCTTGGATGCCAAACCTTTTTCCTGACCAAGTGACTTCTTTATTTTCAATTATTTTTTCAATTTTCGGCTTCAAATTAATAGGAAAGTTAAAGGGATTTATACAACAATCAAAACTTTCACCCTCTAGCAGGCCATTTTTACCTCGTGGATTAACATTTTTCAAAACTGTATTCCATTCTGCCCAGCAAGTTATATCAGTAAATATTTTCCATACCTTATCCAGGCTGGAATTTATCTTTAAAGTCTCTTCAAAAGTCAATTATCTCTTAAAGCTCCCGGCCCTTTTTGTTCTTCATGTAAAGCAGTTTTAACAGATTCTTTAAAATTGGTTGTCATCATAGGAATCAAATCATATATTCTGTTATTTTTACAGACTACCTCGTTTTTTAGCCCCTCAATCAAGGGGTGGGCTATGCCTGAAGGAATCGGAGTCACTAAATCTACCCAATATGCTGATAATTGAGTAGATAGAACTGGTACAGGAATAATTAACGGCCGCCTTATGCCCCTTGTATCCGCATATTGGTACATCATCTGACGATAGGTTAAAACATCAGGACCGCAGATATCAAAAGTCTGGCCTGCAGTTTTAAAATTCTCTAAACAACCAACTAAAATCTTAAGTACATCTTTAACAGCTATTGGCTGTATTCTAGTATTAATCCACTTGGGACAGATCATTACTGGAAGGCGCTCAACCAGATACCTAAGCATTTCAAATGAAGCCCCGCCGGCTCCAATTATTACAGCTGCTCGCAAGACTGTTGCTTTTACTTTAGTTGAGGAAAGTATCGCAGCAACTTCTGTCCTACTTTTTAAGTGTTCTGATAAACCGCTGCCTACTTCACCTAATCCGCCGAGATAGATTACTCTTTCCAAATTAGCTTTGTTAGCTGCTTGGATAAAATTTTGGGCTGATTTTTTATCTTTTATGGCAAATTCCTTATTTTTTGTGAGAGTTCTTCCCCCCATGGAATGGATAAGATAAAAAGCTGTCTTTATTCCCTGCAAAGCTTCTTCCAGCCCTTCATTCTTAAGAACATCGCCTTTTAAAATCTCAATGCCTGAATAATCTTTGAATCTATTCTTGGTTTTCTCAATATCCCTCACCAAAAGCCTTATTTTATATTCTTTCTTAACCAGGGCTTCGACCAGCCTGCTCCCTATAAAACCCGTTCCCCCTAGGATTAAGATTTTATAATTTTTCATCATCTTTTTTCTATTCATTTACTTTAAAGTGTGAATGTAAATTATATTCTTTTAAATATTTAATCAGAATTTGAGGTAAATTATTCTCAAGTTATAGTGACTATTAATTAAAATCACCCTGGAAAGAAAAGTTACAGCTAATTGCTGAGGAAAACTAACGATTTTTATCAGCCATGAGGCCATTCGAAAATTATCCTCTCTTGATAACAAGTCAATATATCAGATAATAAGTAATATAAAAGCAGGAGAAAAAGTAGCCTTATATACCAAATTTTGACTTTCAAGATTATTCTTCTAAATGACTTGAAGAAAATATTTCCCCTATTTTTTCAGCCCATTCTCTGATTTTATTCCAATCACGATTCTCATAAAATTGATTATTTTTTAGAGGCTTCCGTCCTCCAAAAGCTTCCGAGGCAACCGGTTTTATTTTTGGATATTTAGCTAATACTTTCTCAATATATTTTTTATAAGCTTCATTATATAAATCAGGTTCACCAGCCCGTCTGGAACAAACAAAAATCGCCAGTTTTTTCTCTTTAAAGTTATTCTTAAGAAATTTTTGTGCCCTGCCTACCCAACGGCCATTTTTAATCCCGCTACCTATAACAATATTTTGAAAAGGAGAGGTGTCTTTAACTTTTTGCAAGGTTAAATCGACCAATTCTGCCGATAAACCATACTTCTCTTTAAATATTCTGGCAATTTCTTCTGCAACTTCTGCAGTAGCGCCGTATCTTGTTCCATAAGCAATCAACGTTTTGGCCATTTTATTTTATAATATAAATCTTAATTAATTATTCAACTTAGGATAGGTTTTAAACTGACTACATAACTTGAATCTATTGCTGATAGCAAATATTAAGTTTATTATTCTTTATTCTTCAGGTTGTTTTGCAAATAACTTTATCGTATCTTCCTGGATAAGCACCCATATTGCATAAATCCCAAACGCTGTTCCCAGGGGAACATTGAACAGATCAATAACAGCAAGTATAATTACCAGAATTCTAGCCCATGGGCGGCGCTTTAGAAGAAATATCCCGCCTATTAATCCCGGAATTGAGATCAATATAAAAAATACAAAAATCGCTGAGCCAACAGTAACTAAAATAGGTAATGCTTCTTCATCTCCTGAAGCAAACCCGATTCCTACAAGCAATGAAAACGTTAGTATCGCTATGAGAATATAAAGTATGCTCATTCCAATTTTGATGGCACCCACAACTGTAACATGTTTTTCCATTTATTACCTCCTATTTAAAATAATTATTAAATTTTGTATTCAATCGATTACCATATATTTTAAACAATAATTATTTAAAAAGATTCCTTTGGTATTCAAGATATAAATTTTTCTATTTTGAAAGATAATTTTCCATAAAAATCTACAAAATAAAAATCTAAACGCCTGATTTATAATTAAAAACACAAAAAAATATGATTAATTGAAAGTTTTTCAACCTCATTTAAAAAATATATTATGAAAAAATCTCCTGTAAAAGAATATGACTATCAATTTTTCTCATCTTTAAAATCGATTTGTTTATGTTGGCCCGCACAGAACGGCATATTTTTTGAAGCACCGCATCTACACAAAGTATAATGTTCTTTTGATTCAGGTTTATTTCCCTCTGAATCAATAAATTCAGGACCACCTACTATATCATAAGGTCCATCTTTAGATACTATTATTGCTGGATCCCTATCTAAATCCTTATGTAATATACCTTCTTTGGTATAACTTAATGCTCCGGAAGGGCAGGTTTTTATAGTTTTTGCTGTTTTTTCAGCATCGTCTCCATCCGGATCAATCCAGGACTTTCCTTTTATTCCAAATACTTTCGGTGAATATTTTGTGCAATTACTTCTATGAGCACATACTCCTCTATTATCATGTATAGTAATATCTTTTCCAAGATAATCATCTGTTTTATCGGCTACCCTATCGGGGTCTTTCTTGCTCTCGAAACCAAATTTTAGGTGAGAAGCATCGCAAAAAGGTTTGTTGTTCGATTGACCGCATCTGCATAATGTCATAACCGATTTTGTTTCAATATCCTCCCCTTTTGAATTTTTCAAATCATGAAGATTTTTTACAAGATAGGGGCCATTCTTGGTCGGAGTTATAGAGGGTTTTTTATTATCTATCTTTTCCATGTTATTTCACTGATTATCTAGTCTTGATTTCAATTAATTCAACTCGCTCGGAGCCACCCTTAACCATGACTTCTAAGATGACTCCAATATCTTTTGCATAATATTTGTTTTCTTCAACTTCAGGCTCAAGAGGTGTCCAGTCCTTTGTCATCAGAAGATTGTCATATGAACCGTAAGGGACAGATTCAGATTCATCGAGGCTAAGCACCTCGCCCATATCCTCAGCTACTCCTTTATAATATTCCTGCCGGTATTCATCCCCGACCTTAGGATTAGCCTTCATTACTATGCCCGGTTGAGCACCATCAACACCTGCTTCCCAGGAGCCTTCTGTGCTAACTACTTTTCCCTCTTCAATTTCTTTTGAGTCTTCACCGAAGTACCAGACATTACCATCTTTGTCTTGAGCAAACCAATCTAATGTATCCTCAATCAAATCACCGTCAAGGTATACTTTGTCACTTACTACAACACAATCAATTCCCTGAACTTCTTTAGTTTTATTTGTAACTTCAACCTCGATGCGTTCAGTTCCCTCATCAGTCTTACCCTCATAAATCAAGATTGTTCCTGGTTTTAAAGGAAGATACTCATTATCTATTTGGGTTACAAAATCATCTGCATCTATTTCAGGAGTATAGTCAGAAGATTTTTTGGTTTCTTCTTGCTTACATCCAGAGATAATAATTAATAATGCGCAGAAAATTAAAAAATAAAAGATGCATTTTTTCATGACTATCTATCCCTTGAAACTTGAATCCTTATAGAAGATGATACTAGAACATATACTTGAAGAAAAGTTTAAGATTTTTTAAACAAATAAAATTTATACTTATTCCTAAGTTATTTAAAAAAACCGGCTTCCTTGCTCTGCTGCCTGCAATTCTTTTAATCATAAAGATAAAGTTCTATCTTGCTTTTCCTCTAGCCAGAGAGGCGAATATGCCTGCGTAACAAAGAATTGAAAAGATTATAAAACCAATCTTTAGGCTGCTAATGAATTGGGGGAAAAATTCAGGGACAATCTGGACATTTCCAATGTAGATTGCAAATATCAACATCACAATTCCCATGCTAAACATCTGCCCGGTCAACCTCATTGTACCCAGTGTTCCTGAGGCTACTCCAAAGAATCTTTTTTCAACAGAACTCATAATAGCATTTGTATTGGGGGAAGAGAAAAAAGCAAAACCAAAACCGAGTAAGATTAAGCCTAGAATTATATATGATAAATTTGAGCTTTTATTTATCATTATAAAAATAGTAAGCCCGACAGCTGTTAAAGCCATTCCAGTGGAGGCAACTAACCTTGGTTCAATCTTATCTGATATTCGGCCGGCCAGAGGAGAGAACGTAGCCATGATTATAGGTTGAGCAACCAAGATTAAGCCGGCTTCCTGCGGTGAGTAGCCTTTAATATACTGCAAATAGAGGCTTAAAAGAAAACTGACGGCAAAAGTAGCGCTATAGTTGATCAAGGCTGCTAAATTAGAAAAGGCGAAAAGCCTATTATGCAGAAATAGCTTGATATCGATAATCGGGCTTCGGATTTTAGTTTCCCAGAAAATAAAAACAATAAGCCCGGCTAAACCGATTGAAATAATCCAACCGCCAAGCTGCTCTGGTAAAAGTGAAAAACCATAGAATAATGTTACCAGGGATAGACTGTAGATAATCGAGCCGAAAAAATCAATTTTTTCTCCTTTTGCTTCTGCCCACTCGCCTTTCAGCTTAGTTATGATAAACCCAATAATTACAAATCCCAGCGGGATATTGGTTAAAAAGACGCTACGCCAGCCCAGATTCTGGGTTAAAAAACCTCCTAAAAAAGGGCCCACAGATAAACCAATATAGACAGCTGCTACATTTATTCCTAAGGCTCTGCCTCTCTCTCCAGGCGGAAAAACAGAAGTAAGTATGGCCACCCCGGTTCCAAAAATCATAGCCCCGCCTATCCCTTCGATAGTTCTAAAGAAAATCAACATTTTAACATTAGGAGCAATTGCCGAAAGGAAAGCTGAAGTAATATAAACTATTACACCATAGGTAAATATTTTTTTTCTCCCGTAGATATCAGCTATTCTTCCAATTGGGACAAGAAACATAGCTGATGCCAGTAAATAAGCTGTGGCCACCCAACTCAATGAGATTGCATCAGCTTTGAGCTCGTTCCCGATTACCGGTAGAGCAATATTAACAGCTGAGGCCATAAAAGGTGTTAAAAATGCAGCTAGCGTAGCCACTAGCAGAGCGGAATTCTTGATAGCCTTTTCTTCCATTCAAATATTATACAGTAGCGGAATGAATATACATATATGAACTAATATTTTAATTTAATTAACTTTGTTTGCCCCATATGTATTACTATTAAATAAAAGTATATTTAGATTAAAATCCATTATAAGACATAGCCTGCCCATCTTCTTCATGCTCGTTGACAACAGTAGCTATATTAGCTGTCGAGCTTATCTTTACACTTCCTTTAAAGACACCCAGTTGAATAATAGAGCTTGGATTAATTCCAACCGATGAGTTTGGTTTGATGGTTTTGTCAATTTTAGCCCCGGTTACCTCGTTACCTTCTGAATTAAAAAATCTCACCTCTACTTGAGCATTGGCCGAGTCAACATTTT
>CAYFWW010000039.1:0-44847 GCA_964346985.1 uncultured Actinomycetota bacterium
GTTTATTGAGGCTCGGCGGCCGGGCATTACCCTCTCCTTAGTCCCCTCCCATCAAGGGAGGGGAAACCTTTGGCTTTTGCTCCCAGAAATAAGAATCACCCTCCCCTTAATCCCCTCCAATCAAGGGAGGGGAAACATTCAGCCTTTTCCTCCCCCAGGTGGATGATTAACCCATCGCTTTTCCTCCCCCTTGATGGGGGAGGATTAAGGTGGGGGTGAAAGTTTTTAACTAAAGGCGGCAGTTCTTTGATATGGCCAAGAGCCTCTGTCAAAAGTGCAGGCATGGAAAGGATTTTTATTTTGAAGCCTGAATTTATCTATCTAAATCTAAAGGCTGATCTTTCTTGCTTCTTGACATAACAATTGCTAATATTCATTTTGTTTATGGATTGCCCGAGTGGTGGAATTGGTAGACACAACGGACTTAAAATCCGTTGGAGCTTGTCTCCGTGCTGGTTCGAGTCCGGCCTCGGGCACATTCGAAAATAATTACTTTTTGACTGGCCTCTGTCGAAAGTAATTGGCCTAAGTTGGATTTTTTAGCATGAAGCTTAGGTTAAAAAACAAAAACAATGCTAAAATATAAAAACAACTAAAAAGATAAATTTATTTGGGTTAATTAACACAGGCCTGGGTAATTTCTCCGAGGCCTATTTGGCTTGTAAGATAAATGAGTCATTCAATATGGATATGTTAAAAAATCTGGAATTATTAGCAAATGAAATAACGAAATCCAAGATTGGCCGGGAAATTTTAACTTCATTAAGAAAAGAAAAAGAGATAGATATACTAGCAATTGAAAACATCAGGCCAATGATTACGGCTATTCTATCGCTCAATACGGAATCGACAATCCTCTATGTGACAAATTCTCCCTCAAAGATTTACAGAATAGCTGACGATATTAAATCTTTTTTATCATCGACTGATGTCCTGGTATTTCCAGACTGGGAAATACTTCCTGCCGAAAGCCTGTCACCCGACATAGAGATAATAGGGAAAAGAGCAGTTGCTTTAGACTCTCTAAAGAATAAAAAACGGAATGTCATTGTAAGTTCTATTGAGACTAGCCTGCAGAACTTAACTTTCAAGAAAAAAGAGATTATGAACCCGATTAAGATAAGAAAAAGCCAGAAGCCCGGCCTCCTGCAACTGCTTAAAGAGTTTGAAAATCTGGGTTATCAGTCTGTTTATCAAGTCGAAGAAAAAGGGACTTTCGCCCGAAGAGGAGGATTAATAGATATCTTTCCTTCAACAGAGTTTTATCCGGTTAGAATTGAATTTTATGGGGACAAAGTAGACTCAATTAGACAGTTTTCAGTTGCCGATCAAAAAAGTTTTAGAAGAATCGATGAAGTCACAATCAGGACGACTAGAGAATTTAGGCTTACGGATAAAATCAGAAGTTCGGCCGGGCAATTTTTAAGAAAAGATATTGAAGATGAAGAAATCAAGGAAGATCTAGCCCGTTTAAGTGAGGGAATAATCTTTAACGGATATGAAAAATACTTTCCATGGTTAATCGAAGAAGAGGTCTGCCTTTTGGATCTACTACCCAGGAATAGCCTCTTGATTATTGATGAACCTGAAAAGATTTACACACGCCTTGAGGAGATTTCCAGGCTTATTATGCGAACTAAATTTCTTAGCAAGTCTCTTCAGAAGTTTAAATCGATACCTTATTATCAAAACAAAGAAGCTTTGAAGAAGAGCGATTTGACAACTGTTAATCTGATTCTAATGAGGGGCGTCATGGAGAGAAAACTGATTGAATATAAGACATTGCCCTTCGAGCTAGATTCAAATAAGCCAGGAAACTTAATAAAGCTCCTGAAAAAAACAAGCAAGAAAAGTGGCCTAGTGCTCAATTCTGAAGATAAAGGAAGGCTGGATAGATTAAAAGAATTATTACACGAATGGGAATTGCCCCTGGCCAAACCCAGGCAAAAGATCACCAAACCAAGTAATATATTTCTGTCGCAGACAAAGCTTTGTTCCAGTTTTCAGTTGGCGGATCCTCCTTTAATGATTTTATCCGATGAAGACATATTCGGAAAAAGAGCGCCAAGGAGGGTTAATAAACAAGCTTCATTCAGTCAAGAACAGGTTAAACGCTTGCCATTTACTCCGGGTGATTATGTCGTTCATGAAGATTATGGACTTGCTCTATTTGAAGAAGTCTGCCAGGAAATAGTTGATGGTTTTCAGCGTGATTATTTATACTTACGTTTTGCTGGCCAGGACAGGCTTTATCTTCCAGTAGAGCAGATGGAGAAATTAACCAGATATATTGGTGCGGATCAATCTCAGCCAAAGCTTAACCGTTTAGGCTCAAACCAGTGGCCAAACCTGAAAAGAAAAGCACGAAGCTCAGTTAAGAAAATGGCCATCGACTTGTTAAAACTTTACGCTAAACGATTACAAATTAAAGGCTACTCATTTGCCAAAGATTCACCCTGGCAAGCAGAGCTGGAAGATTCCTTTCCGTATAAGGAGACACCTGACCAAAAAAGGGCAATAACAGAAGTAAAAGGTGATATGGAAAAGGCAAAACCTATGGACCGGCTAGTCTGCGGTGATGTCGGCTACGGCAAGACTGAAGTCGCCCTCAGGGCTGCTTTTAAAGCCGCCTATGACGGCAAGCAGGTCATGATCCTGGCCCCAACTACAATCTTGGCCCAACAGCACTTTCAGACTTTCAGCCAAAGGCTTAAACCCTTTCCTGTTGAAATAGATGTTTTAAGCCGGTTCAAAACACGAAAAGAACAAAGAATAATCGTGGAAAAACTAAATCAAGGCCGGATTGATATTGTAATCGGGACCCACCGATTGCTCCAGAAGGATGTAAAACCGAAAAACCTCGGCCTTTTAGTTATAGATGAAGAACAGCGATTTGGGGTAAATCATAAGGAATTGCTAAGAAATATGCGCAAGAGCATAGATGTCATAACAATGACCGCTACTCCTATTCCCCGAACTCTGCAAATGTCTTTATCAGGTATCAGAGACATAAGCATAATAAATACTCCTCCAGAAGAAAGACAGCCTGTCCAAACTTATGTCGGCCGATATCGAAATGATATTGCCCGTAGTGCTATCTATCGCGAATTAGAAAGAGGAGGCCAGGTATACTACTTATATAACAAAGTCCAATCTATTGAAAATGCTATTCGCAGAGTAAAGAAGCTCGCTCCCGGAGCTGCTGTCGGCCTGGCTCACGGTCAAATGCCAGAACATCGACTTGAGAAATCAATGCTAAGTTTCTTGAATAAAGAGGTCAATGTTTTAGTCTGCACAACAATAATTGAATCTGGAATAGATATACCTATTGCCAATACCATAATTGTTGACGGCGCAGAGCGGTTTGGCCTGGCTCAACTATACCAGTTAAGAGGAAGAGTCGGCCGCTCCAATCACCGTGCTTACAGTTATTTCTTCTATAATTCTCCGGTTGTTTTGACAACTAATGCCACAGAAAGATTGACTACTATCGGCGAACTTACTGAATTAAGCTCCGGTTTGAAAATTGCCCTGAAAGATCTAGAGATAAGGGGAGCGGGCAATTTACTCGGTTCAGAACAACACGGCAACATAGCATCGGTCGGTTTTGATCTATATTGTAAACTTCTAAAAGAAGAAGTAGAGAATTTAAAAGGAGAACCAATATTACATAAAGGAGAAGCCCAGCTTGATTTACCGGTAAACCTTCATATCCCTGAAGATTATATAACCCAGACCGAACTTAGGCTGGAAATCTATCAGAATATCAGCCTAGTCCAATCCAGCCAAGACATTCAGAACCTGGAGATTGAACTTAAAGACCGTTTTGGCCCTATTCCACCTGACCTTAACAATCTAATTCAGGTAGGATATCTACGAAATCTGGCTCAAAAAGCGGGGCTTGATAAAATTTCATGGCGCAGAAAAAAGTTGATTCTTTCTCCTTTTAAAATACATTTGCTTCAAGAAATAGACCTCCAAAATCATTTCTATAAATATCGCAGAGACGATAATTCACTGATTATAGAGATAAATTTTAACCGGAGGAACCTTTTGTTTCTCACTAAAATAATTAATGATATAATACAAAAGTTAATTTACAGATAAAAGGGCGAAGAATATGAAAAAAATATTATTTTTGAGTCTAATAGCTATCACGGCAATGTTGTTGATTACTAGCGGTTGTAGCCAGAAACTGGCGGCAACTGTCAACGGAGAGAAAATTTACTTGCAGGAAGTAGAAAATATCTACAGTCAATCTATACCTGAGCAGCAAGCAAAACAGGATGCTGAGACTGAGAAGCAGTTTAAGGAGCAGATTTTAGAAGGACTGATTAATGAAAAACTAATTTCTCAGGAAGCAAAAAAGATGAAGATTAAGGTCTCAGATAAAGATGTCAATACTGAGATTAAAAATATAAAAAAGATGTTTAAAACTGAGAAAGAGTTTCAGCAAGCTTTAAAAACTCAGAATATGGATGAAAAAGATCTTGCTGAAAATGTCAAAAATAATCTTCTTACAGAGAAAATAAAGGCTAAGGTCGTAGGGAAGGTTGAAATTACCGATAAGAAAGCAGAAGAATATTACAAAAAAAACCAAGATCAATACAAAGTCGGAGAACAAGTCAAAGTCTCCCATATTCTGGTTGAAGATGAAAAGAAAGCAAATGAAGTCAAGGAAAAATTAGATAATGGAGAGGATTTTTCCAAACTGGCAAAAGAATACTCTACTGATAGTTCGAACAAAGATAAGGGCGGGGACCTGGGTTATATAACAAAAGAACAGGTTGTGCCGGAGTTTGGGAATGCAGCATTTGCTTTGAAAAAAGATGAAATCAGCAAGCCAGTCAAAACGGAATTCGGTTATCATATTATAAAAATCTTCGATACCAAAAAAGCCTCTACAAAAGAGTATAAGGAAGTAAAAGATATTATTATTGCCCAGCTTACCGAAGAAGAAAAAAGTAAAAAATTCAATTCCTGGCTGGATGATGTTCGCAAAAAAGCTGAAATTAAAAAATATATTTAAAACCTTGGTAAAATTTTTATTAATTTAGGTATCGGATTTAGACTTCGACAAATTCATGGTCAATAGCTAATTACTGAAATCTGAAAACTAATGTATTCAACCGATTATTTTATTCTCTTTAAGCAAAATAGATATTTGAACATTAAAAAGCAATGAACCTAAAAGCCAGAGGTCTATAAATTAAAGTTGCTAAAAGATTAAATTATTATGGTTAATTTAAGTTTAAGGTTGGTTTAATCCTAATGAAAGATAAAAGACCTGGCTCATCATTTATAAAATTAATTGAGATTATGTCCCGCCTTCGAGGGCCGGATGGTTGCCTTTGGGATAGAGAACAGACCCACCAAAGCCTTAAGCGCCATCTGGTTGAAGAAGCTTATGAGGTAATAGATGCCATAGAACGTAATGACGTTAAGCATCTGCAAGAAGAACTTGGGGATCTGTTACTACAAATTGTTTTTCATGCTCAAATAGCTAGCGAGGAAGATTATTTTGATATAGATGACCTTATCGAAAAAATAATTTCCAAGCTTGAAAGAAGGCATCCTCATATCTTTGGAGAAGTCGAAGTGGCTTCATCAGAAGAAATCATCAATAATTGGGAAGAGATAAAAAGAAACGAGAAAAAAATTTCCACGCTTCTTGGAGAGGTATCTCCCCACCTTCCTTCATTAATGTATTCATACAAGATTCAGCAAAGAGCTGCCCGGGCTGGTTTCGACTGGGAAAAAATCGATGGGGTATATAAGAAGATAGAAGAGGAGTTTGAAGAGCTAAAAAATGAACAAAAAAAAGAAAAACAAGAAGATGAACTGGGTGACCTTATTTTTGCTCTGGTCAACCTGGCCCGATTTTTAGGTATTGACCCAGAGATTGCCCTGCGCAAAACGACCGGCCGTTTTGAAAAAAGGTTTAAAGATATGGAAAAGCAAGCTGGTTCAGCTGATAATTTCAAAAAACTCAATCTTCAGGAAAAAGAAACTCTCTGGCAGAGGGCTAAACAAAGAACAGATATTGGGGATTAATAGTAATAAGATTGAAGATATTATTCGGCTAGTGATTAACTGCAGTCTAAAAATTATTATCTATTCTTATTTATAGGTTATGGCTGGATGATTTGGTAGCTTAGTGTCTCGGTGATTGATGTGGAATTCGGACCTTTTTTAACCTCTTTATCAGTGGCAGATTTCTGTCTTTTGTCTTCCAAAGTTTCTTAAGTCATTGAGCGGGGAGCATCATGGGATTCTATGTACCTTGATAAGGTTAGTTGTTCCCGGGACATTGACCATAACACCGGCAGTAATTATAATCAGGTCGCCGCTCTTTACTAGATTATGCTCGAGGCTAGTTTGGACACAGATATCAAGCATGTCATCGATATTCTTGCTTTCACTGACTAACAAGGGAGTCACTCCCCAGGTCAATTTCAACTGCCGGACAGTTTTAAAGCTGGGGCAGACAGCCAGAATGGGGGTTTTAGGGCGGTATTTTGAGACTTGCTTAGCTGTAGTCCCTGATTGCGTTGAAGTGATTATTGCGTCTGCTTTCAGCTTCTGAGCCATCTCACAAGTTGAAAAACTGATAGCTTCTGTTGTCGTGGAAACAGCCCATTTTAAACGTTGTTTTAATAAGTTGCGGTAGGGTAAGCTTTCATCAGCTCTTTTGGCAATCTTAGACATGGTTTCAACCGTTTTAACCGGATACTTGCCTATAGCGGTCTCAGCCGAGAGCATAACAGCGTCAGCCCCGTCGAATATAGCATTGGCTATATCTGAGGCTTCTGCCCTGGTTGGATAAATATTATTGACCATAGACTCAAGCATCTGGGTAGCGATTATAACCGGTTTTCCAAATCGACTGACTTTGACAATTAGTTCTTTTTGAATGATTGGAACCTCTTCCGGTGGTATCTCGATGCCTAGATCGCCTCTGGCAATCATTATTCCGTCGGAGACATCTATAATAGAATCAATATTATCCAGGGCAACCGCTCTCTCGATTTTTGAAATTATTGGAATGTTAAAGCCTGAGTCTTTAATAAGCTTTCTAAGGCTCAAGACATCATTTGCTTGATTGACAAAAGAGAGAGCCACAAAATCAATTCCGGCTTTACAAGCAGCTTCAAGGTCTTTTTTATCTTTGTTGGTTATTGCCGGGAGGTTAATCTCCTTTGTAGGAAGATTTACACCCGCTTGTGATGTAATTTCACCTTCATTAATAACCTTGGCTAAGACTTTATCTTTTTCGACTGACAATGCTTCTAATACAATGCTTCCGTCCCGAAGCATGATTTTATCCTTATTCTTTATTATGGCATTTAAGTCTGGGAAGTTAACCGGCAAAGATAGTTTTTCCCGGCTTTCTTTACCGTGAAAAAGCGTTAGCTTGAGGCCTTTTTCTAAAAAGATGAATTCCTCAGCAAGTTTACCTAATCTGATTTTAGGACCGCCAAGATCGGCCATAACAGCTATAACTGTATTCAGCTTTTCGCTTTCTTTTCTGATTTTTTTGATTAATTTAATTTTATCTTCTCTTTTTCCGTGTGAGAAATTTAAACGAAAGACATCAACTCCGGCTTGAATAAGTTCGGAAATAATCTTAGGTTTACTAGAAGCTGGGCCCAAGGTAGACACTATTTTAGTGCGATTAATTTTTTCCATATTAAGGAGTGGTTAAAGTTTAATATTATAAAAAGTTTCCAGGCCAGGATATTTCGAATAAGAACCCAAGCGTTCCTCTATCCTTATTAACTGGTTGTATTTGCTAACCCGGTCGGTTCTTGAAGGAGCACCTGTTTTTATCTGGCCTGAACTGGTAGCCACTGCTATATCCGCTATGGTCGTATCCTCAGTCTCACCTGAGCGATGAGAAATAACAGCTGAATAACTTGCTTTTTTTGCCATATCGATGGCTTCGAGAGTTTCTGTTAAAGTTCCGATCTGGTTTACTTTAATTAAGATTGAATTGGCAACACCTTTTTCTATGCCCTCTTTTAATCTTTTGGAATTGGTCACAAATAAATCATCTCCAACCAGCTGAACTCTATCTCCCAGCTTATCGGTCAGTATTTTCCAGCCTACCCAATCTTCTTCAGCCAAACCGTCTTCGATGGAGATAATGGGATACTTATCTACCCATTCGGCATAATAGCCAACCATCTCTTCGGGGGTTAACTTTTTATTCTCTCCGGCTAGGTTATAATGGCCATCCATAAAGAATTCGGTAGCAGCTGGATCAAGAGCCAGGTAGATATCTTTGCCTGCTTGGTAGCCTGCCCGGCCAATAGCTTCTAATATTACCAGAACAGCCTCCTCGTTTGAGCTGAGGTTAGGGGCAAAACCACCTTCATCTCCAACTGAAGTGACTAGATTTTTTTCGGAAAGTACATTTTTTAGATTATGAAATACTTCAGCCCCATATCTTAGCGCCTCCCTAAAGGATTTTGCGCCTGCCGGCATAATCATAAACTCTTGAATATCTACATTATTGTCTGCATGTTGGCCGCCGTTCAGGATATTCATCATCGGAACCGGCAGAACTGAGGCAGAAGGACCTCCCAAATATAGATAGAGCGGCAACCCAAGATAGTCAGCAGCAGCTTTAGCTACAGCCAGGCTAACTCCGAGAGTGGCATTAGCGCCGAGATTGCTTTTATTGGCTGTCCCGTCCAGTTCAATTAATTTCCTGTCTATTGCTGTCTGGTCAAGTGCATCAAGGCCTAAGAGCTCAGAAGCAATCTTGTCTTTTATGTTTTCTAATGCTTTAAGAACGCCCTTTCCCAGATAACGGCCTTTGTCTCCATCCCGGAGTTCTATCGCTTCATATTGTCCGGTTGAAGCACCGCTGGGAACAGCAGCCCTTCCCCAGGCCCCGCTTTCTAAAAACACTTCTACTTCGACTGTCGGGTTTCCTCTTGAATCTAAAATTTCTCGTCCATTTATATCAGCGATAAAAGACAATTCTTTTCCTCCTTATAATAATAATAATCTTCATTTCCTAGTATATATTTCTGACATTTGAGTCTCAAGAAAAACTTCCTTAAAAATTCATGTATAGCTAAGAATATTAAAAATATATCAAAGCTAGTATACAAACAGGTATTTATGATAATATTATTAGTTAAATGTAATAATTTTTGCACTAGTAGATATAGCTTTAACTAAATAAAAGATGATACAAAAGACGAAGAAGAAAAAGTCGATAAATAATTCCTCACTTATAATTTCTACATCCATTATAAAAATCATTATTGTTTTCCTCTTGATTCTATTATATTTTTGGGCGCTGAACCCGGTTCCTCAACTTTTATCGACTGTGAAAGAGCTTAAAAAAGCTCGCCAGACAGAAGCTAAACTAAGTACAGAGAATAAAAGGTTAAAAGAAGAAAAAAGTAAACTCTTTACTGATAAAAAGATTGAAGAAATTGCCCGCCAAGAATACGGATTTATAAAACCAGGAGAAAAAGCATATGTAGTTTTAACTCCCAAGGATAAACCGGAACAAACTGAATTTGATTCTAAGAAAAAGAATAAGTCTAATATAGTAAAAGAACAAAGCTTCATAGATAAGATACTTGGCTGGTAGCTTTCAAAGCCGGTCAAAGATTTCCGATTGACATGTTGATTTGTTTACCAGGTGACCTGGTAAATGGGTGGCCGGGTAAGAATGTTTTTATTTAGAAACAAGGCGGTTTTCTACTGTCAATAATAAATTCTCCCCTAAAACTGTAGATTTTAAAGTGCTAGCCGGTCATTGAAAGGATAAGTCCATCCAGCAGGTCACGTTCACTGACATTCATCGATTTATGGCCAAATAGCCTAAGGACTTCAGCTCCGATAATTGTTCCGGCAATTATGACATCGGCTCTTCTAGGTTCCAGTCCGGTTATCTTTTTCCTATCGGCCAGCTTTATCGATGCGAGCCAGGTTTTTATCTCTTCAATCTCAGAAAGCTTTAGAGTCAGAAGATGTATCAAGGCTGGATCATAATTCTCCATTTTTAAATTGATTGCAGCTAAAGTCGTATAAGTCCCAGCGACCCCAATAATGCGTTTTATTGGCCCGAAATCATCCACCAGAGGCTTAATCTCTTGCCTGGTTGTTTTTTCTAAAACATTAATCTCCCGCTGGTCTGGCGGGTCATGCTTAACTAACCTTTCGGTCAATCTGACAGAACCGATATCAAGAGAACAGATATTTTCAACCTTTCCCTTCTTTCCGGCGATAAATTCTGTACTGCCTCCACCTATATCGACAACTAAAAACCTATTTTTAGAAGGCTTTTTAAATTCCTCCGGTAAATCTAGATCTCTGGCATCATCTTTTAAATATGAAGTTGCGCCCATAAATGAAAGTTCGGCTTCTTTCCGGCCGTCAATTATTTCAATCGGGTAACCAATGATCTTCTCAAAGTTATTGATTACTTTAACCCCGTTGGAGGCATCGCGCACCGCACTTGTGGCCACTACTTTGACCTTTTTTATTTTTCTCTCCCTAATTATAAATTGATAATTTAATAGAACATCGATTGTTCTTTTTATAGCCTGGTCAAGAATTTTCTTATTCTGGTCTACCTTCTGTCCCAGTCTGGTAATTTTGGTTTTTTTAATCCGGACAATCGTCTTGCCGAATTTCTCTAATTCGCAGATTATCAGCCTGATAGAATTTGTTCCAATATCAATCGCTGCTAGCTCTGCATTTTTTACAATATTCAAAGATTTTTTCCCTCTCAATCATTCCTTGAATTATTTCACCTACCGGGTTTTGCTTATTAGCTAAATAATTAGCCAGATGGGCATGTAAGCATTTCAACCCTTTTTTTAATTTAATGCCGGCGATACCTACATTGGATAAAGTGTCATTAGTTTTAGTTCCGGCTTGTTCGGCGAGCTTATATCGTAAGTCACTATAAGCCTTATGAGCTTTTTCTAGTTTGAGATTTAATTCCGGATCTTGCTCAAACTTTTTCTGGAGTTGCCGAATTAGACCGGAACTTTCAAGGCGCGAAACCTCTTGAACCAAACCGGGACATGTCAACCAGAAAATAGTTGGAAAGAGTTCCCCTTCTTCCAGTTCAGGATAGGTGACAATAACGCTTGGATAACCAAAATCACATCTATTGGCAATCTTAATTGCTCCACGGGCCGATCTACCTAACTGTAGGCCGATAACCTTTAAATCAATTTCTGTTGGTTCTTCAAACATGAAATTATTATAGCAGTTAAGAATAGGCAAATTTTCTACGGGATTGGTGGCTGGCTAATTATTTCTTCCAAGGCAGCCTTTATGGCTAGGCCTTTGTCCAAAGTCTCTTGAAATTCACCTTCAGGGTCTGAATCGGCTACAATGCCTCCACCGACCTGATAAATTAGTTTCCCATTTTTATAAATAACAGTTCTTATGACGATATTCAAATCTATATTTTGATTAAACCCAAAATATCCGATAGAGCCGGTATAAATTGCCCTGGCAGTTGGTTCAAGCTCATCTATAATCTCCATGGCCCTTATTTTGGGAGCACCTGTAATCGAACCACCTGGGAAAGTTGCCCGGATGATTTCTTCAATACTTATCTTACTTTTTAGTTTTCCTTCGATTTCCGAGACAAGATGATGAACTGAAGCAAAGCTTTCAAGCCCGAATAATTTTGTTACTTTAACTTGGCCAAATTGGCATATTTTCCCAAGATCATTTCTTTCCAGATCTACGATCATCACATTTTCTGCCCGGTCTTTTTCAGAGTTAATAAGCTCTTCGGCTAATCTTTTATCAATGGCCTTGTTTTTATGACGAGGCCGTGTGCCTTTAATCGGCCTGGTCTGAATATATTGACCTTTTTTAAGTATAAATCTCTCCGGAGAAGTAGATAATATAGTAAATTCGGGAAATTTTAAAAATGCTGAAAAAGGAGCAGGATTTTTTTGCCTCAAGATTGAATAGATTTTGTAAGGCTCCTCATCAACGTCGATACTGAACCTCTGGGATAAATTAACCTGGTAGATATCACCGGCCCTGATATATTCAAGGGCTTTATTCACTGCTTTCAGATATTCGGGATGAGAGAAATTAGATTGAAACCTTCTACCCACTGCTTTTTCAGGTTGCTTTGAAAATGAATGATTATCTTTGTAAAGGTTTGTATTGTTTAAATATTCAGCAAGTTTGGCCTTGGGATATCTATCCATTATATTGGAGGCAGTTACTAAAGAGTATTCTTCTTTGAGATGGTCAAAAACTAAGACCTGATCATAGAAGCAAAAATAGATTTCAGGCATTTTTAAGTCGTCGTCAACCGAAAAGGGGACTTTTTCAATAAAGCGGCCTAAATCATAAGAAAGATATCCAACCCCACCACCGATAAAAGGAATCTCAACCGAAAAGCCCGAATTGAATTTAGAAAGAATTTCTTGAAGATAACTGATGGGATTTCCCTCAAAAGAATCAGTTGTATCAGCAGTAGAGACTTTTATTTTTGTACCGTAACTTTGAAATACTAAGAAAGGCGAGCAGCCGATGAAGGAATAACGGCCCAAATTATTGGGGTTATTACTGCTATCAAGGAAAAAAGAATAATTTTCTTTTGAAACTTGGCTGGCTATCAACCAAGGAAGTTCTTCTAGTTTTAATTTTTCGATCTTTATATCTATATTTTTACTATCCAGAATGGCATTTTTCATAAAAAAAACACCCAGTTTTCTTTGCTGGGTGTCCTCCCAAGGGACTGACATACAAAGACAGAGATAATTTTAACAGAAAAAAATATAATTAGTAACAGCTGACGGCAGGCCGGTTATGAAAATTGTTTATGTTTACCTATCTCTTGCTTGATCTTTGAAAGTTTTAATCCGGATAATCATAGCTTTCAGTTTTCCATAGCCGGTATCCGTAAGCAAGAAACAAATGAAGCACAATTACTTAACTATTTTCTCAGATAAGAGTTGCCGTTATACAGTTAAGAAGAGAAAAAAGTTAGAGATAAGAAACGATAAATTTAGAGTAGGCCTTCAAGATATGGGAAATTTAATCGCATAATATCATCTGGGTAAGTAATATCCTGACTGAAAGAAATAGGAAAGCCATTAACAGAATATCCATCATCTATAATTTCCTGGATGGCTGTTGCTATCTCATAAATACCGGATTCATTAGGCGAAAGCTTTTTCAAGTATGTCCAGATTAATGGAGAAAATATGATTAAAGGAGCGGCCGATATATAACTGAGCTCTTGTCCTGGGTCAGGCTTCTCAATTATTTTCAATATTCTATTGTCATGGCCGACCTTTACTGAGCTTCGCCTTGTAAGTTGTTTTGCGGGAACTTCTTTTAAGGCTATTAAGACTTCTGTTTTCTTAAGGTAGAAAGTATCTATCATTTTTTTAATATCATTTTGGTCAAAGATTGTATCTGAAGCCATATAGATGAATTCTTCGGTTACGCCTTCAATGGCTTTGAGAAGAGCATCAGCGCTGCCTATAAGATTCTTTTGATAAAAAAATTCGATTACTTTTTCGGTGATAATATTTTTCTCAATATACTCTTTTACCAAATTGCCCTTATATCCGAGTACAATATTGATTTTTTTTAAATCTATGTCGAGCAAAGTGGCCAGGAGACTGATTATTACCGGTTGACCGTTGATAGGCAAGAGTGGTTTTGGAATCGAATCGGTTAATGGCCGTAATCTAACTCCGCGTCCAGCTGCTAAGATAATTGCATCCATATGCTAATTTTAGTTAAAAATTTTAATTAAAAAAGGTTTTATGAAAATAATTTTTTGTTAATATTATTTGAGAGTATATAAAAAAAAGCAAAGGGGATTAAAAATGGATGAAAAAGAGCAAAACTTGGAGAAAAATGAAGAAGATAAAGGGGAAAATAGCAGTGAAGAGGACAAAGAAGAGATAAAAGACAAAAAGGCGGAATCTGAGGAAGAAGAGAAAGAGGCAAAGGAAAAATCAGAAGATGAAATAATAAAAGAACTGCAAGACGAAATAGAGAAACTTAAAGTCAAGGATATAATTCTGCAAATGATGACCTCTCTGACTAGCTTCGGATATCAGAGGCTAGGATTACCTAAAGAATTAAATGCCGGCAAAAAAGATTTAGATCAAGCCAAGATGGCTATCGATGCTTTATCAGCTCTTTTTGAAGTTGTTAAAGATGATCTTGATGATCAGGAAAAGAATGCTTTTGAAACAACCGTAGCCAATCTTCGAATGTCTTTTGTCGCTCAAAAGGACTGATCTGGAGTTTTGACCACTTAAGGTAAATTATCATAATGCCGATTTATTATATTGAAGAACAAGAATTTGAGAAAAGATTCTGTCTTAAAAATTTATACAGAAATGAAAAAGCTGAAAGGAAAAGAAGATGAATTACTGTCGTCAGATGAAAGGTTGTCCGGCAAGTCAATATTTTATCTGTCCGGCTTATTTAAAAGATGATAATTGCTGGGAAAATGAGAATATACCATGCTGCCGACGTAAAAATAAAAAGCGCTGTGATACTTGTTCGATGTATATTGCATTTACAGAAGGAAAAATTGAACAGATTTATCCGATGACAGTCGAGATAAACTAACTCCTTTTCTTCTTAATCCTTTTTTAAAGTAAAGTACTTTTCAATCAAATTTGTAGTAACAATCTTTTCCTCAAATAAAACTCTTTAGCTTTAGTTATGTGAACCATTAGCCGATAAAAAATTAGGCAATTACATTGGGAAGAATGTAGATAATGATAAATTTTGTTAGATCATCGATTTATTATCAGATTTTGCTGCCTTTGCTTGGAGTTGTAATCTTCATAGCATTGATTTTTTCATATACCGCTCCTAGAATAATTACCGGTGATTTCGAAAAAAGAACAGATATCCTCATAGAGCAGAAATTAAATACTTCTCAGGAGTTTTTTCAAGCTAAGCTAGATGAGATGGCCACACAATTAGAAAAATATATATCTGACGATGTTGTTTTGCAGGGATTTAAAGCTAAAAATTATAATTCAACGATAGAGAAATTTTTCCTTCAGGAACTATCTGAAAATGAATCGTTGGTTTTAACAAATAATGATGGTGTTATTTTACAGAAGTATGGGGGGCAGCATCCGGAAACAATATATTTTAATACTAATAAATTGCTTGATAATTCTTTTTTGGGGAAGAATGTAACTGATATCCAGCATTTTGGTGGAAATGCTTATCTTTGTGTGGCAACTACAATAATCTACAAAGATAAAAATCTTAAAGACAATAATATCATCTTAACAAAGAAGGTAAACAAAGATTTTGTTGAAGCGGCAGCCAAGGTATCAAATGCAGATCTTTGCCTGTTCAACAATGAGAAGTTGATTCTGACCAGCTTGGATCTCAATAATATTGGCGATCACAATATTCATACGACTTTTAATAAGAGCATAAAAGAATTTGATGGTGAGACGGTAAAGAGAGAATCTATTTTGAACTCAGGACATTTCTACAAATTGATTGTGAAACCATTTCCTGAGAAAAAGGACCTCTTTTTGGCAGCATCTATCCGTACAGATGAGATTATTTCTGCCCGAAGGAAAGTTTCATACCAGATTTGGGCAGGAAGCGTATTAGCCGTTTTGATTGTAAGTGGATTTGGTTTATATGTCTCTAAAACATTAACCGGATCTCTTCGTGAGCTAATGTCTTCAGCTGATGAGATTAGCGCAGGCAATTTCGATAAAGTTATAAAAACAAGTGAGATTAACGAAGTTGGTGCACTTGGAAAGTCGTTGAATAGGATGAGCCAGAACCTACTTCACCAGAGAAGTGAACTCCAACAAAGTATTCAGAGTTTATCAGCATTACAGGAACTGGGAAAATCACTTACAGCTACTCTTGACGAGAAAAGGATAATTGAATTTACTTTTGAATCTATAATGAGACTTTTTGAACCCGATGCCGGTTCCATTATGATTTGGAATGATAAGAACAAACTGCTGGAAATTGTCAAAGCCAAGGGATTAGATGAACAGACAATTAAGAATGTTAAATTAAGGCTGGGAGAAGGAATTGCAGGATACGTTGCCCAAAACAAACAGCCGCTTCTTCTAAATGATGGACTGGATAATTCTGAACTTAAACCTATTCAAAAGAAAGAAAAGATTGTCTCTGCTTTAAGCGTACCGATGCTTTTTAAAGGGCAAGTATTTGGTGTAATCAATATTAGTAATGATAAGAGTGAGCACTTCTATAACCAGAATGATCTGCGCTTGTTGACCACTCTAGCCAGCCAGGCCTCAGTTGGAATAAACAATGCCAGAATCTACGATGAACTCCAGCTACTTTATTTGAAAACCATAAAAGCTCTTGGCGCGGCTGTTGATGCCAAGGATCCTTATACTCATGGCCATTCTTCTAGGGTTGCCGATTATGCCATTTCTATTGGAGAAAAATTTGATTTCAGTGAAGAAGAACTTCTCTGTGTCCAAACAGCCGGCTATTTGCACGATATTGGGAAGATAGGAATTCCTGACGATATACTTTTAAAACCGGGTAAATTGAATAGTGAAGAGAAAAAAGTTATCCAAACACATCCTTTAATTTCTGCCAAGATATTGGAGCCAGTAGAATTTCCCTGGAATGTTGTTGATTTAGTCTGTCATCATCATGAGTTTTTCAATGGCCAAGGTTATCCAGATGGCATCAATGGGGAAGATATACCAATCGGTGCCAGAATACTGTCGGTTGCCGATTCATTTGAAGCAATGACATCAGACAGGCCATACCGAAAGGCATTCCCCTTAGAGTATGCTTTGAAAGAACTTGCAGAGTGTTCAGGTTCTCAGTTTGACCCGAACATAACAAAGATTTTCATAGAAATTGTTAAAGCAGGACGCTTCGGATTTTCATAAATTCCCTAACACATCTTTTTAAGCAGGAAACATATCATTTAAATCGAATAATAGATAAAATTATAATTAAGTTTATTATGTTTATAGGGGGAGTTTTTTGCCTGATCGTCTAAAGATTATTACCCAAACAGAGAAAGAAGCAGAAAGATTATTAAAAGAAGCTGAAATTAAATCTAACTCTTTTAAAGAACAATTATCTAAAGAAAAAAGAAAGCTGTTTCTGAAGAACAAGGAAAAGCTGGATAAGAAGATACCTCAGATCAAAGAAAAAATCATCGAAAAATCTTCAAAAGAGATAAACGCCTTTCACCAAAAGGCAGCTGGTAAAGTCGTGGAAATCGAGAAAAAAGCTGCTAAAAACAACAAAAAAGCTGTTGATTTTATCTTTTCAAGGTTGGTTGATGGCCCATGGCCGTAGAACAAATGAAAAGGGCATATATAATTGCCCATCGAAGCCATCAAAAAAAGATTGTTGAAACTCTTCAGATGCGAAAGATAATAGACTTAAATGACTTGCAAGAAAGAGTAAGGCATTTCCATCAAGAAATAAAACTAGCCGAATCCGAGATTAGTTCTATTAAATCGTATTCATATTTAGCCAAGGTTAGAGCAGTTCTAAAATTTATAGATGAATACAACCTTAAGAAAAAAAGTTTTATAGAGAGCATGCTTCCTGAAAAAATTGATGTCACCCTGGATGATTATTTTAATAAGATTAATAAATTTAAAATTGAAGAGATATATCAACAGACAGAAGAAATTGATATCTCTATTAACGAGACTTCCAGAAAAATTGAAGACCTAAGGAAAGATAAAAAGATTTTAAATGCCTGGTCTAAACTTGACTTGCCTCTTGCCCACCTGGGCCAAACGAAAACAGTTTTTATAAGAGCAGGAGAAATCGAGAAGAAAGAATTCGAATCATTCCAGGAAGAGTTGAGGGCAATTAGCAACGATTTTAATCTAGAGATTTTTGATGATGATGGAAGAATGGTCAAAATAATCTTAATCTATCATCATTCTATGAAAGAAGAGATTGAGCCCATACTGGCAAAATTTGAATGGAATGACTTTCCCTTGGTTGATTATAAATTGAAAGCTATAGAAGAGATTAAAAAGGTCGAGAAAAAAATTGAAAAACTTGATCGAAAAAATAAAGATTTACTAGCCAAAGCAGCAAATTTTATAAAATATCGCCCTGATTTAATAATCATTCAAGATTATTTGGCTAGTGAAATAAGAAAGATTGAGGCTTTAAGAATGTTTGCCCAAACAAAAGATTCTTTTATGCTTGAAGGCTGGATTCGGGAGAAAGACTTATCAAGGCTTAAGAAAATAATTAATGAAATAACAGATGAAGCTGAAGTGACAGCCACTGAACCATCTCCTGGTGATCAACCACCTGTTTCTTTAGATAATCCTGCCTGGTTAAGGCCGTTTGAATTTATTACTGAGATGTTTGGGCCACCTAATTATAGAGAGATAGACCCAACTCCGGTATTAGCCTTCTTTTTTATTATATTTTTTGGAATGTGTATAGGCGATGTTGGCTATGGGCTGGTTCTCTCCTTAGCTGCCTGGTACTTAAGTAGAAAGTTGAAACTGGGTGAAAATGGCCAGAAGTTTATGAAATTAATGATATATGGCGGTTTTACCTCAGTTATATTCGGCATCATTACCGGGAGTTATTTTGCATTTGACAGTAAATATCTTCCCGGGGCTTTAAAATCACTCAGCTTTTTTGATTTTTTATATAAATCGAATTCTTTAATTATCTACCTTGTAGTGTCTTTGGCCTTTGGGGTCATTCAATTATGGACCGGAGTGTTTATTGAATTTGTAGATAATGTAAGAACAGGAAAGCCGAGAGATGGAATTTTTGATCAAATTCCAATTTTAATAATGATGCCTGGATTGGTCTTGTTTATAGCCTATTTCTTGGGAAAACAAGCTATTCCTGAAAAACCTTTGTGGGCAATGGTCGGAGACTATCTTTTTATTATCGGGACAATATTAATTATTTTATTCCACGGGCGAGCTAGTAGAAATGTTTTTGCCCGAATCGGAAGCGGCCTATATAGTTTTTATAATCTATTATCCGGTTTAATATCGGATATTGTTTCCTATGCTCGTTTAATGGCCTTAGGGGTGGCAACTTTTTTAATTGGCTATGCTATAAATCTTTTAATAACAATCATGCCCGATTTTCCCTTATTGGGTTTATTCTTTAAAATCCCGGGGGTAGGGCTACTTTTAACAATTTTAATATTTATAGCCGGGCATCTTATTAATCTAGTAATCAATCTCATAAGTGCTTTTGTTCATCCAGTACGTCTTCAGTATGTAGAGTTCTTTTCAAAGTTTTATGAGGACGGGGGAAGAAAATATCAGCCTCTCCAACTGGAGACAAAAAATTTAACTATAGAAGGGTAGTCTAAGCAAGGAGGTTATTTATGTCTGAAACGTATCTTGGATTAACAGGAATCCATTGGGCATTTGTTGGTGCAGCCCTGGCTGTTATCGGAGGTGGAATGGGTTCAGCAATGGGCATAACTTTTGCTGCCAGGATTGCTAACGGAGTTTTGTCTGAAGAGCCTGAGAAGTTTGGAAAACTATTGATTCTTGTTGCCCTGCCTGGAACCCAAGGAATTTATGGTTTTATAACTGCTGTTTTAGTTATGGTTTTTTTCCAGCTCTTAGGTGGTGGAGCTAAAGTCCCATTAAGTAATGGAATTCAAGCTTTTCTAGCTTGTTTGCCGGTTGTGTTTGTTTGTTTTGTTTCTGCACTATATCAGGGCTTAACTTCGGCTTCAGGCGTGGGATTAGTTGCCAAGAGAGGCGAAGAAGCCGGAAAAGCGATTATTTTCCCGGCAATGGTTGAGACTTATGCAGTCATCTCTTTAATTGCAACAATTCTTCTTTTAACAGTAGCTCAACCGAAATAATTAGCGAAGGAGAATAATTTTGGCTCTTGAAGATATAACTAAGCGTATTCTTAATGATGCAAAAAAAGAAGCTAATAAGATGATAAAAAAAGCCCAGGCAGAATATGAAAAATCACTGGAAGAAGAGAAGGTTCTCCTAAAAGAAGAAGAGAAGGAGAGCAAGTCAAAAGCTAAAGAAGAAGCTCATGAAGAAGTTAAAAGAAGGATTGCTTTAGCCAGGCTTGAAGCCAGAAATAAAGTCCTGCAAGAGCAACAGGATTTATTGGAAGGAGTTTTTACAAAGGCTCTTAAAAAGTTGAGGAACCTTTCTGATAGTGAGTATAAAAAAGTTATTAAGAAGATAGCAACTGAAAAATATATCCCGGAGACTGATTATATTATCGTCTCAAAAGAATTGAAGTCAAAAAGCCTAGATAAATTCATCTCTGACTTAAATACAGCAATCAAAAGAAAGGGTAAAGGCCTCAAAGTTTCCAAAGAGGTTCTTCCGGAAAGAGCCGGATTTATATTAAAAGGGAAAGAGATGGAAGTCAATTGTACCTGGGATGTGATAATCAATTCATTAAAAGAAGAATACAGCAAGAAAGTATTTCAAATTTTATTTGGGGAAGGTAAATAGATGTTTAAGGTTTTTACTGATTCGATAAAATATGGCTATGCAGTCGGCCGAGTCAAAGTACTTGAAAAAAGGATGCTGGATGCCAATAGGATTGAGCGCATAATTACAGCCGACAATATTGATGAACAGCTTAAAATCTTAGCAGAGACCGAATATGCTCCTTACCTTCCAAATAAGTTTGAGACCAGCCTTAATATTGATATTTTTTTAGGAAGTCATCTGTCATATCTTTTCCAATTTTTAGAAGAGATTACTGATCTACCGGCCTTGATTAATTTCTTTCGGGCAGAATATGATTTTCATAATCTAAAAGCATTGCTTAAAGCAAAAACTGTCCAGAAAAATGTAGATACAGTTTTATTGGATTGCGGACTGGTCTCAATCGACAGACTGAAAAAGATTTTGGATAATGAAAAAATTAGCGATTTACCTGTTTATTTACAGGAGCCTTTTGGTAAAGCTTTAGAAGATATCGAAAAAGAGAAGAATTATTTTTTAATAGATAATGCAATCGATAAATCTATGTATAAGTTTCTGAGCGAGGAAGCAGCTTCATTAAAATGCAATTATCTGAATAGGTTAATAAATGTAATGATTGATGGCGCTAATCTTAAAAGTTTTATCAGGTCTCAGGAATTTTCTGACCGTTATAATTTCTTAAAAGAAGTAATAATTGACGGGGGAGAGCTGAAGGGCGATGAGCTTTTAAGATTAGGGGCCAAAACAAGCGAAGATGTTGCATCTTATCTTTCAAGAAGTAGGTATAATGAGATTTCTCAACTTTTTGTTGGAGAAGATGATTCAGAAATAAAATATTTTGATAGGATTTTGGACAATATATTAATTAATGAAGCTGCTCCAGCTAGGTATCTATCTTCAGGCCTTGAACCGGTGGCCGGATATCTTATTGGGAAGAAAATTGAAATAAAGAATCTACGCCTACTATTAGTCGGAAAACTTAATAACTTGCCACCGGTAGAAATAAAAGACTATTTGAGGGATTTATATGTCTGATTTAGCTGTTATCGGTGATATTAATTCAGTGTTAGGTTTTAAGGCAGTCGGGGTAGATGTCCATTATGCTGAAAGTGACCAGGAAATTAAGGAATCATGGAAGAGATCTATAGAAAAAAATTATGCCATTATATTAGTTACCGAAGCTATCTATCATCAACTTGAAGAAGAAATTGAATCACTAAGGGAATCAATAAGGCCAGCAATCATGGTTATTCCCGCTTCGACTAAAAGCGAGGGGCTTGGAATAACCAGAATGAAGGATGTTGTGGAAAAAGCTGTTGGCACAGAACTTATAACGGAGGAGGAAAATGGAGGAAGGTAGAGTAATCAAGGTATCGGGCCCTTTAGTAATTGCCGAGGGCCTGACTAATTCGAAGATGTATGATCTGGTCTATGTTGGCGAACAGAGATTAATGGGAGAGATAATTGAGCTCCGCCGAGGCCTGGCTTCGATTCAGGTCTATGAAGAGACTGATGGATTAGGTCCGGAAGACCCTGTTTTTGCTTCCGGGGAACCGCTGAGTGTAGAACTAGGCCCCGGATTATTAACGGCAATTTTTGACGGTGTTCAAAGGCCATTAGATAAGATTTTGGATATAGCAGGAGAATATATAACTCGAGGAATACAAGTAAATAATCTTGACCGCGAAAAGGAATGGAATTTTCATCCTCAAGTAAAAAAGGACCAGAAAGTATCTACCGGTGACATACTAGGCACTGTTCAAGAAACAGTTATTATCGAGCATAAGATTATGGTTCCACCAGGTTTAAGCGGAAAGTTAAAAGAGATTAATTCAGGTAAGATGAAAATCACTGATACAGTAGCTGTTTTAGGTACTGAAGATGGTGATAAGGAGATTACGATGCTTCAACACTGGCCTATAAGGAAGGCTAGGCCAATTGTCAATAAATTAGTATCTAGCGAACCTTTAAATACAGGCCAGAGGGTAATCGATACTTTTTTCCCGATTGTTAAAGGTGGAACTGCTTGTGTCCCGGGCCCTTTTGGCTCAGGTAAAACTGTAATTCAGCATCAGATTGCTAAATGGGCTGATGCTGAAATAATTGTCTTTATCGGATGTGGAGAACGGGGAAATGAAATGACCGATGTTTTGATTGAATTTCCGGAACTTACTGATCCCCATACTGGCGAGTCATTGATGACTAGGACAGTACTTATAGCTAATACTTCAAATATGCCGGTTGCTGCCCGGGAAGCATCAATTTATACCGGAATTACAATTGCCGAGTATTACCGGGACATGGGTTATGATGTTGCTCTTCAAGCAGACTCTACCTCCCGCTGGGCAGAAGCTCTTCGTGAAATCTCAGGGCGCTTAGAAGAAATGCCAGGGGAAGAAGGTTATCCGGCTTATCTAAGCACCCGTTTAGCTGCTTTTTATGAGAGAGCAGGCCGGGTAAAGTGCCTCTCCAGTAATGAGCGAACTGGTTCTTTATCGGTAATCGGATCTGTATCACCACCCGGTGGAGACTTATCGGAACCGGTTGTTCAAGCTACCTTGAGAATTGTAAAAGTATTCTGGGGCCTTGAAGATCGATTAGCTTATGAAAGGCATTTTCCGGCTATAAACTGGTTAATAAGTTATTCATTATATTCTGACAAGTTTGAAGATTATTTAAATGAAAAAATTGATCCTGAATTTAAAAAATTAAGGGATGAATGTATGGCCTTATTGCAGAGAGAGGCTGAATTGCTAGAGATTGTTAGGCTGGTAGGTATTGAAGCACTCTCAATGAGGGAAAGAGTAATTTTAGAGACGGCTAAATCTATCAGAGAAGATTTTCTACAACAAAATGCTTTTCATGAACTTGATACATATTCTTCACTGGAAAAACAATTCAATATTATAAAAGCGATAATAGCATTCCACAGACTCGCACTTCAGTATGTGGAAGAGGGAGCCAAAATAGAGAAAATATTTTCACTTTCAGTCAGGGATGAGATAGCCAGAGCCAAGTATTTACCAGAAGATAAGCCTAAGGAATTTGAAAAGCTTATGGATAAAATTGAAGATCAGATGAAAAAAACAGTTCAGGTAGGTGGTTAGAATGCCCAAAGAATATTTAACGATCCGAGATGTAGTTGGACCACTGCTTTTGGTAGAAAAAGTAGAGGGAGTGAAATATGGAGAACTCGTTCAGCTTGAATTTCCCGATGGAACTATCGGCCAGGGGAACGTTTTAGAGATTTCAAGAGAAGCAGCTTTGGTCCAATCTTTTGAAGGGACTCAGGGTTTAAATACAACTCAAACGAAAGTTAAATTTCTCAGCAAAAGCTTAGAAATGGCAGTTTCACCTGATATATTAGGCCGTATCTTTGATGGTTTAGGCCATCCAATAGACGACGGGCCTGAAATAATCCCTGAAAAAAAATTATCTATTTATGGCAGCCCGATTAATCCATATGCCAGGGATTATCCGACTGATTTTATTCAAACGGGAATTTCAGCGATTGACGGGCTTAATCCATTGGTTAGAGGCCAGAAACTTCCAATATTTTCAGGATCCGGTTTACCACACCCTCAAATTGCTGCTCAAATAGCCAGGCAGAGTAATGTAGTTGGCCAAGAGGAAGCTTTTGCAGTCGTTTTCTGTGCCATGGGGATTACTTTTGAGGAAGCGGATTACTTTATTACAGAATTCAAACGGACAGCAGCTATTGAAAGAGCGGTTCTTTTCATCAATCTAGCCAATGATCCGGCTGTGGAGAGAATTGCCGCTCCAAGAATGGCTTTAACAGCTGCTGAGTATTTGGCTTTTGAAAAAGACATGCACGTGTTGGTAATTCTGACCGATATGACTTACTATTGTGAAGCATTAAGAGAGGTATCAGCAGCTAGAAGGGAAGTGCCAGGAAGACGAGGTTATCCGGGTTATCTTTATACAGACCTGTCAACAGTTTATGAAAGAGCCGGAAGGATAAAAGGTAAAAAAGGATCAATCACCCAGATTCCGATTTTAACGATGCCTGAGGATGATAAGACACACCCGATTCCTGACCTGACAGGATATATTACTGAAGGGCAGATTATTCTAAGCCGTGACCTCCATCGCCAAAATATATTTCCTCCAATCGATGTATTGCCGTCATTATCCAGATTGAAAGAAAAGGGTATCGGAGAAGGAAAGACAAGAGAAGATCACTCCGGTGTATCTAATCAGTTGTTTGCTGGTTATGCACGAGGAAAAGAAGCCAAAGAGCTGGCAGTAATCCTTGGTGAGGCAGCTTTATCAATTGAAGATAAACAGTTTGTCAATTTCTCTGATGAATTTGAGGCAAATTTCATCAAGCAGGGTGAATTTGAAAACAGGTCTATTGAGCAGACTTTAGGAATTGGCTGGGATCTGCTTTCTCATCTACCGCGTTCAGAACTGAAACGTGTTCGAGACGAACATGTCGAAAAGTATCTAAATAGCTAGTATCGGAACCTATTAATCATTTAGGAGTAAATAGTGGCCATAAAAGCAAATCCAAACCGGATGGAATTATTAAAATTAAAAAAGAGAACTAAAATGGCCAAGCGCGGCCACCGGCTTCTTAAATATAAATTAGATGAATTGATATTTAAATTTCTTAAAATGGTTGAAGAACAGAAAAAACTACGGAGGGAAATAGAGAATGAGTTAAATCAATCTTACCGTTTTATGACTCTGACCAGGGCTGAAGCATCATTAGAAATGATTGAGGAAGCCTTTATACTTCCGAGGACTACAACAGATATAAAGATGAAATCAAATAGAATAATCGGAGTGATAGTTCCTGAATATGAAATAAATTTTGCAGAAACAAATGGTGGATATAGCTTAAGTTCGACACCGGCTGTGCTTGATCAAGCTGTTTCCAAGACTAAAAAAGTACTGGAAAGATTAGTCAGACTGGCTGAACTTGAAAAATCAATAGAACTTATGGCTGTAGAAATAGAAAAGACAAGAAGAAGAGTCAATGCCCTCGAACATGTTTTAATACCCCAATTAAATGCGTTAATTGGTTTTATAACTATGAAACTGGACGAATTTGAACGGTCTAACCTGGTAAGGTTAATGAAAATAAAGCAGATGGTCTCAGAAGAATTGTAATATTTAAAAATTTAAATAATAAAGTAAAATCATTTAAAAAAACTAATAATAGCTTTATCTCAAGTATACAAATTATAGATATTGTAATATAATATACAAAAATTTATAATCAATTTTGCTGGTCCTTTCATGGTGCCCCTCCAATGGAAGGGCTAGCTTTTTTATAAAATATCTTATTATTTCGGCTTTTCTATTATTAAATAAATGTTAATATAATTTATTAATCAATCATAATAATTAAATAGACATTCTAGTCATTATGAATAGACAATTAAGTAGTTTTATTTAGGCGTAAAATAAAAAACAATCTGTTAAAATCTAAGATAATTTATTTCTTTGAAGGTGGTTAAGATAGCTAATTTAGAAAAAGATACTCTAGAAAATCTATATCAGGATATTGTTAAGCTAGAGAACTACTGGCCACTTCGCGAGAATATATTCAATCTTCATAAAGAATATAATCGATTAGTCCAGGAATATGATCCTGTTTTATTTGAAAACTTTGAACTGGAGTATATCTCATTACTCGCTCTGGTATACGCAACTTTTTCCAGGTTGGCCGGAGCCCATTATCAACTTGGAGAAGTCAGGTCCTGGCAAGTTAAACCTCTTCCCAAGGAACACAAGGAATGCTTTATTTTTGAAACATGGGAGTGTTTTTACTCTGACTTGAATAGGGCAGTCAATACAGTTGTAAATATTATTTATGGAATCTGTTATGGGTATTCGACTAAAGGAAAAGGTTTGTCCAATTTAATTAAAAACATCAAAGAGGAAAGTGTTGATTATTTACAAGAAATATTGCCACATCTTGAGGAGATGTCAGAGATTCTACAGATAAGAAATCATATAGAGCATTATTGGAGGCCAATTTTTTTCATCGATGAAAAAGGCGAATATCTTATCCCGGATAATTTTGTCAAGGGCCTTCTACTCTCTCATCAAGGCAGTGTAGCAAATGAGGATCTGGTAAATATTACCGAAAAAGCAGAAAATGACATAAAGATGATTGAAAAGACTATTGATATAATTTTCGATATTCTAAATAAGAAATACTTACCCCGGTATTTTAAAAGTATCTATCTTGAAAAGAATGATTAAGCAAATTAGACAATGATTATTTTTCTTCTTTTTTATCTTTTTCTTGTTTTTGCTCAGTCTTGAACATATCAGCTATACCACCAAGGCTGCTCATGATTCCTGAGACTTCCAAGGGTAAGAAAATTTTATTGGCTTCACCCTGGGCTATTGATTTTAATGCTTCTAGATAACGGATAGCAATTAGATCATTAGTTGGGTCACCTTTATGGATAGCTTTAAATACAGTTTCAACAGCAACAGCCTCACCTTCGGCAACTGTCTTGCGCTGGTATTTATCCGCATCAGCTACTCTTTTGATAGCTTCAGCCTCTCCTTCTGCTTGAAGAATTGCTGATTGTTTACTTCCTTCAGCTCTGGTAATAGCTGCCTGCCTATCTCCTTCGGCTTCCAGGATTTTTGCTCTTTTATCCCTTTCAGCTTTCATCTGCCTATGCATCGCATCAGTGACATCGGCAGGTGGTTCTATTCTTTGGATTTCAACCCGGACTACTCGTACCCCCCATTTATCAGTGGCATCATCAAGGATTTCTCGCAGTTTGGCGTTTATTATTTCCCTTGAAGTCAAACTTTCATCCAGTTGCATTCCTCCAATGACATTTCTTAGGTTTGTCTGAGCTAATTTAGTTGCCGCTATATAGAAATTGGCAACGTTATATTGAAGCTTTACCGGGTCCGTGGCTTCATAATAGACGACTCCATCTACAGTGACAACGACATTGTCTTCGGTTATAACTTCCTGGGGTGGTACATCTACTACCTGCTCGCGCATATCAATCTTAGTCAGCTTATCAACAACTGGAAAGATAAGGCGGAGCCCACTGTCAACCGTTTTTTGATATTTGCCAAAGCGTTCAACCAGTCCTTTTTCCCATGGCCGGATTACTCTTACACCCATCAAGGCAATAATGAAAACAACAAAAACAATGATAAAAAACAATAATGAAACGGCAATGACTTCCATTTTATTTCTCCTTTGTTTTTTCTGGATTTTCTATTGGTTTGACAACAAGATGGGTGCCTTCGATTTTTTCAACAATGATTTGGGTACCTTTCTTGATTATTTGTTCATCTGGGCCGTCTGCCCGCCATTCCTCTCTTTCGACTCTTACTTTTCCAATGGGGGAATGAGGCGTTAGATCTTCGACAACCATGCCTGTTTTACCAACAAGCCTTTCTGCTCCAATTTTTTCTGGTGGCTCATGGGTCAATTTGTCAGAGATGCGCCGCATTAGAATAAGCAATATAACCGAAACAACTAAGAAAGCAAACCACTGCCAACCCTGGTTGAATTGAAAAAAGGCAAGAACCGCAGCTACGGCTGCCCCTATGCCAAATGGAGCGAGAAAAAAACCAGCAGTGAAAATCTCAGCAACTATGAATAAAGCAGCAAAAATTACCCATAACCAAAACATATAATCAAACAATATTACTCCTCCTCCAGTTTTATAAGCATACAATAACAGATGAAGGGTGTAAATTAGGGTAAGATAAATGTTAGATTAAGGCCTTGATGAAAGTTTTTTTTCGCTTAGTAGGCGCTCTTGAAATACACCGGCTACACCAAGGATAATCAAAAAAGTACCTCCGATTGTCTGAAAAGTTATTATTTCATTGAGAATTAACCATCCAAGAAAAACAGCGATTACCGGGTTTACATAAGCATAGGTCATCGAGATGTTGATAGGCAATATGTGTAAAGCTTTGATGTAAGAGGTAAAGGCTATTATGGAGCCGAATATAACTAAATAGGCCCAAGCTGCCCAGGCTTCAGGAGCTGGATTAGGAATTGGTTCTGGAGCGAGCATAAGGACAAGTAGAAATCCCAAACCTCCAAATAAATGCTGATAACCGGAACTGGCCACGGGAGTGAGCTTTATTTTTAATCTGCGTTGTACTATTGAACCAAGACTCCAGGATAAGGGAGCAACCAAAAGAGCTATTACACTAAAAAAATCAGCTTGTAATCCACTTAAAAGCTTAGGCCCGCTTAGAAGGCCTACTCCAATAAATCCGACAATAATTGAGATTATTAGGAGCAAGGATGGTTTTTTTCGGTCTAAGAATGACTCAACCATAGCTACCCAGATAGGGGTGGAACCTATTAAAAGAGCAGCAAAAGCTGACTCAACTCTTTGCTCAGCAAAGATGACCAGGCCTGTACCGCCAAGCCATAAAAGATTACCTGAGATAATAAGGGTTAGAAGTTCCTTTTTTGAAATTTTAATCTTTCTTTTTGTCAGAACAGACCATGAGATTAGAATAAAACCAGCCAGCAGTACACGCATCGCTCCCATTGTGAAAGGGGGAAATCCGGAACCTTCTCTTACAGCAATCCTGATTGCCAGATATGTACTACCCCATACAATATAGACTATGGAAAGATTAAGAAGTCCAGAAATGTTTATTGTCGTGCCTGCATGCTCAGTCAGGTTTACCTTTGAATTTTTAGAAATTTTCATGCTTAGATTCTATCAATTATAGAAGTTTTAATTATAAATTTATTTTTATTGATTTTTAATTCGTAAAATATGGATAAAAAATAAGTAGCCAAAGCTTAATAATCCTTTACGACAGGTATTTTTTGTTTTATATGCAAATTTTGCAGAAATTATTAATTAAATAGTTATTTATATCAAAACGCTCAAAATTATATCTTGGGGGGTTAAATCAGGGTTTATATCAAGATTATCTATTTATTTTTAATTCTTTTATTATGTTTTTACTTTTATAGTTAAGTGGATTGGTTGCTTTTTTAAATTTCCGAAAAAAAAATTATTTTAAGAAAATCCGATGTCTAGCTTAGAATCTTTTAATCAGTCCGAGATATTAAGAGCGGTTATGGTTCAATTAGAGAAATTTTTTCCAAAGAATTGTTTTTCTGTGCCTTGCCAAACTCTTCTTTAAGATTTTTAAACAAATTATCAACGGAGCAGATTTCATTGATTTCTCCGACTCTAGCTCCACAAAAGAAGAGTCCTTCCTCGATATTCCCTTGCTGGGCTTTTTCCAGGGCATCGATTATACAATACTCTCGGCCACAGTGCTTAAGGCAAAGCTGACAACGTCGATATGTGCCTGGCGGTGGTGCTTTTTTTTCTAGAATTTTTTCTACTAATGGAGTTTTAACAGCTCTACCGTTTAAACCTACAGGGCTCTCAATTATAACGGCATCCTCATCTTTAGCTTCGAGGAGGACTTTTTTCCAATTGTCATGAGCACTGCACTCATCAGTTAAGGCAAATCGTGTACCTATTTGAACTCCGGTAGCTCCGGCATCTATTGCCTTGGAAATGTCTTTGCCTTTAAGGATTCCACCGGCAGCTATTACCGGGATTTTTGAGAAACCGTTTTCTCTTAGGATGGCTATTACTTTGGGAAGAATTTCCCAGATAGATTTATCAGGGTCAGTTCCTAGATGCCCACCTGCTTTGCCACTTTCTACAATAATACCTGAGGCTCCAAGCTTGGCTAAACTGAGAGCTAGTTTTGACGATGAAACAATGGGAAAGACAGGAATTTTGTTTTTTGTCCATTTAAATAAATCTCGGGAGATTCCTGCTCCAGATATTATTAAGTCAACCTTCTTTTTGATTGATGTTTGAACAAGTTCACAGAATTCATGCAATGCTACCATTAAGTTTACTCCAATAATTCCTTTGGTTGCATTTTTGGCTTCGTCAATATGGTGAGCTAGCTCATTGGCATTTATACCTGACCCACCGATTATTCCGATTCCGCCGGCATTTGCTACTGATGCAGCTAAAGGAGCAAGTGAAATACGTACAGCCATTCCCCCTTGAATGACTGGAAAAGTTGTTAATTTGTTACCAACTTTTATTTGAGGTAAATTCATTTTTCACCTTTTAATTTGAATTTCCAGAGATAAGGCTATTTCCAATTTCGGTAATAGATTTTTCAGATTTAATATCTTTACAGCATGTACCACATAGCATTGTACCGGTCTCCCAATCCCCATTGAGTAGTCCTCTTGGAACAGAGCCACGTGCAAATTCAGAGAATCTCTCCCAGTTCATATTGGGATTATTTTCCATTTCATATAGTTTTTCCGTGAAAGGTGATTTTAGGGCTCTGACCGGATGGCGGAATCGGGCGGCTGTCACTATTGTTTCAGAACTTTTGAAAACCCTTTCTTTGTAATCCGGATGGGCTGGAGATTCCTTGCTAACAGCAGCCCAGGAGCCAATCTGTATAAAATCTGCTCCAGCACTAAAGGCATTTGAAGCCTTGGAAAAATCTGATATGCCGCCGGCAATACCTATGGCTATATTATGTTTTTTAGCTACTGGTATTACCTCCTTAAGAAGTGTATCTGTATCTTCTGGACCAAGATGACCGCCAGAATTGTTACCTTCAGCTATGAAAAAGTCAGGCTTGATTCCATCTTTTCCTAGAACTTTTATGCATAATTGAGTAAAACGGGCTGAACCTACTAAAATACCAACATAAATACCAGCATCATGAAGGGCCTTTATATTGCTGGTTGGAGGCCTGAGTACTGCGCTTAAAGTAACAAAACGTGGTTTCATTTTAATGATTAATTCTACATCCTCTTTGATTCGTGGATTATCTGCCATAAGGATATTCAATCCAAAATTGCTGTCACTTGCTTTTTTTATTTTATTTACCTCGTTGGTCACCCATTCATCCCTATCGGTATTAGCTTTAATCATGGTCATGCAAAAACCAAATCCTGCTTGAATTACTGGAATACCTAGATCCGATGAACCGATATGAGCCATTGCACCTATAGTTAAAGGGTGTTCGCAACCTAATATTTCTAAGATTTCAGACATATTTTCCTATTTATATTCAATTCCCATTCTTTTGCCGTAATGTATAATTTTTAAATATCTCTTTTGGCATTATAACTGGCTTCTAAAGAAAAAACTAGACATGCATTTTTTATTGACCAAAATATTTTGATTTTCCATTCTCTTTGTGAAGAAACGCAGTTCCTGAACTATTAAAATAAGCTATGCTTAAAGATGAAGAGAATGAGAGTTTTGATTTGACTAAATAATTCTTTAATGTTAACATTTCAAAACTTGAAAATTTTATTCTCCGAGTCTATAAGCCTAAAACTAAAGTTATGGCTGTAGACCGATAGGGTTTAACTGGAAACGGTTAAGCCTCCCATTTGGAAAGGAGATAATGGGTGTATATTAAGAACATCTGTCCTTCTTTCCGGAAGGCTTTTTTATTTCCGGAAAATTTAATAAGATAATAACAAGAGCACAAGACAAGTTATATGGTTTGTGCTCTTTTTTATATAAATGTTTTAAGAAAGGATGATTATATTGATGAAAACAAGTATTAATAAAGAATTAAAGGCTGGCCTTTTATTTATCTTATTAATTTCTATTGTTGCCACCATAACCTTTAGTGCAATCGGCTGCCAAAAGACAGAAGAAGAAAAGTCTGAAAAAAAGAAAGAGAAAAAAGTAGAAAAACCAAAAGAATTGATATTGGCTACCACAACCAGTACCAAAGACACAGGACTTTTAGATGAGATTATTCCTGACTTTGAAAAAGAGTACAACTACATGGTAAAAGTAGTAGCCGTTGGTACCGGCGAAGCCCTATCTATGGGCGAGCGGGGAGAAGCAGATGTCTTGTTGGTTCATGCCCGGTCATCAGAGGATGAGTTTATGGAGGCCGGATACGGCAAAATAAGAGAAGATGTAATGTATAATGATTTTGTTTTTCTTGGCTCAGCTAGTGATCCGGCAGGAGTAAAGGATACAAAATCTATTGATGCTTTAAATAAAATATCTCAGGCAAAGGCTAATTTTGTAACCCGCGGGGATGATTCTGGTACCCACAAAAAAGAGTTGAAGCTCTGGGATAAAGCTAAAGTAAAACCTTCAGGAAAATGGTATATCTCAACCGGCCAGGGCATGGGAGCATCTCTTCAGATAGCCAGTGAAAAGCAAGCTTATATATTATCCGATAGGGCTACATTTCTTTCTCAGGAAGACAGCCTTAATCTTGAAATTGTGGTGGAAAAGGAAGAAGACCTCTTTAACCCTTATGGTGTAATTGCTGTTAACTGGGAAAAATATCCTAAGGTAAACAAAGAAGGTGCTGAAGAGTTCATGTCCTGGTTAACATCAGTTGAAACTCAAGAGAAGATAGGAGAATTTGGCAAAGACGAATATGGCCAAGCCTTATTTACTCCTGATTCGAAAGAATGGAATAAAGAGAATAAGTAACTAAATCGGGGTCATGACCCCAGATAAGCACGGATTCTTGGTTTATTAAATTACAATATATGCATAACCAAAACAGGGAAGGTCGTTAATCACCTTCCCTGTTTGCTTTTCCCTCTAGTCCGCTCCTAATAGTTATAAACCACCTGTAAAGCCGTTACCTCACTTAGAATAGCTTTAGGAGCTGGCGTCGGTATTACATCTTTGCTTGCGCTAGTATATTAGAAATATTTATAGCTATAGCTGGTTATAGAAATTAAAACAATAAAGAATTTATAGTTTCTATCAAGGAGATGATTAGAAATGGCTTCTATTAAGATGATTGAAGAAGAGGAAGCTACGGGTAAAGTAAAAGATATTTATGAAGAAATCATGAAACAGCTTGGAATTGACTTTGTACCTAATCTCTATAAAGTAATGGCTCCGAATCCTAACTACTTAGAGGCAAATTGGAATAAAGTGAAAACAATAATGGTCGAAGAAGGGAAGCTTGACCGTTTAACCAAGGAGATTATCATAGTAGCTGTTTCAGCAGTGAATGGTTGTGATTACTGAACCTGGGTTCATACTGCTGCGGTGCAGAAGTTAGGATTGGATGATGAAGCAGTACTTGAACTCATGGCTGTGATTGATTTATTTGTTGGCTTTAATAAGTTGGTGGATGGCTTACAAATAGAACGTGATGAAAAACCATGGTATGGATGAGCTTAAATCATTTAATTACCGTGTGTAACCGCCTACTCTATACAAACATTTCCCTTCTGGGTCAACTGCATTTACCATAATCTATTGGCCGCTCATCATTCTATCACCACAATAAGGCCACATAATTTAATCCATTTCCCACAAATAGAAATCAGTCAAGTTACTCTTAGAAATCAACAGTTGCCTCTGGATCATGAGGGGTCGTTGCTTTATAGTCAAGACAAATTGGTTTCATTGCTTTTCCCATCTAAAACCACTTCCATAACCACCATTTTTCAAAAAGCACCTTTCCCCAGTGCCAGAATATTGATGGTTTTTTCATATTTACTACTGGTGTAGGTTCCATATAAAAGTTACCACTGGCATATCCTGCCTTGCCATCACCTAGTTCAATAAAGCAGTATCCTTTTCCATCAAATTCTTTAGTACCTGAACCACCATTTATTTTTGTCACCATGTTATGAGCTATTATTTCTGCCTGATAGTGAGCAAAGACTCCTGCTTTAGGAAGAGGTTTTCCCACAGAAAGGGGAATGTTTGTTACATCACCAAGGGCATAAACATTTTCAAGCTCAGTGTCAAGTGTTTTTGGATTTACCTTCACCCACCCACTTTCACCTAATACAGGTGAATCCTTCAATACTGGTGGTATTCCATGCGGTGGAACACAAATAAGAAGGTCATAGGAAGCCTTGTTCCCATCCTTAAAAATAATTTCTTTCTTCGCTGAGTCTATCTCAGTCATTTGATGCTCAGGGGAAAAACGAATATCTCTACTTTGAAGCAATGAAACTACCATATTACCAACTTTTGGTCCTGCCACACCCATGGGAAGTGGTTCAGGAGTAATTACTTCTATATCTACATCATTTTGCCTTTGGCTAAAGTAAGCAGACAAAAGCAGGGCTGCTTCATATGGTGCTGCGGGGCATTTGAATGGAATTGATGTAACGAGGATTACTAACCGACCTTTATTAAAATTCTTTATCTCTTCCCTTATTTTCTCTATACCATTTAAATCATAAAGGTTGTAAGAGTCATTTGAAAAACCCTGTATTTTTTTAGGAAAGGTGCTTGCTCCAAGAGCGATTACCAGATAATCATAAGAAATATCATCAGCAGAAGTAAATACTGTTTTGTCTTCAAAATCTATTTTTTGCACCGAATCATTAATAAACTTGATTCCTTTCTTTTTTAAAAGAGATAGTGGTTTTTGAATCTGTTCCTTTTTCCTCCAGTTAACCATGAGCCATAACAAAGAAGGATTAAAAAGATGACTTTTCTCCTTATCTACAAGTATAATCTTATTATCCTGATTCAGTTCCTTACGTAACTTGTTGGCAACAACTAATCCACCTGTTCCTCCTCCTAAAATGACAATTCTGTTTTCCATATCTATGACCTTCCTTCCATTCAAATTTCTCCTTGTTTTTTAATTTAACGCTTACTGCCTTCTTTAAAAGGCAAACCAACCCTTAAAACAATTGGGTTGGTCTTATTATCTGCCCCATAGACAAGACATAACCAATAAAATCTTGCCTATTGAAATATCCTTAAAAAAGTACTAATTATAAGATACTGCTTCGGCTTTAATATTTACCTATGAGGAAGAAGATAACCTCATAGTATGTCACCAAATATTTCAAGGTAATCTAATAATTTATAACCGTTGAATCAAAATAATATTTCAAATTAATTATTTTTTAAGACAAATATAAGAAAATGTCTTTAACATGGCATTTTCCTGAACTCACCAGGTTGGATTCGAACTACATGATTGATATATCTTTTAGCCTTAGTTATAAATCAAGCAAACAAAATATTTAGTAATTTCAATAATAAAAAAACTCGAACTTCTCAAGCGAATCTATATATATATTAACCAGGGTAAACAGAAAATAGCTTTGGAAAGCTAATAATAAGTAGAATAACGGGGGTAGGATTACAACCAGTCGTTCGCCTGCGGCTCACTCCCCAGGGAGCAAACCCAAGGTTTTCCCCCTGGTATCCCCCTTTCCATATAATAGAGATTTCCTTTTTTTCTAGGGATTTATTTTTCTGGACTTGTCTTTTAATCGCCTTGGTATCGTACAGCACCCTCAGGTTAGGATATAAGCAGTAAAGCACGGTAAGAATTAGCGAACATATATTCGCCAGCTTGCAAGTCGGTTGCATGCATTTGTTGGGCTTCTCTTAGTCTTCTACAAATATTTATATAATTGAATTACTATTCCCAACGGAAAAAGCGGAAAGCTATGGCTGTAGCGCCCACGCCAAAGGCAACAGTGATGGCGAATCTGATCCAGTTCCAACCGAAACCAAGCCATGTATCCTGCAACAACCAGTTTACATGGGTAAGCGGCATTGCTTTACTTATGTATATCATTGGATCGGACATCACCTCTGTGGGAGGGCCAGCCCCCGAGAGCATCATCATTACAAAAAAAAGCAACAATCCGATTCCCTGGGCTGCACGGGTAGTTGGAAGCAGTGCTCCCAGAAATATTCCGATAGCTGTAAAAGTGATAGTGCCTACTATGAAGGCAAGAATTAACAAAATCATTGACTCCGGAATCATTACGTCATATATTGGGAAAGCCAAAGCAACCAGTATGATAGAGCATACAATGGTCACCACAAGGCTTACCATCAGTTGCGAGCCGAAAATTGCCCAGATGGAAATTGAAGTAGCGTGCAGCCTCCGCAGTACTCCACGTTCTCGGTAGGCAGTAAGGTGAACCGGAATGCTGAAAAGGCCTATTGCTGCCATAATCAGACCTATATAGGATGGGGTGTAAACGTTCATGGAGCCAAATCCGCGCCATAAATCAGTACCTTCGTCGCCGGTAACAGGGGTATTGCCAAAAACCTCGCCCATAATCATAAGGAACAGAATGGGCAGCACAAAAGTGAAGACCATAGTGATAGGTTCTCTAATGAAAAGTTTTAGCTCAACCCAGCTCATTTTAAGGAGAGTTTTCATCGACCAACCTCTTCTGGATTATCATTGTTTGTCAGAGTAAGGAAAACATCCTCAAGTGTTGGTTGTTCCACATGGAGATCTGCAGGGATAAAGTCATGTTCTACCAGTGCGGCTGCCACCAACGGCAGAACGGAATCTGTCCCAAGTATCTCGACGCGTGATCCATGTCTATTCACACTGTTTACCGATGATATCTTTTCAAGATACGAGACATCAGATTCGTCAGTGCTGAATGACAATTTGATTTGGGTTGCATATTTGTTCACAAGCCCTTGTGGTGAATCCGTTGCCACTATCCTGCCTCTATTAACTATGGCTAATCGATCACAGAGATTCTCTGCCTCATCCATAAAATGTGTTACCATGACCACGGTTTTTCCTCTATCACGAACAGCTTTGACCAAATCCCAAGCCACGCGCCGTGCCGCAGGATCCAGCCCTTGGGTCATCTCGTCTAAAAACACGATTTTGGGATCGTTAACCAGCGCCAGTGCTATAAACAACCTTTGCTGCTGGCCGCCTGACAGGCTGCCAAAACTGCTATTACTTTTCTCAGCGAGTCCCCACTGATCAAGCAGTAATTCCCATTCGAGAGCATTGGGAGTAAAAGAAGCGAAGAGGTCGAGTGCTTCCCATACTTTTATGCGACTTGGCAACGCGGACTCTTGAAGCTGAGAACCTATATTTTTACGTAACTCCCATTGGTTTTTTCTAGGATCAAGCCCCAGCACTTGCACGTCTCCGGTAAAGGAATGGCGTAAAGCTTGAATGCATTCTATGGAGGTGGTTTTTCCGGCGCCATTCGGTCCCAAAAGGCCGAATATTTCGCCCTCCTCTACATAGAAGGAAACATCTTCTACGGCTGTGATTGACCCATATGTTTTTTTGAGGTGCTCCACATCAATAACTTTGTTCATAGATGTCCTTAAGAAAATACTAATTAATTAGCACTACTTCGGTTTAAATATTTACCTAAAAGGGAGAAAATAGTCTCTTAGTATGTTACCAAATATTTTAAGTTAATTTAATTATAGCATCTAATTGAAGAATATTAGACTATATTTTACTAGATAAAAATGGGTAAATGCCTTTAATATGACATTTTCCTGGACTCCAGCAAGTCTTATATCTTCTTTTCCAAGCTATTCTTTCTTCTCTTTTTTCTCTATGATTGTTTGAATTTTTTCAACAAGGTCAGGAGCTGCTTCCACTAGCTTTTCAATATTGGCACCTTTTTTGGTAACAGGAAGTAAAGTCGCTTTATCTTCATGGACAGTAATAAAAGCTACCGGGTCTACTTTTATGCCTCCGCCTCCACCTTGTCCATAACCAGTGCCTTTACCAGTCTTTCCCTGTTTCGAAGCAGGGGCTTCCCCTGTACCCTCGCCACCACCAGCAGCAAAACCCACCGAGAACTTAATGACAGGAAGAACAGTCTGGTTCTCTATTTTGATAGGCTTTCCGACTACTGTTTCTGTGGTTGCCATTTTCCTTAACTCATCAACAATACTTTTGATAAATCCTTCTATGTTACTTTTCTCTAAAATCATTTTTGCACCTCCTTTCTATTGTGCAGCTGCCTGAAGCTTTACATTGCCCCAAAATTTAATTTTTTCTTTAACTTTAGGCCACCAAATTCTTCTGATTGATGATGTCAACATAAATCTCGCAGCAATTAGTATAAAATCAGCTAACCAAACTCTACCGTAAAGCGTTATATTTTCTTTAAATATTGATTCTTCCCAATTAGGATATAGCTTAAAATCTGATACGTTAAAAACTCCATCTATAGCGTAGAAAAGTCCTAAAAGCATCCCCGTATCTGCGGGGTCAGAAAGACCAGCTTCGACTTCTCCCGAAAGTTTAAGTCTGAGGGAGGAAAAAAGACTCATTAGAAATACTACCACCTCTTTTAGAGCTCCCACAGAAAATGTTCCGATAGTAGCCATAATTTGTTCCTGTTGTTCTTCAAAAGGTTTTCTTTTCTTTCTCTTTCTCTCTTTTTTCTTAGCCTTCTTTTCAGCTTTCTTTAAAGCTTTTTCTTTTTTTATTTCAGGTGGCTTGGGTCTTATTGTGAAAGTGACAATTTTTACCTTAAACAACTTAAAGGAAATGAATTTTCTCTTAGGAAGAAAAACAAGTTCCAAACCAAGAATACTCAAGAGCCAGCTAACGTCTACTATGGCTTTGTGTTCTTTGTTTTTTTTCAAAGTTCCTTTACAGTGAAAAGGAAATAGCAATAGTCCTAAGAGCAAAGTCAGTATCAAGCAAAAAACAACTATAAGAATAAGCGCTAAAACCTTTAACACTATCAGCATATTTCCCTCCTTCAAAGATGTAAAAAACCAATCCTTAAAATATTCGGGTTGGTCTTATTATCTGTATCTTAGATAAGACGCTACTAATTAAATATTGCCGTCTTAAATGTCCTTAAAAAAAGTACTAATCATAAGAACAACTTCGGCTTAAATATTGACCCAAGAAGGAGAAAAAGCTTCTTAGTATGTAAACAAATATTTTTATTAAATTTAATAATAGACAACCTTTGAATCAAAATAATATTCCGAATTAATTATTTTTTAGAATAAACATAAAAAAATGTCTTTAACAAGGCATTTTCTTGAACTCCCCAGAAGGGACTTGAACTATAAAGTTGATATATCATATCTTTTAGTCTTAGTTATAAATCATGCAAACAAAATATTTAGTAATTTCAATAATAAAAAAACTCGAACTTCTCAAGCGAATCTGTATACATTGACCAGGGTATATAAAAAATAGCTTTGGAAAGCCAAAAAGTAGAATAGCCCGGGTCGGACACTATTCAAACTCCGACTACCAGGGCCTTTGTATTTTACAAAAGCTTGAAAAGCATATCAAAAGGATAAGTTAGGCTTTTTTCACTCACTAATGATAGTATAGTCTTTTATGAAAAGATGCCCTTGAAAATAAATCTAAAGTATTGTTCCCAGATGATTCATAGTTAGAACTAATATTTGTTTTGTAAGAAAACATAAAAATCAAACTGCCACATCTCTCCGTATAAACCAGATTGCCCCAAGTATTGTTGCTAATACTGAAACTCCTAGAAATACACAGATTGCTGTTTCATCAATAGTATTATAATTTATTGCCGCAGAATAATCATAATAATTAAAAAATGATAAATACTTCAAATTCTCCAGGCTCTCTTTAACATTAGTAATAATATTTATCACATACATCAAAAGAATTATTCCGCCAACAGTAAAATTTGCTTTGCTTTTTTCTGAAAAAATAGATGAGGCCAGCATGGAAAGACTAAAAATAGCCAAACAAAAGAGGAATCCTAAGATTGCCATTGTAGTCCAATTTTCAATTTCATAATCTATATCATGTAAGTATGCAAGAGGTATAATTGCATAAAGTGAAACGACAACAAAGATAAGCATGCTGATTATACCAGCTAAATATTTGCTAAAATAGATCTTCAATCTTGATATTGGTTGGGCTAAAATTGTTTCAATGGTACCTTTTTCAATCTCATCGGCAATCATCGCGCTGCCAAAAGCAATAGCTATAATTATGGCTACTATCGGCCACGTCAGGCTTAAGTGTTCAAAAGCTATCCATGACTCTACATTAGCTAAAGTGAATTCGGCCAGGTCTATGCCCGCTGCTTTATAGAGATCTTTAGGAAATGACTGTATAAATTTATCAAGGTCCTTCTGTTTTTCTGCAAACAGTGGATATATAGACACCATCATCCATAGCAGACCAACCGCACCTAAACTATAGGAAGTAATTGAAATTTTTTTACTTTTTATTGTTCTCCAAATTAAACTAAGTATTTTCAACTCCCTTATAGAACTGTAAAAACACATCTTCTAATGTGGCATGAGATATTTCTAAGTGTCGACAAAATTATTACGTTCTTGCCTTGTCTATTTGTTATATTTTCCATATTTTATAATTTAATAAAAGAATAAGTAAAAGTAAACAAGCTCATAAATAATGAACACCACATGATTGAGATATTTGGAATCTCTTCAAATTAGTTGAGTATTGCATAATCAAAATACTTTAGAATTTCAGAAATACAAGATATTAAAAAATCCAGACCTTATAGTTGAAATTATCAATCTTAACTAGGCCAAATAGAAAAAGGTATAAATAAACCAAAAAGTAGAATAGCGGGGGTAGGATTACAACCTGTCGTTCGCCTGCGGCTAACTCCCCAGGGAGCAAACCCACGGTTTTCCCCCTGGTATCCCCCTTTCCATATAACAGATTGAGGAGGAATGATTCCCCCTCAAAGCGCCCCCTCATTTAGGTTCAAATCCTATCTAACCTGCAGTAAAATGCAAGAATCATGCACAGATGTGCATGATTTTCACATAGTAGCCCGGGTTGGACACTATTCAAACTCCGACTACCAGGGCTTTCATATTCTACAAGAGCTGGAAAAGCATATCAAGAGGATAAATATCAAATAAATTGGTGCATGCTCCCCTAGTTACGTTTGGTAAATACTACGTATAGGCTCATCATACTGATGACACACCAGATACTTACTATTCCGAAAGCGGAAGTAATGTTTTTAACTAAGCCCGTAGTTAACGTACCACGTACTAAATCTGCCATATACTTAATTGGTAACACCATATGAATATGGGAAAGCACTGCAGGCAGGCGCTCGACAGGAAAGTTTATAGGGGAGAATAGAAACAAAGAAAAAATTATCACGTTGCTAATAAGTGCTGTCAGCATCGGTGATGGTGATAAGTGGGCAATAGACATTCCTACTGAAACCGCAGTGAGTGCAACAAGTATAAATGCAGGGATGATCAGCGGACTGATATGAAGTCCAAAATCGTATTTAGCTGAACCGATTATCAATGCTAGTATGACACCTGGTGTAACAATACCCGTCCAAATTGTGAAATCTGCAATGAGAAAGACTGATCTTGGAACAGGAAGCGACCATAGGTAATCAAATGCCTTTCGTTCCTTCATCTGGGCTACATTCTGGGGAATCATCACCAATCCAAGGGCGATAAGGGTCATTGTGGTAGCACCAGTCACAATATACTTGGCCGATAAGGGATCAATAGCCGGGTACATATAACCCAGGCCGTATACTGTACCTGCAGCAATGATTATTTGGATGACAACTATAAATGGTAAAACTGTCTTTATACTGAGAAGCTGCCATCTCATCATTAAAAAATATGATTTAAATGTGTATATCATCACTCAACATCTCCTTTCTAGTTATGATACCTTTGCCGGTTTAGACTCGTACTCAACGTCTCCAAGAACATCTGGTCGGCCAATCATTCGAACATAAACATCTTCTAAGCTGGTGGGTGATACTGAGAATTCCTCTGCTATACCTTGCTGTTGTATCATTCTTGCCCACTCAACAGCATCTGAGACAACACCATTGTCTACTATAGCTCGCAAACGGCGACCAACTTTTATAACTCTAATAAATTCTGGAATATCAGTTACCTCGGCATTTGGCTCAAGCATGATTTCCAATCGCAACTTTTCTACTTCAGTTCCCTTAAGTGAAGCAGGAGTTCCTGATCCTAACATTTTACCTTTGTCTATTACGGCAAGTTTATCAACCGCACGTTCTGCTTCGAGTACATTGTGTGTTACTAATAAAACAGCGGTACCTAAACTGGCAACCGATCGTATTTGTTTCCAAAGTTTCCGGCGACGAAGTGGGTCGACATCGTTTGTTGGTTCGTCGAGAATTACAATATCTCCGGTAACAACAGTTGCCATACAAAAACCAACTAATCGAAGCACTCCACCTGAGAGTTGCTGCCCCTGCTTGTTTGCCCATTCACTAATTTCCAGAGTATCAATGAGTTCTTCAGTACGTTTTCTTACAAAACTAGATTTACCTCCACGCAAGCGCCCAATAAGTTCAATTGCTTGGAATGCTGTTAGTCCATCGATTGGTACATCATTTTGCGGTTGAAAAGAACATACTTTGCGTGCATGTTCAGGATGTGAGGCTATATCAATACCGCCTAATTTGATTTCACCAGAAGTAGGTGTAAGAAGACCCACGATCTGCTTCACTAAGGTCGACTTGCCAGCACCGTTTGGTCCCAAGAGACCAAAGACTTCACCAGTATCGATTGTCAAAGAAATACCGTTGTTGGCATATAAACCATTTGAATACTCTTTTACCAGATCTTTAACCTCAAGAATCAACCCTTTGTTTTTCATTTATTTCACCTTTCCTTCCTCTTTTGAGAATCTACCCTGAATAATTGCCTTACATACTGAGATGTATGAATTAATATCTGTTTTCGGATCGACCATAATTAGAAGCTCCATACCCTGAAATAAAACAAAAAGTACTGAGGCAATAGCCCGAGGATCAAGCTGGCTATTATATATACCATCATGTTGTCTGATTTTAACAAGCTTGATAATTGGAGCAAGTATAGCCTCAACGTTTTTATGAAGTTCCTTGGCAATATGATCATTCCGGCTTGACTCGGCGTAAAGGTCAAGGTCAAGTGCGGCTGATTTTACAAATTCTGGTTGTTTTGAATATTCTTCTGCCATCGAAAAGAAGGCGTCCATTACTTTCCCAAGTGGATTATTACTATTAGTAGAAGCAGTAGTAATGATATCGACATTTCGTTTCATTGAGATCTCACTGAATGCTGTCACTATGTCTTCTTTACTTGAGAAGTAGTTATAGACAGCACCTGGACTGAGATTAGCTGCCTTACAAATATCTTTCATAGTCGTATTATGAAAACCTTTCTCAACAAAACACTTGCAGGCTGCTTCAATGATTTGATTTCGTCGAATCTGCATATATTCTTCGGGTACTTTCGGTGTCATTTGGTCCTCCTTGTAGAATGTTTATTCTTTATATAGAATAATAATTCTATTTATAGAACACTAATTCTATTTTGTCAAGTCTTTTTTATAATTTTTTTTAAAATATATTGGATGATTTATTTTTTTAAACAGATAGAGTATTCTTATGCTCTGAAATTCAAGAGCTTAAAAGCTCTACAAAGCCCTAATGAAGATATGTGAAAGTTCAAATCCTATCCTCGGTGTATTTTTTCCAAAAAAGAAATGCCTTATAGAAAGGCATAAAGTTGCATAAAAGATTTGTAGCCCGGATTGGACAGTATTCAAACTCCGACTATCAGGGCTTTCATATTCTACAAGAGCTTGAAAAGCATATCAAGAGGATAAATATCTAATAAATTGTTATTAGCTAAGAACGGTGTGAATTCTTAATTACTGGAGATAAATATACTGAAAAACTGTAACAGTAGAACAAAGTGAATAATTAATTATTTCAAGTCTTTACATTTGAATATATGAATTTGTCCTGCTGAAACGTCTGAAAACTTTTGAAACATGTTAATAGACATGGATACCAATTATAATAAATGTTATGGGCAACAAATAGAAATGGAGGGCCAATTATTATGCAGTTTATTATTAAATTATTTCAGTTCCTTGTTTTTCTAATTTTGCAAATACTGTTTATCCCTTTTGCAGCAATCGGAATGATATTAGCTGTTTACAAAGAGATGAAGGTCAGTAAAAAGCTGGGTGTCGATTTCACGGCCGGACAGGCAATCCAAATCCGTTGGATAATGCACTATTTTAGGACACGGACCGATAAAGATACGGTTGAGTTTATAAAATATTTTCCAATTGAATCTCACATCGGCTTTCTGGGTTTCTTAGGTGCTGCTATTATAGCCAACCGGATTTGTGGCTATACTCTTTCTATGGCTAAAATTCCTAAATCTGGAAAAGAAACTCTTATGACTTTTTTATCCACCAGGACTATCACTTTTGACCGGATAGTAGAAAAGTATTCGAGTAAGATCGATCAAATTGTGAACATGGGTGCCGGTTTTGACTTAAGGCTGTTAAAGTATACGAAAGGTAAAAATGTAAAGGTTTTTGAGCTTGATCAAGAAAGAACACAAAAACTAAAACTCGAAACAATGAAAAAAGCCGGATTAAAACACGATTGGATTATCTATATTCCAGTAGATTTCAGAGAGGAATCCTGGGTTGAGAAACTCACCCAGAGCGGTTTTGATAAAGCAAAAAAAACATACTTTCACTGGGAAGCCGTAGCAGATTATCTTGAAGAAGATGTCGTTAAGGATACTTTAAAAAAGATGTCTGAACTTTGCAGTCAGGGCAGCATTATTGGACTGTCTTTCGCCTCTAAGGCTCTTGTTACCGGTGA
>CAYFWW010000040.1:0-32918 GCA_964346985.1 uncultured Actinomycetota bacterium
ATTTGCTTATTGTTCAAATAGCCACGGGTCTGCTCAATCAGCTCTTCCTTTGCTGCCCTCCCAGTTCCAGTCACAGCTTGATAAGTAGAAACTACTACCCTTTTTATTCGATAAACATCATGAATAGGTTTTAAAATGACAACAAGCTGTATTGTAGAACAATTTGGATTGGCAATAATACCCTTATGTTTAAATATCTCTTTTGAATTAACTTCCGGAACAACCAATGGTACATCCGGTTCCGCCCGGAAGGCAGAGCTATTATCGATAACTACTGTCCCTTTACCAGCAGCCAGTGGAGCGAATCTCTTGCTGATATCTGAACCAGCAGAAAATAATGCAATTTCAACTTGATCAAAAGATTCTTCAGTCAATTCTTCGACTTCAATTTCTTTACCTTTAAATAATAATCTTTTACCAGCTGATCTTATTGAAGCCAATAATTTTAATTGGTTGATAGGGAAGTCTCTTTCTTCAAGTATCTCTCGCATTACTTGTCCAACTGCACCAGTAGCCCCGACAATGGCAACATTATATCTCTTCACTTTTAACAGCTCCATTTTGAAGGTTGAAACCTTTATGCAATTCTTTAACAGCTTTTTCTGTAGAATCTTCTCTTATTACACATGAGACTTTAATAGTTGACGTGCTTATCATCTCAATATTGATTCCAGCATCTGCTAGAATCCTAAACATCTTGGCAGCAACTCCGGGGTGAGTCTTCATTCCTGCACCAACCAGAGACACTTTGGTTATATTTTCATCATATGAATCTCCGCGGGCTCCCAGCTCACTTACTATATCTTTAACAACATCCTTGGTTGATTTTAAATCAGCTTTGGCAACAGTGAAGGTTATATCAGTAGCTCCTTTTTCACTTATATTTTGAATTATCAAATCTACATTAATTAAAGACTCAGCCAATTTTTCAAAAACTGTTGCTGCGACTCCCGGTTTGTCAGGTACTTCATGAATGGTAACCTTAGCTTCACTAATATCATGAGTTATACTGCTAATTATTGCTTTTTCCATTTCTTTATTCTCCTTTTTCAAAATTGTGCCTGTTTCATCTGAAAAACTTGAACGGACATGTATTTTAACATTATAATTTCGAGCATATTCAACTGCCCTGAGTTGCAGTACTTTTGCTCCTGTAGCTGACATTTCCAGCATTTCATCATAAGAGACCTCTGACAGTTTGGCAGCTTCAGGAACTATATTTGGGTCAGCTGTAAAGACCCCCTTAACATCAGTAAAAATTTCACATAAATCTGCATTTAAGCCTGCGGCCAGAGCTACAGCTGTTGTATCAGAGCCTCCGCGGCCTAAAGTTGTTATCTCATCATCAATTGAAAGGCCTTGAAAACCAGCTACGATTACAATCTTACCTTCTTTAAGTACTTTCCTTAATCTATCATCTTTAATTTCGACAATTTTGGCCTTGGTATGTGTTATATCTGTAATTATGCCAACCTGCGAACCAGTTAAAGACAATGCTTCATAACCAAGCTCGTTGATAGCAATCGCCAGTAAAGCAATAGCCATCTGCTCTCCAGTAGCTAGAAGCATATCAACCTCGCGCTTAGGCGGATTGTTAGAAAAGAAATTTACCTTCTCCAAGAGCTGGTCCGTAGTATTGCCGGGTGCAGATAAGACGACAACTAAATCATGGCCAGCCTCCTTAATTCTAACAACTCTCTTGGCAACATTTTTTATTTTTTCATTAGTGGCCAGAGATGAGCCACCGAATTTTAAAACGTGAATATTCAAAATAACTTTTCTCCCATTTGATTAATAGAGCTATTTTAGCAAGTGATATATGCGGGGGCAAGGAAGTAGAAAATAATTTATATGAAAAGTTCTAGTTGACTAATTTTTTCTCTCTTTTTGGTTCTTTCTCTCTTTTACTGTGTTCGATTTCAGATGTGCCGCATTCACGGTTCCAAATTTTCTGAAAAACCTTTACAATTTTTGGATCAAATTGTGTTCCGGAACAACTATCCAGTTCTTTCAAGGCTTCTTTTGAGCTTTTAGCTTTTCGATATGGCCGCTCTGAAGTCATAGCTTCAAAAGCATCTGCAACGGTTAAGATCCTTGATCCTAAAGGTATTTCTTCACCTTTTTTACCATCAACATAGCCCTGACCATTAAAAAATTCATGATGGTGGCGCACTATTGTAGCAATATCCCAAGGAAAATTAATAGGTTTAAGTATTGAATAGCTTATATCCGGGTGCCTTTCAATATGATCTCTTTCCTTACTGTCTAGTTTTGACGGTTTAAGAAGTATCTTGTCTTCAATTCCTATTTTTCCAATGTCGTGCAAGTAGGCAGCTGTCTCAATTCCTCTAACCTCCTCGTCGCTCAACCCCATTTCTCTGGCTATCCAGACAGCTAGCTCGGCAACTCTTTCTGAGTGGCCTCGCGTATACGGGTCTTTAGCTTCAATTGCTTTAGCTAAAGCTTTTACGGTTCGGAGATATAAGTTTTCAATTTCTTTAAAAAGAATAGCGTTCTTAAGAGCAATGGCAGCTTGTCCTCCAATTGTTGTCAAAAGCTGTAAGTCGTCTTGGGTAAAGACTTTATTTTCCGCTTCCTTGCTGACATTCAAGACACCTAGAATCTCTTTATGTGCAATTAATGGAACGCATATAGCAGATATCTGCTTGTTTTCTTTATTGCCTGTAAATAGATACCTGTCACTTATAACATCGCTAATTAGCATAGGTTTTCCCTTTTCAGCAACCCACCCGGCAATTCTCTCGCCAATATGAACTTTTACTTTTCTTATTTCTCTTTCATCCAGCCCAATTGAGAAAGCAATTTCTAAAGTATTAGTTTCCGGGTCAAGTAGCATTATAGATGCTGAATCAGCATTTAAAGTTGCCAGGACCGTTGTAACAACATTCTGCATGACCGCTTGCATATCAAGTGAAGCTCCAAGATTTTTCGTCATCTCATAGAGAGCCGTAAACTCAGCTACCCTCGACTTTAATTCTTTAGTGTAATTAACTATGCTACTAGTCATTTTGTTAAAGGTTCTGGCTAAATCAGCAACTTCATCACTACCCCTTACCTTAACCTTTGGAATATCTTCACCTTTCTTGGCAAATATTCTGGCAGCACTAGTCAGCATAGTTAAAGGTTTTGTAATTATCTTTGTCAAGACGAAAGCAATTAAAATCATGAGTACTATAATTAAAGAATTAAGCAAAATCACGTCTTTTGTGATAGTAGATTTTGCCTGTGTTACTCTTTCAGTCGAAGCGATAGTAGCTATATAACCTATATTTTCACCATCTATCTTCAAAGGAGAAAAAAGAACTTCATAACCTCTATTGTCAACTTTAAACTTCCGAAATGAAATACCGTTATCTATCATCTTTTTATCATATAAGACATTCTCAACCTTAAGAGGGCTCTTGAGTGAGCTGGCAATAGGATCTCCATCATAATAAATAATAATATTTCCTTTTAATTCACTTGTTATTTGAGATAGATAATTATCATTCACAAATTGGCCGACTACTATCTGTCCAATTACACCTTCGCTAGATCTAATCGGGTTTACAGCTGCAATCGAGTTTGGAGAAGTATTTGACAACATCTCAACACTATTCATTTCAAGTTGTCCCTGTCGAAATAGATTTAAATAACTGACATTATTACCCTCTGGAAATGGCCCATTAATACTCAATACAACCTGACCATTCTCATCAATTACTTCTGCGAAATCCAATTTCATAGTAGTCATCATAGGAATAAGGTGTTTATTAATATTGTGATATTTTTTTTCTTGAAACATAATTGAAATTTCTTCGTCATCAGAGATTAATTTGGCATATAAACTCATTTTATTAGCACTTTGTCTTATTAAGTCTTGAAAACGCAGGCTTTCCTCTTGTAGGTATAATTCATTAGATTTTTCTATCTGTCTTGTCACCCAGATATTTGAAGTAGGTCCGGCAATTGAAGCTATAAATATTATTAAAAGTACATACGGCATCGCAATTTTAAATTGTATACTAGAAGCAAGTTTTTTTAACATATTCCGATCTTAAAACCCAGGATTAAAATAATTTTCAATCATCACTTTCTTTCCTTTTTCACTATATATATAATCGATAAAATCCTTGATCTCCGGATTAACTTGTTGGCGGGTTACAATTCCTAATGGGCGTAAGCATTCATACTTCATCGAGCCGGCTGCTTCAGCTGTTGGATATACATCATCAACAGATATAACATTTATTGGAAGTTTTTCGGATTTAACAAAACCATAGGAAAAGTAACCAATTGAATAAGGAGTATTAATCAATGCATTTATCATATCATCCTCAAAGTATAGATTTGAGGCATCTTTAGTAATCTCAAGATCTTTCCCAATAATATACATCCGAAGTATAATTTTAGCCGACTCATCTTCATTACGATCTAAAACTTTAATTCTCTTGTTTATTCCGCCGACTTCTTTCCAGTTGGTGATCTTTCCCGAATAAATACTGCGAATTTGCTCGGTAGAAAGATTCTTAATGTTAACACCTTTGTGTGTTCCTACTGCCACTGGATCATTGGATATAAGATAATATTTTAGTTCATATTTCTTTTCATCAGGTTTAAGTTCCCTTGATACAGTTCCTACATCTAGAGTATTGTTAGCTACCCCTTTAATTCCTCCGCTCGAATGAACACTAGGTAAATATGTAAATTTAATATCTGGGTTTTCTTTTTCATATTCGGACGAAAGAATCTTAACTAAGGGGAGGCATGTACCTGAACCTGAAATTTTTATTTCCGTTTTATCCTTTGTTACGGAAGTTTCTTTATCTGCTTTACAGCCAAAAATTGTAATTACAAAACAAAGCAAGACTAATATAATTAACAGCCGCTTATTAGCCATAATTAACCTACCCCCAAGCAATATTAGATTTTATTCATATAATTTATATCGGCTTAAGAATTTAAAAATTTAATTAAATATTTAATCAGGTTTTTCTCCACATTTTTCAAGTAGCTTTAGCCACTCTCGGTCCACTTCATCTTGAAATTTTTCTATCATATCTTTGTTTTCTTCTTTAAAAAGATGCCTAAACCTACCTTGCGGTTTCAACCATTCTTCTACAGGTATTTTTTTGCGTGGTTTATAAGTTAGTTTCCATTCACCGTTTTCAACCTCATACAATGGCCAAAAGCAAGTCTGTGTAGCTAATTTTGCCATCTTTATAGATTCATCCGAAGAATGACGCCAACCTCTAGGGCAAGGAGATATTATATTGAGAAAAGACGGGCCATCAGCATTCAAAGCTTTCTCGACCTTATTAGTTAAATCACGAAAATTGTGTGGTGAAGCTTGCGCAACATAAGGAATATTATGAGCGGCAACGATGCCTGTAAGATCTTTTCTCGGTTGAAGCTTCCCTGGCTTGACTGAACCAACCGGTGATGTTGTCGTCCAAGCATAATAAGGAGTCGCGCTTGATCTTTGAATTCCCGTATTCATATATGCTCCATTGTCATAACAAATATAAAGCATCCGGTGTCCTCTTTCCAAAGCACCTGAAAGAGATTGAAATCCTATATCATAAGTTCCACCGTCACCTCCGATAGCGATAAAATTCATATCTTCCTTAATCTTTCCTTTTTTCTTCAATGCTCGATAAGCAGTTTCAACTCCACTGATAGTCGCTGCTGAATTTTCGAAAGCATTGTGAATATATGAACATCGCCAGGCAGTATAAGGATAAATAGTGGTCGAGACTTCCAAGCAACCAGTTGCAACTCCAACTACTAAAGGATTTTTAGCTGTTAATAATGCTTGTCGTAAAATTATTGAAGCTCCACACCCTGCACAGAGCCGATGTCCACCGGTCAAACCCTCTTTATTTTTTACTATCTCTTTAAGCTTAGCCATACTCCATCACCTTCAGTCTCTAATATGAATATATTTCAACTCTTCAACAGCTTGCCCTGACTCAGCTATTTCCAAGAGTTCATTAAAAACAGATTCTATATCTTTAAGATCAATCTCTCTGCCACCAAATCCGTAAAGGTAATTAACAATCTGTGGACGTTGAGCAGAGTCATAAAAGGCTGACCGAGTCTCAGTAAAAACAGGTCCTCCTTCTGCCCCAAAAGAAGCTGAGCGATCCAGAACTCCAATAGATTTGACATTTTTAAGGATGCTGGCTATCTCCATAAAAGGAAATGGCCTAAAGACACGGAGTTTTACAAGACCGACCTTCTTATTTTCTTCTCTTAGCCAATCAACCACACTTCGGGCATTTCCAGCCGTTGAACCAAGGACTATTATTACCGCTTCAGCATCATCAATCATATAAGGTTCAATCATCTCATATCTTCGGCCTGAGATAGTTTCAAATTCTTTTCCAACATCTTTTATAGCTTCACGAGCATTAGTCATAGCTTCTATTTGAACTCTTTTATGCTCAAAATAGTAACCACCCAAACTATCAAAAGGACCAACAGTAATGGGATTATTAACGTCGATAAGAGTGTATTTGGAGTCGTATTGACCAATAAAATCACTAACTTTTTCATCTTCGATTGTCTCAATCCGGTCAATTGCATGGCTTATTATAAATCCGTCAAGCATTACCATTACCGGCAAAAGAACGTCTTCACGCTCGGCAATTCTTATTGCTTGAATAGTATTATCGTAAGCTTCTTGTGCATTTTCAGAGAATAATTGAATCCAGCCTGAGTCTCTTGCTCCCATGCTATCTGAATGGTCACAATGAATATTGATAGGTCCGCTTAATGCTCTGTTAGCAACTGGCATAACTATAGGCAGGCGAAGTGAAGCAGCAATATACAAGATTTCCCACATCAAAGCCAAACCGTTAGCTGATGTTGCTGTCATAACCCTGGCCCCAGCTGCTGCAGCACCCACACAAGCACTCATAGCACTATGCTCGCTTTCAACTGTTATCATCTCTGTATCTACCAATCCGTTAGCAACGTAGTTTGAAAAAGCTTCCACAATCGAAGTCTGTGGTGTTATCGGATAAGCGGCCACAACATCAGGGTTTATTTGTTTCATCGCGATTGAAATAGCATCATTACCTGTAACAGCTAATGTTTTAGACATAAGCATTAATCTCCTTTCTTAGCGTTGTTCCGGTTGCATTTGGATTGCATCTCTAGGACATTCGACTGAACATATTCCACAGCCTTTACAATGATCATAATCAAAACCAGTTATCTCCACACCCTCAACCATAATCGATGAATCAGGACAATATATCCAGCATATCAGACACTGAGTGCATTTATTTCTATCCAAAACCGGCCTACTGCTTCGCCAACCGCCTGTTTTATAATATTCAGCATTACCTGATTCAGGTATCGAAGCGGCTATCGGATGTTTGTCATACTTCCAATTTTTAATGTCTTTAATATTCCATTTCATTCCGATCGAACCTCCTCAAAAGCCCGCTGAACAGCTTTAACATTACCTTCAACAATTTCCTGGCTGAATTTCTTGCCAAAAGATTTCTTTACTTGTTCAACCATATCTTCTAGCTTAAAAATATTCGTAGCCTTTACCATAGCTCCTAACATCGGGGTATTAGGAATTGGGCGCTTTATGGTATCCAGAGCTATCTCCAAAGCGTTAACAGTAAAAACTTTTCCTCCTTGAAGATCTAGGTCGCTACGAATTTCTTGAGGCGATTTCTCAGTATTGACAATCAATACTCCATCTGGTTTAAGACCGTCAGAAACTTCAACTACACCAATCAAGGTAGGGTCAAGGACGATAACTACATCGGGATTTGTAATTCCACAGTGGATATCGATTTGGATATCACTTATTCTGGTAAAAGCTTGGATTGGTGCTCCCATCCTTTCCGGACCGTACTCAGGAAAAGCTTGAAAATACATATCCCGGCCTAAAGCAGTTTCAGCCAAAGCCTTAGCTGCGGTCACAGCTCCCTGGCCCCCCCTTCCATGCCATCGTATCTCAATTATCTTGCTCATTTATCCACCTCTCAAAAATGAAAATAATTCTTTTTAAATATTTACACAAAAATATTCATTCTTGGGAAACTTTTCTTCACTGAACTATATTTCCCTTCTGCCTTCAAAGGCTCTACCTAGAGTAACTTCATCAGCATATTCCAAATCTCCGCCTACTGGCAAACCGCTTGCCAAGCGTGATACTTTTATACCCATTGGTTTTATCAATTTAGCCAGGTATAGAGCTGTCGCTTCACCTTCAACATTTGGGTTTGTGGCAATAATTACTTCTTCCAAGGGTTCCTTTTTTAAACGTTCAATCAGTTCATTTATCTTCAAATCATCAGGGCCTACTCCATCAATTGGTGAAATAGCACCCTGGAGTACATGATATCTACCCTTATATTCACCGGTTTTTTCAATTGGAGCTATATCAAGTGCTTCTTCAACAATACAAATTTTCTGGCTGTCCCTTTCCTTGTTCTGGCAAAAACCACAGATATCTTGATCAGTAATATTGTAACAAATACTACAAAATTTGATTTTATCTTTTACTTCTAGCATTGCTTCGGCTAAACCAGTTGTTTCTTCAGGTTCTTTTAATAAAAAAAAGGCTATTCTCTGGGCCGATTTTGGCCCAATTCCCGGCAAACGAGAAAGACGATCGATTAAACGGCTAACCGGACCTGCAAAAATCATAAAATCACCTTGCTATAAGCTTACATTAATCCAGGAATATCTAATCCACCAGTTAATCTACCTAGTTTTTGGCTTGCTTTTTCCTGCGCCTGATTAATAGCATCATTGACCGCAGCTTGAATCATATCCTGAAGCATGTCGATATCCTCCATTGCATCAGGATCTATGATTACTTCTTCTAGCTGTAATTGTCCACTAATGACGACTTTTACCGCTCCGCCGCCTGAGGTCGCTTCAATTTTCTCCTCAGCTAACTCATCTTGTGCTTTTTTCATCTCTTGCTGCATTTTCTGGACTTGTTTCATCATCTGGTTATAGTTTGGTTTCATATTTTCCCCCTTTGATTAAATTACTGATTATCATTTTCATTAATTATTTGAGCTCCAAAGTTGTCTTCAGCTATTCTTACAGCACTATCAGATTCAGTCAAAATATCTTTAGAGGCAGTTTCCTGGTCACCAAAATTGTCTTCTTCTTGAAAAGCCTCCTCTGTTTGAGTTATTTTAACTTTTAAGTCTTGCCCAAAGATTGTTTTAAAAACTTCTATAATTGCTTTTAAATTTTGTTCTTTGGCCAACTCCTCACAATGATAAGCAAATTGACTTGGAAATTCTAAAGTCAAAGTTTGGTTTTCATATTGGATTGGGTGCCCCTCGACTAAAAGAGCATGAGTTATCCTTTTAAGCTTTTTTACTTCTTCAAGAAATATCTCCCAGGAATCCTTTATGGTTTTAAGGTCAATATCAATAATCTTTTCCGGAGCAGTTCGGCCATCTTCCTTCTTTTCTGGTTCTGTCTCATCTACAACTTCTCTATCCAGGCCAGATTTACTCCTCTTTTTTTCAAAAGAAGTCTCTTCATTATCTATAATATTGTCTATCTTTGGCTGTACTGCCTGCTCAAGTAGCTGTAATCTCTTAAGCATGCCTGTATTAGATATATCAAACTCAGGTCTAGCCGCTTTTACTAAGGTTAATTCCAATAACAATCTCTGGTCACTGTTCCAGCGCATATCCCGAAAGGCTTGAAATAACTGGTCAATAATAAAAGATATTCTCTCTGGATTTATATTTGAGGTTTGATCAACTAACAACTGCATTTCATTCTGGGGTAGATCAAGTAATCCATTTGCTCCTCCGGTTTCTTTAATCAGTAGCATTGACCGAAAATGATCCAAAAGTTGCTTGCAAAAATATGATAAGTCATTACCCCTAATGACAAGTTCTTTAACCAGATCAAAGATTTGGCCAACATCTCCTTTAATAATCTTTTCTGTAGCTTGATAGACTAATTCAAATGAACTTGCTCCCAGCAAACTATATATGTCTTTCTCTTCAATTTTCTTTCCAGAATATGATGCCAGTTGATCTATTAATCCGATTGCATCTCTTAAACTTCCATCACTTTTAACAGCAATAATATTGAAGATATTTGGATTAGCAGTTATATTTTCCTTTTCAGCTATTTCTATCAGTCTTTCTTCTATATCATTTATATTGATTCTACGAAAATCAAACCGCTGGCATCTGGATAATACCGTTGGTAAAACTCGATGGGGCTCAGTCGTGGCTAAAACAAAAATAATATGAGCCGGAGGCTCTTCTAATATTTTTAATAAGGCATTAAATGCTTCGTGAGTTAACATATGAACTTCATCTATAATATAGACCTTATAAACGCTTTTAGCAGGAGCAAACTGAACTTTCTCTTTTAAAGCTCTAATTTCATCAATTCCTCTATTTGAAGCTGCGTCGATTTCCAAGACATCGATCGAATTACTGTTGCTTATCTCAATACAATTTGAGCAATTATTACATGGATCTTCAGTAGGACCGTTTTGACAATTTACCGCTTTGGCAAGAATCTTAGCAACACTAGTCTTCCCAGTACCCCTTGGCCCAGAAAAAAGATAGGCATGGTTAATCTTACCTTCGATAATTGCGTTCCTCAAAGTAATTGTTATATGGTCCTGGCCAACTACTTCTTCAAAAGTCTGCGGTCTATATTTACGGTATAGCGAAATATTTGGCATTTAATAAACCATTCTTGCTTTAAAAGAGGCCGTGCATCTGTCTCTGACCTCAAGACTACCAGCGTTTCGAAAATAGTTAGCTCCACCCAGGTTATTCTGCGGCACACGAAAGGTTTTGCTTACCGCTGCTTCCTTCCGGACCTGACGGGATTCACAAATTTCCGTTGCGCAGGACCCAGGTTTCAATACCACTTTTCTCCGAGCAGACCTGATAATCTGAAACCTCGGACAGCATTCAGTCCTGCTAGAGCGGATTGCAGGTGAAGGGCACCGCTACCTCCCCACCTAGCACGGCCAAATCTATTGTTATCTCCTTAGTATTTATTTCATAATAACATATTATATTAAAATAATAATCTTTAAGTTAACATTGAACAGAGCTTTCTTCTAAATTAGTAACTGATAAAGGTTAATATCTTACATTAATTGCTAATTTTTACCTTCAGGCTTATTCCTTAAGTTTAATAAGTAAGATTTTTAATTGATTTGTAAAATTATATAATTGACCTCCTGTAAGAATCTGGCGGGCCTTGATAGACTCTAATCGAACCTCGATGAGCTTAGAAAATTAAAGAATTATCTATCCTTATAGATATAATAACTACAATTTATCCACTTTGCTATGCTTAATTTAGCCTTAGAATATAAGATAAGCATATAAAGAGGAGAATAATATATATTATATATATTCCACGATTCACAAATCATTTACATTGTATATTTCCTTTCACATAAAATGAACCAAAATCCGCACAAAATATAAATATTATAGAAATATATTTACTGGTTTATTTGTTATTGTTAATGGATCAAAGTTAGGCACAAAACATATTAAACACTATCTTCAGTCAGAGTTGTAACAACTTAAAGGTTTGTCTTATAGATTTCAGCAAAAAGGGAAGAATCTATGGAAAATGGAATTCGTGAATTGTAATTAATCTATTTAAAAAATTGACATTATGAAAGGAGAATTATTATGGGTTTAATGGATGGAAAAGTTGCTTTGGTTACAGGAGCTGGCTCAGGCATAGGACGGACAACAGCCTTGATATTCGCCAGGGAAGGGGCAAAAGTTGCTGTTGCTGATGTTATAGAAGAAGGTGGCCAGGAGACAGTCCAAATGATTAGAGATGCCGGAGGTGAAGCCTTTTTCATAAAAGTTGATGTCTCTGTGCCTTCAGAGGTTGAAGCCATGGTAAATAAAGTAGTTGAAACCTATGGAAGAATTGACTGTGCTCACAATAATGCTGGCATTGAAGGTGTGCAGGCACCGACCGCAGAATGTACCGAGGAAAATTTTGACCGGGTTATCAGTATCAACCTCAAAGGAGTATGGCTCTGTATGAAGAATGAGATTCCTCAAATGCTCAAACAAGGAGGAGGAGCCATTGTTAATACTGCTTCTGTAGCCGGTTTAGTAGGCTTTCCTAATATTATTGCCTACACTGCCAGCAAACATGCTGTTAATGGAATGACTAAGACAGCTGCTCTGGAATATGCCAAAGAGAAAATCCGGGTAAATTCTGTTTGTCCAGGCGTTATTCAAACTGCTATGATTGATCGTTTTACTGGTGGTAATGCTGAGGCTGCAGCTGCTTTTACTGAAATGGAACCTGTAGGCCGAATGGGAAAACCAGAGGAAGTAGGTGAAGCAGTTGTCTGGTTATGCTCAGATGCAGCCTCATTTGTTACCGGACATCCAATGGTTATTGATGGAGGAATGGTAGCTCAATAAGCATTTTAATTCCTTTAGATAGAAAAAGAGGGTAGATTAAAAATTTGCCCTCTATTTTCGTTCTTTTGAATAAGGTACATCAAAAGAGTATAACCCATTAGCATATAAAGAATTGCGTATGTCCTGGCAGTGTTCTGTAATTGTCAGTGGCAAATATGGTAGAAGGATATTAGCAATATTAAATGAGCATCATGACAGTGGTAGAGATATAGCCTATCCAAATCAGTAAATTACTCAAGAATTCTAATATAAAATGGTTCCATATATTGAAACCTCTTTTTTGTTTGTAGTCTGTATAAATTCCCTAGCTTACAACTTATCATCAAGAAAAACCTTTTAGAAAGGAATAAAGCTACCTTAAAGAACGGCGGAGAGAGTGGGATTCGAACCCACGGTACCGTTTCCGGTACACACGATTTCCAGTCGTGTTCCTTCGGCCAACTCGGACATCTCTCCTTATTTCCCAAAAACAATTTTAAAACATAATTAAAATAAAATCATAAAAATTAGAATTGATTAAACTAATTACCAGAATCAATACTGATGAAAATTGGGTAAAATTTAAAATAAGGATTCCTTTATCTTTTCTTTTCCATGCCAAGATTGATAAAAAAATAAATTTAGGCAATAAACCTGGTAATATAAAAACCAGCAATTGAAACAGATGAAGTAAGAACAATGCCCCAGATAATATCAACTAAAACCACTGTTAATGGCCAGTCTTTCAGTGTTGCTAGATTTGAGAGATCATAAGTAGCATACGCAACAAGACCAAACAAACCACCTAAAACAATAGCTTTAAATAACGATTCATCATTATAAGCAGGAAAAACAGCAAAAACTAATATGCCAACAATATAAATAAGATAAAAAATAATTGCCGCCGGCCAGTTCACTTTATCACTTAACAGATGACTTAAATATTTATCATAGAAATTTTGAGCGACAAACCCCAACCAAACTATGTCAATGACGAAAAAGGCTAAAGAAGTAAGTATATAGATATAAATAATTTTTATCAAAGCCATTTCTTACCCTTCTCTCGATAATATAGTTATATCCCAAATTTAATATTTTTCTTATTTTAACTAACATCAATCTTAATTAATAATTCCCTAATCTTAAAATTACATTTTTGTGATTTAATTTCTTATCTAAATAAGAAAAATAAAAACTATCTAATAAGTTTAGTTTGAAAATGTTTTAAATTTTAGATTTTCTTAGGTTTTACTATAGCTTTTTTTAAACGCAGTCTTTATCCTGGTTTGACTTAGAGAAAAGGGCAAATAAAATTAAGATTATACATATAAAAAGCTTCTATAAAAGGCTTCTGAACTACTTTGCGGAGGGAGTGGGATTTGAACCCACGGTCCTAATTACTTAGGACAACGGTTTTCGAGACCGCCGCATTAAACCAGACTATGCAATCCCTCCGAAACAACTAACTTAACATAACTTATAATTTACATTTACGGTAATAGACTCAAACAATATCGAAATATACCATTCGTCAATATGTTTTCTGAAAAAGGCCTGCTATCCAATTCTCCTTCAATTACAAATATAATAAAAAGGGAAATTATTTACTATCTTAATTTAGAAAAAAAACTTTGCATTATCTCCTTACATTCATATTTTAAAATTCCTGAAACAACCTCAGTCTGATGATTTAGGTTATTATTTTGAAGAATATTCGTGACCGTATCCACTGCACCTGACTTTTGGTCTTCAATACCATATACCAACTTTTTAATACGGCTTTGTTGGATGGCGCCTGCGCACATCGGACAAGGTTCGACTGTCACATATAGATCACAGTCTAGTAAGCGCCAATTATCTAATGCCATTGATGCCGCTTTTATGGCAATCATTTCTGCATGAGCAAGTGGATTATTCTCTGATTCCCTAAGATTATGGCCCCTCCCAATAATTTTCCCTTCTTTAACAATTACTGCACCAATAGGAATTTCGTCTTTTTTATATGCTTTTTTTGCCTCTGCCAGAGCTTCCTTCATAAATCTATTATCTATATATACTTCAGGCCTTTCATCTTTATTTTTCATTTTATTTACCTCAATCTGTGAGTCTTTATTATAATCACTATTACCGTTAAATTGAATTTTCTATAAATCTTTCCCCCATGCATTGCCACTACTTAAAGAAAAGACAAGTTCTGATCCATATCATAATATGAAAAAAGAAGCTGAATTTGTTAATATTTTTTCAGTCCGAAATAAAGGGAAGGCAAGTATTAAATCTTAATTAAAATCACTAATTTTTCTAAACTTGCTAATATAAAAGAATAATGTTTTAATAACCGCGACTATAATAGGAGAAGTTAATTGGAAAGAATAGTCTCTATTGAGCTAGTAGTCATAGCCACCCTCTTATGGATAGGTTATATTGGAAGCAGGCTAGCTAAGAGATTTAAACTGCCTGAAGTCACTGTTTTTATCCTTTTAGGAATTATTTTTGGGCCGTATACTCTTAAATTCATCACTCCAGAATTGCTTATTCGCCTCGATTTCATAAACCCCATCGCCTTAGGATTGATAACTTTTGGAATTGGCGAAAGATTATACATACCCAGCATTAAAGAGATCGGTTTTAGTGTTTTGGGAGTAGCCGCCGCTGAGGCACTGGGTGCAGCCCTTCTGGTTTCTGGCCTATTAATATTAGCAGGTACTGAAATATCAATAGCTATATTGCTCGGTACGATTGCTGCTGCAACTGCTCCGATGACCGTAAGAGCTGTTTTAAATGAATTAAGAGCCAGTGGAAAGTTTTCAAATTCATTAATAACAATGGTAGCTCTAAATAATTTTATAAGCCTAAGCCTCTTTACTTTCTTTCTCCCCTTTGCAGTTCTTATTTTAATGCGCCAGATTTATCTTTCCGGAGCCATTTCTTCTGCTTTTACATCTTTAGGCGGAGCCATTTTCTTGGGATTTTCTATAGGAATTGTTCTAAGTTATTTAATAAGCAGAATTGAGACTTCCAACGAATTAATGCTTTTTGTTGTAGGGCATGTGCTATTAGGTATTGCCCTTGCTGAACTATTTGGTTTCTCTTTACTGTTAACAACTCTTACTTTGGGTTTGACTGCAGTTAATCTGTCAAGCCATGCTGACGAAAAAGAGCGTATTTTTAGTGCCATAAATATTATCGAGTCAATAGTTTTTGTCATATTCTTTATTTTAGCTGGTGCTTCTATGCATATCGATCTTATTCCTAAGATCGGCTTAGCAGCAATAATATATATAATTGGCCGGTCAATTGGAAAAATTGGTGGATCCATTAGTGGAGCATATTTCAGTAAAAATAAAATTTCCGGGAACAGCCTTCTTCTTGGCTTTGGTCTTCTACCACAAGGGGGTATTGCTATTGGCCTGGCCATTATTGCTCGAGATAGCCTAGGTTTTGTAGGTGAAGAAATTGTGACAACTGTTCTCACGGTAGTAGCCTTTTTTGAGCTGGTAGGACCGATGGCTGCCCGTTTTTCAATCACAAAATCCGGTGAAGCTGGCTTAGCCGTTAATGAAATCGACAGGGCATCCCATTTAGCAAAAAAAAGCATAACCAAAATCCTTGTTCCAACAGCTGGACCTTTGCCCGCTATAAATATGGTGGAAACCATAAAAGACTTTTCACTAAAGCTGGGGGCAGAAATCTTGGTGATTTATATACAAAGAACAAAAGCAAAACAAGATAAAGAGAGAGGAGAAGCTGCTCTGGATATATTTAGAAAACTCGAGAATGAAGGAGTAAAAATAGATGCTAGAATATTAAATTCTGAAGATATCCCGGCAAAGATAATAGAAGTTGCCAAAAGTGAAAGTGTAGATTTGATAGTTATGGGAGCAACCAGAGCTAACTGGATAAAAAAGCGAATGGTGGGAAGTGTAAATCAAAAAGTATTGCAAAATGCCCCCTGTCCGGTTCTTGAAGTACCTTTTGAGAAAAAAATCAATTAAAAAACCTGCTAAAAATAACCATTAAACATTAAATTAGTGAACCTTATTGATAAATTACAGATTGATTAACCTATTAGGATTATAAATTTACTCAAGGTCTTAGATAAAATACTGCTGAAAAGCGATTATAATCCAATCTAATATATGAAAGAATTGGAAATTGAAAATATAAAACTGAATATTTAATCAGAAGAATTAATTATAAGCAAACTAATTGAAGTTTCTATCACAACTAATACTCATAATCAAAGATACTATACTTATCAAGAAATCATATCAGATAATCAATAAATAGCTTTGGCATTAAGATAAATCTAATAATCAATATAAGGTCATCATAAAGTTATAATGGGAGATGAAAGTAAGCAGATGAATCATAAACTTACCCCACCAAGTAATGTTTCCCATGATGTATCAGATTTGATTATCAAGGAAAGGTCAAAGATTGTTAATAACCTCAACGAACAACTTTATCCTTCTTTGAGTTTATCCTATCTTAAATATTATAAAGATAATCTATTTAGAAAAAATACAGCCCTGGCTAATAATATTCTAGAAGAGCTTGAAGAATTAATAGCTACAGGCATTAATATTGCCCGTCAAAATATAAATAACTTAAGATCTGAAACGACAAAAATTATTTCTGATAAAAAAAATACTCAAATAAATAAAAGAGTTAGTTGGCAGAAAAAAATAGCAAGAGACCTTCATGACACCTTGCTCCAAAACCTGACTACTCTATATTTTGAGATTCAATTTTGTAAACAATTATTAAAAATTGATTATCCGCAGGCTCAAGCAGAATATTCATGTCTTAAAAATCTTTTTATTGATTATTTTCAAGAAATTAATAAATTTGCCATAAGAACAAAGAGAAAAAATTTCAGATCACATTTAGTCAGAATGATTAAAACCTATATCAAAAAGTATTCTAGTCTTTATAATATCGACGTACAAATATCAAATACAGGAAGTGAAAAACACATCTCACTTGAAATAAAAGATAATATATTCCAAATTGTCAAAGAAGCTTTAATCAACGTTAGAAAACATGCTCAAGCAACCCAAGTAATCATAAACATAATATTCGACCGTAAATGCTTAAAGATGTCAATCTCAGATAATGGCCGGGGATTTATCCTTAATAACATTGATAATGAATTTTTTGGTATCAGAGGGATGAAAGAAAGAGTTTTTTTATTTAATGGTAATTTTAAGATTAAGACTTTTCCGGGAAATGGAACAAAAATCATAATAAATATCCCTATCGAGAGCAAACACTAAAATATTTTGTATTTTATAAATTTCATTTTATTTAAGGCGATAAAACATGGAAAGAATTAAAATTCTAATTGCAGACGACCATACCATGTTTCGCCAAACCTTACGTAAAGCCCTGCAGTCAAAAAAGTGTTTAAATGTAGTTGGTGAAGCTTCAGATGGACAAGAAGTTATCTCCAAATGCCAACAATTGCTTCCCGATGTTGTTTTAATGGATTTACAAATGCCAGAAAAAGATGGTATTGAAGCAATAAGAACTATTAGAAAAAGATTTCCCGATGTTAGGATACTTGCTCTGACCATGCATGAAGACGATGATTATCTTTTTAAAGCTTTGCAAGCTGGAGTGAATGGATATATATTAAAATCTTCTCCTCTGCATAAACTTTTCATTTATATTGAAGCAATTGACTCTGGTGAAAGCGTACTTGATTCAAATATTGCCGAGAGGGTTATCGACCAGTTTGGGAGACAAACCATTGAACCAAAAAAAGATAATATTTATAAATTAACTTCCAGAGAGACAGAAATACTTCAACTTTTAGCCAATGGACTCGGGCCAAAGGAAGTCGCCAAAGAGCTATTTATTAGCCAAAAAACAGTAAAGAATCATATATGTAATATATATTCCAAGCTTGATTGCCACGACCGAACGCAAGCAATCCTGGATGCGAACCGTTTAGGTTTGATAAACACCAAACACTAGTTTGTAGGCCCTGACTAAGCTACCCCACTTCATATTAGGTAAATTACCCATATAAAAAATAAGAACAATAGTCTATTCAAAATGGGCTCTCCTTTCTGTTTAACTTTTATTAATAAGAATTTTAATCTTTATTGATCTTTTTGAAAGGTAATGATGAAACCAATTTCAATGGTAATTGTAGACAATCACTCAAGCACCAGAAGAATTCTGAAGAAAGTGCTAGATCTGGATGAAAGAATAAGAGTGATTGGTAGCGCAACCAACGGAATCGAAGCTATTGACCAAGTAAAGAAATTAAATCCCGAAATAGTCTTGATGGATATAAAAATGCCTAAAATGGACGGTTTGGATGCGACTAAAATGATAGTTGAAAAATATCCTGATACTAAAGTAATAGTACTTACTGCCTATTCTGAAAAAAATCTCCAAGAAAAAGCTGCAAAAATAGGGGCTTCTAGATATTTATCAAAAAATTATCCTATTGAAGACATTATTAATGTGATTATAAAGGAATGCCGTGGATCAACTAAATACAAACATTAATTTTTTATGGAGATAAAAAATAAAACAAGGCCATTCAATTTTAGGAAAGGGGGTAAAGGAAAATGACACTATTTTGTCAATGGTTTGCAAGCCGTTTAAACAGTTTGCGTAAAGAAGAGGGAGCAACAGCTGTCGAGTATGGAATTATGGTCGCATTAATTGCAATAGTTATTATTGCTGCTGTTACTTTAGTTGGAGGTAATCTTGATACTGTTTTTACTAATGTTGGAAACAAACTTGTTCCAGTTGCTGGACCGTAAGATTAATTTGTTAATTTGTAGATGAGGCTCCGCATTAAGTGCGGGGTCTCACTCCCCTCTTGATGAAAAAGAAAGTTGAGGAGAAATAGTAATTATGGGGAATAGAAGAAAGCAAGTTTACAAAAGAATAAAGTGCGAAAGAGGAGCAAGTGCTGTTGAATTTGCTCTTGTTCTTCCCATTTTAATCTTACTTGTAATGGGAATTATTCAATTCGGAATTATATTTAATAATTATATTTCAATCACTCATGCAGCTAGAGAAGGCGTCCGGTGGGCTGCTCTTCGTGAAAATGAAATTATAGTAAAAGAAAAAGCTATAGATGCCGCCCCTAGCTTAAATCCGCCTTTAACTATTGATAATATCAATGTAAGTATTACAAATCCCACACCAGATGATCAAGGCAAACCTGTATCAGTTAAAGTTCAATATGATGTACCTATCGATGTGCCGATTGTAGATATTTTCTTCCCTAGCTCAAATTTGACCCTAGAAAGTGTTGCCACTCAAAGGATTGAATGATGAATAAATATAAAGGTTTAATAAAAAACCAAATCGGAGCTTCTGCTATAGTTGTTGCGCTTATAAGTGTGGTTGTTATTGGTTTTTCGGCAATTGTAATTGATGTTGGTTATCTTTACGAAGTAAGGCGGCAACTTCAATCAGCAGCGGATGCCGCTGCCCTAGCTGGTGCTCATGAGCTTATTCTTGGAAACAGTGAAACAGAGATATTATCTGTTTCCGAAAACTATGCCAAAAAAAATGATTTTCCGAAAGACATTGGAACTTCTGAAGAATTATGGATGCATCTTGGTTCGCCCGGTACGGAAATTGGAGAAAATTACGTAAAGGTTACCGTAGAAAAGAACGTCAATCTCTTTTTCGCCAGAATTTTCGGAATTGATAATACCCCTGTACAAGCGCAAGCAAAAGCCCAGAAAGTTTATTTAACTGGCTCAAAAGGTCTTGTACCTTGGGGACTGGTCATAATTAATCCAACAAAAGTTACAGCTCAACTTGAAGGTAGTCCTGTTCCAGGAGAACAGCTTTTAACCAATAATCTGGATGAGGTAACTTTTACCGGAACTTTAGATGCCCCTACCGTTGCCAGGCAAAGCGGTTATGCTCTTAACGTAAAGGTCTATAATGGTCAAGATTTTCCTGAAACAGTCTTCCCTGCCGCATATATAAATACGTTAAATTCAACGGATCCGATTAAAAAAGTTTGGCTCGAGAGCAATTTTTTGAAAGCGGGTTCACCAACATCCCTTTATGTCCAAGTAATACCGGGAACTACTGATATTCCGACAGCAAGATTCAACGGAAAGAATTATTCTATGACTTTAGACTCCGAAAATACATATAGACTCGACCTAACAGCCCCAATAATAACCAATGCCGTCGAGTATTTCCCAATTGATGTAAGTATAGGTCAGGGATCTGATACATTCACTATAACTAATTCTGCCGTACTTGTAACTAGGCGATCTACTTACCCAATTTCTAGTGTAGGCATCAGTAAATCAAGTTTTATTGAAGGAGACTCCAATAATACAACTTTGGAGGTCACAGTAATTACAAATTCTTATCAAAAAGGGGAACTTTATGACTTGAAAGTTGTTCAAGGGCCTGAAACCGGCAATTTTAATGCTCTTGATTTTAGATATGTTTGGTGTATTGAAGAAAACTATACAGTTAATACTGGGCTAAATAGCAGTGCAAATGATTATTACGATAATATTTCAGGCAATTATGAAGGAGATATTTGCATCGGAGATATCATCGAGACTCAACCAGGAAATCTTTCAGCTCCCCAGACAGCAAACTCATTAATTGACAGATTTGGGGAGCATTCAAATTGTACCTATTCTACCTGGTTGATAAGTACTGAAAGCTTGACCTGTAGAAAAATAATCTTAGTCCCAATAGTTGAAAAAATAGAAAGAATGAATGGAAAATCTGAAGTTATTGTAGTACAACTGGCAGCCTTCTTCGTTGAGAATATACCCGACCAGGGATTAAATGTTCAAGGTATATTTATTGACTTTGTTCAGCCGGGAACATCTTCAGATATTCCGCCAGACAGTGGTCTTTACATGATGTCAGCTAGACTAGTTCCACCTGATTTTTAAATATAAAGAGATAAATGAAGGAAAGGGGGATCAACAATGAAAAATAGAAAATTAATGGTCATACTAGCAGTTATTATGGGCGTACTAGCCGCTTTCAGTATCACTCTTTACACCAAAGGAATAAGAACTAAATATGAGAATGATGAAGAAACTGTAAAAGTATTAGTCGCTGATGAAGACATTTCAGTAGGTAAAAATATTGATAGTATTACCAAAACTAAAGCGGCTTCTTTTCAGGAAAGACCAAAAAAATATATAACCTCCAGGGCATTAACTTCTGATAACGAAATTGATGGGCAGGTTCTTGCTGTACCCGTGAACAAAAACGAAATAATTACTTTAGATCATTTTAAATATAATACAAAAGCTGGCCTTTCGTTTACTATCCCTGATGACCATGTGGCCATATCTATACCAATCGATGAAGTCAGAGGCGTATCAGGGATGATTAAAGCAGGAGATCTAATTAATGTAGTCGCAACCTTTAAGCGTGGCCAAACTAATATTGAAGATGATAAAACAAAAATATTACTGCAAAATGTAAAGGTTCTGGCTGTTGACAATATTATTGCCCCTGCAAAAGGACACGCTGAAGAAAATGATTCTATAGTTGTTAAAAAGACTTCAAGTACCAATCAAAACAATAACAGAAAAACTCTGACTTTATCCCTAAAACCTAAAGATAGCGAAAAGCTAGTATTTGCCGAAGAACTTGGTTCAATCTGGTTAACATTATTACCAGCAACAGGTTATCAAATTATTGAAACACCAAGTCAGACAATAAATTCTATATTTAGATAAAAGATTACCAGGAAAGGAGGATAAATAATGAACAGTGTTGTTTTATTTGACGGAGATAAAGAATTTGTCACATGTATAAAAAACAAATTAAAGAAAAGAAAAGATATCAAAATTATATCAATAACCAGAAATATTTTAGAAATAGAAGATATGCTCAACCAGAAAAGGGTTAACACTCTGCTCTTTGGTCCCAGCCTTAAAGATAAAGACGTGAACTCACTAGCTGAATCTGTATCGAATAACTATCCTGATGTGGGAATCATCATTTTCTCAAAAAAAATAACCACCAAACTTTTACAAAATGCCATTAGAAGTGGGGCAAAGGATGTTTTACCTGATGATTTCACACAGAAACAACTAATTGAATCTTTAGAAATGGCAAACCAGCACAGCCTTCGCGTCAGAGGTGCAGTAAAGGAAAATGTGAAAAACAATGTAACAGAGATTGAGACAAAACATTCAGCCAAAATTATTACTTTATTTAGTACCAAAGGCGGAGTTGGGAAAACTTTTCTAGCTACAAATATTGCTATCGGGCTTGCCCAGAATAGCCAAAAAGAAGTTGTTTTATTTGATTCAGATTTACAATTTGGCGACGTTGCTGTTTCTCTACAGCTAAAACCCACTCATACTGTTTATGATGCTGTGAATAATATAAATCGAATAGATTCCGATTTGATGAAAGGTTTTCTAACTATTCATTCTTCCGGACTTAAAACATTGCTTGCTCCTGTCTTGCCGGATAAAGCTGATGAAATTTCAGATAAAGATATAGTGGCAATAATTAAAACTCTAAGAGAAATGTTTGATTTTGTAATAATTGATACACCTTCATTAATTGACGACCGAGTACTTGCTATTTTGGATAACACCGATGAGATATATTTGGTTTCATCGCTTGATATTCCCAGCTTAAAAAATACAAAACTTACACTAAATATGTTGCAACTTTTAGAGTATTCTGAACAAAAGACAAAAATCATTTTAAATCGAGCTAACAGCAAAGTAAAACTGACCTATAAGGATGTTAAAAAGACATTAGGCACAGAGGCAATATTAACTATACCCAGTGATATAAATGTGCCCCGTTCCATAAATATGGGAACACCACTAGTCACAAATTCACCAAGAGCAGTGGTCAGTAAAAGTATCTTTCATTTTATTAACAGAATTAAGGACAACGTTAATGTGGCCAGTCTGAATGCTTGAAATACTTCTTTAGGAAAGGGGGAAGCTTTATGTCTCTGCAAGAAAGATTATCAAAATTAAAAAACGAAGAAATAGAAGAAGAAAAGAGTAAACTTTTCGCTAATATTTCTGACAATTCAGAGATTGATTTGATAAAACAGAAAATTCACCGGCAGCTCATTAATGAAATCGGTCCCGAGCTCGATAAATTAAAACATAATAAAAAGGTTCTCGACAAAAAAGTTAAGCAAAAAATTCAAGAGTTAATATCAAGTGAATCAACCCCATTATCACTTGAAGACAAAAAGGACATCATCACTGAAGTGCAAAACAATATCTTGGGTTATGGCCCTTTAGAGCCTTTTCTTAAAGATTCTGAAGTTACCGAAGTTATGGTTAACAACGAAAAAGATATCTATATTGAACGCTTCGGGAAGATTTTTTTAGCAGAAGGAAAATTCTTAGACGAAATGCATCTTCGAAGAGTTATAGATAAGATCGTCGGTGAAGTTGGCCGACATATCGATGAAAGTTCGCCAATGGTCGATGCCAGGCTACCGGACGGTTCCCGTGTTAACGCAATTATACCTCCATTAGCCCTAGACGGACCTGTCCTAACAGTTAGAAAATTTTCAAAAGATCCATATATGGTAGAAGATTTAATAGAATTCGGAACTATGAGTAGCAAGATAGCAAAATTTATCGAAGCTTGTGTCAAAGGAAAGTTAAACATCATTGTCTCCGGAGGAACAGGAACCGGTAAGACGACAACTCTAAATGTTTTATCTTCATTTATTCCGAACGATGAAAGAATTATTACCATTGAAGACGCGGCTGAACTTCAGCTTAATCAGGAACACGTAGTCAGACTTGAATCCCGGCCCCCGAATATTGAGGGAAAAGGTCAGGTCACTGTAAGAGATCTGGTCCGTAACGCATTGAGAATGAGGCCGGACAGAATAATTGTCGGGGAATCTCGAGGTTCAGAAGCTCTTGACATGCTCCAGGCAATGAATACAGGCCATGAGGGTTCATTAAGCACTGTTCATGCTAATTCACCAAGAGACGCCCTTTCCAGGTTAGAGACGATGGTTTTAATGGCCGGAATGGATCTGCCGGTTAGAGCTATAAGAGAACAGATATCATCTGCTTTAGAATTAATAATCCATCAAACCAGATTAAAAGACGGCAGCAGAAGAATTACAAAAATTTCAGAAATACAAAGCATGGAAGGAGAAATAATCACCATGCAAGATCTTTTCGAATTTGATTACTCAATGGGCATTGATGAAAATGGCCGATTCCTCGGAACAATCAAATCAACGGGAATAAGGCCAAAGTTTGCCGAAAAGATACAAAATATTGGCCTATCTCTTCCAGCAAGTATTTTTGAACTAGAACCTAAAGCAAAAAAATAGATTTTAAGAGAAACATACTAAATGGAGTTAGATAGTATGATCGAAAAAAGGAATAATATAATAATAATCTTATTTTTGTTAATAACGTCTTTGTTTGTTTACTTCTGGGAAGTTAATATTGCTTTAAGTGAGCAAACAAATATTTCTATCCAAAACACAGATGCTTCAAAGTATCCTTTAATTTCGATGGTTGTTACTCTCTCTGGAGATGAAAAGACTAACCAGCAAATATTAAGCGCAGAAAATTTCAATCTTAGAGAGAACAATAAAAAAATATCCAATGTAGATGTAGAACCTATCTTTCAAGAACCTGAGCCACTATCTATATTTCTTATACTTGACACAAGTCAAAGCATGGAGGGCATACCGCTTAAAGATGCGAAAAAAGCAGCCAAAACATTTTTAAAACTTATGAAACCTAAAGACCAAATAGGTATAATTTCCTTCGGTTCAGATACTACAATCGTTTCAAAACTAAACAGTAATAAAGAATTAAAATATGAGGCTATCAATGAGTTAACCGCAAATGGAGAAACTGCTCTTTATGATGCAATATTGTTAGGCATAGATAACTTTTCTAAGACTACTTATAAAAACAAATGCTTAATTGTCATTTCTGACGGAAAAGATACATATAGCTCCAATTCTCTCAAAAATGTTTTAAATATAACTCAAAAAAAAGATATTCGCATATACGGAGTCGGATTAGAATCTCCTGAGTATGATCCTTCAAGCCTTCAACAGATATGTGAAATTTCGGAAGGGAAAATCCTCCTTACTCCAAATTCAGGAGAACTCGAGACTCTCTTTGCCAATTTAGCAAAAGAGCTACATAACCAATATAAGATTACCTATAAAAGTAAAAAAACTTCAGCAAAAGATTTAAAGGTCGAACTCGAAATTAGGGCCAATGGAAAAAGAGATTTAGCTTCAGCTACAATCTCTAATCCAGATCCAATAAGAGCTTTTACCACTGATATAGGAAAGATTGCTGATTCAAAAAATCCATTAAGGGATTCTATGGGCTCAACTCTATTATTAGTTTTCTCTATTGCATTAGGATTTTTTAGCATTTTCTTGCTATCAATTTGTATGCTTTCTTCATCTGCTCATAAAAGAAAGAGCGCAAAAAGCCATATAGACTTTTATGATTCAGTCTGGAAGAAAACCCAAGATGTCAAACAAAACTTTAATAAAGATAAAAACGAAATCATAAAAGATAAAGTTTTAAATGTTGTTGATTATGTCGCCAGTTCGCGTGGCTTTACTGATATGATAAAACTAAAATTAGAACAAGCAGGACTACCTCTTCGTCCATTAGAATTTATATTTTTTCATTTTCTTTTTACATTTATTTTAGGCCTTATCGGTTATGCATTTTTAAAATTATTGGGCACAATCTTAATGACCTGCTTTGGGGCAGTGACCCCGATTTTGATTCTTTACATTCTTATTATCAAAAGAAGGTCAAATTTTCATAACCAAATTCCTGACACCCTTAATTTAATTACCGGATCATTAAGAACCGGCTACAGCTTATTGCAGGCAATTAGCGTTGCCCTGGATGAAACCTTGCCCCCAATGTCTGAGGAATTGCAAAGAGTATTGGCTGAGTCAAGGTTAGGTCTTCCATTAGATGAATCATTGAAGATGATGGCTGAAAGAATGCAGGAGACAAATTTTTCCTGGATTGTAATCGCTATAAACATTCAAAGGGAAGTCGGAGGAAACCTGGCTGAAGTTTTAGAGATATTAGCAGATACAATAAGGGAAAGAGATAGAGTCAGCAGGCAAATTAAAGTCCTCACAGCTGAAGGTAGATTGTCAGCAATAATTTTAGTTATATTGCCTTTTTTTCTGGCAACAATATTGACTTATCTTAATCCCGCTTATATGTCAACCCTTATTACTACTAAAAGCGGGTTGCTGTTAGTCAGTTTATCCTCTGTGCTTATGATTATAGGTTCGTTCTGGCTTAAAAAAATCGTCACCATTGAAGTCTAGGAGGTTTATAAAGTGCTAATTAATTTATCTGTATTGCTTACATTTCTATCAGTTTTTATCATTAGCCTTATCATCTTTATCTTGCCTTATGTTGAAAAGAATCAGGTCAATAAATCTCTTGAACAGATTAACATTCATGAAAATATTTCTAAGAATGAGCCTCAAGAAGCTAGCTCTCCCCAGATTTTCATTAAACCCAAACCTTTTGCAGAAAGAGTTTTTATGCCAACTTCAAAATTCTTACTTGGTATTGGCAGAAAAATTACACCGTTGGGAATTACTGATTATTTGAAAAAACAATTAATCTATGCAGGCAACCCACGCGACTTAAACATAGATAAACTCTTTATTATAAAAGTACTCATTTCTATAACCGTATTCATTTTATTATTATTAATGGTCCTTTTTTCTTTTATACCAAAATCTAAAGCAATACTTGGCGGCCTATTTCTGATACCAACGGTCTTTTTTCTTCCCGACATATGGTTAATCCATCAAGCAGAAAAGAGGCAAAAGGAAATCCGCCTAGCTCTCCCTGATACAATCGATCTGCTCTCGATCAGTGTCGAAGCAGGCCTTGGCTTTGATTCAGCTATAGCAAAAGTTATTAAAAACTATAAAGGGGCATTAGCACAAGAGCTTTCACAAATGCTAACTGAAATTCAGATGGGTGCCACCAGGAGAGAAGCTTTAAAAGATCTGACTAAAAGATCAAACGTAAGTGAACTACATACATTTATTTCAGCTTTAGTACAAGCTGATGTACTTGGTATTAGTATTTGTAAAGTTCTAAGAACTCAAGCCAGAGAGATGAGGTTAAAAAGGCGGCAGAAAGCTGAGGAAATAGCTCAAAAAGCGCCTGTAAAAATTGTATTTCCTCTTGTTTTGTGTATTATGCCGGCAATATTAGTGGTCATACTGGGTCCATCATTTATCAGAATTATTTCTGCACTATCAAATCTTGTAAATAAATAACAATTGTTTACAAAAAAACAATTTTTCAGCTAATAGCATTGGTAATGAAGGCCCGGTAATAATTAACAAAAAAGATTAAATAAAGCAGGCTCTTAAAATGAATAAAAACGATATAGAATATATATGCAAAATTCTCTATATACTCATAATACTTACGTTTTTAATGTGGTACATAGTCTTTCCATTAAAAGAAGCACTTGCCGATTATACCTTCATAACTAAATGGCCCGATCAACCTTATGATATTAGTCATCTCAAAGGTATAGCTGTTGATAATTCCGGATATGTTTACGTCGCTGATACCCATAGGCATCGTATCCAAAAATTTACATCTGATGGTATTTTTATTGATAAATGGGGCAGTTTCGGAATGTTTGAAGGGATGTTCTATTGGCCTGAGAGTCTGGCCATTGACAGCTCCGATAATGTCTACGTTACTGATACAGACAATAATCGCATTCAAAAGTTCAAATCTGACGGAAGTTATATCTGCCAATGGGGCAAGCAAGGAAACAAAGAAGGCCAGTTTAAAAGCCCTCGTGGAATAGCAGTTGACTCAAATAATTATGTATATGTCTCCGACACCGAAAATCATAGAATCCAAAAGTTTACATCAAAGGGAAAGTTTATCACTTCCTGGGGAAATAATGGTATCGACTATGGCCAGTTTAGAGAGCCCCGGGGAATTGCAGTCGATCAAAATGGTTATGTTTATGTTTGTGACACCAGAAATAGGCGTATTCAAAAATTTACATCAAAGGGAGAATTCGTAAAAACCTGGGGAGATCATGGAATTGAAAACGGCGAGTTCAATTATCCCGAAGGGCTTGTAGTCGATCAGTATGGAAATGTTTACGTTTCTGACCGAGGCAATAACCGTGTCCAAAAATTCGACTCAAACGGTAAGTTTGTCACCAAATGGGGGGGAAACGGTCCTGGAGAAAAAGGAGAAGGTACCGGAGATGGAGAGTTCAATGAACCAACCGGAATTGCCATTGATGGTTTCGGAAATATCTATGTCTCTGAATATATCAATATGCGAATACAAAAATTTTCAGAAGGGATAAACGCCAAACCACCAAAGGCGGAAGCCGGCCCAAATATGGTCACTCCTAAAAACACTAAGGTTTTATTGGTCGGGGAAAATACTAATTCAAAAGATAGCAGCACCTCGCTTTATAAATGGGACTTTGATTGGAATGGAAAAATTGAAGACTTCAATATAGAAGCCACTGGTAAAAAAGTAGCCCATTCATTTCCGAATATCGGAGTTTATAAGATAGGCTTAAAAGTAGAAAATGTAAATGGGGCATCGGATTTTGATGATGTTATTATTGAAGTGTTAAACAACCTCTCTACGAGAGCCTATCTCCCAAACATCACCAAGAACTACTACAACTGGACTACCGATTTGGCCATACAAAATATAGGCCAAAAAGAAGCAATCATCCAAGTTCATTTCTTGGATAAAAAAGGACAACCAGTTCTGGTAAAAACATACAATGATATCAAGCCAAATGCATCTATTAGTCTGGAGCCAGAAAATGAAGATTCTCTTAGTGAAGGATTTCAGGGCAGTGCTGTTATCTATTCAAATCAAGCAATAGCATCCGCGGTCTTTGAAAATTCACCTCAATCTGCAATGGCTTACGAGGGCATAAATCCCAAAAAGGCAAACAGAGTGGCCTTTTTGCCTTATATTACCCGTAATCATAATGGATGGACATCACCTTTTGTCATTCAGAATCTAGGACAAGCAGAAGCCAATATCGATGTCTATTTTTTTAAAGAAGGAGCAACCTCTCTTACTTATAAAAAAAGGATAGAAAAACTTCCAGTTGGTTCAAGCATAAGCCTAAATCCTTCTAATATTCCAGAGCTAGAAGAGTTTGAAGGCAGCGTAGTTCTTAGATCAAACCAAGAAATCTCCGCAGTAGTCAATAATCACCTTGGATTAAATAAATCGATGAGCTATTCCAGTTTATCAAGTGGAAATACCAATATTTTTCTTCCTGACATTTCATATTCGGAAACTGATTGCATAGATCCACTTATCATTCAAAATATAGGCAAAGACAGCTCTTATATCGATATACAATTTTATCAATCTGTCAATGGAACACCTTTTTGGTCCAACTTGGTGCCTTCATTATTTCCCGGGGCTTGCCTTATCAATAACCCGGTTGATCTCTCAACAGGAATTTTTCATGGTTCAGTAGTGGTAAACTCTGCCAGAGAGGAAATAATAGCTGTTCATAACTCCCTGATTAAAGATGACGCCGTTTCAAATTCAATTAATTGTGAAAGCAAGAATATCAATTATCTGCCAGACATAAAACTAAATTATCAAGATTGGTCATCTAAAATCAAAGTTAATAATTCTAATAAAATCAGCGCTGCCATTTCAGTCCGTTTCTTTGACCAAAACGGTAAAGAATTAGAAAAAGTATCGGGTTTAGTTATTTCACCTATGGGATTTGTTATTATAAACCCTGTTTTCTATACCAGTTTAGGAGAATCATTCAGGGGCAGTGCTGTCATTGAATCACTGAATGATAAAAAGATAAAATCTACCGTCATAAACGAAAATTCCAAAGGTCAGGCAACATCTTATAATGGATTCTGATTTCCTTAAATAAAAAATTCGGCAATTTCCATTACAAATATGACTAATAACTATGTTTTTCCCACCGGCAAGAAAAAACTAGATAAACATTATCCTTATCAATTTACCAATAAGGAAATTATTAATTAAAATATACTCTTAAGTTTAAGGGTGAATTGTAGCTGCATAGCGATTAGAAATTGGTTTTGAGGATTTTGGTGCATATTACTTTTAAAGCCAGGCTATTTTCTGGGATTTTCCTCTGTGGGATAATTACTGAAGACTTAAAGATATGTGTTAAGAGGAGAAAATTGAAATTATGGAAAAGAAAAATACTATTTATCTAATCATTTTGGTGATTTCGATATTTATCATATTAGGAGTGCTAATTAGTACTTTTCTGTCTGTCTTAAGTATTGACCGTTATAATTACGGTTTCTACGGAGACTTTACAAGGCGTTATCCAAACAAAGAATATTATCCAACTTTATTTAGAACATTGATAGTACATTCCTTAGTTTGTTTCCCTTTTTTAATTATTGGTTCTATAACAGCCTATATGAACTACATAAGAAAGAAGAAGAAATAAAGCTCAATGAACAAAGACCAGGTATAGATTTAACTGGTCTTTTCTTTGAGCGCCTGGGGAGACTCGAACTCCCGACATCCGGATTCGTAGTTCATAACAGGGCTCTTTTAGTTGTTTTTTACAATCTTTAAAATCGTTATAATATATTAGTCTAACAGGGCTTTTGTTTTTTCCCTGGCGGTCTTAGATCTGCTCAACGAGTGCATAATTATTAATCTCGAAAATTTCATATTTTTAGTTCTCTTTTTCGTCTTAGTATTAAACCAAATATATCATTGATAACTGTGGAAAAACTGACGACAGCCAAGAGTAAACTTATTATCAATACTGATAACAATATTTTCCAAAAAACAATTACGGACAGAAAAAAGAAACTAAAAAAATCTTTATCAATAACGATAAAAAAAGTTTTCCAAAAGCAAAAAAGCCAATTATCAAAAAAGATAAAGCTGTTTATCAATACCGATAATAAAAAGTCAAAAAACGTTATCAGTATCGATACACACAAAAGAAATAAAAAAAATATTACAAAAGAAAGATGTTTTTTATGGAAAAGATAAAACCAAAAAAGATTCTTTTGTCTTTTAGGGGAAAGTGGGAACGATGGCAGGCTGTAACTAATAATACTGTAAGAACGAAAGCCAATATCGATTATTAGTAATCAGTGACAAGAAGCTCCGCTTTCACTTCTGCGAGGAATGCTTAAGAGAAGCACTTTTTGGGTAAGACAGACTTCTCACGGATTCTTCCAACGCCCGAAAAGTTATGATAAAAAGGATTTGAAAATCATGAAATTAACCAGAAGAATATTTGTTATAATATTTATAATACTTGTTTTGATCTTGACGGGCTCGGTTGATATAAGAAACTCTGTATCTTTAGACAAACAGCTGAGACAAGAAAAAGAACAAGGATAAAAAGCCCGCCAGAATATAGCTAAACTCCAAGAAGAGAACCAAAACTCAAAGACTAAATAAAGTATTTGGAGTTTGAAAACAGAGCTTATGCCCAAGACTTAACAGAGAAGGGAAAACAACTTTAAAGGCTGACCCAGCTAAAGAAAGAAGCTGATCAAGCAAAGAGAGAAGCCGAAAAAAAGCTTAAAAAATTAGAGACTCCCGAAAGCCCCGCAGTAGAAAATAAAAACATTCAAACTTCAAACGAGCGCCGAAGAATAGCTTCTTGGTATTAGTGGAAAGGTGGAGGAAATTTTGCATCCTGCCGTTTTTTTAAAAAGGGGGCAAAGGTCAATGTTATTAACGCCGAAAACGGCAAGCAGATAACGGTAACTATAAATGATTGGGGACCATCTGATTATTATTTTTATAAACAGAACCTAATAATCGACTTGAAAAAGAGCCTTTTGTCTTTTTGTTTGGCCGTACCAGCCGAAGGCTAGGTCCGTTTATTCTAAAATGGTAAAAATAAAAAAAGGGGGCGTTAAATATGAAAAAAATAATATTAGCAATGACGATTTTGCTGTTTCTATATTTCGGGTCGTTCGGGGTTGCCCTGACCGATTCTGACAATATCAAAATCCCCGAAGCTGAAATAGATCAAACGCCAAAATATTTTAAAGTCTGGGCTCCACAGCCGGACAGTCCCTATGGAGTACTGTTTGTTACAGCCGAAGAACTCCAGGCATTACAAATAGAATACGGTAAAGTCGAGATAATTGAAGAATTAGACTACTGCCAACTGACACCGATACGATATCCAATCCTGACAGAAGAGGAAAACACAATAGAAAAAAAAGAATTTGAAAAAAGCCAGCCGAAGAAATGTCCGACTTGCGGAAGGGAGTTTTAAATTATGATAATGGCTATTGACCCAGGGATTAAGATAATCGGAATTTGCACACTAAAAAAAGGCGAAGTCAAAAAAGCTTATCATATAAACCACAGACTGGACGAAGTAGCCGAACAAATAGCCCGACAGATATGAAAGAGAATTGAGAGATAAGCCCCTGACTCATTTGTAATCGAGTTCTATTCACCAAGA
>CAYFWW010000041.1:0-45803 GCA_964346985.1 uncultured Actinomycetota bacterium
AATATGTTTTTTGTTTTGCAGGGGTGGGGAGGGATACTTTTTAAATAATTTAATCTGGTGTAGCCATAAAAAGAATAGCGATGAAACTATAAATAAGTACAGAAGTAGAAATAACTGCGATAGTCATAAGTGGCTGAACGTACAGAAGGGATTGTTTTCTTTCTTTAACCCATGATTGAGCTAAAAAATATGAACCTAGTTGAGGATATATGGCAAATATAACTAAAATAATTACCCAACTTACCCACATTAGATTATAGTATTCTAAAGCTTCGGAGGGAGAGGCCCATTTACTTATATAGTCTAATACATTTGATGTAGATATAATTTGATAAGTAAATGCTATAGTAAAGGCAATTATCCAGATAATTAATGCTTTGATAAAAGAGTGTTTGGGTCTTTTTGATATCCAAAAAGCAATTATAAAAGCAATTAAGGCATTAATAATAGCTAGGATAGGAGCCCCAAACATGATAAATATACCCTAGCCCATTAACGCTTTTATTAACAATAATCTCAATGGGATTGCCCCTTAATCTGTTTTTCAAACTCTTCTATTTAATTCTATATAAAATTAAAATGATTATCTATCAATCCCCTCCAGCGGTGAATGCTTGAAATAATCTTCTTTTAAATCACTTCCGGCTAGGTTTACATATATCATTACAGTTCTTATCTCAGAGTGTCCTAACAGCCTTTGTAAGACGAAAGGAGAGCCTCCGCGCTTGATGTGTAAGGTGGCAAATAAATTTAAGATCATGAAAGCATTTTTTTATAGAATTAGTATTTTTACTTTGATTATTTCATTTTTTATTCAAAGTGTTAGCTTTTTGTTAGCTTTTAGGGGTATAAATAGAAACTTTTCTATATAAAACAAAGACCAGATACAGATTTACCTGGTCTTTTCCTTGTGGGCCCAGCAGGGAATCGAACGTCGAATTAGCTTTGCTAATTCTCCTTAAGGGGAAAACCCAAGGTTTTCCCCTTAATCTTCCCCTTTCCTAACGGTAGATTGAGGGGGAATAATTCCCCCTCAAAGCTCCCCCTTAGTTCGAGTCCTGCTGCCTAGACCGAATCACTAAAAAAAGCCTCCAGACGGAGACTTTTTTTAGCGTGGGCCCAGCAGGACTCGAACCTGCGACACGCGGATTATGAGTCCGCTGCTCTGACCAACTGAGCTATGGGCCCGGGACTTCTTACAATCTCTGCATATAGGATTATACTTGTCACTTATTCTATATTCAAGAAGCAATAGTATGTTTTAAAACAAAATACTATCGACTTCTTCAAACCGTTTATAATTTTATACGTAACATATAAAGTGTTATCACGTTATAGATATTGGACAAACATGGCCTTTTAAAAGACAAAGGCAAGCCATCCGAAAGGATGACACGGGATTATTTCCCGGCCTCATAATGGTCGCAAAGCTACAGGTCTAAAGCTAAATAAGCTAAGATGGCTGAGCTGCCTTTTAAGATAAGAACTCTTCTGCTAGAAAGAAAAACAGAGGAGTTTTTATTTTGGCTTAATTGTATTGGAAAAATAATCTGACTATATAATTATTGAATAGCTAAATTTAAAAGGTTACAAAATTATATAGACTACTTTTTCATTTTATTAAATTAACAAATCCCTTAATGATGAGGGAAGCCTTCTAATAAATTCAATAAATGGATGTTAAAATACAATCTACTCAAGGATTATATGTTTTAATTTTATTTTTTTTACATGCTATACTAAAAATAAATATAAACCTGTTTCAGGACTTTATTGCCTATGTCAAAAACTGAAAAAGTAATATCAATCATTGAAGATTGGCTGCCTTTGGAGCTGGCTTTTGACCGGGATAATGTTGGTCTCCAAACTGGCTCCACCCAAAAGGAGATAAAAAATATCCTAATCGCCCTAGATCTTAGAGACGAGGTAATCAAGGAAGCTGTCGGGAAAAATATTGATTTAATAATTACTCACCATGCTTTAATATATCAACCTTTAAATTCGATTATTGAAGAAGATGCGGTTGGAGGACTGCTAACCAAACTTATCCGGGAAGGTATTTCTCATTATGTTGCCCATACAAATTTCGACCAAGCCCGGGGCGGAGTCAATGAGTTTGGAGCCGAATCTTTAGGAATAAAAGATTATGCTTACTTGATGGCTGCAGAGGATGATAAGTATTTCAAATTTGTTGTCTATATTCCTGAGCAAAATGTTGAAGAAGTATCAGAGGCGGCCTTTAAAACTGGGGCTGGAGTTATCGGTGAATATAAAGGATGCTCGTTTCGACTGGCTGGCCAGGGGACTTTTTTCCCATCACCAAAAGCGAAGCCGGCGGTAGGGAAGAAAGGCCGTTTAAATAAAGTCAGTGAAATCAGGTTAGAGATGGATGTTGAAAGAAGTAAATTATCAAAACTTATAAAAGAAATTAAAAAAGTGCATCCTTATGAAGAAGTTGCCTATAATATCTATCCGTTGAAAATAATTGAAGGTAAAAACGGTCTTGGCCTGGTAGGAAATTTGAAATCTCCCTGCTCATTTTCCGAATTCATCAAAATAGTTAAAGAGAGGCTGGGAATGGATACTTTAAAAGTATTCCATACAGGAATAGATGAGGTTAGTAGAGTCGCATTTTGCGGAGGCAGTGGCGGTAGGTTAATAAGGGCAGCTTCCAGGAATGGTGCCGATGTCTTTGTTACCGGCGACGTTACCTATCATCAAGCCCTGGAAGCTCAAGAATTAGGCTTGAGTATAATTGATGCTGGCCATAATCCAACAGAAAGGCAAGCTTTAATAGCAATGAAAAAAAATCTTGAAAATAGGTTTATAAAAGAGGGAATGGATATTAAGGTATTCCTTTCAACTAAAGATACAGATGTCTGGAGGTATGATTAGTGGGCATAGATGATAGCAGCTTGTTGAAATTACAGCAGGTTGATCTGGAAATCGACCAACTTAATATAGATTTTGAGAACTTGGAGTTAAGGACTAAAGTCAAAAAACTTTCAGAAGACATCTTGAGTTATGAACAAGATTTAAAAACTAAAGAAGACAGCCTGGAAAAATCATCAAGAGAGTCAAAAAAGGTAGAGGATGAATTGGACCTGATTTCCGAAAAACTGGACAAGGAAGAGGGAAAGCTATATAGCGGAATTATAACGAACCCTAAAGAGCTTGGCGGGATTGAAGAAGAAGTGAAGTCTCTTAATAAGAAGAAAGACAAATATGAAACTGAACTTCTTGAAAAAATGGAAGAAATTGACATATTAAAATCAGATATTAATTTAGTGAAAGCAAATCTTGATAATGATAGGAATAATTTGCAGGATTCCCAGAAAAAACTTGAAGCCGAGGAAGAAACATTAAATAATAAGATAAACAAGAAAGAAGAAGAAAAGGAAGAGTGCCTAGATAAAATAGACGGTGAGACACTAACCCTCTACCAAAGATTGAGAGAAGAGAATGGCGGCCTGGCAGTAGTCAGAATAATCGACAGTGTTTGCCAGGGATGCCATGTTGAACTGCCGGCCTCAGAGATTGAAAGCATGAAGTCCGGGGACGAAGTCGCTCGCTGCCCCAACTGCCGTAGAATTTTGATTCATTGAAAAATTAGATGGGAAATTATGGAAAAAAAGGGCAATGATATTTTAAATGTATATTCTGACGGAGCATCTAGGGGCAATCCCGGCTCAAGTGGAGCGGGCGGGGTGATAAAAGACAATCAGGGAATCGTGCTGGATGAGATATGCGAGTATCTTGGCCAGTTAACAAATAACCAGGCTGAGTACAAAGCTATGCTTATCTGTTTGGAAAGAGCTATTGCCTATGATCCGAAAATTATAATTATTTTTACAGATAGCGAGCTTTTAGCCAACCAGATTAATGGTAGATATAAAGTCAAGAATCCTTCACTTAAGGTGCTCTACCGAAGAGTTCTGGATAGATTAAATAGTTTTCCGGAATATAAGGTAAAATATATTTCAAGGGAAGATAATCTAAGAGCAGATAATTTAGCAAATGAGGCTATTGATTTATTTCAAAAAGGAGAAAAAGAAGAGTATTATTTACCAGATGAACAAGGGCAGATTGATCTATTTAAATAGAGTTGTTTAATTATGTATAGCTTATTAGTTAAAACACATTTTGACGCAGCCCATTTTCTAAAAGACTATCCCGGCGAATGCGCAAACCTTCATGGTCATACTTGGAAAATCGAGGTTGTTGTTGAGGGAGAAGAATTAAACGAAATAGATATTCTCTATGATTTTAAAGACTTGAAGAAGGCAACAAATCAAGTTATTAAACGTTTTGACCATAAATATATTAATGAGATTAAACCTTTTGATAAAAAATCTCCAACCGGTGAAAATTTAAGCCGTTATATATATGATGAACTTGAAAAAATACTTCCTGAAAACATATCATTAAAGGAAATCAGGGTCTGGGAATCAGACTCAGCCTGTTTGACATATAATAGATAAAATAAGAATCCAATAGCCATTATGAATATAAAAAAAGGAATGGTCCATATTTATTACGGCAAAGGCAAGGGGAAGACTACGGCTGCTATTGGATTGTTGATAAGAGCTTTGGGCAATAATGTCCCGGTTGCTTTTTTTCAATTTATAAAGAGCAAAAACAGTGGCGAACTGGCTATTTTGAAGAAGTTGAATATTGACATCTATAGGCCAAATCCTGTTGAAAATAAAAGAGGATATATTTCTTCTAAACCTACTGAAGAAGACATTGAAAGAGCCGAGAAAATATTGGAATTAGCTATCAAAGCCATAAATTCTAAACGTTACCAATTAGTTGTTCTTGACGAAGCTCTGGTCGCTACCAGTCTTGGCCTTTTTTCAATTGAAAGGTTGGTTGAGCTTATTAAAGGCAAACCTAAAGAAGTAGAAATTGTTATTACCGGCCGGGGAAGGCCGGGAATGCTATCTGAGCTGGCTGATTATATAACCGAGATGAATGAAGTCAAACATCCATACTATAAAGGGATTGAAGCCAGAAGAGGAATTGAATTTTAAGCTTGTAACTAATGTTATAAGTTCTTCAAGCCGATAAACCACTTAAGTGATTTGATATGGCAAAACGACTCCTGCAATTAAAAGTAATAGTCATAGTTTTATCTGTTGTGCTTGCTGTTTCGGCGATATCTTCTGCTGTGAAAATGCAATATCAGAGGAGAATGATCGATGAGCAGTTTAAGAAAGAATCTACTTTTGCCTCCTCTATTATCTTGAGCAGTTTGACTGAAAATATGATAGACGAAACACCAGATAGAGTTAAAAACTCTCTTAAGAAGATTGGAAAAGTTAAAGATGTTGTCGGAGTTTATATCTATAACACTGATGGTGAACAATGGCAAGGCTTTCCGGAAAAGACAAAGCATGAATTAAATATTTCTGATGAATCGATACAAGGAATTCTTGATAATGATGAAACATATTATAAATTTCTACCGGATGAGGGGAAAGAGGGAATTTTTCAAACAATTCAACCTGTACATGCAGAAGAGAGATGCTTTCAATGCCACAACAGAGGATCGGAACATATCGGTTTGATTGAAGTTCGCATCTCTTATGCTAAGGCCAGAGATTATCTTCAAAGTCACTCTAATTCCGAAATATTCTGGAATTTTACCAACATAATGCTTCTAGTCATAATTTTAGTAATTGTTATCTCAATAATAATACTCAAACCTATTACCAATTTAACCAATGTTTCCAAGGAACTTGCCAATGGAAAATTGAATAAAAGAGCTAAGTATATAAGCAACGATGAAATAGGTGATTTGAGCAAATCCTTTAATTTAATGGCTTCGACAATTGAAGAGCAGATGAAGGAATTGCGGACTGCCCGAGAACAGTTACAGAGCACATTTGAACGAGTTGGGGAAGCCATGGGTTCTGCTTTGAATCTTAATGATATTTCTGATGTCATCATTGAAGAAACACTCAGGGTTTCAAATTTCAGTATTTGCACATTAATGTTAAAGGATAAAAGAGGGAATTTGCGAGTCCAGGCTTATCGTGGAATTCACAAGCAAAAAATTAAAGAATATGAAAATAATCCTATTAATTCAAGTGTAAACTTTCTTTTTTCCGTGATGAGGGCTAAGTCTTTCCTTGAAGTAAAAGATTTGCATAACCGTTCAGACCTACAGAGGCTGGCCATTGAAAAAGGGGCAAATACTTTATTTTCCGTTCCTTTAATTGTTGAGAATGAAACTATAGGTTTGATTAATTTAGTTAGCCGCAATCATGTCCAGTTGGACGAGGAACAAATTCGTGTCCTTTATGCTTTGGCTAGCCATAGCGCAGCAGCAATTGACCATGCCAAACTACATGCCAGGACCAAACGATTGGCTATTACCGATGGCCTGACAGAAGTATATAATCACCGTTATTTCTATCAAAAGCTGGAAGACGAAATGAGCAGAAGCATGCGATATAAACGGCCGTTATCATTATTGATGATAGACATAGATCATTTTAAAGATTTTAATGATACATATGGGCATTTAGCCGGTGATTCTTTGCTTAAGCAGATTGCTCAGCTTTTTAAAAAAATCACCAGGAATATTGATATAGTAGCTCGCTACGGAGGCGAAGAGTTTGCCATATTGCTTTTAGAGACAGATTTTGATGATGCCAGGATATTTGCTGACAGAGTGCGCCGGGCAGTTGAAAAAAGTGACTTTTATGATAAAGACGGAACCTTGCTGGGGAAAGTTACTGTAAGCATTGGGATCTCAAACTATCCAGTTCAATCCAGTACTTCAAGGCAGATAATTCAGTCGGCTGATGTGGCTTTGTATATGGCAAAGGAAAGCGGCCGTAATAGAGTGGAAGTAGGATTTTTTCAATCAGGTAACTCGTGATGCCTAAATAGAAATTCTCTTTTTTGCTTCTGATTTTTCAATAGCTTTTTTTAAAGCTTCAACAACTTCTGGATCAAATTGGGTCCCGCTGTTCCTAACCAATTCATTGAGAGCATCTTTTAGCGAGAGTGCTTTTCGGTAGGGCCTTTCAGATAACATCGCTTCAAAGGCATCAGCTACAGATAGAATCCTTGCTTCTAGTATTACCTGAGGTGATTGAATACTATCAGGATATCCTTTCCCGTCGATTCTTTCATGATGATGGCGAATCATTTTTCTTGTCTTGCTGAGAAATTTAATAGATTTAATATTCTTTTCACTAATGACAGGATGTCTGTGGATTAAACTTTGTTCTTCGTTGGTCAAAGTGCCCTTTTTGTCCAGAAACTTTGAACTTAAGGGTAGTTTCCCTATATCATGGAGTATAGCCGAGTATTCTATTTCCCTAATTGCTGATGATGAAAGATTCATTTCCTGAGCAATCATAGAAGCATATTTGGCAACCTGATGGGAATGATCTTTTAAATATGGGCTACGTGATTCAGCCATGCTGACAATTGTTGCCAGGCATTCGAAATAGTAATTTTCAACATTCTTATACAGTCTGGCATTTTCGATTGCAGCAGCTATTTGCGAAGAAACTGTAGTTAAAAAATCGATATCCTTTTGATTAAAACCTTCTTCGAGATTTGAATTAAATAATGTGATAACACCAAGAGTTGCATTTTTTAAGATAATGGGAGCAGCTATCATATTATGAAGGTTACTTTCAAATTGACAAGTCGGGCTATAACGCCAATCTTTTTCTATATTTTTAACCATCAAAGTTTTATTTTCTTGGGCAACCCATCCTATTATGCATTCACTAACTTTAATCCGGTTATTTTCAATTTCAATATCAATCTCACCGGCTGATTGAGTTAGGAAAAGCTCCTGATTATCAGAGTTTAGCAAGAAAATATAGCCACCGCTGCAATTAATGACTGTGACTGATAATTCTATAATGAGATCGAGAAGGTTTTCTAAGTCGGTTAAAGTTTTTACAGCTGTGCCGAATTCGTTGATGCTGGAAAAGGCCGAAATTTTTTTCTTCAATCTTAAATTGGCTTCTTCAACTTGATCTGCATAGATTTTCAATTCCTTGCTTAGTTTATTTATTTTCTCCTTGTCTCTTTTTTCGACTAGTGAAAGAATTCCGCTCGAAAGATATAGAAAGAAAATAAAAGCTATTCTTAAAAAAATAAGGCCGGTATCTATTTCTTCAGGATGGCCTAAAATATCGGGATTGATTATCTCAGGATGATAATAAATCGTTGTCAAATATGCTGCCACTGTTAAAATTAACATTACCAGGCCTATTTTCAATCCAAAATAATAGGTTTCACTGGCGATAAGCAAGAAATAAGCAAGGTAGAAACCACTGTTTGTGCCACCTGTTAAATAGACAAGGGTGCTTATGAATATTAGGTCAGGAATGAAGATAAACAGGTATAAGTTTCTTATTTCCTGGCTCTTAACTTTGAAGATGAAAAAGTAAAGAATAATGCTGTAAAGAAGAAATATACCCAATAATCCAGCCAGTAAATAGTTTTGGGGCGATTTATTATAAAAGAATAATATTGTCCAGCCGGCCGTACCAACAAAAGTTATAATTCTTAACCACAGAAAGAATTTGTCAGACAGACTAAGTTTCAAGACTATGCTCCCAACCGTAATTTGTATTTGTAAATATTAAAAGAAAAACGAATATATAGCAAATATTGATTAATGTTACCTTCCATTAGTTACTCTTTAGCGATTATCAAACACATTAGCTCATAGTATTTATGACGGCAGGCAGGTAGCGCTGAAAACGGAAATTGGTTTTTTGGCTGTGAGATTGATTTTAAGTTTTCTATGTTCTTGCTGATCTAAATTTGACAAGGAGGAAAAGAGGGAATAATATATTAATACGAACAAATGTTCGATTTATGGGTTGTTTGAGGGCAGGAAGAGCGGCTTCTAATGCTCAGTCCTTGATGAATGGTCAGGTAAAGAAGGCTGACCTTTAAATGGAAATTATTAACATAGGTTTATTTTAAAGCAGATAAAAGTAGCAGGCCTGCAAGCAATCAGTGGGCTTCCGCGCCTTTTGCTGTCCTATTTGGCTTAAGATTTTAGAAAGTGAAAACAGGGGTATGGGTAACTTTGTCCATCTGCATGTTCACAGCGAATACAGTCTGCTGGACTCACCGGTCAGGATAGATAAACTGGTCGAACTGGCAGCCGTTCTGGATATGCCGGCTTTAGCCCTGACCGATCATAACAGCTTGGCTGGTGCTATCCAGTTTTACCAGGCAGCTCGAACGGCTGGGGTTAAACCGGTTATCGGTTGTGAGCTGTCTGTTGGTTCTGTCTCTGGCTCCGGCAATGGATCCTATCACTTGACCTTATTGGCAAGAGACTTGAATGGATATCATTCTCTTTGCCGTTTGATCACTGCTTTCTGGCTAGAAGGAGGCAGTTATTTGGAGCCAGCGGTCGGCTTAGAGAAGCTACGGGCGGATCGGCAGGGCGTTATTGCCTTAAGCGGCTGCCGGCGGGGAGAACTGGCTTATTTGATAAGACAAGGAAGATATAGAGAGGCTGCTAAAGCGGCTTCTATTTTTCGTGATATTTGGGGTTCTGAAAATTTCTATCTTGAACTCCAGGACAACTTTGAATTGGGCCAGAAGGCGGTCAACCGGAGGCTAAAAGAGATTGGTGAAGAACTTGGCCTCCCGCTGGTTGCTACTAATAATGTTCACTATCTATTTCCCGAGGACCAGTGGCCGCGGCAGCTTCTAAACCGCCTGGAGGCTATGAGCACGGGCCCGGACGCTTTCCGTTCGCCTCAAACCAGCGGGGAGTATTACTTTAAGACAGCTGGCCGGATGGCCCGTACTTTTCCTGAATACCGGGCTGCTATTGACAATACAATCGAAGTGGCTGATAGATGCCACTTGGATCTGGAAATCGGCAAACCGGTTCTCTCTGTTTATCCATTACCGCCCAACCTGACTGAGGCTGGCGAACTAAGGCGGCTCTGCCTGGAGGGTTTAAAGCGGCTTTATCCGGCCGGAAATGAAGATAGAGCCAGGGAGAGAATGGAAAAAGAGCTGGCTGTAATCGAAGAGATGGGTTATCAGGGCTATTTTCTTCTGGTCTGGGATATGGTTAAGTTTGCCAAAGAGAGCGGTATTCCGGTAGGCCCTGGCTGTGGCTCGGCTGCCGGAAGCCTGGTCTCTTACCTTCTTGGCATAACTGAGATCGACCCACTTGAACACAGTCTATTATTTGAGAGATTTTTAAATATTGAGCGGAGAACCTTGCCCGATATCGATGTTGATTTTTGTGAGAGGGGAAGGGAAAAAGTCTTGCAATACCTGGAGCAGCGTTTTGGAAGGGGGAAAGTAGCCAGGGTCTGCTCTTTTTCCACTCTCAAGGGGAGATCGGCTTTGAGAGAAATAGGCAGAGCCGAAGGCCTGCCAGCCGGAGAGATAGATATAATTTGCAAAGCTTTGCCCTACTTCACTTCTCCCGCTAAGATTGGAGAGGCTTTAAGGCAAAACCCGGAACTGGCGGGAATAGCCATAGAGAAGGAGCCGTACCAGAGCCTTATCAGGGGAGCTGGCCAGATTGGGGGGCTGGTTCGCCATCTCAGCCTCCATCCCTCGGCTATCATCATTTCGGACAAACCCTTAAAGAGAAGAGTCCCCCTCCAGCTGGCCCGAAGCGGGGAATTGATGTCCCAATATGATATGTATTCTGTGGAAAAAATCGGCTTGCTTAAAATTGATTTGCTGGGGCGGAGGAGCCTGACTTTATGCGCTGATACCCGGGAGATGGTTAGGGAACGAAGAAGTTTTGAAATACGGAGCATTCCCCTTAATGATGGGGCTACGATGAATACTCTTAGGCGGGGAAAGACTTTGGGTATTTTCCAGCTGGAAAGCTCTGGCATAAGAGGGTTGCTTAAAAGGATGCCTTTAAAGAAAAGCTATGACCTGGCTACCGTTATATCTCTTTATCGCCCGGGCCCCTGGGATAGCGGCATGGTTGACAACTATATCCGGCGGCTTGAGGGGAAAGAGCCAGTTTCGTATCCACATTCTATACTAGAGCCTATTTTGGAAGAGACGCTGGGGGTTATGCTCTACCAGGAGCAGGTTATACAGGTGGCAAAGGACCTGGCCGGCTTTTCTCTGGGAGAAGCTGATGTTCTGCGCTGGTCTATCAGCAAGAGGGACCGCCGGCTTATGGAAGAGATTAAAAAGAAGTTTATGAGCGGGGCTCTGGATAGAGGAATTAGCCTTGAGGCGGTGAAAGAAGTTTTCAGGTTAATAATGTGCTTTGCTGGTTATGGACTGAATAAAGCCCACGCTTTGGGCTACGGCCTTATCTCATACCGGGCGGCCTATCTTAAGACCCATTATACGGCTGAGTTTTTAGCTTCCATTTTAAACGAAGGCATGGCTTATTTTCCTATGTCTGAGTATATCGAGGAAGCCCGCCGCTGGAACATTCCTATACTTTCTTTTGATATCAACCGGAGCCGGGGAAAGTTTAGAGTAGAGGAAAAAGGGTTAAGGCCTGGGCTGGGTTATGTAAAAGATGTGGGAAAAGCATCTCTGGAAAAATACGACAGAAGGCGCAAGGAGGTCAGTAATTTTCGCAACCTCACTCATTTTTATCGGTGCTGCCGGAAAGATTTTAATCGCCAGGCTATCGAAAATATGGTAAAAGTCGGCGCTTTTGATTACACGGGGTTTAACCGCCGCCAGCTTCTGTTTCAGCTTGGGCAGCTTCTCCGGTCTCCTGATAAACCTTTAAGCGGAGGTTGGCTTTTTGAGGAGAGGGAAGAAACTGTACCTGTTTTGCCTCCTTTTTCTCTGGAGGAAAGGCTTTGTCTAGAAAAGAAACTAAGCGGCCTTTTTGTCAGCGCTAGCCCTCTCGCGCCTTTTCGAAAAAAATTGCTGGAAAAGGGTTATATCTATAGCTCGGATTTATATAATATGAGGGAAAGGGAAGAAGCCAGGCTGGCCGGCCTGGTAGTGGCCAGAAAGACAGAGAAGACAAAAAGGGGAGAAAGAATGCTTTTTGCTTTACTCGAAGACGAAAAAGAGATGTTCGAGGTGATTTTCTTTCCTTCCCTTTACCCGGAGGCATTTACCAAAGTAAAAAAGGACCGGGTTCTGGCCATAAAAGGTTATTTATCTTGGGAAGGTAAAGAACCGAAGCTTATTGCCCGGAAACTGGCTGAGATAGGGGCTTATTAAATGGCTGAAAGTGATTTTGTCAGCAGAGCGAGAGACAGGGCTATCATCCATGTTGACCTCGATGCTTTTTTTGCATCGGTTGAACAGTTAGAAAATCCCGGGTTAAGAGGTAAGCCGGTTATTGTAGGCGGGCCAGCAAACAGGGGAGTGGTGTCAGCTGCTTCTTATGAAGCCAGAAAATTTGGATTGAAGTCCGGGATGCCGATATCTAAAGCCCGGCGGCTCTGCCCGAAGGGCGTTTTTCTGCCGGGCAGCCACAAAAAATATAAACATTACTCCAAGCTTATAAGGAATATTTTTGATTACTATACCTCGATAGTCGAGCCTTTGGGCCTGGATGAAGCTTTTCTTGATGTTACCGGGAGCCAGCGCCTAATGGGCGCGGCTCCAGATATAGGAAGACAGATTAAGAGGCGCATCTTTTTTGAAATCGGGTTGACTGCTTCAGTCGGGATAGCTCCAAATAAGTTTTTAGCCAAGCTAGCTTCTCAACTGGAAAAACCTGATGGCCTGGTTGTAATTACTAAAAAAAATGCCCTGGATATCATACATCCTTTGCCTGTTTCTTTTATCTGGGGGGTTGGGCCTAAGGTAACAGGAGAGCTTGACCGCTTGGGTATCCGGACAATCGGGGAACTGGCTGAAACTCCTCTTATATCTCTGGAGATACTTCTAGGCTCATACGCCAAGATTATTCACGATTTTGCTTGGGGCAAGGATGATCGCCGGGTAGAATCATCTCATTTGGCTAAATCAATAGGCTCAGAAAAAACCTTCGATGAGGACTTGGAAGATAGGGAGGAGATCCACGGAAAGCTTTTTCAGATTGGGGATAAAGTGGCTCAAAGGCTAAGAAAGGAAGGTTATCTGGCCAGATTTGTTACTCTTAAAGTAAGGTTTAGCGATTTTAATACTCTTACAAGAAGGGCGGCTTTGCCTAAACCAACGGATGTCTCAAGTATCATTCTTCAGACAGCCGAGCCTTTACTGGATAAGGTCGACTGGAAAGGAAGACGGATAAGATTATTGGGGATTTCAACCTCTGGATTACTTAAAACTAATTACTTTGAACAGCTTTCACTGCTGGATGAATCATCAACCAAAATAAGACAGATAGAGACGGTTATGGATAAAATCAGAGAAAAGTTTGGCCAAGGTTCAATTCTGCGTGGTGAAAAGACCAGATGGCGAAGAGATGATTTAAAGCTATGAATTATATCCACTACTGTAATCTATAACCTGCTAAACAATACAGACTTTCAACTCAGGGGCAAATGTGAGTATCAAATCTAGATTGGCTTCTGAATAGTATCCTGGCAAGAATTGTTGGCATATATGAATTAATCGATAGTTGATTTAAGGCTCGACATTTATTTTATTAATGTCTATGCTTAAATAGGCTAATTTAGAGAGGTAAGTAAAATGTCCTTTAAAAATTTAAGTGATTTTTTATCTCTGCTTGAAAAGAAGGGGCAGTTGAAAAAGATAGAAGCTGAAGTAGATCCTGATTTGGAAATCACTGAAATTGCCGACCGGATGGTTAAAAAAGGAGGGCCAGCCCTATTATTTGAAAATGTTAAAGGGGCATCGTGTCCCCTGGTCATAAATACTTTTGCCAGCTATGACAGGATGGCCTGGGCTTTGGGTGTAAACAAAGTCGACGAAATAGCTGATCAGATAGTAGAAATGGTTCCCAGTGAAATTCCCCGGACTTTGAAGGATAAATTCGGTTTTTTAAATAAATTATGGAATATTCGTAAATTTCATCCCAAAGAAGTCAATAAAGGCCCATGCCAGGAGATTGTGCGTACAAAAGATTTTGGGCTAGATTATTTTCCAGTTTTGAAATGCTGGCCGCAGGACGGCGGAAAGTTTATTACTCTACCATTAGTTATTACAAAGGATCCTGTAAGCGGTAAGCAAAATATAGGAATGTACAGGCTTCAAGTCTTTGATAAAAAGACAACTGGCATGCACTGGCATATTCATCATGACGGGGCAGCTACTTATCGTAAGCACGAAGAGAAGGGGAAAAGGATGGAGATAGCTGTTGCTCTGGGAGGAGACCCGGCTACCATATATGCAGCAACTGCTCCCTTGCCTTCAGGTTTTGATGAGTTAATTTTTTCCAGTTTTCTCCGAAAAGAGCCGGTTGAGGTGGTCAAAGCCAAAACAGTTGATCTACTGGTTCCGGCTGAAGCGGAGATTATATTGGAGGGCTATGTCGAGCCCGGAGAAAGAAGAAGGGAAGGGCCATTCGGGGATCATACCGGTTATTACTCTTTGTCTGATGATTATCCGGTCTTTCACATACAATGCATTACCCACCGACGAAATCCGATTTACCCGACCACTATTGTCGGCCGCCCTCCCATGGAAGATTGTTATATGGCCAAGGCAACTGAGAGGATATTTCTGCCGGCTATTAAAGCTCAGATACCTGAAATAGTTGACCTTAATCTGCCGTTGGAGGGAGTCTTTCATAACTGTGCTATTGTTTCAATCAAAAAAGAGTTTCCTTTGCAGTCCAGAAAAGTTGCCAGTTCAATCTGGGGCCTGGGCCAGATGATGTTTACTAAAATAATAATTGTATGCGACCATACCGTCGATGTTCAGAATCCTTCTGAAGTCGCCTGGAAGGTTTTTAATAATATAGACCCTCAAAGAGATGTCTTTTTTGTCCAGGGACCTCTTGATGTGCTCGATCATGCTTCCAATACACCTAATTATGGTTCTAAAATGGGCATAGACGCCACTAAGAAATGGCCAAGCGAAGGTCATACCAGAGACTGGCCGGACGATATTTTAATGTCAAAAGAGATCAAGGAACTGGTAACAAGACGCTGGAAAGATTATGGTCTGGAATAAGATAAGAATCTTTCTGGAGATGATAAAATTTGAGCATACAATATTTGCTCTTCCTTTTGCCTACCTGGGAATGATCCTGGCGGCTGATGGTTGGCCGACATTTCATGATTTTTTTTGGATTACAGTAGCAATGTTTGGAGCCAGGACATTTGCAATGGGGATGAATAGAGTTATAGACAAGGAAATAGATGCTGCTAATCCAAGGACAGCCGATCGGGCAATTCCCACCGGGCTTATTTCTGTCGGAGAAGCAACAATCTTTAATGTCCTGAGTTTTTTAGTTTTTATTATAGCTGTCTATAACCTGGCTCCGATTGCCAGATATCTCTGGCCCCCAATCTTGTTCTTGTTTGTATTCTATCCATATACAAAACGTTTTACCTGGTTGTGCCATTTTTTTCTGGGTTTTGCTTTAGGAGTCGCTCCGGCAGCAGCCTGGATTGCCATAAAAAACCAGATACCGTTAGAGATATGGGTTTTAACTCTGGCTGTATCTTTTTGGGTAGCCGGTTTCGATATCATATATGCTACTCTGGATTATGAAATTGATAAGAAGACCGGGCTTAATTCGATACCTGTTAGATTTTCTGTTGGAGTAGGCTTAAAGATAACCATGGTACTGCATATTCTGACAATCATATTACTTTTCTTAAACGGGCTTATATTTAATCTGGGAGTTTGGTACTATGCAGGAGTATTAATTGCTCTAATATTATTGTTTTATGAGAATATTATCGTGTCTCCCGAGAATTTATCAAAAGTAAATGTCAGCTTTTTTACGGTTAACGGTTTTATCAGTGTCATAGTGTTTTTATTTTCATTTATTGATATAACGATTTTATAAGGGGGTTTGATTATGCCTTACCTAGTTGCAATATCAGGGGCCAGCGGCTCAATATATAGTTTCAGGCTTATTGAAGAATTGAATAAAAGACAGGTTGAGATGGGATTAATCGTCACTGATCCGGCAATAAAAGTAATAAAAGACGAATTGGGATTCTCTCTTGAGAAAGATAATATTATAGAAAGCCTTAAACAGAACATCGATCTTAAACATGTCGATTTAATCAGGGCTTATTCCAACGATGATATCTACCAGCCACCTGCCAGCGGGTCAAATAATAGCGATGGAATGGTTGTGATTCCGGCCAGTATGGCAAGTGTTGCGGCCATTGCTGCTGGTCTGGCTAATAATCTACTGACCAGAGCGGCTGACGTACATCTCAAACAGGACTGGCCTTTATTGCTTGTCCCCAGAGAGACGCCTCTTAATAAGATTCATCTTCAGAATATGCTGAGGTTAGCAGAGGCCGGAGCTTCAATAATTCCGGCAATGCCCGGTTTTTACTATCAGCCTAAAAAAATAGATGATCTGGTCAATTTCATAGTCGGTAAAGTTTTAGAAAAACTTGGCTTCAAGCATGATCTTTACAAGGGCTGGAAGGAGGGTAATATTGAAGCCTGAGGAAGAATCTGATCATAACCAGAAAGTTAAAGCTGTCTTTGAAGGAGCCGCTTCCAGGTACGATCTTCTGAATCGATTGATGAGTTTAGGCATAGATAAAAGATGGCGCAGAAAGACTGCACAATTAATAGAACCTTCCGGAAAAAAAATTATTGATCTTTGTGCCGGTACTGGTGATTTATCCTTGGAGTTACTGCGCCAGGGAGATTCAAAAACGGAGATTATCGCCTCTGATTTTTCTAATGAGATGTTGAGTTTTGGAAAAAATAAAGCTCAGAAATTTGATAAGAATAAACAGATAAAATTCATACTTGAAGACGCAACTTCAATCAACTTGGCTGATGAGTCTGTCGATGCAGCGACTGTTGCTTTTGGCATAAGAAATATAGAAAAGAATAAAAGGCTGGCTGCCTTAAAGGAGTTTTACCGGGTAACACGCCGGGGTGGAATGTTAGCCTGCCTTGAGTTTGCCCATCCCCCGAATAAAATAATCAATAAGATATATTTTGCTTATTTGATGAAAATAATACCTTTTATTGCCAGTTTAATTTCAAAAAAACCGAGTAGTTATCTATATCTGGCAGATTCAATCCAAAAATTTCCCAATCAAAAAGACTTCGCTGACCTGATTACAAAAGCAGGTTGGTCTGATGTTAAATTTCACAACCTGACCTGGGGAATCGTCGCTATTCATAGCGGGATTAAGGATAAAGAAATAAAAAAATTACAGCCCATAATCTGAAATTAGGCATAAAAAATCTTAGTAGTTATAGAGGGCTCCAGCCGGCTTTTTAAGAAAAAAATTCACACTGTTACTCTAAGGAAATTTTTACCTTTTCAACACCGGGCTTCAACTTCACCAAAAGACGATAAACCGATCATCAAGCCACCTCTTTGATAATGGAGAGTGCCAAAAAAAACAAATTGATTGGTTATTATGGATCAAGCCTTCACGGTCACTGACTGATATTAACAGCCCGCTTGTTAATCTGATAATCTACTAGTTCTTCATCAAGATAGTTAAATTGGCCATTAGAATATATTTTTTCACCGGCGATATATAATTCTTTGAGCTTGCGTTTCTTGGAAGGCAGTCTTAATAAAGCATAAGGATCTTTTGAGAGGTCAGCCTGTATCTCAAAGATGGCAAAATCAGCAGATTTGCCCGGCTTTAGTGACCCGCAATAACTATCAAGGCCCAGGCCTTTTGCTCCGTTCAGTGTTATAGATTTAAGGAAAAGCTCTGGAATGATTTGGCCGGGAAAATACTCTTCAAATACTCTATATTCTTTTACCAAATCACCCTCAGGATTTGAAGATAAGCTGTCGGTTCCCAGGGAAAACTCAACTGATTTTTTTACAAATTCATTGACCGGTGGAAGGCCGACTTTCAGAAAGATATTGGACGATGGACACAGCACCGGATTTAATTTTTTCTCTTTGATAGTTTTTATTTCCTCTTCTTCTAAATGGACACAGTGTACCAGAGATGATTTTTCTTTAACAAGCCCGTTTTTGTAGAGGTATCCGAAAGGTGTATCGTTTGGGTTTTTCCATTTGTCAATTGGAAAATCGATAAATTTCCAAAACCGGTCAATAATCTCACCTCGGTTATTTTGGGTAAGTTCTTTCTCGAATGGTGATTCAGCCAAATGGATAGAGAGCGGGATATCCTTTTCACCGGCTAAAAAAAATGCCCATTTTAGGACTTCTTTAGATGTAGTATAGATTGAGTGGGGAGAAAGGCCGGCTTTAAATCTTGTATTTTTTGATAGACAGGTTAAGTCCTCTAAACTGTTGATTAACTTATTCTTGAGAACTTCCGTGTTCTGCCAACCGATTATTTCCAGAAAATTAATTCCCCTCATCCTTGAATCAATGGCTGCCCTGGCTGAAGTTGGGTTTTTGACAATATTTCCTATTGTTGAGACTCCTTTTTTTAATAGTTCTTTGGTTGAGTATATTGAAGACCAGTAGTAATCTTCCTCTGAAAATTTGCGGCTTAATTTAATTAGTCCGATTATCCAATCTATAAAATTAAAATCTTCTTTTGTCTTTGGGCGAAAGATATATTCCAGGTGAGTATGGGCGTTAACCAGGCCCGGAGTTATTACTGAGTTAGAAAAGTATTGGATATCATCTGCTGCTTGGCCTGTATTCTTACCAATAGAAGTGATTATTCCTTGAGACCAGGATAATATACCCTGTTTTATGGGCTTATCTTCAACAGGCAGAATCCAGTCTGCGGAAATATTATTTATATTCATTCTGATTTTTCGGCCTTAATAATGTTTGGTGCCTATAATCAAGGCAGGAACATTTATCACCAAAGGTAATTTTTTTAAATGCCTTGGCCAGAATCTCAGCGATTGATTCGGCCTCCCCGTAAAAAAGTTCTTTAAGCTGGTCGTGCATTGGCACTTTGCCTAATCCTTCAGCTTGATTGGTAATAAGATAAAGTCCGCAAAAACAAGCCCCAATCTCTCTTGAGAGGTATACTTCAGGAGACAGGCTTTGGCCAACCACATCGGCTCCCCATTTTTTCATCATTGAAATCTCAGCTTTTGTCTCGAATCTTATTCCCTCGGTCACAATATATACCCCGGCCTTATGCACCTTTTTTTTGTCTTTGGCTGTTTCAAATAGCAGAGCTGAGAGAGTAGGGCAGATTGGATCTTTCATTTGTAGCAGAAAACGGCCAACGATGCTTAATGAGCGCCTTTCAGAAAAATCGATGAAGTCATCAGGAATTATTAAGTCTCCGGGCTTGAAATCAGGATTTAGGGTTCCGGTTCCACCTTCGCTGATTACTTTTTCAATCCCGGCTTGGTGAAAAACCCAGAACAACTGCCTGGATGCGTCTGCCCGGCTTGTGCCTTTTCTCCAACCGTGCATCTTACAGGCCAGGGCTTTTATCTTCTGTCCCTGGTTATTCTCAAAGAAAAAAAGAATAAAAGGGGGACTTTGGCCATACGGTGTCTCTATGACCAGTTCTTTTTCTAAAACAGAAAAATTATTATCATCTAGAAAATCTTCGAAATCAACTGAATATGTACTTGATCCACCGATAAAAGCCAAGCGGGCCGAGGGAACTTTCTCTATAATCATATTCGTCCTTAATAAGTCTTTAAGATTTCGTATTTTGTATTACGCTTAGCTGGAACATAATCTATATCTTTTATCAAGCTTATCAAAGATTCCTGTGGAAGCCGATAATTCAAGCCGGTAGCCCTGACTACATTTTCTTCAATCATAGTACTTCCCAGGTCGTTTGCCCCGAAAAAAATTGAAATCTGGGCCATTTTATCCCCCTGGGTGACCCAGGAAGCTTGAATATTTTCAATATTATCCAGGTAAATTCGGGAGATGGCCAATGTTTTTATATAGTCTGCCCCGGTAGTTTGCTCTCCTCCGATTTCAGTCTTTCCGGGTTGAAAAGTCCAGGGAATAAAAGCTCGGAATCCTCCGGTCTTATCCTGGAGATCGCGAATTTTCTTTAGATGAATAACTCTGTCTTTTGCTTTTTCTACACTGCCGAACATCATAGTAGCTGTTGTCTTCATCCCCAGGTTATGGGCTGTTTCCATTACCTTTAACCAAATATTGGTCTTTATTTTTTTTGGGCTGATAATCTGCCTGACTTGATCGACAAGGATCTCAGCTCCGCCACCCGGGATTGAATCGAGGCCGCTCTCTTTTAATTTGGAAATAGTATCTTTGATATCTATTTTTGAGATTTCTGATATATGGACTATCTCCGGCGGTGAGAACGAATGGATGTGAACTTTGAACTTTGACTTGATGGATTCCAGCATATCTTGGTAGAAATCGATCTTAAGGTCTGGATGAAGGCCTCCTTGGAGCATAATTTGAGTAGCCCCCAGCTCAACAGCTTCAGAAATTTTCCGGTCAATTTCTTTCTGGCTTAAAAGGTAAGCTTCAGGATGGTCAATTTCCCTGTAAAAGGCGCAGAATCGACATTTGGAAGTACAGATATTAGTGTAATTTATATTTCGGTCAACAACAAAAGTGGCTATATTATCAGGATGGAAAGATTTTTTTATTTCGGTAGCTTTTTTACCCAGTTCCACCAGATTAGTTTCTTTGAATAATTCCAGAGCATCATCTTCGGTTATTCTATTTTTTTTCAGAATATTTTGAGGAACCATTATAATTCTATTCAATATATTTCAAAGGAGCTACTTCTTTAACAAAACCCATCTCGGCGGCTTTTTGGTAGTAAAAAGTAAGTCCTTCTCTGTATTTGTCAGTAAAATCAAACTTTAAAGACTTAAAGTAATCTTTCAGAAAATCAACAGGAAAAATTTCCCATCTTGCTGCATATTCGGCAACTTCATCAAGATGTTTTTTTGAGTAATTTATGGAATTTACCAGCGCCCTGTTTACGCTTTTGACGATTTCAGGATATTTGTGCCAGTACTTGTCCCTAACTGCCCAAACAGCATAGACCATTTTATGTCCGAAATGTTCTGTCCAGATATCACCCAGGTCATATTTTAACAGGGAACTCTGGGTATACATGGTTCTTAAGGCATGGTCTCCAATTAAGAGGGCAGCATCTGCTTCTCTCATCATTTGAGCTAAGTCTGGAGGGGTTTCGAAATATATAGGTTCTATATTATATTTGTTTTTTAATAGAATTCTTAGCATTACTTGGGAAGTTGCTGATGTATTTGTCAAGGCTATCTGCTTTCCATCTAGCTTTTGAATTGGCAATTTTGAGACAAGAAGTATGCTATGGACTGCTCCGTCAGAACTAATGCTCAGGTCAGGAAGGATATATAGGTCTTTATAATTACGACAATATTCGATTGACGGAAGGGGAGCGATATCCAGTTCTCCGTTGATTATGGATTCTTTTAGTTGGCGGGGAGCTTCTTTTATCAATTCGACATCAAGAAGTACATTATGTTGGACTAGCCCGTAATAAAGAGGCAAGCAGTTAATAAAGTTTATATGCCCCAAACGAGGTCGTTTTGGTTTAGTCTTAGTATCGGCGGATGATGTTATAGAGCGTGTCTCTTTCAACAGGATCCCTTCCTAATTCTTTGATAAGCTTAATAAGGTTACCTTTTTCTATATACTGATCTGTTTCAGCTCCGGCTGCGTGAGTAATTTTTTCTTCTACTATTGTCCCGTCAATATCGTCTACTCCAAAGTTAAGTGAGATTTGAGCAAGCTTAAGTCCTATCATTATCCAGAAAGCTTTAATATGGTCAAAATTGTCCAGCATAAGCCTGGCTATAGCCAGAGTCCGTATATCATCAAATCCGGTAGTATTCTCGATGTCCGGCAATTGAGTGTTTTTAGGATGAAAGGCGAGGGGTATAAATGATTGAAAACCCTTTGTTTCATCTTGGAGGCTTCTTAGTAAGAGAAGGTGGTCAATTCTTTCTTCTATTGTTTCAACATGGCCATATAGCATGGTTGCATTGGAGCGGATGCCAAACTGGTGTGCTGACCGCATGATTTCAAGCCATCTTTCTCCGCTTATTTTCTTCTCACAGATTAACCTTCTGACCCGTGTGCTAAAGACTTCAGCTCCTCCGCCCGGGAGCGAGCCAAGGCCAGCTTCCTGGAGCTCCTTTAAAATATCATTAATAGATTTCCCTGTAATATTAGAGAAATAATCTACCTCAACAGCAGTAAATGCTTGGATGTGCACGTCAGGTAATAGTTTTTTCAGTTCTTTTAGCATATTAAGGTAAAAATCATAAGTTATTGACGGATTCAAGCCTCCGACTATATGTAGTTCGCTGATATCATCGTCAATAGTCTTCTGGGCTGCTTCCAGGATCTGGTCAAGGGTCATGGTGTAAGCATCGGGATCACCTTCGTCACGGCTAAAAGCGCATAGTTTACATCGGGCTGAGCAGATATTTGTCTGGTTAATATGGCGATTATTTATAAAGAAAACAGTATTTCCGCTTTTTCGCTCCTTGACCAGGTTGGCCAGCTCACCTAATAGCAAAAGGTCATTGGTTTGGTACAATGCCAAGCCATCTTCCCGGCTTAGCCTTTCACCTTCTGTTATCTTTAATTTGATTTTTTCCAATTTGTTTAAACTCACTAATTTATTCATTTTAGAAAAGTAGGTAAAACCACCAATTTTATGTATTAGGATGAATGATTTGTGTTATTCTATGGGTCTTCCATAGTCATCAGCCAGACGATGGATATCATCTTCAGAGGAATAACCAAATGCTATTTCTAACACTCTTGCTTCTTTACCAGAGGAGATTATTCGGTGGACTGTCTCAGAGGGAATAAAGAATTCTTCGCCTGGTCTAGCCTCGTGTATTTCTTCCCCAATCTGGACTTTTATTCCGTCATCCAGGATTATCCACATATCACTTCTAAGATTATGCCAGTGAAGGCTTGTCTCTTGGCCGGATTTGACTACTAATATCTTTACTGAGCAAGATCTATTAAAAACGTACTGATCATAGTATCCCCAAGGTTTTTTTACTTTCAATAAATGACACCTCTTGACATTCTATAGTGATTTTATCAAATTTACCATTTCAATACACGAAACTGCAGATGAGTAACCTTTATTACCCATTTTTGTTCCCGCTCTCTCAAGAGCTTGATCTACCGAATCTGCGGTTATTAATCCAAAAGTAATCGGTTTTTCAGAATCAAGATTGATTTTAGCAACACCCTTTGTTACCTCGGCTGTTAGATATTCAAAATGTGGTGTATCTCCTCTTATGATTGCTCCAAGACATATAATTCCGTCATAAGAATTATCAGAAGCCATTTTTTGGGCAATCAAGGGTATTTCGAAAGAGCCAGGAGTCCAGGCGACAGAGATATCATTTTCAGATACATCATGCCTGGTTAGGGCATCAATAGCACCATCTAGCAGTTTGCTCGATATTAATTCGTTAAAACGGCTGACTACCAGCCCAAATTTTAATCCGGAGCCAATTAATTTTCCTTCAATTTTTTTCATAATCATCCTCCTAATTAAACTTGTTTTTCATGATGTGAGACATTTTTTCTTTTTTTGTCTTTAAATAAGTAAGATTTTCCGGTGTTGGTTTTATTTCCAGGGGAACACGATCGGCTATCTTTAGGCCATAACCCTCAAGCCCAACTATTTTTTTTGGATTATTGGTTATAAGCCTTAAAGAACTTAAACCAAGGTCGACCAGTATCTGGGCTCCAATTCCATAGTCTCTTAGATCTGGTGGAAAACCAAGCTCCTTATTGGCTTCAATAGTATCTCTGCCTTCATCTTGGAGTTTATAAGCTTTTAATTTATTAAGTAATCCGATTCCTCTTCCTTCTTGTCCTATAATATAAAGCAATACCCCTTGGCCATACTTGCCAATTATCTCCATAGCTTTGTCTAGCTGCCGGCCGCAGTCGCAACGTACAGAGCCGAAAACGTCTCCGGTAAGGCATTCAGAATGAACACGGACTAAAACATTTTCTTTGCCGTCAATTTCACCCTTAACCAGGGCAATATGGGTTTCCTTATCGACATGGCTGGTATAACCTATTGCTGTAAAAGTTCCGTATTTTGTAGGAATGATAGTCTCTGCTACCCTGGTTACCAGCTTTTCTGTTTTTCTTCTATAGCTTATGAGGTCAGCCACAGTAATCATTTTTAGGTTAAATTTTTCAGCAACTTTGATTAACTGTGGAACCCTGGCCATTGAACCGTCTTCGTTCATTATTTCGCAGATTACCCCGGCAGGATATAAGCCGGAAAGTTTTGCCAGGTCAACAGCTGTTTCTGTATGTCCGGCTCTTTCCAGTACACCGCCTGGTTTGGCCATTATGGGAAAGACATGGCCAGGCCTCGATATGTCTTCAGGTTTTGTTTTAGGATCTATAACTGTCTTTATTGTCAATGCCCGGTCTGCGGCCGAAATCCCGGTCGAAATTAAATTCTTTGCCCCAATAGAAACAGTAAAGGCAGTTTGATAGGTCGAGGTATTATCGTTGACCATGACTGGAATTTTTAATTCTTCCATTCTTTTGGCTTCGATAGGCATACATATTAAGCCTCTGCCATACTTGGCCATAAAGTTTATTGCCTCGGAAGTAATTTTTTCAGCAGCAATGACAAAATCGCCTTCATTTTCCCGGTCTTTATCATCAACTACAATAATGATCTTGCCTTTTTTAATATCTATTAGAGCTTGATCTATAGATGCAAATGGCATTTTAGGCACCCCCTGTATTAAAATTTGAATGTGAAAAATCCTTATGCATGGCTATATATTTTCTTAAAATATCGGTCTCCAGGTTTAAGTAATCACCTTGTTTAAGCTGTTTAATTGTTGTTTCTTTTAAGGTCTGGGGAATTATAACTAAATTAAACCAATCAGGACCAATCTCTTTAACTGTCAAACTGACTCCATCGATGGAAATTGAGCCGTTGGGTATTAATTTTGAGATAATGCCCTTTTCAGATACGACTTCTAGGCGTAATTCGTTGCCTTTTTTAATTTTCTTCTTCAATCTCCCTATCCCATCAATATGCCCGGTGATAAAATGTCCACCTATTTTATCACCGGTTTTCAGTGACTCTTCAATATTTACTAACTGGTTTGGACGGTAGAATTTAAAAGTAGTCTTGTCCCATGTATCTTCTGAAATATCAAACCATAAATTATTGTTTTTTATTCTGGTCACAGTTAAACAAACTCCATTTACGGCAATAGAATCACCGATTATGATTGAATCGGAAAGTTTTGGCAAGCTTATTTCCAGAGTTCTGTTCGTACCTTTTCTTTGAATTCTTTTTAATTTTCCGGTTGTTCTGATAATGCCAGTAAACATCTTTGATTTTACTAAATAATATTTGAACTTTCCTCCATTTCAGAAAAAGCGATTTGCTCGGGCTCCTTCTTTTTTGGATAGGCAGTGACCATCAAATCCAGGCCAACCTGCTTAATGTTTGATATTTCCAGGTCAAGGGCTTCATTCATTTTATCAATACCTTTTCCACCTACTGGAGTTGGAGCTGTGCTTCCACCGATGATCTTTGGAGCTAGAAAAAAGACAAACTTATCGATTAGTCCTTGCTCTAGCAAGGTACCGTTTAAAGTTGAACCCCCCTCGACCAAGATAGATGAAATACCATTTTGGCCAAGTTTCTTTAAAAGCTCTTGTAGATCGACAAAGCCATTTTTTTCTTCTAAGATAACTACTTCTATGTTATTTTGACGAAGAATATCAACCTTAATCTTTATCGCTCGTGCACTTTTATCATGGGTAACTAAAATTGTGGGTATATCCTTGGCTGTTAACAGGACTTTAGCGTCCATTGGTATTTTGATTTTACTGTCAATAACTATTCGTATCGGGTTTTCAAAACTATTATCAGGCAAGCGGCAGGTCAACATAGGGTCATCCCGGCGTATGGTTCCACTACCTACCATCACAGCATCATATTCGCCTCTTAGCAGATGGGCGTAGTAACGCGATTTTTTTCCGCTTATCCAGCGGCTTTCACCGGTTGTTGTAGCAATCTTTCCATCCAGGGAAGCAGCACTCTTGACCAGAACAAAAGGAAAACCTGTCTTGATATATTTTATATATATTTCATTTTGTTTTTTAATTTTATTTTCCAAAAGGCCACAGTCAATATCAATCCCGGCTTGCTTAAGTTCTGCTAAACCTTTGCCGTTTACTTTTGGATTTGGATCCATGATTCCGGCCACTACCCTCTTAATCTTGGCAATTTTAATTGCTCCAGTACAAGGTGGGGTTTTTCCGTATATAGAGCATGGCTCAAGGGTAACATAAAGGGTAGCACCTTCAGCTTTATCTCCAGCTACACGAAGAGCGTTGATTTCAGCATGTGGTTTCCCGGTAGCTGCATGAAAACCTGCACCTACTATGTTACCGTCTTTAACGATAACTGCTCCGACGAGCGGGTTGGGGCTGGTGTAGCCGCGCCCTTTCTCGGCTAACTTTATTGCTTTTTCCATATATTTTTGATCTTTTTTTAAATTCATATCTCTATTAAAATATAAAATGCCAAGGGAGAAACCCTTAGCATAATATTACATAGCAAAACTATGCATTCCTGCTTCTCCCATCCAGACTTTTACTGTCGGTATTGGAGTTTCACCAATTCAGTCTTTTAAAAAGACTCGCGGACTTTAACCACCGGTCGGGAATTTCACCCTGCCCCGAAGCATATTTATTATATTAAGTTTAACAAAGAACAAATGTTAAGACAATTATCATCAAATTAAAGAAATTACTTTTATCTGTAATCAAGCAAAATAACCTAAATGGCTTTCTAGGATGATTAATAATTATAGACTGTAATTAAAACTGCTTTTAAGGATTTTAAATTATTTTTCCTGATTGGCTGCTTTATTTTTTTTCTTACCTTTAGTAGCTTTTTTTTCATTTTCTTCTTTAGAAGCTACTCTTTTTTTATCAGCTTTGGCCATTTTATTTGTCTTGCCTTTGTAATCAGTTTTGTAAAAGCCCGACCCCTTGAAAACAATGGGATTTGCTTGGAATATACGAATTGCTTCACCTTGACAGTATAGACAAACCTGGACACTTGGTTCATTTAAATCATGAAGCAAATCAAAGGTCTTATCGCATTTTTTACATTTATATTCATAGATAGGCATCTTTTTCTCTCCTAGTTTATTGCCAAATTAGGCAGAGAATATTGTATAATGATAACTTAATTCTATCAAGGATATAATAATTGTTATATTAGGGCGGCAAGCAAGGAATATCTATAATGAGATTGATATTATTATCAGTTCAAAGTGTATTTGGCGATAGGCCAAAAACTCTTCCCCTGGTCATCATTATCTCGCTGGCTATCAGCCTCTTGGTCTCTTTTATCTCGATTAACTATGTATTGAGAGACCGTTTATTGGCAGATCAAAACAGATTAGGCCCCAATCTTTTAATCTATCCGACAGATGCTTATCCCGGCCAATATACCGAGGGCTTGATGGGAACTTCAGAATTTGGTGAATCTTTCTTTAGTCTGACCGAGACCGACTTGAAAGCGATTAAAAAAATCCCTCTCAGTGATAATTTCAATGTTATTTCCCCAAAGGTAATGGGGCAAGTTCAAGCTCAGAATAAAAAGAACATATTGACTAAGAATATTTTACTGATTGGAGTTGATTTTGAAGCAGAGAGTGACTTGAAACCCTGGCTTAAAGTTAAAGGATTTCTTCCAGAAAAAGCTAACGAGGTTGTTTTAGGTAATGAAGCGGCTCAGAAACTTGAAGCTGAAAAAGGCGATATTATCTATTTATATGACAAACCTTTTCTAATTTCAGGAATATTCAGAGAAATTGGCACAGAAGAGGACCACTACCTATTTCTTGATATAAAACAGGCTCAAAAAGTCCTGGCTGAACAAATAACACTGACTGACCCTAATTTTTATAGTTATATTGAAATAAATGCTTCAGGTAGTGATTTTGACCTTGAAAAAATAATCGAACAATTAGAAGGCAGGCTCTCTCAAATGAAGGTAGTCCTTTACCAGCCAATATCATTCCGAAGCTCCCGAATTGAGGATCAGTTTTCACGTTTTAGCAATACTATTATTTTTCTGGCTGTTATCCTGGCTCTATTTATAATTTTTACCGGTATCAGGAGCTATTTTATTTTAAAAAAAGACGAAATATTCTATCTTCGCTCGCTTGGCTTCAGAAGATTTAAAATACTGCAGATCTTTTTTTTAACAGTCGAGATGATAAGTATACCGGCTGCTCTGGGGGGTTATTTAATAGGTATGCTGCTCTCATTATCAGTTACCGTGATTGTCCTGAAAAGAGCGGAGATTATTAAGATTTGGGATCCTACTCTATTATTAATCGCTGTTTTGGTAGCTGTTCTTGGAACATTCATCGGAATGCTTCTTAATAGTTACCGGCTAAAGGAAAAAGACTTGCTCTATGAATTGAAGAGGAATGTCTGATGGCTTTTATCTCTCTTGATGAAGTAACAAAAGTATATGAAAAACAAAGATCAGTCCTGGTCTTAGATAAAGTTTCCTTTTCAGTTAAAGAAGGGGAATTTATTTCTATTATGGGCCCAGCTAAGTCTGGCAAAACTACTTTGCTGGGGATAATAGGGGGGCTTGTACCACCGACTTCAGGAAAAGTTCTCTTGGCTGAACTGGATATTTATAGTTTGGGAACTGAAGTATTAGCTGATTTTCGCCGAGATTTTGTTGGATATGTATTTGACCGACCAATTCTACTGCAATATCTGACAATTGAAAAAAATATTCTCTTGCCCTTACTTACCAGCCATAAATCTTTGAGTGAGCAAAAATATCTGGCCGGTGAAGTTGTTGATAAATTTAATCTACGAGAAATAGCTCCATACTACCCACATCAGCTTTCAAGAAGCGAGATTCAGCTGGCTTCAATTGCCCGGGCATATATTAATGAACCGCATTTATTGTTGATAGATGATCCGACCTTAGCTTTAGATGGTGTATCATCTCAGGAATTAATGAATGTTCTTGAAAATATAAATAAGGAAGGCACTACAATTATCTACACAACTACCCAGTCAACGATAGCTTCTTATGCAGACCGCCATTTTACCATCATGGGCACAAAAATGATGGAAGCCGTAAAAAAATAATTAAAAATGATGGCTTAAAGAGGTAAAAACAATATTGAAATCCGCTACTATAAGAATATTATTTATACCAAACATGGTTTAGTGCATTTTGACATTTAAATATTATGATTTTTCAGTTGGCCAGTCTACTATCATAGATTGGTATAAAATATTGGTATAAAATATAATTCTACAATATAATATATATAGCTTGAAAACTTTATAAAATGCTACGGGAGCCTGTCTTTAATGGCTGAGATTACCTGATTTAGAAGGGATACCGTTTGAACCTGAAAGGCTGAATACAGCCTCTGGATAATACCAGCGTAGGGAAGCTATTTATTTAAAAATAACCTCCCTTGTGGAGGTTATTTATTAGAAAGGGAAATTATGAAAGGATTTTTAGACACAGTTATCAAAGATTTTAATAATATAGAGAATGAAAAACCGCTTATTCATCATATAACTAATTACGTGGTTATGAATGAAACAGCCAACCTGACTCTCTGTGCTGGTGCCTTGCCGGTAATGGCTCATGCCAGGGAAGAAGTAGAAGATATGGTCAAATCTGCTTCAGCACTAGTCTTGAATATCGGAACTTTAAGCTCCAAATGGATAGAGGCAATGATTATTGCCGGCAAGAAAGCAAATTATAGAGGAATTCCAGTTATACTTGATCCGGTTGGGGTTGGAGCAACCAAACTAAGAACTGAGAGCGCTCATCAAATCTTAGAAGAGGTAAAAATCTCAATTATCAGAGGAAACTCTGCCGAGATTTCAGTCATGTCCGGTTATGAATGTGAGATAAAAGGAGTTGAATCTATTCAAGTTGATGGCGATATCAACAATTTTTCCAAAGAGCTTGCCCAAACAAAAAATTGTATCGTTGCTGTTACAGGAAAAGAAGATATCGTTACCGACGGAAACAGGCTAGGAAAAATCCGTAATGGTTCTTATCATCTTAGCACAATTACAGGTTCTGGATGTATGGCCACTACCATGACTGCTATTTTTAACTCTGTTCAAAAAGACCCTTTTATTGCTGCAGCTGAGGGACTGCTGGTATTTGGAATAGTCGGAGAATTGGCCGGTGAAAAAGCAGAAGGCCCCGGAAGTTTTCATGTAAATATCTACGATGCACTAGCCAACCTGGATAAAGAAACAATAATGAAAAGGGCTAAATATGAATTCTAAGGAGAACGTAGGTAAAGTCAGATTTTGCCTGATTACTGATGAAGTTAAAAGGATGGGGCGGGGCCATTATGATATAGCAAAGGCAGGCCTTCAAGCCGGGGCGGATATGATTCAACTAAGAGATAAATCGATGCCTGATAAGGAAATGGAGTTGATTGCCGAAAAAATATTACCCATTTGCCAGGAAAAAGAAGCTCTTTTTATCATAAATGACCGGGTTGAAGTCGCCAGAAAAGTTGGCGCAGATGGTGTTCATTTAGGACAAGAAGATAGACAAGTTCAAGAAGCCAGGGCGATGCTTGGTTCCGAGGCTATAATTGGAAAGTCAGCCACAAATTTTCAAGAAGCAATTAAAGCTGACAAGGAAGATATAGATTACCTGGGCATCGGCCCAGTATTCGCTACACCAAGCAAAGATGATGCTAATCTTCCGATGGGGCTGGAAGAACTGGAAAAGATATGCCGGTCTGTGAAAAAGCCTGTTTTGGCCATAGGTGGAATAAATATCGATAATTTGGATTTTGTTATATCAGCCGGGGTAGATGGAATTGCTGTTATTTCAGCTGTCTGCCAGGCAAATAACATGGTTAGCGAAGCAAGAAGGTTGATTATTGGCCTGATGACTTAAATTATGAAAAGAGTTGATTTGAATGCTAATAGAAAAACTTAAAGAAGGAATGAGTCCGAAATATCTTACTGTTATTGCTAGTCAAGAGTCTATGGAAGTGGAAGATTTAATTGAAAAGATTATCTCTGGAAAGATTGTAGTTCCTCAAAATAATACATACAGATTGAAAGAGCCCTGTGCCATTGGGCAGGATTTAAGAGTTAAGGTTAATGCCAATATCGGTACCAGTGAGGATTATCCGGAAATTGACAAAGAAATTGAAAAGCTTGAAGCAGCTATGGAAGCCCAAACAGATACAATAATGGATTTAAGCGTAGGGGGAGATTTGCCTAAAATTCGTCGCGAGATAAGGAAAAACTGTCCAGTGCCATTAGGAACTGTACCAATTTATGAAGCAGCAACCCAAGCTAAGGATATTTTTGGCAGTATTGTTGAAATGACTCCGGATCATCTCTTTAATGTGATCGAAGGCCAGGCTGCAGATGGAGTTGATTTTATTACTGTCCATTGCGGCGTGACCAGAGAAGTAATTGAAAGGCTTAAAAGCCAAAGGCGGCTTGTTGATATAGTTAGCCGGGGTGGAGCAATTCTATTAGCTTGGATGGTACACAATGACAGTGAAAATCCTTTATATGAACAATTCGACAGATTACTGGATATTGCTAGCAATTATGATTTAACCTTGAGTTTAGGTGATGGGCTGAGGCCGGGTTGCTTAGCAGATGCTTCTGACCGGGCACAAATTCAAGAGCTGATTGTTTTAGGGGAGTTGACTAAAAAATGTCGCCAAGCCGGGGTCCAGGTTATGGTTGAAGGTCCTGGCCATGTTCCCTTAAATGATATCGAGGCAAACGTAAAGATTGAAAAAGATATCTGCCAGGGGGCACCTTTTTATGTTTTAGGACCTATTGTAACCGATGTGGCTCCTGGTTATGATCATATAACTTCAGCCATTGGCGGGGCTTTGGCAGCCTATTACGGAGCCGACTTTCTTTGTTATGTTACTCCAAAAGAACATCTGGGATTACCTTCTTCCGAAGACGTCTATGAAGGAGTTATTGCCTCAAGAATAGCTGCACACGCCGCTGATGTAGCCAGAGGCCATCCGGGTTCCAGGGATTGGGATGACCGGATGTCAAAAGCTAGAAAGCGGCTTGATTGGCAGAAACAAGAACTTATAGCTATGGATAGAAAAAAACTTCAGGAATGCCTTGATGAAAAAAATATTGATGGAACTAATGTTTGTACAATGTGCGGAGAGTTTTGTGCAATGAAGATTGTCTCTGAATACTTATCTTTAAAAGAAACTCCAAAATGTTAGTAAAATGAGACTTAGCCAGCTTGGTGAAATTAATCTTTTAGACAGAATCATCGAAAGCCTTGATCCCATGTCAAAACTAGTTGATGTCGGGCCGGGTGACGATGCAGCAGTTATAAATATGGCCCGAGATTCCTCTTTAATAGTTACCAGTGATCTTCTGGTCGAGGATGTTCACTTTTGGAGAGATAAAATCTCACCGGAAAACCTTGGATATAAAGCAGGGGCAGTTAATATATCTGATATTGCAGCCATGGCCGGTAGGCCATTTGCAGCTATTGTAAGCTTGGGTTTACCCGGTGGTTTGAATCTTGAATATGTTGACCGTTTTTTTGAAGGTTTAAGGAGTATCTGCCGGGATTACGGGTTAGATATTATCGGCGGAGACGTGACCTCTTCTGAGAAAATTTGCCTTTGTTTGTCTGTGCTTGGAAAAAAAGAGGGCAGAATTATGAAAAGATCCGGAGCTGAATCCGGGCAAGCTATTTGGGTAACCGGAGAGATTGGTACATCAGCTATGGGTTTAAAAATCATTGAAACGGAACAAAAAGGCAGACTTAAGCACGAAAAAGCCTATTTGAATAAGCACATACGTCCTATTCCGAGGGTAAATGAAGCTCTGTTTCTTGCCAAAAAGGGGGCAACTTCAATGATAGATATATCTGATGGCTTGTTAACTGACCTGAGCCACATCTGCAAAGCAAGTGGCCTATCTGGGAATATTTACCTGGATAAGTTGCCGGTTAAAAAAAATTTCTATGAAGATTGTAAATCTATGGGCTGGGATGAAAAGGAATTATTATTTTCAGGTGAGGATTATGAGCTTCTATTTACTGGTCTGGTTGAAGATTTAGAAAAAGTTAGACAAAAATTTAGAAGTCAATTTAATTTAGATTTTAATCAAATTGGTTATGTCGAGTCAGGCAATATTGAAATAAACATCTATGATAATAGTGGTAAAATAGATTTGATAGGTAAATATGGATACGAACACTTTAGAGAGCAATGATTTATCGGATCCGAAAATTCTCCTAATTGGTGGAATTGATCCCACAATCGGAGCAGGTTTGGTTCTTGATAGTAACATTGTATTGGATTATAAATTAAGGCCGCTCCTTACCGTAACTGCTGTTACCGCTCAAAATAGCTCGACTTTTATTTCATTTGAAAAAGTTTCAGCCAAGATGATATCTGAACAATTACAGATTATTAGCAAGGAAAATGAGATTGCCGCTGTTAAAATCGGGATGCTCGGCTCGAGAAGTGCAGTCGAAGCGGTTGCTACATTTTTCGAAGATAATCATCATCCTAACATTGTCTTGGATCCGATCTTAAAATCATCAAGCGGGTATGATTTGATTAGCGAAGTAGGGTATCAACTACTGAAAGTGAGATTGTTGCCTATTTCTAATATAATTACTCCAAACCTTATGGAAGCTGAAAAATTAGCTGAAATGAAGATTGAAACCTACGAAGAAGCTAAAGAAGCAGCTAGGATGATTAAAATGTTGGGCCCGCAGAATGTTTTAATAACCGGCGGGCATTTTGCAGAAAATGATACCATTTCTGATATTTTATATAATGGCAATAAGTATTTCCGCCTAACTGGCCCCAGGGTCGAAAAAGGGCTTATCAGGGGAACGGGATGCCTTATATCAACCTCTATTGCTTGTAATCTTGGCTTAAAACAAACAACTAAGGATGCAGTAACTGAAGCGGAGAAATATTGCCGCCAAAAAATTATTGATTCTAGAAAGATTGAATCAACTGGAGTATATCAATCTGATTTAAAAGAATCTGAGATTTGATTATTATGAAAATAGGATTTATAAGTGATACACATGGAGATTTAAATGGATGGCAAAGAGCATTTGAGATTTTTGGCCAATGCGATTATATAATCCATTCTGGCGATATTCTCAATCCTGGTCCGTTTAATCCGCTACCTGAGAGTTTTAATCCTCTTGAGCTGGCAAAATTGATAAACGAATCAAAAACGCCTGTTCTGGTGGCTAAAGGGAACTGTGATTCAGAAGTCGATACGCTGGCCATTAATTTGCCTATCCAGTCTCCATATTTATTTTTCCGCTGGGAGAACCTGACTGTCTTAGCGCAGCACGGCCACTTGCTTCAAAGTGAGGAATTTTACAAGTTAGCCTCTATTTATGATACTTCTATAGCAGTTAGCGGACATACCCATATATATAGCCTGAAACGTAAAAACAGTCTTATTATGCTGAATCCCGGAAGCCCTTCGATACCAAAAGGTGCGCAAATCCCAACTGTAGCTTTACTTGATATCGATATACTTAGTATAATAGACCTTACAAGCGGTTATGAACTTGAGAAGATAGATATTTGAAAATTAAGGTTTTCCCATTTTTAGCCGATATATTTTGTCTGAGACGCGGAAAAATACGTATTAATATTAATTGAAACATTTTTACTAGGAAATAAAATGGGGAATAAAGAATTAAATAAATTACTATACGTTTTCGCCTCAATATTTATCTTATTCTTAGCTATATTTGGTTATATAATTCTTGGTTGGTTTAGAGTTACAATCAATGATGAATTTGTGCCAATCTTCTATTATTATCCTTTACTGCCAGTATTATATAGTGCTCTTTTCTCAATCCCGGCCATAGTAATTTCACGAAAATTTGGCCTTTTTTGGGGATTGTCAACTCTTCTGGTCGGAGCAGTCTTCTATAGCCTGCTAGGATATTATTATATTCTTCACGCTATCGATAATTACCATAACCTTGTTCTTGTTTTGCTGGGCAGTATCTTTCTTTTAGCTGTCTTAAGTGTAATAGTAACTGTTTTACCTGAGTGGATTGCTGCCAGAAAGAAGAGACCAGAAATTATTTCTTCAGAACCCATTACCAAGGCGCATAAAAAATCGGATATTGCCAAAGTCGAAGTAGTAAATATGCCGACGATTCCACAACCTATTGAGGTAGTAATTAAATATCACGATCAAATGACAGGCAAGACCTACACTATGAACCAGAAAAGCGAGAGAGAACTTTTAGATGAAGAAAGAAAAAGAGAAAGCAGAGATACTTTTGAAGAAGACTTAAAGCAATTTATTGAAGGGGATAATAAAGACTGGGAAGAAAAAGCAGAGGAGCTGTTAAGGATAGAAGAGGAGAAAGAAAGAAAAGAGAAAGAATATGTTAAAGAAGGCCAAGCTCCTGAAGAAGCGGAAGAAATAAAGGAAGAAGAACACATCGAAGAAGGCCAAGCTCCTGAAAAGGAACAAATAGAAGAGAGAAGTGGAACTCCTAAGATAAAAATTAAAAGGGAAGATTTACTTTTTGAGCAACCTGATAAAAAAGAAGAGGAAAAATTTGAGGTAATTGATAAGCCTTCAGCCAAAGACGAAAAAGAAAAGACTTCTGATTTTGATATTATTACCTCCAAAGACAGAATCGAGCTTTACGATAATTTAATCAGTAGATTAATAAAAGAAGTTAAGCCCACACAAGCTATTTTTATTTTAAACTACAATGCTGAGAGCAATGACCTCGTTCTTGATGAGGTATATGGCCTTGATCGGGAATTAAAGGGAATTATAATAGCTTCAGCCGAAGATGGTTTTGAGAGTAAAGCCATCAGTGATAAGGAAGCCAAGCTTATATATAGTTTGGACAAATTAATATTGCCGGACAATAAGACCAGCCGTCTCTACTTCAAGGAGAAAGAGATCGGGCTCAAGTCTCTCTTGATTGCTCCTTTTATTTTAAACAACGAATTAAAAGCTGTAATCACAATCGGAAACTATGATGACCCAAGGGCTTTTAGCCAGGATGATGTGTCAAAAGTCAATGAGATACTTGACTTAGCTATTTTTTCATTTGAGAACATTGATCAAATTGAGGAGACTGAAGAAATAAGTTTTGAGAATAAGAAGATAATTAATCTGGCAATTGAAATTGGTTCAATTATGGAAATGGAAAGTATGCTTCAAAGCTTATTAACTAATGTTATTGAAATTGTTAATGCTGACACTGGTTCGATAATGCTGCTTGATGAAGTAAATGAAGAATTGGAAGTCAGGACAGTAGAAGGTCCAAACGAAGACCTAATTATAAAGACCAGAGTTCCTATCGGTGAGGGTATTGCCGGTTGGGTAGCCAAATACCGCAAACCTCTTATAATTGATGATTATCAATCATCTGATCAAGCATTAGAGGAGGGAAAACCCCAAATATTTTCATCGATTTCAGTTCCGATAATGTCTGGAGATAAATTAGTCGGAGTTATCAATGCCGGCTCAACTAAAAGAGACACAAAGTTCCTTAAAGATGACTTGGAGAGAGCTACCACTCTGACTAACCTGGCTTCACGTTCAATAGATAGCGTTCGCTTAATAAGTGAACTTGAGGGTCTTTATCTTGATACGATCAAGGCTTTAACTACTGCCATTGAGACAAAAGATCCTTATTCTCAGGGGCATTCAGAAAATGTTGTCAAGTATGCTTTGGCTATTGCCGAGGAGATGAAACTTGATTCTAAAGATGTAAAAGCTATTGAGACTGCCGGCTGGCTTCATGATATTGGAATGATAGGAATGAGGGATAATTTTAATAAGAAGATTGGCCCCTTAAATGTAATTGAAAAGACTATTTTGAAGAAACACCCGAAAATTGCAAAAGATCTTCTGGAAAAAGTCTCTGTTCTCAGGAATGTTATTCCTATAATCTACCATCATCATGAGCACTTTGATGGCCGAGGTTATATAGATGGTTTAAGTGGAGAAGATATTCCATTAGGCGCTAGGATAATGGCGGTGGCCGATGCTTTTGATGCTTTGACTTCTGATCGGGCATACAGAAAGGCTTTTCCAGCTGATGAAGCAATGGCTGAGCTTGAAAAGTCTTCAGGTACCCAGTTTGATCCTAAAGTTATTACAGCTTTTAAAAAGATCTTCGGTAATATTGAACTGTCTGAAAACAAAAAAGTAGAATCAATATAGGCTATTTTTATGGGAAAAAATGTCTTCACTTAGGTATCGATCCAATGATGGAAATATTTTTCTTATCAAAGCAAAAGGTGTGCGCAGGGATTTAAGCAGGGAGCAATACTTTTCGGTCTTTCAAGTCATTGACAATAACACAAACGAATTAATTGGGGAAGTAGTGGTTGGCCTTACCGAGCATCTTATTCATCTCTGGGGTATTGAAAATGAAAGAGCGACAATTGAAAGGTTATTGCTGCAGCTTGGCTTTGAAAAGATTGAGGAATCGATTGATGAAGGGTATCAGTTAAAATTTGAATATATTTTTACTGCTCTAAATACAAGCCATCATAAACCGGAAATAGATAAAGAATGTCCAAATCTTTCTAGAAATACTGATTTTTATATTTGCGAAAAAGCTGCAGAGGAAGAACATAATTTCAAGACAACAACAACTAAAATATGCAATAATTGTGATTTCCCTCTATTCTTTCAAAAATGCCAGTTTATGGTTGACGTAAAGACTAAAGGTGTCTATTTGCCCAACGGTATTATTCAAATGAGAAGAGTAGAAGAGTTTACCTGTAAAAAAGAGATGTACTCAAAATCGCCTGGATTGTGTTTTACCAGAGAATGTTTTGAACCTTCTTATTCCCCACGCTCAAATTAGAATAAGTGCTTTAAGCCCGGACCACTTTGCCGGATTTTATGCATTTGGTGCAGACAAATACATTTTGAGGAGATCCTTCTTTTATAATCCTTATCTTTTGAACGTTAGCGCTCCACTTTTTTGGTGTTTTACGGTGTGAATGGCTAACATTACTACCAAACTTTGGCCCTTTGCCGCAAATTGCGCATTCCCTGGACATGGAAAGTTACTCCTTTTAATATTTTTTAAGCTTGAATACTATAACATCGGAGGTTATTTTTTTCAAATTCAATTTCTGATGTTCTAAATTTTTAATAACAATTAATTTAAGATAACTTTAGAGTAATATTTTCAGAAATTCATTGTAAAAATTACAAATCATTATATTTACTGGCTATTCTTTAAGATATAGGTAGTCTTTTTAGTTTTTCTATATGCTATAATATTTCCATCAAAAGGAGTATCTATGAAATTCCGACCTGAAATGAGTATCAAGGAAGCTTTACGCCTACACCCTGGGGCAAGAGAAATATTCATTAATTTTGGCATGGAGTGTGTAACCTGTTTGGGCATGGAACTCGAAAGCATAGAAGATGGCGCCAAAATGCACAGTATAAATATAAATAGTCTAATTGATGAATTGAATAGATTAATTGAAATAGATACAAATAAAGTCAAAAATACTGATGAATAAGGAATCTTCAGGTAAATTAATAAATATTACTGACCAAGCTCTTTCAAAGATTGCCATTCAAGCTACTTTTGGTTGTTATGGAGTCGTCGGACTGGCCTATCCTAGCATGAAGGATAGAATCTATGGTTTCATTAAAAGGGATGGAAGTAAAAGAGGAATTAAAATAACCAGGCGACAAGGAAATCTTTTGATAGATATGTATGTAGTTTTAGAATACGGTACCAACCTAAATGAAGTAGCTAAAAACTTATCTGAGATAGTCAAGTTTGAAATTGAAAAATATACCAGGTTTAAAGTTGATAAAGTTGATATTCACATTAATCGGGTAAAAGTTCACAAGTAGGAGAATCAAGGTTGATGACCGAGACTTTAACGGCCAATGAAATTCCTAAACTTCTACAGGCTTCTTATCAAAACCTAAAGAGACATCAAGAAGAAATCGATAAACTAAATGTGTTTCCTGTGCCTGATGGCGATACTGGCACTAATCTTGTTTTGACTGTCGAGGCAGTGATAAATGAGGTTGTTCAATTATCTGATTTTGATATGAAGCAATTATGCGAATCTATGACTCAGGGTTCGCTCTTGGGGGCCAGGGGGAACTCGGGAGTAATTTTATCTCAGATAATTAGAGGAATCTGTGATGTCTTAAAAGAAAAGAAAGCGATAGATATCCCGGTCATAGCTGATGCTTTAAAAGTGGGCCAAAAAGTAGCTTATCAAGCTATCAAGAAGCCTGTTGAAGGAACAATGCTGACAGTTATCAAAGACATGGCCAGCGAGGCTGAACGAATTGCCGAAGGAACAGAATCTATAGAAGAATTTTTAGAGACAATAATTATAGAGGCCCAGCTTTCCGTAAACAGAACTCCTGAACTATTGCCAGTTTTAAAAGAAGCCGGAGTTATTGATGCCGGGGGCCATGGAATTGCAGTTTTAGCTGAAGGTTTATTGTTTGGCTTGAAGGGTGAAGTTTTAGAGGCCAAAGAAGTATTAAGCGAATCTATACCAGCATTTATGTTTGAGGAAGAATCTGACTATGGTTACTGTACTGAATTTCTAATCAAGAGCGAGAAGAAGGAGTTATCTTCTCTTGAGGAAAAAATCTCTCACCTTGGAGATTCTGTGCTGGTAGTAGGTTCTGATTTTATCAGAAGAGTCCATATTCATACTGATTCGCCAGGTAAAGTAATTGACATTGCTACTGATATTGGTTCAGTATCAAAAATTCAAATCAATAATATGGATGAACAATCTGCTATCCGTAAACAGGCAATCAAAGACAACCTGCAGTCAAAACAGGGAATTGGTATAATTTCGGTAGCTAATGGTTTAGGAATAAAAGAAATATTATACAGTTTAGGTGTAAACTATATAATCGATGGTGGCCAAAGCATGAATCCAAGTACGGCTGATTTTATAAAAGCCATAGATGAGCTGCCTCAGGATAATATAATTATTTTGCCTAACAATAAGAACATACTATTAAGTGCTAGGCAAGCTGTTGAATCAAGCTCTAAAAATATTGCTTTAGTTGAGACAAAATTCATACCCCAGGCATTTACTGCCTTACTGGAACTTAATCAAAATGATTCATTGCAGAAAAATATAGAGCGCATGGAAAAAGCTTATAGCCATACAAAGACAGGCGAGGTGACTATGGCAGTTCGTGATTCAGAGCTAAATAATCATAAGATTAAAAAAGATGATTATATAGGCCTTGCAAATGGAGAGATTGAGGCAACGGGCAAAGACTTTTCCAAGGTTGCACTTGAATTAATTAAAAAAATTGCTACCAAGGATGATGAAAGTCTAATATTGCTTAAAGGAGCCGAAGCAAAACATTCTGATATCGAACAAATCTCTGAAAAAATTGAAAAACAAATTCCATGGCTTGAAACCGAGATACACAATGGTGGACAACCTTTATACCATCTGATATTTTCAATTGAATAGGGAGTGAAAAATGAGTAATTTTGCTATTGTAACTGATAGTACAGCTGATATGCCTCTATCTTTTTATAAGGAAAATGATATCAGTATGGTGCCCTTATATACACGTTTTGGGGAAAAAGTATATAAGGATTGGCTTGAGTTGCCCCCGAGAGAATTTTTTAAAAAATTAGAGGAGAGCAATGAGCTACCGAAGACTTCCCAACCATCAGTGATTGATTTCAAAGATGTCTATAATCAGGTTGGGAAAGATGTTGAGGGGATAATATCTGTTCATTTATCATCAAAGCTTAGCGGGACTATAAAATCAGCCGAAATTGCCAAAGACCAAGTTGATATAAATGTTGAAATTGTTGATACTAAGATAATTTCAATTGGAATTGCACTTATTTTACTGGCTTTGCTGGAGGACAGGAACAATGGCATTAGCATGGAGGAAGCTTTGAATCATGCCCGGGAAATAGCTGAAAAAATCACTCTTTTAGCCAGTTTGGATACTTTGAAATATCTTGAACTTGGCGGAAGAATCGGTAAAGCCCAAGCTATGCTGGGAACACTGCTAAAAGTAAAACCTATTATTACTCTTGAAGACGGAATTGTGGCTCCTTATAAAAAAGCAAAAGGGACTAAAAAATCTTTAAATGAATTATATAATGGTTTAATGGAAAGAATTGATCCAGAAAAAAAGCTTTTTCTGGGGCTGGCTCATGCTAACAGCACAGATAATCTAGATTACCTAGAAAGCCTTTGCAAAGAAGCTAATTTAAAATGCGAGACAAAAATTCAATCCTGGATTGGCAGTGTTATAGGTACCTATGCTGGACCTGGAGCTGTAGCTATGGTTTTTTATCAAGAGTGAGATAAGAGTAATTTGCTTTCCAAAGAGAATCTGGTTAAAAATTATTTAACGCTTGAAGATTGTGTCAGTATTGTCCGCTTTGTAGGCCCTCAGAAAAAAAAGATTTTGCAGAAGCTTGGAATTAGAAAATTAAGAGACCTTTTTTTTTATTTTCCCCGCGATTATCTGGACCTAAGCAAGCTCAAGCAAATAGCTGAGATTAAAGTAGGCGAGCAGATCTCTGTTAGGGGCCGAGTGCTGAAAATTCAGGAGAGAAGAATACGTCCCAGGCTTCATCTATTATCAGTAACCATAGCTGATGGAACAGGCTTTATAAGCGGTACCTGGTTTAATCAACAGTATAGAATGGCCAGCTTTGAAGAGGGTAAAGAAGTAATCTTTAGCGGGAGAGTAGATTTTAAATACGGGCAACTCCAAATACAGAACCCACTCTATGATTTTATCGATTCGGAAAATTTAAATAAAAAGAGCCCTGTTCATACAATGAGGATAATTCCGATCTACCCTCTTACCAAAAACATAACCTCGACAATGTTACGGAGGTATATGATCGAAGGAATAAGAGAATATGGAAAAATTGCCGAAATCTTACCAGCAAGACTAATTGCCTCAAAACATTTTCTTTCACGAAAAGCAGCTTTGAAAAATATACACTTCCCTGAAAATTTAGAACTGGCCAAAGAGGCCAGACGGAGGTTTCTTTTTGAAGAACTGTTCATAATGCAGATCGGTTTTGCCCTGAGAAAGAAAAGGATTCAAAAAGAAGAAAAGGGAATAAAGCATAAGACAGGTAGCGGATTACATGAAAGATTTTTACAAAAGATGCCTTTTCACCTGACCAAGGATCAAGTTAAAGCTTTTACAGAGATAAAGAATGATATGTCTTCAGCTCATCCTATGAACAGGCTTCTTCAAGGAGAGGTCGGTTCCGGAAAGACCTTGGTTGCTTTATGTTCACTTTTGATAACCGTGGACAATAACTATCAAGGTGTGTTGATGGCCCCAACTGAAATTTTAGCCCAGCAGCATTTTAAGAAGTTAAAAAATTTCCTGGATGGTTTGGATATTAAAATAGCTTTATTGACGGGAAGCCTTAAAGCTTCTGAAAAAAAGGAGATTCTCGATCAGATAGCAAATGGAAAAATCAATATTATAATTGGAACACATGCCCTGATTCAAAAAGAAGTCATATTTAAGAAATTGGGGCTGGCCGTCATTGATGAGCAACATAGATTTGGTGTCAGGCAAAGGATTAAGATTAAGAAAAAAGGATTATACCCGGATATATTGATCATGACAGCTACTCCGATTCCCAGAACTCTTTCGATGACACTATACGGTGATCTGGATATCTCAGTTATGAAGGAGTTGCCGTTAGGTAGAAATATGGCAAAAATGGTGTCGACTAAGATTTTTCCGGAAGGAAAGCGTAATAAAGCTTACCAACTTATAAAAGAAGAGATTGACAAGGGACGCCAGGCATATATTGTCTGTCCCCTAATTGAGGAGTCTGATAAATTAGAAGTCAAAGCAGTAAATCAAGAAGCGGAAAGATTAAAGGAAGAAGTATTTAAGGCCTATAAGGTAGAAATAATCCATGGCCAGATGAGAACGGAAGAGAAAGAAGAGATAATGGATAATTTTAGCCGGGGCAATGTTGATATATTAATATCGACAACAGTAATTGAAGTTGGAATAGATATTCCCAATGCAACTGTCATGTTGATTGAAGATGCTCACCGCTTTGGCCTCTCTCAGCTTCATCAATTAAGAGGCCGGATTGGCCGGGGGGGCGAGCGGGCATACTGTTTATTAATTTCTAATCCAAAGACAGACGAAGGGATGAAAAGGATAAAAGCAATCGAAGATTATGCTAGTGGTTTTAAATTGGCGGAAATTGATTTAGAAATTAGGGGAGAGGGCCAATTATTTGGAGTAAAGCAATCAGGTTTACCTGATTTACGGTTGGCCAAGTTGACAACTGACCAGGATGTAATTATAGAAGCTAGAAAAGAAGCTTTTGCCATAATTGACAGAGACCCTCATCTCGAATTTCCAGAAAATGCTTTACTTCTTCACGAATTAAAAAAAGCATATAAAGATAATATTTCTTGGCTTTTTGAAGCTTGATTTAAGGATTTGAAATTGAGAGTAATTTCGGGAAGTGCTCGAGGAACCAAGCTGGTTTCTATAAAGGGCATGAAGATCAGACCGACATCTGATCAGGTAAAAGAAGCTATTTTTAATATAATTGCCGAAAGAATTCAGGATTCTTATTGCCTTGATTTATATGCAGGAACGGGAGCTCTTGGCATTGAAGCTTTAAGCAGAGGAGGAGCCTTTTGTATGTTTGTAGACGATTCACTAAAAGCTATAAAAACAATTAAGAAAAATCTAGAAAAAACTAAATTTACTAATCTTGGAAGAGTAGTTAATAAAAAGGTTGAAGATTTTATTTCTGATATTACTGGGAATAAGCATATTTATGATTTGATTTTTTTAGACCCCCCTTATAAAATAAAAAAATCTATATTAGATAAAATTGTAAAAAACTTGGTTTTAAAAGGTATTGTTAATTCAAAAGGTTTGATTACCGTCGAACATTATTCAAAAATCAAACTTGAAATAGATGCTGGGTATTTTAAAAAGCAAGACACAAGAAGATATGGTGATACATCTGTGTCTTTTTATAAGAAGGGAATTTAATGACAGTAGCTATATGTCCGGGAAGCTATGATCCGATTACGATGGGCCATATTGATATTATAGAAAGAGCTTCTAATCTATATGATAGAATAATAGTCGCTGTTGCAACTCAACCCCGCAAAGAAACACTTTTTTCTATAGAAGACAGAGTTAAATTCATTCTGAATTATTTTAAAAAAAATGATTGTATTATAGTCGAATCTTTTGATACACTTTTAGTAAAATTTGCTAAAAAATATAAGGCAAAAATAATAATCAAAGGATTGAGAGCAGTAACAGATTTTGAGACTGAATTTCAGATGGCTCAATTAAATCATGAACTTGATCCAAGCCTGGAAACAATTTTTATGATGGCTAGTCCGAAATATGCATACTTGAGCTCAAGTGCCATAAAAGAAATAGCTCAATACGGGGGGAATGTAAAGGATTTAGTACCACAGGAGATAGAGAAAGAATTGATGGCAAAATTTGTTTAATGGAGGTACCTAAATGGACATAATGTCTATAATTGACAAGTTTGAGGACATAATTGCAACAGCAAAGAAAGTTCCTCTGACAAATAATGTCATCGTCAACGAGGAACAGCTATATGAAGTTATCGATGAGATTAGGGCTGCCTTGCCTGATGAGCTGAAACAAGCACGCTGGATAGTAAAAGAAAGACAGGAGATGTTAGAAGAAGCAGAAAAGGAAGCGGAGAGAATTATCAAGGAAACAAAAGAAAAAGTTGATAAGATGACTGACGAAAAAGAAGTAGTTAAGTTGGCTGAGGAGAAATCCAAGTCTATTATGGAAAAAGCCAAGGATCGTGAAAGAGAAATCAGGCTTGGTGCTGAAGATTATGCCGATGAAATGCTCGCAAACCTTGAAGTTAATCTCGGAAAGCTTTTAACTGCGGTGCAACGAGGGCGTGATCGTCTTCAGGGAAAGATTGAACCTCGTAGTTAACATTTAAACAGCATAAATTATTCCGTGTTAATATCCCTAAATATTATTCCATTGGAGTTTTTATAATGAGTAAGCTAGTAATTGATATTCAATCAATTTTGGATAAGAATGGCTCCTACTTTAATTACGAAATCGATAAAAATATAGATTTATTTACTCAGCAAGAACCATATCTTAAAATTATGCTGGAAAGTGGCCGGGTGAAATTTGAGAATATTGAAAAAGGAATACTAGTCCAGGGAAGAGTAGCTTCAAAAATCGACCAGGAATGTGACCGTTGTACTAAGTTGTTTCAAAGAAGCGAGTTATTGGATTTTAAGGAAGTATTTTTCTTTAAGAGAAAGCTTGATGAAGATATAGATGAAGAATTCTATATTCTTAAGAATCACCTTATTGACTTAGGAGACTATTTAATTCAATTTATTAGGTTGAATACACCAATAAAAGTCTTATGTCAGCCATCATGTCTCGGGTTATGTACTATTTGCGGGAGCGATTTGAATATAAAAAAATGCGATTGCCACCGGGAGAAAATTGACCCGCGTTTTAATAAATTAAAAAAACTGAAAGACAAAAACTAGGTTTTCAATCCCACAAAGTGTTTGACTAAATATAAAAAACATATATACTAACACAGCAACTATCTTAAGTTAACTAAGATGGGATAAGTTATGGCAGTTCCTAAAAGAAAAACATCAAGATCAAAAAAAAGATCAAGAATGGCAAATTGGAAAGCGAAAGAACCAACTGTCTCTGA
>CAYFWW010000042.1:0-3735 GCA_964346985.1 uncultured Actinomycetota bacterium
CTTTGGGGGAGGAAAAGTCTAAAGGTTTCCCCTTCCTTGATGGGAGGGGACTAAGGGTAGGGTGATGCCAGGTCCCCTAGTCGCAAAGCAACAGTCTTTAGCTATTTGTTTTCACCCCCACCTTAATCCTCCCCCATCAAGGGGGAGGAAAAGTATTAGCCCATCCGATCAACCTAGGGAAGGAAAAGCAAAGGTTTCCCCTCCCTTGATGGGAGGGGACTAAGGGGAGGGTGATGCCAAAACCACTACCTAAAACTCACTATTCCAATTCTCACAAACAAAGGATATCGTTTCATTGGTTCACTCACTTAAAATGTTTAATTAATTTTCTTTTTTGTAGTTATAAATTTTTGTGTTATATTCTCATAAAATATTTAAAGGTTTAGAGAAGTGATTTTTGAAACTCATTTTCGGTCAATATTAAAAGCCATTTCCTGGAGAGCTGTAGCTACTATAACCACGGCTATCCTAGTTTATATTTTTACGGGCAGGATAGAACTAGCCATTATCGTAGGTGGTTTGGAAGCTTTTCTCAAAGTATTGTTCTATTTTTTTCATGAAAGGGTCTGGCATAAGATTAAATTTGGAAAAAAAGAGATCAAGCCTTTTGTCTTGTGGTTCACAGGGCTTCCCGGCTCGGGCAAGACGACAATCGCCGATGGTGTCTATAAATATCTTAAAAAATATGGTTTGAAAGTAGAACGGTTAGACAGCAAAGACGTCCGTTCCAAATTCAAGGAACTTGGTTTTACCAAAGGTGAAGTCAACTTCCATATCCAGAGGCTCGGCCATTTGGCCAGCACGTTGGAAAAAAACGGTATCATAGTGGTAGCTTCTTTTGTCTCGCCATATAAAGAGAGCCGGGACTTTATTAAAAATCTATGCCATAATTTTATCGAAATCTATACCAAAACACCGGTTGATGTAAGCCGGCAGAGGTATGAAGCTAATATCCACAATCAAATTTCACCCGATAAGGCCAAACATTTTCCGGAAGAAATCATTTCTGTATATGAAGAGCCTGATAAAAGCCAGATATTATTAGATACTGAAAATGAAAGTATTGAATATAATACAAAGCAGGTCATCAATTATCTAAAGAGATATCTTTAAAGAAGAGGGAGTATTGCATGGACGAAAATAATATCGTTTGGCACCAGCATAAAGTCTTAAAAGGAGACAGAGCAAAAATAAAAGGGCATTATCCTTGCATTCTTTGGTTTACCGGATTGCCCTCTTCGGGAAAATCTACTATAGCCAATGAGCTTGAATCTGCCCTTTTTCAGATGGGTATCCACACTTATCTGCTCGATGGCGATAATATCAGGCACGGCTTAAATAAAAACCTGGGTTTCTCTGTTGAGGACCGCCAGGAAAATATTAGAAGAATAGGTGAAGTTGCAAAATTATTTGTTGATGCGGGAGTGCTTGTTCTGACAGCTTTTATTTCTCCATTCACAGAAGACAGGCAAGCTGCCAGAAAGCTGGTTAAAGAGGGTGAATTTATTGAAGTTTATGCTAAATGCTCGCTTGATGTCTGCAAAGAGCGGGATCCAAAAGGCCTTTATCAAAAAGCGATAAATGGGAAGATAAAAGATTTTACCGGAATAAGCCATCCCTATGAAGAGCCGCCCAACCCAGAGATCATAATCGAGACTGATAAATATTCAGTTGAGGAATGTGTTAAAAAAATCATTACTTATCTAGAGGAAAATAATGTGATTAATAATCAGGGAGGGGTAAATGAATAAGCCGTATGGAGCAGATGAGCTTGTAAATTCAGTCATTCAAGCTGAGGAAGATAAAAACTCTCTGCAAGAAGAGGCCAAAGATTTAAAATCCGTCAATGTTCCCGACAGATTTCTTTCTGACTGCGAGATGCTGGCCATTGGTGCTTTCACTCCCCTGGAAGGTTTCATGAATGAGGAAGATGTAGATTCAGTCGTTAAAAACATGCGGCTATCAAATGGCTTGACCTGGGGAATTCCCATAATTCTTCTTGTTTCTGAAAAACAAGCTTCAGGCCTAAATGTAGATGAAAGAATAGCAATTAAAGATGGGCAAGATAGATTAATTGCTCTCATGAATGTCAACCAAAAATTTACTTATCCTAAAGAGAAGTTCTGTCAGTCTGTGTTTGGCACAGATGACCTGGCTCATCCCGGGGTGAAAATGATTATGGATAGCCCTGGGCTATTTTTGGCCGGGCCGGTGGAACTGGTTAATAGGCCGCAGAGGGAAGAGGTTCCAGCCAAATATTATCTTGACCCTGCTCAAACCAGAAGAGAGTTTAAAGCTCGCGGCTGGGAGACGATAGTGGCTTTTCAGACCAGAAACCCCATACATCGTGCTCATGAATACCTGATTAAATGTGCCCTGGAATCGGTCGATGGTGTTTTAATCCACCCCCTGGTAGGAGAGACCAAGCCGGATGATATACCGGCAGGGACCAGGATGAAATGCTACCAAACACTTATCGAAAACTATTTTAATCCCGAAAAGGTTTTACTCTCAGTTCTGCCGACATTCATGCGTTATGCCGGCCCCAAAGAAGCCATTAACCATGCCATTATCAGAAAGAATTACGGCTGTACCCATTTCATCATAGGGCGGGACCATGCCGGGGTAGGTGATTATTACGGCACCTATGAAGCGCAGGAGATGCTGCTGCAATATGCTGATAAAATCGGTATTACACCGGTCAAGTTTGAACACGCATTTTTTTGCCAGAAATGCGAAGGAATGGCATCTTCCAAAACCTGCCCCCATCCATCTGACGAGCATGTCTTTTTAAGCGGCACCAAGGTTAGAGCTATGCTTCAGGCTGGTGAAGAACCTCCCCACGAGTTTACCAGGCACGAAGTAGCTAAAATTTTATTGGATTGGGCAGCTCAATCAAAGCCGGATTAAGATGATGGAAGAAGTACTTGGAAAAATTGATATTGAAAAGATTATAAATATTTCCAGAGTTGCCGGAAAGAAGATTTTAGAGACCCATGAAGAAAAAGATATAGAATTTGAATTAAAGGATGATAATTCTCCGCTTACCCTGGCTGATAAAAAGTCTCATGATTTAATCGTCGATAATCTCAAAGAGCTTTATCCAAGTATGCCAATCCTTTCTGAAGAAGAAAAGGAAACACCTTATAAAACACGTAGAGGGTGGGATTATTATTGGCTAATCGACCCGCTTGACGGCACCAAGGAATTTGTTAAGAAGATTCCGGAATTCACGGTAAACATTGCCTTGATATATCAAAAACAGCCAATAATGGGTGTTATATATACTCCTTTAAAAGATGATTTCTATTATGCGGTCAAGGGCTCAGGAGCATACAAAATAGATAGCCGGAATACGAGGAGCCTGTTAGAAATTACCGGCGAAACTCCTGGCAATAAAATAACAGTCGTTGCCAGCCGATTTCACCGGACCAAAGAGCTGGAAGAATATATTGATAAGTTAAAATCTCAATTTAAGGAAGTAGAACTTACATCTATAGGCAGTTCCTTAAAGTTTTGCCTGGTAGCTGAGGGTAAAGCGGATGTCTATCCGCGTTTAGGGCTGACAATGGAATGGGACACTGCCGCCGGCCAGATAATCGTTGAGGAAGCCGGAGGGAGAGTAATCGACCAATCAACTAATGAACCGATGCGATATAACAAAAAATCACTATTAAATAATTATTTTATAGTTTATGGGATTTCTAATCGTGTACTGTAAAAACGGTCACCGCT
>CAYFWW010000043.1:0-3025 GCA_964346985.1 uncultured Actinomycetota bacterium
CCATAGTCTTTTCAGCTACTTTGACTACAGAATCTGCATTTTCAGCTATCTGGCGATAGGTTGCAGCCAGTTCCTCCATTGTGGCCGTAGTCTCAGAGATAGAAGCAGCCTGTTCGGCAGCTCCTGAAGCTTGTTGCTCAGAAGCGCTCATTATCTGAGCAGAAACTGAAGCCATATGATTTATAGAATTACCTATTTGTTTAAGTAATAATCTTTGGTTTTGTACAAGGCTATTAATTACATTGGCAATATCTTCAATTTCATCGTTACTTTTTATCTTTATAATTTGATCTAAGTCCCCATCTTTCGCTTGTGAAACAAACTCGACGAAATGATTTATTGGTTTTGAAATATTACTGGAAATAATAATGGCATAAATAACTGCTAAAATCCCTATTAATGAAAATAAAAATACTAAATTACTTTCGAAAAATTCATTAAAGCTGTTGATGGTAATCCAGATAATAAATACAGGAAGCCAAGTTGAGGTTAGAATAAAAAGAAAAAGCTTAGTCTGTATCTTACTGGAAAAGGGGTTTAGCATTTTTACAACCTCCATTGCAATGTAACTTTAAGTCAATCTATTTATTGTGTTTAATAGCGATGCTTGGTCGAAAGTGCTTTTGACTATATAAGCATCTGCTCCAACCTCGATGCCTTTTTGTTTCTCTGTATCATTCTCAAGTGATGTTAGTATTACCACTGGAATCTGTTTTAATTCATCATTCTCTTTTATTGTTTTAGTTAACTCGAATCCGTCCATCAATGGCATCTGTATATCAGTAACAACCAAATCATAGTTTTTTTGATCAAGCAAGGATAAAGCTTCTTGCCCATTTATTGCCAGATCAACTTGATATCCGGCTGCTTCAAATATACTTTTCTCAAGTTCTCGAGTTGTCAGTGAGTCTTCGACTACTAATATTTTGACTTCGCTTTGTTTACTTTCTTTTTTCTTCTTATACCAGGTCTTTAACCCCTCAATTTCTCTAGCTGATTTTATTAAATCAGGGATGTGTAATATTAGAACAATCTCTCCTTCACCTAATATTGTCGTACCAGCAATATTCGTTACCTTTTTAAGATGATTTCCTAGAGTTTTAATAACAATTTGCTGCTCAAAAATGAGATCCTGAACCTTAAATCCAATCCTCCTACCCCCTGAATTAATAATTACAATCGATATATCACCATCAACAGAACCTCTTTCTTCGAGACCTAAAATATTCGATAAGGATACCAACGGAATAAAATTTCCTCTTAATTGAAAAGCTTCCTTGCCTTTTATTTTTTGGATTTTCCTTTGGTTTATTTTTATCGTCTCTTCTAAAGCAGTAGTAGGAATAGCAAAAACCCTGTCTCCTGTCTTTATCAATAAAGCTCTGATAATCGCCAGAGTTAAGGGAAGCATCAGTGTATATTTCACGCCCTTTCCAAGGTTGCTCTCAATTTTAACCGAACCTTTTAGTTCTTCCTCAATCTTCCTTTTGACAATATCCATTCCAACACCACGGCCTGAGACATCTGTGATTATTGTTGATGTTGAAAATCCTGATTCAAATATAAGGTATAAAATATCTTGCTCATCCAGTCCTGATGCTTCATCTTCATTTATATATCCTTTTTTTATCGCTGTTTGTTTTATTTTCTCAGGATCTATCCCCCTTCCATCATCAGAAATTTCAATCAATATATGATCCCCTTCATGCGAAGCAGATAAAATTAACTGACCAACCTCTTTTTTACCTACCCTCTTTCTTTCTTCAGGCTTTTCAATGCCATGGTCCACTGAATTTCTTACCAGATGGATCAAGGGATCGTTTATCTCTTCAAGGACTTTTTTATCCAGCTCCGTTGTTTCTCCTTTGATAACTAGATTTACTTTCTTTTCAAATTCTTTGGCTAAATCACGTACTGCTCTTGGATATTTATTAAATATGGTGCTTATCGGCAGCATTCTTATCACCATACTTTTTTCCTGAAGTTCATTTACAACTATATTCATCTGAGAAATATCATCACCATAGTTTTTAAAAATTTGAAGTGAAGCTTTTTGGCTATCTATAATGCTTGCTTTCAATCTCTCTATTGAACTATCCAAATAATTCTTTGAATCACCATTTGTATCTGATAGCATAAAATTGATAATCTCTTTCATTTGATCAAGATTTGATAGTTGATCATCAATCTTTGAGTTAAGATTTTTTAAATCTAGTTGGCGCCGTTCAGCTTTTATCTGGTTAATAACTATTTCCCCAACTAAATTCAAGATTGTGTCTATCTGGTTTGTCTTCACCCTGATAGTTTCAGTAGTTTTTTTTATTTTGTCTTTAATTTTTTCCTCAGTCTTATCTCCAATTTCAAAACTTTTTTCAGTCTCTCTTTCTTCTTCTTTTATATCTTCTTCTGTTTCTTTCTTCTTTTCTTTAACAACTCTTAGATCGTCATTTTTCTCATCTGAATCAGGCTTCTCCAACAATAAATCTAACTCGTCAATAATTTCCTGATTATCAAATTCTGTTTCTTTATCTGGAGCGGCTTCATTGACTAAATAAAGAATTGCATCAAGAGCATTGAAGATTGCATCCGATACATGGCTCCCAGCCTTGATCTTCTTGTCTTTTACTGCTAAAAACAAGTCTTCGACTTTATGCGCAATTTCACTTATTTTAAGCAAACCAACCATTTTGGAGGACCCTTTAAGGGTATGAGCAAAACGCATTAATTCAGAGATAACCTCTTCATTGTCCGGTTCGCTTTCCAGAGTAATTATTCCTTCATTTAACTTCTGAAGATGTTCAGAAGCTTCTTCTTTAAACTTTTCTATAAAAACTGACCGATCGATTTTTACCATTTATTTCTTCCCTGTGAAATTAACGCTTATATTTTTTGAAGACATCATTCATCTCTTCGGCTAACTCTTCCAAATTAGAGACTGACTTAGCAACTTCCTTTGAAGAAGAAGCAGTTTGTTGAGCTACAGAGGCAACTTCCCTCATTGCATTGACTACCTGATCCGAAGCTG
>CAYFWW010000044.1:0-47252 GCA_964346985.1 uncultured Actinomycetota bacterium
CGGAACCATTCCTGCCATAAGCAGATTCATTGAGACGAACTCCGGAAGGAACGTCTGTCCGAGCGAGCGCAGGTAGGAACCGCCGGCCATATCACGCATGGCCAACGCCTGGAAGAACACCCAGCCGAAACCGAAGCCGAGAAGGTACTCAAGGACAAGATGGGCCGAGGGCTCCAAAAGCCAATACTCTGCCAGGGCTGCGCCGACGATAATGCCTATGCCGTCCCCGGCAGCGCAGTGCATCGTCGAACCTAGAACCTGGCGCCAAAGCGCGGCCACGTACATCGAGTGACTGTCCTCGAGGGGTTCGCGGCAGCCGAGAACATACAAGAATGCTGCGAACGGTCCGGTGAACAGAACTAGGATCACGAAAGCCCACTTCAGCACGGGGTGCGAGGGCGACGATCGGATGTCAAACACTACAAACGCGGTGGACAAGGCCACCAAGACGAACCAGAATACGAGGCCGCCTTCCCTTAGCATGCGAACCCCCTTACCATCTCCTTATCTCCTGAAAGGGTTTCGATGTCCCGATGTAGTTTAATCATATTGCTATAGGAAATCTTACAACCATCTATATCAATGCCCACAACCTGTTGCTGGCCCTTTTTTATCATCTTCTCTACTCGTTTATTCCAATCCATAACTGTCCTCTGATATTTTCCTCATTATGACTGCTTTTAGGAAACATTACAAGAGTTCAGATGGTATATGGTTGAATTTCTCCTAGTGGTGAAATATTCGAGTCCGACGTGGGTCAAAAACTAAGAAAAACAGCTCTGTACAGCCGTTTTTCTTAGTTTTCCAGTGGCTCCCCTCGTAGGCCTCTATTCGAACTTCGAGGTAATTGAGGATTTAGAGAAGTATATCCTTTAACTTGAATTGAATAGGATCTGAATGCTTATTTATGATATTAATTCCATTAATAAGCTAAGAACTTACATCAAGGAAAGAATATAAAAAAAGAGTTTTGCAATCTTAAGCTTTAAATTCCTTAGTTAACAATTATTTATAATCTTCAAGATTATACTCAATTTCTTTTAAATCGAATTTTGCATAAGTAAACTCTCCTTCAAGAGTATGCCAAATTGCCTCACCATAGGTTGGAATTTTTCTTCCATTAAAATTTTTATATCTTTTTACGGGAGTACTCCACTTATAATTTTCATATTTCTTGCCACTTCCGGTTAAATATCTATCATTTGAAATAAAATTAATCAGCTGTCCCTTTTCATTGAAGTATAATGTTGCAGTTATTGTAATGTCTTTGTTGATAAACTTTGCTCTGACAGTAAGCGGATCAATCTGCTCCCAGTTAATATTTTTATCTATTAGAGTAGCAGGTGCAAACAAACACATATCATTAAAGAAAGTCACTGTATCACTTTTGTCCATTTCTTCACCTTTAGCATCAACAACCTGAAAAATTGATGCTACCTTGATTTGCATAGTTGCCTTGTGTCCTACATATTTGTGCAATCCATCAAATGGAATCCCATATAAGGATGATCTTATATAAAATAAGCGAGTATAATTACTATAAAAGTTATATTGCTCAGAAGTAATATCCATCCACTTGCCATCCATTTTTTGCTTCATCTCACCCTTAAATAGAAGCCTGAAATTATTTATTTTAGGTCTGCTTATAACACCAGTATATTGCAAGTATTTCTGAATAGAGTCAGGGAGGTGTTGAGTGTCTTTTTCGCTCACATTTGGAATATTCTCAATTGGTTCAAGTCTTTTTTGCACTTCAGATTTATATATATTTTGGTAACTTGATGGTAAAGCACTGAAAAAGGCAATTATTACTGGAATTACTATAATAAGGTTTAATATTGTTCCAAATTTTGCATCACTCCAGCTTTGAAAAATTAAAATCTGTGATAATAATATTGCTACAGTTGCTATCATCCACCAATAGTTTTGTTTCAATATAAAAAGCAAAATAACAGATATGAACAAAATGGTAGCAAGTAACCACAATATACCTGACATTTTTGAGATCGGCTGTGTCAGTTGATTGATTTCTGCAAGATTATATGCTTTTACAAATCCTAGCAGATGAATTAAGGCATGAAGGAGTACGATTAATAAAAATATAACTTTAAACATATTTATTTCATCTCATTTAAAATTGTAATTATAACAAGAAACAAATTGTGATTTTTATTATTATTTATCGAATAGATTTCCTATGATTTAATATATTTACATTTTATCAATACTATATAGATCATCAATAATAAAAATATATTAAAGTTCGATTCCGGTCTGGGTTAAAAATCAAGAAAAACGGCTTTATACAGCTGTATTCCAGAATTTTCCAGTGGCTCCCCAGATAGGACTCACAACCTGTCGCTCACTATCGTTCGCTCCCTAGTGGGAAAACCCAGCCGTTTTCCCCCTAGTATCCCCCTTTCCTGACGACAGATTGAGGGGGAATAATTCCCCCTCAAAGCTCCCCCTTACGGTTCGAGTCCTACTAACAGAAATTAAAAAATTGCAATACCAAAAGGCATTGCAATTTTCTGGCTCCCCAGATAGGACTCGAACCTATAACCCTTCGGTTACGACGTATCCCAAAGTTTCCTTCAGGGCCGGACTATCTCTTCACCATAGAAATATAACCTTAGGTGGTGGGCGCTAATGGATTTTATTCCTTTTGGTCAATCCTAGTCTCTGCACCTTCATCTGGCCTAAAATAGACCAGCTGCTTGGCTCAGGGTTGCCATACTTTTAAGATTAGGGTCCCCTGAATTCACCCACTTTTCACTTTACAGTTTCCTGTAAAGGCTGCCTACTAACAGCCGAATGCTCTACCGATTGAGCTACTGGGGATCGTATTTTCAATTTACAACTTGAGAATTATACGATAATTATACATGTACTTCAAGGATATGAATATCACTAAAAACATATATTTCATAAAAATCATTACCTAAACATCCTGTTATTAATATAGTGATCTATCAAAGGACCCTCATGTCGCTATCGTTCCTCAGGTTGAAGCAGGAAAGCCTCACCTCACACTTACATCTCAAGATTAATTAATCAAAAAAATGACCCCGATTCGTTCCTATCAGGGAGGTCGGGGTCATTTTAAACATAGGGTGTTGTTCAACTCAAAATTTTATCGGAACTTCTAAATAAAAACTTAAACAGATTTTTCCTTAAAAAAATTTCTTAAGAAGTTTCGTTTTTTATTCTATTCTCAATGGATTTAGAAAGAGCTGTAATCTGAGCTATTATTTTGTTGGCGCTTTCCAGCAAATTATTGCTGTCTGATACTTTAAAAATTTCAAGATTCTCTGACATTTTAAGCAAACTGGCTACTTCAAAAGTCGATTCTTTTGCCCGGTTTAACCATTCAAGAAAGTCCTGCCCCTGATAATAAGACTTCCCAATCGCTAAAAACGACGGAATCTCCAAAGTAGCTCTCTTTAGATTGCTTATAATTTCAGGTCGAATTTGATTAGAAATTTTCTCAGTTTCTTGCAATAAATCAGCAGCAAATATTGCTGATTCTTGCCAAACATTTAATTTCTCAAAGCTAAATTCCATGATGCCCCTCCTAATGGTAAGTTAAGTATTAATTAATATTTTGGATTATATCATAACAGTAAATTCTCAGCAACGTAATTATTTAAGCGTCGGACGATACTTATTTTCTCAATTCTCTATTTACTTTCAGGAAATGAAAATAGAATAACAGTTCTTATCAAAATACACCTTATTAAAAGTTCTTTAAAATATGGTTTTTAACCTTCTTGCTACAAGTAAGAGCTCTTTACCACTTCTTTTGATAAAAATAAGAATATGATATATATCATATTCTTTTTTTTATTAATTCTTTAAAATATTTATAATAAGAAGTCTTTAAAGGAAGGAATGATTGAAATGGCACTAGTTTGCCCGGGAAGAGAAAATTTTGAACTGACAGCCAAATTAATACCTTGTCCAAACTGCCATTACGAAGTAGAAATTTTTTCAGATGAAATGAGCAGGACTTGCCCACAATGCAAGACCAGGATTCGAACTGATAAAGTCCCTACATGTGTTGACTGGTGTCCTGCAGCAGAAGAATGCTTAAAACAATACTATCAAGGAGATGAACAAAATGACTAAAAGAAAAATTGTCCATATCGATGAAGAAAAATGCAATGGATGCGGTTTGTGCATTCCAAATTGCGCTGAAGGAGCCTTGCAAATTATTAATGGTAAAGCACATTTAGTCAGTGACGTTTACTGCGATGGCCTTGGGGCATGCTTGGGAACTTGCCCGGAAGATGCAATAACCATTATTGAGCGGGAGGCAGATGAATTCAACGAAGAGGCTGTAGAAGAACATCTCGAACTTTTAAAAGAAAATCAAGCAGAAGAAGAATTGCCACAAGCGATAAAAGAAGCCAAAGCATGCAGTTGCCCATCCATGCAGGTAATTGATTTTGAAAAAGAAACAGAGCCTGTAAGTAAGGAAGCTGTCAGAACCAATTCTGAACTTAAACAATGGCCGGTCCAGCTTCATCTGGTACCAACAAGTGCGCCATTTTTAAATAACAGAGAGCTCCTTATTGCTGCAGATTGTGTACCTTTTGCGGCTGCTAATTTTCATCAAGATTATTTAAAGGGAAACTCTTTATTAATTGGTTGCCCAAAACTTGATGATGCTAATATCTATATTGATAAACTAACCGAGATATTCAAAATGAATAGCATTCCTAAAATAACAGTCATCCATATGGAAGTACCGTGTTGCTTCGGATTGAAGCATATTATTAATGAAGCTATTAAAAGATCAGAAAAAGATATCCCTGTTGAGGAAATTAATATGAGCTTACAGGGTAAAGAGTTAACTAAAACTACTGTCTAGTGCCAGAAGTAGTGTAGTTGATATTTTTTTCATCACAGATTATTTAACTGCTATTAAGTCAACAGTGTTTATTCCAAATAATCTTTGAGCTTTGCGCTTCTGGTTGGATGGCGAAGTTTGCTTAATGTCTTTGATTCAATCTGCCTAATTCTTTCCCGGGTTACCCCAAAAACACGTCCTACTTCTTCCAGTGTCCTGGGATGTCCATCAATCAATCCGAAACGGAGTTCAATGACTTTTCTTTCCCTGTCACTTAAAGTATCTAAAATCTGTCGCAGTTGGTCTTGAAGCAATGAAAAAGAAGCTGCATCAGCCGGGACAATCGCTTCTTGATCTTCTATAAAATCACCTAGTTGGCTATCTTCTTCCTCACCGATAGGAGTTTCCAAAGATACAGGTTCTTGTGAAATCTTTAAAATTCCACGAACTTTTTCAGGTGATAAATCCATTTCTACTCCTATTTCTTCAGGAGAAGGTTCGCGTCCCAAATCTTGCAGTAGCTGTCTTTGAACTCTAATCAGTTTGTTAATTGTTTCAACCATATGTACAGGAATACGAATTGTCCTGGCTTGATCTGCAATTGCCCTGGTAATAGCCTGTCTTATCCACCAAGTAGCATAAGTTGAAAACTTATAACCTTTCTTATAGTCAAATTTCTCAACTGCCCTAATTAATCCAAGATTTCCCTCCTGGATTAAATCAAGAAAGAGCATTCCGCGGCCAACATAGCGCTTGGCAATTGAAACTACCAGCCTTAAATTGGCCTCAACAAGTTTTCTTTTTGCTTCTTGGCCAGCAGCTTCCACCCTATTCAGTTTAATTATTTCTTTGTTAGTAAGTTTATCTTCTTTTTTGTCAAGCTTGATTGTTGCTTTTTCACCGGCTTCGATTTTTTTAGCCAACATTACTTCTTCTTCTCCTGTTAATAAATTTACTTTTCCTATTTCTTTTAAATACATTCTGACAGGATCATTTGTTGGAGCTTTAACAGTTAGGTCTAGCTTTTTTATAACTTCTTCATCTTCTTCATCATCTTCCAGCTTATCTATATTCTCTTCATCTTCCTCCATTAAATCTGTTACCTCTATTCCCATATTTATCAAAGAGGCGTAGATGTTTTCTATCTGTTCTGAAGAAAGATCTACTTCTTGAAGAAAATCAGCTATCTCTTCAGAAGTTATTTGGCCTTTTTCTTTGCCCTTTAAAATTAGATCTTTAACTTCTTTTATTTCAAGTTCCTGCATATTGCTTTTCAATTAAATAAATACCTCCTATTTAATAGATTAATTTATTCTAAGATCTCTTTTGGCAGATTCCAGCTCTATCAAGTTTTGAAAAACTTTATCATACTCTTTCTGGTTTACCTTAGGATCTAGTCTTTCCAACTTATCCTTTTCAAGTAATATTTGACGCTGAAGTTTGAATTCCTTGAGTTTAATCAAAATATCTTCAAAATACTTCTTTTTATCATCGGCATACAATTGAGCATACATTAGTGATGATATCAAGGTAGTATACCTTCCTTGCTCAATGCTTTCAACTTTCTTTAAGATATCTTGGCTTAACTCATTTTTGCTTAATTCTTTAACTGCCCTTATAAACTGACGGTAATCCTTATCAGTAAATAAATCTTCTTCAATATCCTTAAAAACTCCACCTAGAACATCCGAATATTGAATCAATAAACACAGCGCTTCTTTTTCAGTTTTCGAATATATATCAACCTTCTTCAATGTACTTATGATTTTTTTTCCATTATTCTTGCTTGTAGTGGGCTTGACCTTCCTTAGCTCATTTTGAAGAGCATGAAGTGGTAAATTTAGCCTATCGGCTATTTTTCTTAAATATTCCTCTCTGGCTAGTTCAGAATTTAAATTCGAAATAATATTTAGAGCACTTACTGCTGCTTTTCTTCTATCTCCTGATTTTTCAAGATCAAACTTATTAAGCTCATTCTCTAGAAGAAACTCAATCAGGGATGGTGATTTTGATATCAAATTTTCAAAATCATCTTTTGAGTTATTCTTAATAAAATCAGCAGGGTCATTTCCCGAGGGAAGAGAGGCAACGGAAATATCAAGTTTGCTTCTTCCTAATAAGTCAAGATTATCAAGAAGTAGCTCCTGTCCCCTTTCGGCAGCCTTTTGACCCGCTTGGTCCGCATCGAATACTAAAAATATATTTTCTGTGAATCTGGCCAATAGGTCAGCTTGATCACTGGTAAAAGCAGTTCCTAAAGTAGCAACAGTATAGTTAATTCTCTTTTGAGCAAGTGAAAGTACATCTGTATAACCCTCAACTACAACAACTTTATCTTCTTTTATAATATTTGATTTATTTTTATTCAGACCATATAGGTTTTTCCCTTTCTGAAATACCATGGTCTCGGGTGAATTTATATATTTTGGACTGTCATTATCAGTTAATACCCTGCCACCGAAGCCAATAGGCCTACCCCTTATATCCTCTATTGGAAAAATAAGCCTGTTTCTAAACCTATCATAATAACTTCCCTTTTTACCCTTGATTATTAATCCGGTTTTTTCAATTTCAGACTGAGAATATTTCTTTTTAATTAGAAATTTCAAAACACCGTCCCATCTTTCAGGAGCATATCCAATTCTATATTGCTCGATTAGTTCATCTGTGTAACCTCTCTTTTCAAGATATTTCCGGGCAATTGACCCTTCATCACGCTCGGTCAGGAAGAAATGGTAGAAATCTCTAGCTAGAGAGTTAATCTCATGGACCTTATCTTTCAAAGATTTGGCTTTGATTTTCTCAGGAGAAGATTCAAATGAAAGTTTATAACCATATCTTTCAGCTAATTGTAAAACCGACTCAGGAAAATTTAAGTTATCCATTTTCATAAGAAAAGTAAAGACATTTCCCCCTTCTGAACAGCCAAAACAATGATATAACTGTTTTGATGGGTCGACCATAAAAGAAGGTGTTTTTTCTTTATGAAAAGGGCAAAGTCCTTTAAGTTGCCTGCCCGCTTTTTTTAAACTGACATATTCAGAAATAATTTCAACTATATCAGTACGAGCCCTTACTTCCTCTATGTCTTCATCCTTTATCAGTCCAGACATGAAATGTCACCTCTAATATTGGAGGGGTAATTTGTATATTATTAACTTCTATGTAAAATACTTTGTTCCTTTTAAAACAGCAAAAGGCACATAACCATGTGCCCATTTCTATATTCTATTATAATCTTATAAATCCAAAATATCTAGAAAATATTCTCTTTCGTAAATAAACTCTAAAAATAATTATAGTAAATCTTAAACCACTGGATCCTAATATATATTAATATCCAAGAATCTTTAATTTCAACAACTTTGTCTTCTTTTTTTATTTAATCAATGGCCCTATACTGTTAAATAGAGGAGCAAAAACTAGGGCCACAATCGTCATAACCTTTATTAATATATTCATGGAAGGACCAGCTGTATCTTTAAAGGGATCTCCGACGGTATCACCAACAACAGCTGCAGCATGAGTATCAGTTCCTTTCCCTCCTAAGTTTCCTTTTTCAATATATTTTTTTGCATTATCCCAAGCTCCCCCAGAATTGGCCATCATAATTGCAATTAAAAATCCGGAAATCAGAGCTCCGGCTAAAAGCCCGCCTAAGGCTTCGACTCCAAGGACGATTCCTATTATTAACGGGCTTCCTATGGTTATTACTCCAGGTATTACCATCTCTTTTAAAGCGGCCTTGGTGCTAATATCCACACAGCGAGAATAATCCGGTTTTGATTTACCTTCCATCAACCCCTTTATTTCCCTAAATTGACGGCGGACTTCTTCAATCATTGAAAAAGCTGCTTTTCCTACTGCCCTTATAGCCATCGAAGAAAAGAGATAGGGTAGCATTGCTCCGAGAAATAGTCCTATAATTACCCGGTAATCATTTACATTTATGATTAGCTGTTTAGTCGGATCACCCACTGCCTGAGAAAAAGCTGTGAAAAGAGCAAGGGCAGTCAAAGCAGCAGATCCTATTGCAAATCCCTTGGCAATAGCGGCAGTTGTATTTCCAACCGCATCCAGGCTATCTGTAATCTTGCGAACCTCAGGCCCTAATCCAGCCATCTCTGAAATACCTCCGGCATTATCAGCAATCGGCCCGTAAGCATCAACAGAAACAACTATGCCGGTAGTAGATAACATTCCTAATGCAGCTAAAGCGATACCATATAATCCACCGCCGCCGGGCGTTACCGACTCCCCGGTTAAATAAGCAATAAAAATTGCAAGACAGACGGCAACTATTGGCCAGAAAGTGCTTCTCATTCCCACAGAAAGACCGCTCAAAATAGTTGTTGCCGGTCCTGTTTGAGCAGATTCAGCTATATCTTTAACCGGTTTATAATCATAAGATGTATAGATCTCTGTGATAATTCCTATAACTACACCGGCAGCTAAACCCACAACAATTGCCCAAAAGAAATTTATTTTATCCGGTCCTAGCACTGAATAGACTAATAAATAGGTAGCAACCGTGGTTAAAGCAGCCGCTACATAAGTACCTCGGGTCAGAGCTTTATGCAAATATGCGTCCTTCTTGGTTCTGACAAAAAAAGTACCAATAATAGAGCAGATAATCCCGGCCACAGCAATCAACAAAGGAAGGATTACCGTTCCTGCAGTCAACTGAGGTTTAATCTTATCAATAAGCAAAGCCCCAAGCGTCATCGGAGCAATTATCGAACCTACATAAGATTCAAATAAGTCTGCTCCCATTCCGGCAACGTCTCCTACATTATCTCCCACATTGTCAGCAATGACTGCCGGGTTCCTTGGATCGTCTTCAGGTATTCCGGCTTCCACCTTACCTACCAAATCTGCTCCAACATCGGCCGCCTTGGTATATATGCCACCGCCTACTCTGGCAAATAGGGCAATTGAACTACCACCAAGGGCAAATCCATTAATTATCTTGTAGGGCTCTGAAAAATCACGAAAAATTATATAGAAAATCCCTAAACCTAAAATACCCAGGCCAGCCACACTCATTCCCATGACTGTTCCGCCTCGAAATGCAACTTTCAAAGCTTCGCTTATACCTTTTCTAGCAGCATTGGTGGTCCTTGAATTAGCTCTTGTGGCTATACGAAGGCCAATAAAACCTGCGGTTGCTGAAAAAGCTGCCCCAACTATAAAAGTCAGAGCAGTAAACTGATCGACTCCAAAAAATAGAAGAATGGCCATAAATAATACGAAGAAGATGAGAGTCCTGTATTCTCTAGAGAGAAAAGCCATGGCTCCTGCTTGTATAGCTTCAGAAATCTCTTTCATTTGGTCAGTCCCGACCAAATGCTTTAAAACCATTAAAGTAGAGTAACCAGCAAATACCAGTGCTATAATTCCGGTCAAAGGCGCAAGAATAGCATAATCCATATATAAACTCCTTTCATAAATCTTTAAGAATTTACACGAGTAAAGAATTCACAAATCGACATTATAGCAAATATACTTGAAAACATATAGCAGGGGATTTTCACAGACACAACATCCTATTGTGCAATAGCTAAAAACATATATGTACAAAAATACATGCCTAGATTTTATTGAATGACAATACTTGCATTTATTGCTAGTATACTAAAGCTACAAGCTTTTTTTATCAATCTTTCCAGGCTTTTGGAACAAAGATTTTTTCAAAGACTTTGATGGCGTATCTATCAGTCATTCCAGCAATATAATCACAAACAGCTACCGGTAGGACTTTTTCAATTTCTAAAAACTCTGGAGGTATTTCAGTCGGATTTTCCATAAAATGCTGGAAGAGTTTATTGATTACAATGACTGCCTTTGGATCCTCTCCTTTAGCATCAGAATTATTATATACACGGCTAAATAGAAAGTTTCTAAGAGTATCCATTGCTTTCTGGTAAGGTTCACTCAATAATATATCAGGTTTACCAAAACTTGCTTCTACCATGTCCTGAACCAGCGAATTTATTCTTTGGCCTGTATATTCACCTAATAACCTAATTGGTTCTGCGGGTAAATCATCAAAGGAAATTACCTTACCCCTTAGGGCATCATCAATATCATGATTGATATAAGCAATACGGTCGGCTTTTCTTACTATTTTCCCTTCAAGTGTTATAGGCTCATCTTTTCCAGTATGGTTTAATATTCCATCCCTTACTTCTTCAGTTAGGTTTAAGCCTTTTCCGTTATATTCAATATGGTCAATTACCCTCAAGCTTTGACGATTATGCTTAAAAGGTATTGGTAGATTTTTATATTTTCCAGTTACTTCGACCGCTTTTAGGCTTTTAGTCAAAGCTTCTTCTCCGATATGGCCGAAAGGAGTATGCCCGAGGTCATGGCCCATTGCAATTGCTTCAGTTAAATCTTCATTCAACTTTAATGCTCTGGCAATTGTCCGGGAAATCTGAGTAACTTCGAGGGTATGGGTTAGGCGAGTACGATAATGATCACCTTCTGGAGCCAAAAAAACTTGTGTCTTGTGAGATAAGCGCCTGAAAGATTTGGTATGGATAATCCTGTCACGGTCACGCTGGTACTCTGTTCTAATAAGGCATAAGGAGATCGGTTTCGAGCGCCCCCTTGTCTTGCTGCTCAATTGAGCATAGGGAGAAAGGTTTTTTTCTTCCTCTGCCTCAAGTTGTTCCCTGATTGAGATAACTTTTTCAGGCAATATTAAGCAAACCTACTTTGCGATATTAATCTTTATTGAACAGCTCTTTCCTCTATTACAGCTTGAGAAGCAGCTAACCTGGCTAAAGGCACCCGGTATGGCGAGCAGCTCACGTAATCAAGGCCTACTTTATGACAGAATTTTACTGAATTAGGTTCTCCTCCGTGTTCGCCACAGACACCCATCTTTAAATTAGGATTATTCTTGCGGCCAAGCTTGACTGCTGTATCTACAAGTTTTCCGACACCGTTTATATCTAGTACTTCAAAAGGATTATTGTTTAATACTTTATCTTCAACATATTGAGTCAGAAATTTACCTTCGGCATCGTCCCTGCTGAAACCAAATGTAGTTTGAGTAAGGTCATTTGTTCCGAAACTGAAGAAATCAGCATACTTTCCAATCTCATCAGCAGTTAAAGCCGCCCTGGGCAACTCAATCATAGTTCCAACAGTGTAATCCAGTTCTTCACCACATTCTTTAAGAACCTTTTCTGCTTCCTCTATACTCATTTCTCTTAATATTTTTAGTTCATCATCGATAGCCACCAGAGGTATCATTATCTCAACATGAGGCTCAAAACCTTCTTTTTTAACATTGGATGCTGCTTCAATTATCGCTCTTATCTGCATTTTATATATTTCAGGATAAGTTAATCCTAAACGGCATCCTCTTAGCCCAAGCATAGGGTTAGCTTCAACCTGGGCTCTGACCTTATGTATAATAAATTCCTTCTCTTTAATTTCTTCCTTTGGAGCATTTGTTATAATCATCCTCTCCAGTTCAACTCTTAAATCCGCCAAATTAGGCAGAAACTCGTGCAACGGAGGATCGAGAAGGCGTATAGTTACCGGCAGTTTGTCCATTGCTTTAAAAATTCCCTCAAAATCACCTCTTTGCATTGGAAGTAGTTTTTCCAAAGCAGCAGCTCTTTCTTCATCGGATTCTGAAAGTATCATTTCACGGACAATTGAAATTCTATCTTCAGCCATAAACATATGTTCTGTCCTGCACAGGCCAATACCTTCAGCGCCAAAATCTCTTGCTTTTTTAGCATCATTAGGCGTGTCAGCATTTGTTCTTACACCCAGACGGCGGATTTTGTCAGCCCATTCCAGTATTTTTTGAAAATCTTCATTAATCTGAGGAGGAATCAAACTTACTTCGCCTAAAATTACGTTACCTTTCGCCCCATCTATTGTAATAATATCTCCTTCCTTAATTGCCGTATTTCCAATATTGAAGACCTTGTCTTCATAATTAATTTTAATCTCCTCTGCTCCACAGACACATGGTTTTCCCATCCCCCGGGCTACAACAGCTGCGTGGCTGGTCATTCCGCCGTGACTGGTCAAAATACCTTGAGATTGAACAATCCCATGTATATCATCAGGTGTTGTCTCCCAACGAACCAGGATAACCTTCTCACCTTTAATGCCTAAATCTTCAGCTTGGTCAGCATTGAAAACAACCTTACCAACCGCAGCTCCGGGTGAAGCCGGTAGTCCTTTAGTCAATATATCTAATTCAATAGATGGATCTATCATTGGATGTAATAGTTGGTCTAATTGATCGGGATCAATTCTTTTTAAAGCTTCATCTTTGGTAATAAGGCCTTCTTCAACCATGTCAACGGCAATCTTCAAGGCAGCCGCGGCAGTCCTTTTACCTGTTCTGGTTTGAAGGAAATACAGCTTATTCTTTTCAATAGTAAATTCTATATCTTGAGTATCTTTATAGTGATTTTCAAGTAATTCCACAGTTTTAATAAAATCCTCATAGACTTGTGGCAAATCATCTTTCATATTTTCTATCATATGTGGTGTTCTTACCCCAGCAACTACATCTTCGCCTTGAGCGTTGAGAAGATACTCTCCGAATACCTTTTTCTCACCTGTTGCCGGGTCACGTGTAAAAGCTACACCAGTTCCAGAATCAATGCCTTTGTTTCCGAAGACCATAGTCTGAACATTTACCGCTGTACCCAAATCATCAGGTATCTTGTTGTGTTTTCTATATACTTTGGCCCTTGGGTTGTCCCAAGATTCAAAGACAGCAAGAATTGCCATGGCCATCTGTTCCTTAGGATCTATCGGAAAATCAGAACCTGTCTCTTCTTTTACAATCTTTTTAAATTGTTCAACCAATTCTTTTAAATCATCAAAGGTTAAGTCCGTATCGCTTGCAGCTCCCTTTTCCTCTTTCATTTGTCGAAGAGCATTTTCGAACTTTTCTCCATCTACCTTCAATACAACATTTCCAAACATCTGAATGAATCGCCTGTATGAATCATAGGCAAACCTTTCATCCTGAGTCTGTTGAATAAGGCCTTTTATTGAATTATCATTAAGTCCCAAGTTAAGAACAGTATCCATCATTCCCGGCATTGAAATTGCCGCTCCAGAGCGAACCGAGACAAGTAATGGATCATTCGGGTCTCCCAGTTTTTTACCAGTTTTTTTCTCAAGATTATCAAGATGGTCTTCAATTTCCTTATCAAGCCCATTTGGATAAGCTTTATTGTCCGTATAATAAATACATGCATCTGTATTAATTGTAAAACCTGGTGGAACAGGTAAGCCCAAAGTAGTCATTTCAGCCAGATTTGCCCCTTTACCTCCCAAAAGGGTTTTCATCCCCCCGTGACCTTCTTCAAAGTCATAGACATATTTACTCTTGGCCATAATCATCTCCTCCTTGTATGAATGGCTTTATAACTTCGTTAGCTAGCTCTTCAATTGCTTTATTCGCAGTATTTATTATACGGTAACCAAGTCTGGCCATGGTTGATTCCGCATATCTTAACTCCTTAGTTATTTCTTCTATACTAGCATAATTTATAGTTCTTGAGCCAAGCTCAGCCATCCTCTTTTGACGTACACTCTCCAGGACTTTAATGTCAGTAGTTAGCCCGACAATAATATTTTTTGGTATTCTTGACAACTCTGCCGGCATCTCCATTTGATAAATAATCGGAATATTGGCAACCTTCCAGCCTTTATAAGCAAGATACATAGATAGAGGAGTTTTTGATGTCCGGGAAACTCCTATCAATACAAGTTCAGCTTTGTGTAAAGTATCAAGATTACGGCCATCATCATGTTTAACTGCAAATTCCAAGGCTTCAATTTTTTGAAAATAACTTTTATCAAGCTGTCGCAATATTCCTGGCCTTCTTCTGGGCGGCTTACCGAGAACTTTCTCCATAACTGCCATCGGGGGGCCTAAAATATCAACACATGGAATATTATATTTTTGAGCCTCTTCTATTAAAACAATCCTTAATTCTTCTTGAACCAATGTATAAAAAATAACACAACGATAATGTCTATTCTTTTCAATTATCTTTTTTAACTGTTCCTTTGTCTTAATGTTTGATTTCTTTATGACCACAAAGTCAGTATTGACAAATTGACTGGCAGCCGCTTTTGAAACATGTTCCGCTGTTTCTCCAAGTGAATCTGAGATAGCAATAATTCTAGGTTCCTCAATTGCATTTGACACAATTTTTCACAACTTATGTAAGTCCGGGGATTACTATTTTTGAAAAATCAGCGACTTTCAAATATTCCATAGTGCAAAGGTTAAGCAATCTGAGCCGGTTATGCCTGGTCTCTTCATCTTCAGACATTATTAAAACTTCATCAAAAAGTTGGTCAATGGGTTTTTTCCATTTGGAAATTATTGAAAGGGCCGATCGAAAATCTTCATGGTCTAGCTTGTCCTGAAGTATTTTTCCATCTTTTTTAACTAGCATATATAGACTTCTTTCTTCCTTTTCTTTCAAAAGTTTTTCATCAACATCTAAGCCCAATTCAGGCTGCCTTAAATTATTACAGCGGCTAAAACCGATAATAATATCTTCAAATTGTGATGTGTCCCTGATTTCTTCTATAGACTCCAAGCGCCGGTAAATATTAAGAAAGTCAATTTTTTGATACCCGGCCTGAGTGACAGCATTCAGGCTATCATAACGGTAACCTCTATTTAGCATAAGCTTCTTGAATCTATCCATGAAAAATTGACCGATTAAACTGTTCAGGCCGCTTTCTTCTCCTATGGTAATCCCGTCTTGGCGATATAGCTCAGCAGCTTTATTAACTAAGCTGTCTAAGTCTATCTTCAAACTGCTTTCAATCGTTATATTTATAATTCCCGCTGACTGCCTTCTCAGAGCGTGAGGGTCTTCTGAGCCACTAGGAATAAGGCCAGCCAGAAAACAGCCGACAATTGTATCTATCTTATCAGCAATACTGAGAATCCTGCTGCTAAATGTAGCTGGAATCTTACCGTTTGCACTTAAGGGGAGCCAGTGTTGCCCAATTGCCTCGGCAACATCCTTGTCTTCTCCGGAATCAAGAGCATATATTCTACCCATCGTTCCCTGTAAATCCGGAAACTCGACTACCATATCCGAAACCAAATCAGCTTTAGCTAGATATGCTGCTCTCTTGGTAATATCTTCTAACTCACCATTCTTATCAATCATCTTAAAAATGTCTTCAACCAATTTTTCAAGTCTTAATGTTTTTTGATAAACATTACCCAGGTTTTCATAGAATACTAATCCTTCCAATTTTTTTACCCGATCAACCAGCTTAATCTTAGAGTCCTCATTGTAAAAGAATTCAGCATCAGATAAGCGGGCGGATAGAACTCTCTGGTGGCCATTTTTAATGTCTTCGTTATATCTTGGGTCTCCATTATGAACTACAATAAAGTAGGGCAAGAGTTTCTCGCCCTTGTCCACGACTGGAAAATACCGCTGATGTGATTCCATTGCCGTAATCAAAACTTCCTTTGGCAGCCTTAAAAAATCTTTCCTAAACTCACCTATAATCACCTGGGGAGATTCTACCAAATTTACAACTTCTAAAAATACTTTTTCCGAAAGAAGCGGTTCTCCTTTAACGTTTTTAGCCGCTGATTTTACCTGTTTTTTTATCTCTGAAGCCCTTTCCTTCTGGTCAAATATAACTTGGTTCTCTTTAAGTTTCTGAAAAAAATCATTTACCCCTTTAACTTTGATATTTTTTTTGGAAAGAAGCCTATGGCCTCTGGTCGTCTGACTGCTTTTGAGTTCTCCTAAGTTAAAAGAGAGGTTCTCATTTCCATGAATAGCAAAAACCCAGCGTATCGGCCTGATAAAACTGAATTTATCATTGTTCCAGCGCATCGCTTTATTGAAATGTATCTTTTGAATTATTTCAGGAATAATTTCTATCAATTTTTCTTTTGCCTGAAGGCCAGGGGAACGATTTTCAGCAAATACATATTCTTTTCCATTAATTTCTTTCACATTCAACTCAATTACTTTGCATTTCTGTGATTTGGCAAATCCCAAGGCTGCTTTTGTTGGTTTGCCGTTTTTATCAAAGGCAATATTCCTAGCGGGCCCCCGAACTTCTTCAATTATCGCTTTTTGCTCTTCTGCTAGCTTGCTCACCAGAAGAATCATCCTTCTTGGTGTTCCATAAACCCTAATTTCTGAAAAGTCTAACCTCTGTTCAGCAAATATCTCTTCGGCAATTGCCTTCAAGCTCTCTAAACCATAATATAGTTCAGATGAAGGTATCTCTTCGACTCCAATTTCAAGAACAAAATCTTTCACTTTTTATTAACCACCCTGGTTTTTGTCTAAAGCTTCCATCTCACCCTGTTGTTCAAGGTAAGCCCTAGCACAAGACCTGGCCAGATTTCTAACTCGTGCAATAAATCCAGTGCGTTCAGTTACACTGAGAGCTCCTCTGGCATCAAGCAAATTAAAAACATGCGAGCATTTTAATGTATAGTCATAAGCAGGAAGAATCAAATCCTCCTTTAAAATGCGGCCGGCCTCCTTTTCAAACTGATCAAATAAAGAATAAAGCATTTTTATGTCTGCTTTTTCAAAGTTATAAGTGGACCACTGTACCTCACTTTGATGGTGAAAATCACCATAAGTCAAACCCTTCGACCATTCCAGGTCAAATACACTGTCCTTGTTCTGGATATACATCGCTATTCTTTCCAGCCCGTAGGTTAGCTCTGCCGAAATTGGATTGAGGTCAAATCCGCCAATCTGTTGAAAATAGGTAAATTGAGTTATTTCCATGCCATCTAACCATACTTCCCAACCCAGCCCCCAGGCTCCCAGTGTAGGAGATTCCCAGTCATCTTCGACAAATCTAATATCATGTTTTTCAATCTCAATACCGATTCTTTTCAAGCTCTCCAGATAAATATCCTGAATATCTTCTGGGGAAGGTTTTAAAATCACTTGAAATTGATAGTAATGCTGGAGACGATTTGGATTTTGGCCATAACGCCCATCAGTCGGTCGGCGCGAAGGTTCCACATAAGCAACCTTCCAGGGCTTTTTCCCTAAAGATTTCAAGAATGTTGAAGGGTGAAAAGTACCGGCTCCGACTTCCAGGTCATAACCTTGAACTAAGGAACAACCATAATCTGTCCAGTATGACTGCAGATTTAATATTATTTCCTGAAAATTCACTCATTGACCTCCGCAAAGTAAGTAGGTTAATAATATATAAATAGAACATTTCATTCAAGATATTAACTTCCAATACAGCTTATCTAGAAATTACCGTTAAATTTATATCTATTTTTATCATCAAAAATTAACTATTTGCCTTGAGCCCGAATATACATTCCTGCCCAAAAATAGATTAATTTCTTTTACCGGCCTTTGTTTATATTCCCGTTTCCAATAAAAGACCAGCTTTTCAAATCAGCGTGCAAGTGATATTTCAGATATTGATGGACCAGCTGTAAGAGGCAACCGATTGTTTCCGCGGAAAGATTATCGCTACCCTGGCTTAAGTCAATATTATTTTCTTGCTCAGAATATTTATTTAAAAAACTAATTCCTTGCTCTGGTATTAAAAAAATATTTTGATAATTTCCTAGGCATTTTCTGCAGATTAATCCTCCCTGGATATAGCTAAAATGGGCTGGGCCTTTACTATATTTCCTCCCGCATTTAAAGCAGGAAATAAAATTTGGTTGATAACCTACAATATTTGATAAACGAAGAGAGAATTTTAAAAGAGCTAAATCTGGAGGGGTTTGATCCTGGTCTATTGCTTTCAATGTGTTTCTTAAGAGATGAAAGAATCGGCTATCTGCTTCACCCGGATAGACTACAGTTTCCATCAGGTTTAAAATAGCCCATCCATAAGATAACTTATTTAAATCTTCTCTAATAAAGTGGTTTGCCCTGACTAATTCAACCTGGCTAATAATATCCAGATTTCTGCCTGTATGAAGAAAGAGATTAGATTCGGTAAAAGGTTCAAGACGAGCTCCGAATTTACTTTTGGTCCTTCTAATGCCTTTGGCTACTGCTTCGACTCTCCCTCTGGTTGCAGTATATAGAATAATAATTCGATCAGCTTCTCCCAATTTTCTGGTCTTTAGAACTATACCGGTTGTTTTATAACTTGCCATATTACTTAAAATTTTGAGAAGATTAAATAAGTTAAATTCAGATAGTGAAAAGAGCTACTTTTTCTCAGCCATATTTTTTCTTTTCTTCTTTTTATCCTTCTCCATGCTTATGAACTCTTCCATAATCTGGACACTTGCAGAAGTTCCTATTCTTGTCGCTCCTGCGTCAATCATAGCTTGAGCCTCGGAAAAATGCCTAATTCCTCCCGATGCTTTAATTCCAAGTTCGTGGCCGACTGCACGAAAAAGCAGTTCAACATCTTTAACTTTTGCACCCGCTGGACCGAAGCCAGTGGAAGTCTTGATAAAATCTGCTCCTGCTTTCTTGACAATCTCCGCAGCAATCATCTTTTCTTTCTTATTTAAATAACAGGTCTCAATAATCACTTTAATTATAATTGCAGATTTTCTTCCATACAGGCCGGCTTTTCTAACTTCGTTGACAACCATGCTAATATCACTTAGTACTAAGTCAAGCTTTCCAGACTTTAGAGCACCAAAGTTCATGACCATGTCGATCTCCTGTGCCCCTTTGTCAAGGTAGTTGAGAGTCTCATATACTTTTACTACAGCCGGGGTATTACCTAATGGAAATCCTACAACAGTCCCGGTTTTTATACTGGAACCAGATAGTTCCTCATTAACTATTTCCAGATTAGTAGGAGAAACAAAGACAGTGGCAAAATCCCATTCTTTTGCTTCGCGGCAGGCTCTTTTGACGTCTTCGATATTGGCATCGGGAGCCAAAACAGTATGATCTATACTTTTGGCTAACTCAAACCTTGTCATTAGAAAAACTCCAAGTCATAAATCAAGAAATAAGCTTAAAGTATATGATAATAATTAAAGATTAAAGCGGCAATATAAAAATATATCAATAAGCTAACTGCATCCATCAGCAAAGCTAAAAAGGGAGCTGAAGATACTGCCGGGTCAACTCCTATTTTTTTAAAAAATATAGGAGCCAGTGATCCTGTGAATGCCCCGGAAACAACAATTGCAATATTGGCAACCGCAACAACTATGGCCAAGGTCCTTGTTCCCTGCCAAATGAGAGCAAACATAAAAAGAATCAGGGCTGAGACAAATCCCATCATCAATCCCAGTCTTACCTCTTTAAAAATTCGAATAAAATAATCTTTGGGATAAAGCTGGCCAGTGGCTAAACTTCTTACTGCTACTGTTGAAGCTTGGAACGATGTATTTCCACCAATCGAAGTCATACATGCCCAATAAATTGTCAGCGCAGGCACAATTGTAATAAGCTTGCTATAACTATTAGCTATAAAACCTACAATAAAAACTTCACCAATCAAAGCAACCATCAACCATGGCATTCTAGCTTTCATTACTGTAGTAAGGCGGTTGCCCAGTATATCCCCTTCATCTATTGCCCCTGCTCCAGACATCCGGTACATATCCTCTGTGGCCTCATCTTCAATGACATCTACAACATCATCAATAGTAATTATTCCTTTCAAGACATGATTATGATCAACAACAGGAAGAGCCATCAAGTCATACTTTGACATCATTCGGGCAACTTCTTCCTGGTCAGTTTCAAGTTCTGAATAGATTACTTCCGGATTCATGATGTCACGAATCTTAGTTTTGGGGTCTGCCATAATTAAATCTCTTAATGAAACTACTCCTACAAGTTGTTCTTCTTCATTTATGACAAAAACATAATAGATTGTCTCTTTTCCAGGAGCCGCCTGGCGAAGTCTATTAATAGATTCTTCAGCAAGCATATTCTTATTAAGGGCAACATATTCCGGTGTCATCAATCCACCGGCAGTATCTTCGCGGTGAATTAGAAGCTGCTTTACTTCTTCGGCTTCCTCCGGTTCCATAGATTTGATAATGCGCTCTCTAGCTTCAAGGGAAAGATCACCAACAAGGTCTGCTGCATCATCAGAAGGCATTTCCTCCAAAATATCAGAGATTACCGATGTTTTTAGCCTCTCAGCAATCTCAACTTGTTCGTCCTCATCCATTTCCAGGAGTGTTTCCGCTGATTGCTCAGGTTCCCAGTTTTCAAATAGTATTTTCTGTTTTCTATCATCTAGAGCGGCAACTATTTCTGCAGCATCAGCTGAGTAAAGCTTTTCAAGGATATCAATAACCCTTTGCAGCTCACCTTTTTCAATAAAACTATCTATTGCTTTGTACAGAATCTGATTTCTCTCATCCATAGATTTATTAATGAAATCCTAGTTCAGAAATCGACCGTGAATCTTTCCTCCATTCAGATTTTACTTTTACAAATAATTGCAGGTTAACCTGACTACCAAGTAAATCCTGGATCTCCATTCTTGCTTTTGAGCCAATCTCTTTAAGCATCTTTCCTTGATTACCTATTATTATTCCTTTTTGGGATTCCCTCTCTACATAGATATTTGCTTCCACATCTACCAGGTTTCTCTTTTTACGCCCGGATAATTCAGTTACCTCGACCGCAACGCTATAAGGAACTTCTTCCCTGGTCAATTCATAGACTTTTTCTCTAACAAACTCTGCAATAATCATTTTTTCGGGCTGGTCTGTAATCATATCTTCCGGATAATACTTTGGGCCTTTGGGCAGTCTTTTTTCAATCTCTTCCAGGAAAAATTTAATATTAGTTCCTTCTTTTGAAGAAATCTCAATTATATTTACAAAATTTCCCAGGTGCTTTCCTACTTCCAGCTGAGTTTCCATATAATGTTTATTTACCAAATCAATCTTGTTAAAGAGAAGAATTTTCGGGGTTTCAATCTGGCTAATTTCCCGAGCAATATAACAATCACCTGAGCCAATTACTTGAGAAATATCTATTACAAAAACTATAACATCAACCTCTCTCAATGTGCTTCGAATAGCATCATTCAAGATCTTTCCTAGATGGTCTTTAGGCTTGTGAAAACCAGGTGTATCAATAAAGATAATCTGGGAATCCGGCCTGTTGACAACACAACGTATTGTATGGCGGGTTGTTTGAGGTTTATCCGAAGTAATTGCTATTTTTTTATTGACTAAATAATTTACCAGTGTTGATTTACCAACATTAGGCCTCCCTATTATTCCCACAAAACCTGATTTAAAATCCTGATTTAATTCAGCAGTCATTTCAATTTACTCCTTTAAACTTAATTCCATAATATAACGGTCGTTACCCGGCCCGTATTCATCCTTAGAAAACTCCTTTTTTACAAAACCTGCGTTCAAATAAAGATTAAATGCCTTTTTATTGGCCAGGTCAACTGTCAATTCAATTTTTTCTATATTTTCCTTTTTTAACCTCTCGATAAGTCCCGATAAAAATCTTTTCCCAACTCCATGTCTTTGATATTCAGAGAAAACTGAAAATCCGACCAGGTAAACCTTTTTAATATCGCCCCAGTCAGACATAAATTCCGCCATGCCTACAATATTATTATCTTTATATATTACAAATAACTTTCCGTATTTGGCAAAAACAGGAAGTAGATAGCGATTTATGCCTGCACTATGAAAAATTTCTTCTTCTTTTTTTTCAAGAAATAGCAACTGCTTTTTATTAAGTCTCTTTAATTGCTTAATCCGAAAGGCCATGCTCTTTTAATCTTTGGCTGATAAAAGGATGGGGGATTAAAGAAGATTTTTTCTCCTTGATAACTTCACCTTTTGAATTCGATATATAGATGTCCAACTCCTGGCAAAATTCAGATATCACCTGAAGGCATGCTCCGCATGGATATGGTAATTTATTGTCGGAGGCATAAATAGCCAGGGTTTTAAAATCTTTATAGCCTTCTGAGACAGCTTTATAAATAACTACTCTTTCAGCACATATAGTCAGGCCGTAAGAAACGTTTTCTATATTACAACCTGTAAATATTGTCCCATCGCTGGTTAAAATAGCCGACCCTACTTTATATTGAGAGTAAGGGGCATAAGCACTCTGGGCAGCTTCTTTAGCCCTATTCATCAATTCATCACTCATCTGCTATATTCTCCTTTTCTAAAACAGTTATCAAGATTTTGTCAATCCTACGCCTTTGTACTCTCTCCACCTTGAAAATAATATTTTCATATTCGATTTTTTCACCAGCCGTAGGAATCTTTCCAAATAGATTAAAAACAAAACCGCCTATAGTTTCGATATCATCTTTAGGAAATTCAAAGCCAATTATCTCTCCCAGTTCTTCAAGATCCATCCTGGCATCAACTCTGTAATTTTGATCATTTATTTTTTCAACCATCATCTCTTCAAGGTCATATTCATCAAAAATCTCGCCGACTATCTCTTCGAGTAAGTCTTCAATGGTGACAAGCCCGGCTGTTCCTCCATATTCATCAACAACAATAGCTAGATGAATCTTCTTTTGTTGTAACTCCGTTAAAAGTTCGCTAACTCTCTTATTTTCCGGTATATAAATAGCCGGGCGAATAAGGTTTTCTAGAGAGATTTCTTCTCCGCTCTTATTTTGATGCACCAAAATATCCTTGGCATATATTATTCCGATAATATTATCAACTGACCCCCGGAAGACCGGTATTCGGGAATGGCCGGTTTCAATTATTAAATTCATTAATTCATTAATTTTAGACTTTGAAGATACACTGACCATATCCATCCTGGGAACCATTACTTCTTTAACGACTGTATCCCCAAATTCAAAAATGTGATGGATATATTCCTTTTCATGTTCCTCTAAAACTCCTTCTTGCTCGCCAACACTTACCAATGTTTTAATCTCATCTTCTGTTAAAAACGGCCCTTTTCTTGTCGGCTTGCCTCCTAACAACCTGATGATCAGATTGGCCAAAAAGATAAAAACCTTGACTACCGGATAAAAGAAATAGCTAAGTATATGGATAGGTTTTATTACTATCATAGTCATTTTTTCAGCATTCTGGGTAGCAAAGGTTTTTGGAGTAATCTCACCGAAGACAAGTAAAATAAAAGTCATTATTCCGGTAGCAATCGATTTAGGCGCAGCCAGGCCTGCTTCTATTGCCAGGGCAGTAGCCAGAACTGATGCTCCAATATTGACAACATTATTCCCCAACAGAATAGTGGACAGATACCGCTCCGGTTGCTCATGCAAAATCTCCATCCATTTTTTTCTCTTGTCTTCATCTTCCATCAGGTGCCGTAATCTAATCTTGCTAAAAGAAGTAATTGCCGTCTCGGTCGAAGAAAAGAAAGCAGATAGAAAAATTAAGATTATAAATAAAAATATTGAACCTATATTCCCACCCAAGATACTCTTCCTTCCATATTCTATATGTAAATATATAAGACTTGGAACATTAAAATAGCCACTATAATACCTAGAATAGCTCCTATGACAACTTCATAATAATTATGAATACCTGCTTCAATTCTACTTTGAGAAACAAGAATAGCCATTAAGAAGACTAATATAGAAATAAAAGAAGCAGTTTTGATACTGGCCATTTGGTTTACAAGATAGGTGATACTGATAAAAATAAAAAAAGCAATTGCGCTATGCCCACTGGGAAGGCCTCCCCGTAAAGGGGTTCCATAACCGGCAATAGCCTTGGTAACAATTACTAAAATAATAAGTAAAAGTAAGCCAATAAAAGTAATATGTACAGGTGATTTTCTAATAAGCAAGAGGACCTTTAATGTATAAGGCGCCAATCTTGAGAAAAAGACAAGATATCCGACAACAATAGCATTTATACTTGAGACCAGAACTGCACCAGCCGCAACATCTTTAGCAATTTTCGCCAACGGATCATGGGTTGTAGTGGTTACATCAATTGCTGATTCAACAGCAGTATTTATCATTTCAGAAACCAAAACCATAGTTATAGTCAGAGCCAAAATAAGAAAATCAATTCTAGGAATTCCTATCAGCAGGCTTCCGAATAAAACAATAAAAGCAATGGTTAAATGAACTCTGATATTTCTCTGTGTTCTAAGGGCATATATTATTCCATCAATTGCGTAATTGAAGCTCTTTATTATAGAACGTTTTTCCATCTCTCAGTTATGCTCCGCTGTCAAAAGCTTTAATTAGTTCTATTTCCATTTTCTTCATTTCAGCAGCTTCAACAGATTCGGAATGCCTATACCCAAAAAGGTGGAGTATTCCATGAGTTAAAAGAAGTTTCATTTCTGATGCCAGGTCCGTATTATTTTGCTGAGCTTGTTTTTTAGCAATTGCCGGGCAGATTACTATCTCACCTATTAAATCACTATTATCTTTCAATTCATCCTCAAAATATTTAAAAGAAAGAACATCCGTTGGCCCTTTTCTCTGGCGAAATTTCTTATTCATCCTGCTCATCTCAAAAGTTGAAACAAGAGCTACGTTAAGTTCAATACTTGCAGGTACTTTTCTCTTTTTTAAAATATATGCAGCTAAATTTTTTAACGGGATATGGTCAACACTTACTTCATCCTGATTATCAATGATCAGGATTTCCATGTACTATCTTTCTCCTTTTTGTATCAATCAATTCAACATCCGGGTATTCAATTCTTGAATGGTATATACCTGTTAAGACTTTAGAAAAACTAGAAATTATTTTTTCCAAATCATTAAAGGTCAGGTTGCTTTCGTTTAATTGTTCATCGTCTACTTTACTTTGAACTATCTTTTTAATTGTTTGCTTTAGTCTGGAATCAGACGGCTTGCTCATAGACCTGGCGGCAGCTTCAACAGCATCAGCTAGCATTATTAAGGCGGCCTCTTTAGTTTTTGGCCTTTTGCCTGAATAGCGGTAATCGATTTCACATACTTCTTGTTTTTCAATGGTTTGTTTAGCTTTATGATAGAAATAAGTGACAATACTGGTGCCATGGTGTTGCTCGATTATATCAATTATCTCTTGCGGCAATTTATTCTCTTGGGCTATTTCTACACCTTCTTTAACATGAGAGGTAATAATCAAACAGCTCAGATTAGGGTTAATCCTGTCATGCTGGCTTTCCTTTCCCGGATTGTTTTCAACAAAGAAATACGGCCTCTTAATTTTTCCGATATCATGATAATAAGCTCCTACCCTGGCTAAAATCGGATTTGCCCCAATAGATTCGGCTGCGCTTTCAGCCAGATTTCCCTGGATAATACTGTGGTTATAAGTACCTGGGGCTTTCATCATCATTTCCTTCAATATTTGTTGATTTGGATTAGCTAGCTCCAAAAGGCTCATATCAGTAGTGATTTTAAAAGCCCATTCAAAAAAGGGAAGAGCTCCAATAGCCACCAGATAATATGATATAAAACCACTGGCCAAGCCGATTATGGTGTTATTCAGAACGAATCTAAAAGATAAATCTTGTAACAGGCTAATGGTAAAAGTTAAAAAACCCACAGCTAAAAAAACAAATACGCCCAATTTAGTCAAAGTCGACCTGGAAGAAACCCCGGATACTATATATGCAGCAAATAATCCACTGATCAAGGCGACAAATATATAACTGGGTGAGTTTCCGGTAATAATTCCCGTTAAAACAGTAGTAATCAGGACAACTACAGCTGCCAGTTGAAAATCAAAGAGTACAGATATGACTACGGCGATAGCCGCTATAGGAATAAAATAGGTAGATATTTTTAAAGGAATTATAAGTTCGGCAAATATTACAGTTACTGTTAACAGTAAGCCAATTAAGACTATATTCTTAAATCTATTATAGACATCATGCCTAAATTTCTTTAGATAAAAGGCGAATAGTGATAAGAGGGCAAGGATTAAAAAGTTTGTACCGGCTATAACCCGACCGGGGATCTTCTTTTTCATAATGCCCAGTTCTTTTAATATTTTTATCTGTTCAGGAGTAACAACCTGGCCTTCCTGAATAATTACCTCGCCCTCGATCTTTTTAACGATTACAGGTTCAACTTTATTGGCAGCATCATCTCTTGATTTTTCAGTTTGTTCCGCATCATAAACATAGTTTGATACAAGATTATTAGTCACAATCGTATTAACAAGAATTGATTCATTGGGTTCAAGCTGAAGAGCTTTGGAAACCGAACTTACCGCGTCTCTATTTTCATCTAAGTTTTCCTGGGTTATCCGTCCCGACATAAACTGATTCGCAATTTTTACTGACTTATTTTCAAGGTCATCAAGTTTTTCAGGTGATAAAGATAAGGCTTGGTTGATAGTCTCTTTAGAATATTTAGTTCCGTATGTATCTATTAAAACTTCGGGTTTCTTTTTCGGCTCGATATCTTTATTCTCTTTTGTCTCCTTCACAGATTTAAAGAAATTACGAATATTTGTCTCAACTCTGTTTATGGAAACGGCATCATACTTATAGATTTCCTCAACACCATTTCTGGCCAGAACTTCCAATTCATTTGTTTTTTCTTTATCTACGAATTCAACACTTTGTGGGGCTTTAATAGTCTCAGGACTGGGTTTACCTTCAGTCACTCTAACTTGCTCCGGTAATATATCAATTGTCATAATCGCAGAGATAACAATAAAGAACAGAGCAAAGATAAGAAAGCGCTGAATTGACCTATTTTTTATAGAAAAATTAGCTCTTGCTTTAGATGAGATGTCTTCAACTTGTTTTTTGGTTTTGCTTTTATTTTTGCTTTTGTTTTTACTCTTTGGCATTTTTAAAACCTATTTATCAGAGCCTTCGTCAAATTTCTTATAAGCTTCAACAATCTTCTGGACAAGTTTGTGCCTGACTACATCTTTAGCAGTCAACCTAATAAAGCTGATCGATTCAATATCAGTCAATATCTTTTCTATAACTACCAGCCCCGACACCTGGCCTCTGGGTAAATCAATCTGAGTAATATCACCAGTTACGATCACTTTAGAACCAAAACCGAACCTTGTTAAAAACATCTTCATCTGTTCAGGGGAAGTGTTCTGTGCTTCATCTAAAATTATAAATGAATCATTCAGAGTCCGGCCTCTCATATATGCTAAAGGAACTACCTCAATAGTTCCCTGGTCAAGCAATCTTTTAAACTGCTCAACATCCATCATATCATAGAGAGCATCGAATAGAGGTTTTAAATAGGGATCAACTTTTTGATACATATCACCAGGTAGAAAACCCAGCTTTTCGCCTGCTTCAACTACAGGCCGAGTCAATATTAACCGTCCGATACTTTTGGACTTAAGCGCCTGGACTGCCATAGCCATGGCAAGAAATGTCTTCCCGGTACCGGCCGGCCCGATTACAAAAGTTAAAACATTTTTTCTGATAGCATTAATATATTCTTTTTGCCCTTTAGTCTTAGGAGATATAGCTTTGCCCCTGTGAACTAATATTGTATCGGAAAATATATCTTTTGGAGATATGCCTTCTTCTTCCCTAATAATCTCGATTGTTTCATTTACACTATGGGGCTCAAGCCTCCTGCCGGTCTCTAGAAGTTCGAGCAACTCCTGAAAGATGGTAGCCACAATTTCTGCTTCTCTTTCTTCACCTTGGATAGTAATCTCATTTCCCCTGACAATAATATCGCTATCAAAACGGGATTCAATGATTTTTAGCAGTTCATCATGATGGCCGAGCAACTCTACCATAGAATACTGACCAGGTACTAGTAATTTAACTTCCTTGATATTTAAAAGTGAGTCCTTGTTCATCCTATTTCGAAAGAGCCTCTCGAACCATTTGATTGACTACTTTCCCTTCAGCTCTCCCCTTTATAGCAGGCATTACTTGACTCATGACCTTTCCTAAATCTTTTGTGTCTGTAGCTTGAGTACTTTCTATTGCTTCCTTAATTATCCCTTCCAGCTCTTTTTCTGAAAGTTGTTCAGGCATAAATTCAGATAGGACTTCGAGTTCCTGGGATTCTTTCTCAGCCAGCTCAGGCCGATTACCTTTTTCATATTCAACAATTGCTTCCTTGCGCCTTTTAACCTCTCTGGAAACAATATCGGTAATCTCAGTCTCGTCCAAAGTATCCATTTTTTCTATTTCGGCATTCTTTATAGATGCCTTAAGTAGCCTTAAGGTAGATAGCCTAATTTTCTCTTTTTCTTTAAGAGCTTTTTTAATCTCGCTATCTATATCTTCAATAAGGCTCATATTTTCACTCCCAAATACTGGTTTGTATTTTCTATATTATTCTACTACTATCTGTAAAAAGTGACTAATTATATCTTATAATCCGGTAAAAAATAAAGCTTTGTCCTGGCAAAAATCTATTTATTGGCTGATCATTCTACCCAGTTTTTTGCCTCCAAGTAAATGCATGTGGAAATGATCCACCTCCTGGCCTGCATCCGGCCCGCTATTAACAATCAACCTAAAACCATTTTGCTCAATGCCTTTTTGTATTGCTACTTTTTTAGCCATAGCCAGTAAATGCTGAAAAATAGTGAAATCAACCTCGTTTTCTGAGGCTCTATAATCAATATGTTTTTTTGGAACAATCAACAAGTGAATGGGTGCCTGAGGATTGATATCTTCAAAGACAAAGGTCATGTTGTCTTCGGCGACCTTGGTAGATGGAATTTCACCAGCTATTATTTTACAAAAAATACAATCGTTCATTTCTGCCTCCAATCAATCATTTACCAGTTGACCAATTATATTTAAGCCTTCTCTTTCGACTGCTTTTATTTTCAAAAGTGATGACATCATACACTTTCTGGTTTTAAATTTAAAGCGGATATAATTATCGCTCCAACCAGCCATAAAACCATTCTTATTTTCTTTTTCAACCAAGACTTCTTCAACTCCACCAACAACACTATCTATAAAGGATTCCTCAATATCCATATTAATCTTGAGCAGGATATCAGAACGCCTCTTTTTTTCGTCAGGTGCTACTGAATCCTCCAGCTTAAAAGCTTTAGTTCCCGGGCGAGGCGAATAACGGAAAATGTGTAATTTGCGAAAATGTACACGCTTGATTAAATTTAATGTCTCTATAAACTCTTTTTCACTCTCACCGGGAAAACCTACCATTATATCTGTTGATATGGCTAATCCGGGAATAGATTCAAGAGCAAAATTTATATTTTCTACAAATTCTCTAGCTTTATATGGCCTTTTCATCTCCTTTAAAATGCGGTTCGAGCCACTCTGCAGAGGGATATGAAGATGACGGCAGATTTTATCCTGAAAACTTAACCATTTAATAAAAGTTTTATCTATATAAAATGGTTCGATAGAGCTTAACCTTATCCTGAAAGCTCCCGGTATATCAACAATATTTTCCAGCAGAGATTTTAGATTAATTTTCTCTTTCAGGTCAGGACCGTATAATCCTAGGTTAATTCCGGTAATAACAATTTCTTTTACACCGTTATCTATAAGTTGCCTTGCTTCTTCTATCACCTGGGAAGAAGGTTTGCTTACTGGCAAACCTCTGGCTAATGGCACGGCACAATATGTACAAAAAGAAGAGCATCCATCCTGTATCTTAAGCAAAGCTCTGGTATGCTTAGCTTGCAGGGCAAAATTCATGTTTTCGGTATTTGTTAAATCAAGGTTTTTACCTATTATCTCAGCCAATTCATCTTTATTTTCTTGGAAGACTATTAGGTCAGCTTTCAATTTATCTTCAAAGTTTTTGGAAAATTTTTTAGCGTAGCATCCCGTAAAAACGGTTAGGCCATTATCCTTGCCGTAACGCTTGGCTTTATTTAATAATTGGCGGGACTTTTTTTCACTTCCTGCTGTTACATAGCAGGTGTTAATAATATAAAGGTCAGCTCCAGGTTTAAAATCAACCAGCTCACCGCCCTTTATCTTTAATTCTTTAATAATCTGTTCTGCTTCATACTGATTTACTTTGCAGCCTAGAGTGTGAATGGCAAACTTCATTAAATTTTTGCCTCCAGGCCGAACTTGAAAAGAGTCACCACGACTATTCCCGCTGTCTCCGTTCTTAATATATTTCGGCCAAGGCTAACTAGCTTGGCTTCAGTTCTTTTTAGCGCCTCAAGTTCCGTTTGGGGGAAACCCCCTTCGGGTCCAACAATCAAGCTTACTTGGCCGGGTTGGGCTTTTTTAATTGCTTCATTGACCGAAAGATCGGCCTCTCTCTCTGAAAATCCATATACATGTCTTTCATTTCTTATATCTTTTAATAATTCAGGCCATTCGATTACACTATTAATTTGTGGAAAATAATCCCGGCCTGACTGGCGGCATGCTTCCAAAGAGATTTTTCTCCAGCGCTTTACTTTCTTCTCAAAATTATTGTTTTTACTTTTAATTATTACCCTTGATGATTGATAGGGAACAATTCTATCAACACCGATTTCAGTCGCTTTCTGGACCAGCAAATCCATTTTAGAAGCTTTGGGAAGTGCCTGAAAAAGAGATATTGAATAAGGTGGTTTTGGTTTATGCTTTTTATTTAAAATCTTTGCCCTTGTTCTAGATTTCTCTAGCTCAATAATCTCCGTTAAAAAAGTATTTCCCTGTCCGTCGAGAGCTTTTATTAGGTCTCCCTTTTTTAAGCGCAAGACTTTACATATTTGCATTGTTGCTTCCTGTCCATAGGTAATAGACCCATCCTTAATATTATTTTGGTTAATAATAAATCTCGGCTCAGACATTATAATTTTCAGCCCTCACAGTAATCCAGCTATCTCTTTCATAGCCTTCAAGCAAATAGTAACCTGCCCTATGCAGCTCTCTTTCAATTCCTTCCCGGTCAGCCCGGTAAAAACCAGACAAAATAACATTACGGCCTTTTAATTCACCCCTGGCTAAAGAGGTAATCAATTCATGGCACTTTTGCTTGGTTAAGTTAGCTACAATTATATCGATTCCTGACAGGCCTAAATTTTCCCATGAGTTATTGATAAATTCTATTCTATTCAAAAGCTTATTTAAGGCAGCGTTTTTCCTGGCCTGTTCGATAGCACTTTCATCGATATCAATACCAATAACTCTACCTGCCCCCAGCATATTAGCGGCAAAGGCCAGGATTCCCGAACCTGTACCAATATCCATAACTATATCTCCCTGACGGATATCCCTCTCTAATGACAATATACACTGCTGAGTAGTGGGATGAAGGCCCGTTCCAAAAGCCATTCCCGGTTCGATTATTATTTCTTTATATCCTTCATTGATTGACTTTTTACTCCAAGGAGGTTTTATAAGAAACTGTCCTACTGTTACTTCCTTTACTCCTTCTCGATATAACTTTTCCCAGAACTTCTCCGGAACAATCTCATAATCTATTTTCAATTCAGGTATATTGCTTTCCAGCACATTTTTAATTTTTTCCTTTATGTTTTTGGACATTTTAGAATAATCCTTGTAGAAAACAAATTTAAGAAAATCATCCTCTTCAACTTCCTCAAAATAGAAAACTGAGATTGAATCAAGCAAAGCTATTACTGATTCCCTTAATTTTATGGGAAACATAATTATAAATTTAAGGTATTTTTTCTGTTGAGGCATCTGATTTAACTATGAGGAAATGGCGTCTTTAATCTTTTTTACAATTTTCGGAGATAATTTTGAGATATCCTCGTTTCTTATTTTAGCCAGCTCCAGTAAGAGCTTCTTCTCTTTGGAGGAAAGCTTAGTGGGAGTCTCCACCTGCACAATAACATATTGATCGCCTTTACCCCTCTGATTTAGATGAGGTATACCTACATTCTTAATCTTAAACTGTGAACCGCTTTGTGTACCCGCAGGGATATCAAGTTTATGTTTCCCGTTTAAAGTAGGAATATCCAACTCAGCACCTAAAGCTGCTTGGACAAAACTGATATGCTGTTTGAAGTAAATATCATCGTTCTGCCTGACAAACTTATCATGTTCTTTTATATTTATTATTAAATAAAGATCGCCTTTTGGCCCTCCTCTAAAACCCGCATCTCCCTGGTTGGCAATTTTTATTTTCATTCCATCAACAATTCCGGGTGGAATATCAAAGCTAATCTTTTCCTTCTTGCTAAGCCTGCCCTGGCCCTTACAAATCTTGCATGGTTGGGTAATTATCTGGCCTAAACCGTCACACATATCACAGGTATAGGATTGGGTTATATTTCCAAGAATCGTCGAACGGGAATAGCTAACCTGGCCAGAACCTTTGCACTTGGGACATTTTTCCGGCAAGGAGCCTTCTTTTGAACCTGTCGCCTGACAATCGTCACATGAAGCCAAGTGTTCGATTTCTATTTCTTTTTTGACTCCCTGAAAGACTTCCTCTAAGCTGACTTCAACTTGTAAACCAAGATCAGAACCTGGTTGTTTTTGGGGAGCCCTTCTAGTTGAAAAATTATCACCGAAGAACATGCCAAAGATATCATTGAAGGAATCAAATCCGCCTCCAAAAATATCTGTTGTACTTCCAAAATTATCATATTTATATCTTTTATCAGAGTCAGAAAGGACCTCATAGGCTTCAGTTGCTTTTTTAAAAAAGTCTTCAGCTTTAGGGTCATCTTTATTTACGTCCGGATGATACTCACGGGCTATACGCCGGTAAGCCTTTTTTATTTCTTCATCACTGGCATCAGGAGATACTCCTAGAATGCGGTAATAGTCATCCACACTAATCAAAGCTCCCTTCCGAGTGGAATAATTTGACAGCTTTTGTTAAACGGTTTGCAAACTTTTCTATCGTCTCAATCGCCTTGTAATAATTCATCCGAGTCGGGCCAACAATTCCCAGCGACCCATAATTTTCATCGTTTATCCAGAAACCCTTGCCTATCAAGCTATAATCCTTAAGTAAATTCGGGCTGTTTTCACTACCTATTTTAATATAGACTTTGTTAGTATTAAAAGCTTTTTTAAGTGAATGCAATAATTTACGGCTATCTTCCAAAGAATGAAGTAGATTTTGAACTTTATTAATATCTTCATATTCAGGATGAATGAATACATCTGAGGATTGGCCTATATACAGGTTTTTATCCTCTTCTTTCTCCAGAATATCGATAATTTCGTCAATTACCTTTCTGGCAAACTTTCTAATATCTAACCTCGTCCTTCTAGAATAGTTAATCTCAAGTTTCTGCATCTTCTCAGAGATAAACCCGGAAATGAATTTATTAATTAAAAACTCACACTCCCGCAGGTCTTCTTCAGAAATCTTATCATCGGAATCAATAACTTTTTTAAGAACCACACCGGTCTCTAATACTAGAACCAACAATATTCGATTGTTTTTTAAATATATCAGGTCAATATGTTTTAAACTGCTCCGTTGTATTGATGGAGCAAAAATTAATGAAAACTGGTTTGTTATTTTGGCCAGGAACTCAGAGGTCTTAAGCATCAGATCTTCCAGCTCACTGTTGAACTCATTGAAAAAATTATTTATCTGTTTATCTATCTCGGAATAGGAAAGCCTCTTATCGATAAAACTATCAACATATAAACGATATCCGCTGTCTGTTGGAATCCTGCCGGCAGAAGTATACGGTTGATATAAATAACCCATCTCCTCCAATTTGGCCAATTCATTTCTTACCGTAGCCGGAGAAGCTTTTATTTTATACTTTTCAACAAGCCTTTTTGATCCAACAGGCTCAACTGTAAGAATATATTCCTCAACTGTATAGATTAATATCTGTTTTTTTCTATCATTAAGCATAAAACCACCAATTAGCACTCTGAAAACCAGTGTGCTAATTTAATAGATAGGTTATCATCTATATTTTATCAGGTCAATTTATAATTAGGTTTAACTTTGAAATATTCCCATATTTTAGATAAAAGACCGGAATACCTCATTAGCCAGGAATCTTCCTTTGTCCGTCAATTTTATCGAATCTTTATCCTCAAGAAGTTCCAATGCCGCCAGCTTTCGTAAGACTTTTTTATATTTCTTCCTGAAATTTATATTGAATCTTTCATTGATTTCCTTTTCCTTAAATCCATCATTCAACCTTAATTTTAAGAATATATATTCACTTAACTTCTCCTGATGGGTAAGGTTTTCTTTCGACAATATAATACTTCTCCCTTGATTTAACAAGGTAATATATTGTTTTATCTTTTTGACGTTTGACCATCTCAACCCATCGATATGAGAATGAGCTCCGGCACCAAACCCGAGGTAATTTCCCTGTAGCCAGTAAGTAAGGTTATGCTGGCATTCATATCCGGGGTTTGAGAAGTTTGATATTTCATACTGGCGAAAACCATTCCGAGTCAAGAATTCAATAGCCAGTAAATAATAGTCTGATTGTTCATCCTCGTCGATTTCTTCAACCATGCCTTTCTTAATCCTATTAGCAAATGGGCTGTCATCAGGAATAGTCAAAGGATAAATAGAAATATGCTTAGGGTGAAAGTTAAAAGCTTTTTCCAGGTCTACCCGCCAGCCATTTAAGCTTTGCACAGGAATGCCATAGATTAAATCGATATTGAAGTTTTTAAAACCATAATTGTTAATTGCCTCCAGAGCTTTTACAGATTCCTCTTCTTTTTGCATCCTGCCTAGAATAGATAGCACTTCATTGCTGAATGATTGGACCCCAAGGCTAATCCGGTTAATGCCGGCAGCATGGAAGCTACTCAATTTTTGAAATGATATATCCCTGGGATTAGACTCTATATTAAATTCGATATCCGGGTTAAGCTTAAAACAATTCTTTAGATGAGCACAAAGGTAGATGATTTGCTTCTCTGAGAGAAGCGAAGGTGTTCCCCCGCCCAGATAAATGGAACCTACTTTCTCCTGGTCATACATATGGCTTGCTTTTTTAATTTCGCTTTTTAGAGCTTTTAGGTAATCCTCAACCAGCTCAAGCCTATCAGGATAGGAATTATAGTCACAATAATCACATTTTTTTATGCAAAACGGAATATGAATATAAATTCCCAGCATTTTTAATCCTTTTTATCAACTTTCAAAACAGCGATAAAGGCTTCCTGAGGAATCTGGACTTTACCAATCTGTTTTAGTCTTTTCTGGCCTGCCTTTTGTTTTTCAAGGAGCTTTCGCTTTCTGGTGACATCTCCTCCGTAGCATTTGGCCAGGACATCTTTTTTCTTAGCCTTAATTGTCTCCCTGGCAATAACCCGGTTCCCAATCGAGGCTTGTATGGGAACGTCAAAATACTGCCTGGGGATAATTTTTCGAAGTTTCTTTACCAAATCACGGCCCCGATAATAAGCCTTATCTTTGTGAATTATTACCGAAAAAGCATCAACAGGAGCTTCAGCCAGCAAGATATCCAGCTTAACCAGGTCTGATTGCCTGTAACCTATATGTTCATAATCAAAAGAGGCATATCCCCTGGTTCGAGATTTTAACTGGTCATAAAAGTCAAGCATTATCTCCCCCAGAGGAAGCAGATACTCTATTTTTACTCTTTTTTCCCCCAGGTACTGCATGTCTAAAAATTCTCCCCGGCTGTTCTGGCATAACTCCATTATCTGCCCGACATAATCATCAGGCGACAGGACAACCCCCTTGATATAAGGTTCTTCCAGCTTCTCTATTAGTTTTTGTTCAGGAAAATCATTTGGATTACTTACAGTTAATATTTCGCCATTATTAGTTGTAATCCTGTAAGCAACACTGGGCGCAGTAGCAATAAGCTCTATATCAAATTCTCTCTCCAGGCGCTCTTCGACTATTTCCATATGCAGCAGCCCCAAAAAACCGCAGCGAAACCCGAAACCCAGAGCTTGAGAGTTTTCCGGCTCATAAATTAAAGCCGGGTCGTTAAGTTTTAATTTAGCTAATGCTTCTCTAAGATTCTCGAACTTACCTCCATCAACCGGATAAAGTCCGCTAAAAACCATTGGTTTTACTTCCTTATACCCTGACAATGGCTGCTTGGCCGGGTTAACTGAACTGGTTATGGTATCTCCTACTTTTGCTTGTTCTATTTTTTTAATACCAGCAATAAGATATCCCACTTCCCCGGCTGACAGCCTGTCGACCGGAACCATGTCCGGAGCAAAGACACCTATTTCTTCAACTTCATGCTCTCTTCCGGTAGCCATCATAATTATCTTCTGCAAGTTAGAGAGTTGACCGGAAACAAGCTTTAGATAGACTACAACCCCACGGTACGAATCATAGATGGAATCGAAGATTAAAGCTTTTAGGACATCTTGTTTTTGCTCTGGAGGTGCTGGGATTTCATTTACAATAGCTTCAAGTACAGCCAATACCCCTTCGCCTGTTTTAGCAGATACAAGATATGCTTTAGAGGGGTCAAGCCCCAGGCTTTCCTTAATCTCCATCTTTACCCGCTCGGGATCAGCATTGGGCAGGTCTATCTTATTTATGACCGGGATAATAGCCAAGTCATTCAATTGAGCCAGGTGGACGTTGGCTACGGTTTGAGCCTCAACTCCCTGGACCGCATCGATTACCAATAGCGCGCCTTCACAGGCGGCCAGGCTCCTGGAGACTTCATATGTAAAATCAACATGGCCCGGAGTATCTATCAGGTTAAGGATATATTTTTTTCCTGCTTTTGATTTATAGTTAAGCCTTACTGTCTGGGCTTTTATGGTTATGCCCCTTTCCCGTTCCAGGTCCATCCGGTCAAGGAACTGTTCCCGCATCTCCCTTTGGGGAATGGCTTTAGTGTAATCTAAAAATCGATCAGCCAAAGTTGATTTGCCATGGTCAATATGGGCAATAATGGAGAAATTTCTTATGTTGTTATTATCAGGCATTTTGTCTATTCACACGCTTCTGCGAAAAGCGCTCCTTAATCATATTATACAAGACAGAGAGTTCCTCTACTTTTAACAGGTAACAAAAGAGTAAATATAAGATAAAAGCGATAAAAATGGCACTGCCCAAAGATATTAACTGGCCAATTGTTTCCCGCCCAACCATACTATCCAGAGCCGACCATATAAAATAAACCAGAATAATCATCAAAATGGAAGCCAGCAATATTCTAAAAATAGAAAAAACTATCTTCTTGCCTTCTATCCTGCCCAGCCGCCGCCTCAAAATCTCAACCAGGATTAGCAGATTAAAGATGCTGACAATGGAAGTAGTCAGGGCTATACCGCCATGCCCGAGATATCTCATCAATATCCAGTCCCCAATATAGTTTAATGATATAGAGATAAGAGCGATAATCATCGGTGTCTTTGAATCACGCAAGGCATAGAATGTCCTGTCGATTAGCATCTTGGCTCCGTAGGCAAAGAGGCCTATTGAATAAAACATCAAGGCGATAGCTGTCATCTTGGTAGCCAGCGGAGTAAATTCCCCCCGCTCAAAGACAAGCCTGACAATTGGCGTCCTTAAAATAATCAAGCCCATAGTCGCCGGTATTAGGATCAGAAAGACCAGCCTTGTTCCCAGGGAAAATGTCTGCCTGAGATTAGAGATATCATTTACCGCAGCCTGCTTGGACAGTGTCGGGAAAAGCACAGTGGCTATGGTCACTCCAAACAAAGAAAAAGGCATCTGCCAGAGACGGATAGAGTAACGCAGGGCTGAGACGCTTCCCACAGCCAAGGCTGAAGCAAAGCGGTTATCTACAACCAGGTTTATCTCAATACTGCCCAAAGTAAGCATGACCGGTACAACTAAGAGCCCCACCTGCCGCACTCCCGGATGGCTCCAGTTTATCTTGAAAAAATATTTTATCCCTTTTCTTATCAAAACAGGGAGTTGGAAGATGAGCTGAAAGATAGCACCCAGGGTAACCCCGATTGCCAGGCTGATTATTCCCAGCCGGCCTGCAAAGATGATTATCATTCCAATTATGACTATGTTAAAGAAGAGCGGGGCAAATGCCGGAAATGTAAAATGGTCATAAGAATGCAGCATGCCCATGACCAACCCGGAAAGCCCCATAATCAATACAGAGGGAAACATAATCCTCATCATTATCACAGTTAGGTCAAAGGTCTCAGGCTTACCGACAAATCCGGGAGCAATTATTGGAACAATATAGGGAGCCAGGACTATGCCCAAAACCGACATAATACCAAGAACCAGAAGCATGATATTAGTAACTGAACTGCCAACTATCCAGGCATCTTCTTTTTGCCCTTTAGCCAGATAACCACTGACCACAGGAATAAAAGCAGCCCCGATAGCCGCATCCGCCAATAGCATCCTTAAAAAGTTAGGAGCGATAAAGGCAATGGTATATGCATCGACTTCGGCTTCAGCCCCAAAATAGGCAGCCGTAATCAATTCCCGCCCAAAACCTAAAAAGCGGGATGCCAGAGTCCCAAGCATGACCAGCAGCGCGGCTTGAGCCAGGAACATCCCTCTGCTTCTGATAGTAATTTCCTTATTTAGAAGCTGATCAGTTTCTTCCAAATATTTTCTCCTTTTTCTAATAAACGAGGTAATTATAGCAAAAACTAACAGGCGGATGTCATTTAATGGATTAGATTTAAAGTTGCATGAATAAAAGATTTTATTGCAGGATATAGAAAAAGGGCGGATTGAAATAACCCGCCCTTTAAAGGACCTATCTTTCAGAGTAACAAGGAACTAGTTCATTTGATGCCGGCACAAATCTTTGGTCAAAAATCAAAGGATAAGTATTTTCTTCCATGTTTCCAGAAGAAACATGGTCTAAATCATAATTCTGTAAAATAAAATTATCTAAATCAATTATTCCTTGAAACTGAAAAGCATAAATCGAAGCTTTTACTGAAGCAGTTCCAGCTGGAGCAAGTCCCGAAATATTTATTTTTTGCCAACCATAAAATTCATTATTTGAAATAGTCCTCCCAGCAAAAGTACTGATAAAATTTCCATTACCGTCATATGCTTGTAATTCAAAATTAATAAACCCTTGAGCTCCGTCTCTATTTAACCAAATAGATGATTCAATAAGATCTCCTTGGTTCGATTGCGCATAGCTGGCATCAATATCAGTAAACGCTGAAACTGGCTTAGTTGAGTCATCGACAATCCACCTCCAGCAATTTCCTTTTGGCTCAGTATCAATTGGCGTACTTGAACCTATCCTAACAAAAATAGGATTTGTGTAGACAGTAGCTTTTCTTCCATAGTTATCAATAAAATCAGATTCAACCCTATAATAACAGCTGTTAATAGGATATGGATATTTCGAACTACCTTTAAATGTTGGAGGACTTATTGAAAAAACTTTATCCACTCCAGCTGCATGATATTTATAAGATTTTGATTTTTCATAATTTGATATAAACCTTATTTCTTTCAAAGTATGGCCGTTAACAGCACGAGCTTTTATATTTATAATAATTGGTTTATTATTTTCTAAATTGACAACTTCTCCAATATTCTGGCCATTGAGAGTAAATCCAACAAAGGATCCATCACCTGAAGCAACGGCTTTTCCTTTCTCTAGAGCACTTAATATAGTTTCTTGATTCCTATCCATAAGTTTAGGTAAGTGTAGGTATGTAACATGGTCCCCTAAAGTTAATCCGTAATGAGAATCTGAATTAGCTATTATCGAAATGAAATCTTTATTATGTAAAGTTTTAGTTAAATCAGCATCCAAAAGATTAACCCATTTTTGTATCAACCTGGAATCAGCAATCTTCTGTCCATGATTAAAAATCTCTATCCCACTAAAACCTGTTGGATCAATTTCTGAATCTGGCCAGTTATTTTCGTACCATGGATAATATAAACTAAAAGGGTGAGCAATAAAACCATAGCCATCGTAATTTGGATTTTGGCTTAACCAAGGAACAGGTAATCCTTTTACAGCATTTATTATATTTTGTCTAGTTTGATCAAAATAATAAAGACTATCCTCAAGATAATTAGGGATGTAGTCATTTAAATTATAAGCAAGATAATGAGCATCATAAGGCGGATTCAAATAAGGTATTGATTGATTATTATTCGGATTATAAGTACTCAACTCCTCACCTTGCAGCATTGTAAAATTATCATTTAATAAATTTATTTCATTTATGTTCTCGCTGATATCAAACCATTTTTTTTCATTTAGCAATTGTCCGTGATCAGTAATTATTCCCCATTTCAATCCTGCTTCTTCCGCAGAAAGTGCAAGATCGCCAATTGGCAAATAACCATCACTAAAGATGCTATGCATGTGACCGTCACCAGGTTTCCATTCCTGGATACTTGGTAATCCATTCCAAATAGGAATTCTTATTCTTATTGTTTTGAGTAATACTTCATTCGATGAATCTTGATATTTTGTTTCAATAGAGCCGACTAATTTTTTATTACTCTCAAACAAAATATCAATTGGGTTTAAGGTTAAACTTTCAAAACAAATATTTCTTCGCAAGTAATCATGACTCTTGATCTTTTCACTATTGAACTTACCTTTTAAGATGGATCTATCCTTTTTTATAAAATATAAAAATTCATCTTTATCTAATATTTTAGATATATCCTTTAACTCCCGGTTCTTATGAACTTTTAAAATAGATTTTCCACTAACATCTTTGACATTTATCTCTTTAAGCCATAAATCTTGACCTGAAAAATTTAAAATCATTATTGGCAATCGGCTTTTTTGATTAAGAGTAAATTTTTTTCTCAGTAAGATGATCACTATTTCTGAAGATTCTGACTCAAAGGAACTGCTCCAAACAGGATGAACCATAAAAATAGTTGACCATAGTAAAACAAACAAAAGAAACGAAAGAAGAGTAAAACTAATTCTGTTTTTAAACATAAAATGCCCCTCCAAAGATTGATATTAGGTTGTTAACTAACTATCCTCCTTCCTTTTAAGACATAGAAAAAAATTGTTATGTAAATTAAAGTCCATAAGATAGAAATTAAAATAATCAACAAAAGATCTGAACCATCAGGTGTTATGCTTAGACCTAAAATATATGTCCATATTAAAGGAATAGAAATATAAAGGGGTAATATATTTAAAATATTAATTGGAAAACAAGCTTTAGAGAGCCTTTTGATTTCATTTTTATAATAAAAATTTAATAGAAAATAATTATATTTATAAGAATTTTTCTTTAAAAGTGAAAACTCGCGAGAAATCTTTTTTACCTTAGCCTTATTCTTAAAGCTAATTTCTTCTAGGAATACCCAAACAAACTTAGTCTTTCCCTTGTCTCGAATATAAAACCATTTTATTTTATCTTTGTTCTCGGAAATAAAATTCTTGTGTCGAATAAAACCCGAATTGTTATTATAAAAAATTCTTATATATCCCATATCAATTGCAGAATCAATATTTTTTATCTCTAAATAAGATGAATTATCTGAGGTATTGATTTTCAGTTCATTAAGATAAGCTTTGTTTTGATTTAAAACATCAATAAGTCTAGTTATACCCGCTCTTTTTAATAAAACAAATTTAGGTAAATATTGCAGCATACTTAAAAATGAAGAAGTTAAAAATATAAGTGAAATAAATAAAAGTGTAATCCTTAAAAATAAAACCATTTTTTTTATTTTCAAACATATGCCCCTAAAATTAAGTATATATTAATTTTTTAGTTTATTATAAATCCAATAATTTTTCAATATCTTTACAAAAACTTCTTAAAAAAAGAGCAATTATTTAATAATTATAAAAATGATAGAATACCAATATATATTTGCTGCTTTTAACTAATTATGATATTATTGCCAAGTCAATTTTTCAGACAGGAGATAAAATTTGCCCAATATTAAGTCACAAATCAAAAGAGACAGACAAAACCAAAAAAGGCAACTTCGTAATATCTCAGTTAAATCTGAGCTTAGAACTCTGACCACTAAATACCTTGACGCTGCCGCTGGTGACGATAAAGAAAAAGCTAAGGAACTTTTAAATGAGTTAGCTAAAAAATACGACCAAGCAGCTGCAAAGGGTATTATCCATAAGAATCAAGCAGCCCGAAAAAAATCACAACTTTTTAAAAAGATTACTTAAAAGCTATAGTCAACTCTCTTCACTTAACAGCTTCAGTAATAGATTCTCAAGGATGAATCTGGATTCACCCCGGCCCGTTTTTAAAAAATAGTCTGCTTCGAAGAGGTATAGATGAGCATTTTCCAGCTGAAATAAGGAGAAATTTCTTGATTGCTTAATATATTTCTCACCAATAAAAGGTGGTAATTTAAGTTCCCTGTATATGTCCCTCGGCAGATAATCCCTTTCTTGAAGAATTTTAGCTTTTAATAATAACCTAAACTGCCGGACGATAAGAAAAAATATTCTTAAAAAATCATGGTTCTCATTTAGAAGCTTTTCCAGTAAGAAAAAGGCTTGTTCTTTTCTTCTCTTGCCTAGTGAATCAACAAGCTCGAAGACTGAACTCTCTGCAGATAATACTATTAAACCTTTAATATCATCAATCTCAAGATTCTTTTTACCCAGATGGTAAAGGCATATTTTTTCAATCTCATTATGAAGGTTTTGTAAATCTTCACCGGCATTTTCCAGTATGTAATTGATCGAACCATAAGAAATTTTCTTTCCACGTTCTGCAAATTCTTTCTTTACCCAACCTGGCAGCTGTGAAGTTCTTAGGGCATCAACCATAATGACTTTTCCGCTCGATTCAAATGCTTTATATAGCTTGTTATTCTGTTTTATCTTTCCAATAATGCCTACTAAAGTACAACTGGGATTAGGGTCTTCTAAATAATTCAATAAATCGTCTTTCTGAGCAGAAGTAAGATTTTCTAATCCTTCTAAAATAATCAATCTTTTTTCTGTTAAAAAGGGCAGTGTATTGACTGCTGAAATAAATTCCTCAAAATTATCTTCGCCGACAACAAACCTTGAATAGTTTATCTCGAAACTGTCTTCAATTTCAGCTTTAAATATATCTTTTAATTTTTCCAGGTTCTCCTTTATTAGAAAAACTTCACTTCCCGCTAAAAGATAGGCCGGTTTTAATTCTTTTACTTTCATTAAATGACTTTTCCTCTTCTTCGACCCAAAAATCTATGCCGTCACTCGCTATTTTAACATTTCCAGATGTGTCAGTCCGATAGATTTTTGAGTATTCTGCAAGTAAACTGATAGTCTGTTTAGATGGATGACCAAAATCATTATATTTGCCAACAGATATTACGGCAATCTTTGGCTTAATATTTTCCAATAATTCTTCAAATACCGATGTTGAGCCTCCGTGATGAGGTACTTTTAATACATCTGCCTCAAGGTCATAGTTATTATTTAATAATGATAGGATGCCCTCTTCTTCTATATCTCCGGTCAATAAAACTTCAAATTCCTGGTAAGTAACCTTTAGGACTAATGAATTATCATTCTCAAGAGAATCTGATTGAATTTTTTCATTTGGAGGATTCAATACTTGTATAAATAGTTTTCCAAATGTAAAACTATCTCCTTTAAATACTTTTGTATTAGATATTTTCTTTCTTTCAATTGTCTCTTTAAAAAATAAAAAATCTTTATTTCTATAAACATGACTTGGGAAAAAAACTTGCCCAAGCTTATACCTTTCAACCAAAAGCTTTAATCCTTCAAAGTGATCACTGTGAGGGTGAGTCAAAACAACCAAATCCAATTTTGTAATACCTTTTCTGTTTAGTTTATCTTCAAGCTTAAAGTCACTTGGTCCCCCATCAACTAAGACATTGAGACCTTCAGGAGTCCTAATTAATATACTATCCCCCTGACCAATATCCAGGAATGTAACTTCAATAGAAGATGGAGGATGAGATTTACACCATCCAAACCAGATATTTACAGTAATCAAACCAACTATAAGCATTATTAAAAAACTTACGCTATATCTTTTATTTAACCTGTGAAGATATACAAATATGCAAAATAAAAGTAAATAATAAACTCCAGAACATAAAAGGGAAATATTAACAATCTTTATTTCAGCTCCTGGAATTTTCGATGTAATACTACAGACAAAAAGGATGTAATCTAGTAAAAATTTTTGCGCGGAAAAAAATAGGCCAGCAAAACTCTCTGACAGTATACCGCCAGTTATGCCCAAAACTAAAGTGATTAATAGACAGGGTAGTGTAGGTAAAACTATTAAGTTGGAAAAAACAGACGTAATTGAATATGCATGAAAATAATTTATTAAAAACGGAGTTAATCCTAATTGAACTGACAATGTGGAAATTATAATATATTTCATTCGTGGATAGAATGAAACAACTATATTATTTAAAAAAGGGTAAATAAATATCAATGATAGGATTGCACAAAATGAAAGCTGGAATGAAGTCTGAAATATAAGATAGGGATTAGAAGCCAGCATAATAAATCCGACAGATGAAAGCGATGCGAGAATATCAGTACCTCTACCCATTAAACGATAAAAAAGTATCCATATAGCCATAAAACTTGCTCTTATAACAGATGGTGATGCTCCTGTAAAAAAAATGAAAAAGATTAAAAATATTATTATAAATATTGATCTGTTAACCGGGCTTAAGCCAATAGCTTGTAGAAAATAATAGAATGTTGAAACAAAGATACCAACATGTAAGCCTGATATCGCCAATATGTGCATCAACCCAGAAACTTGAAAACTATTATTGGTCTCATAGCTTAGGTTCTTTTTTTCTCCAATAAATATAGCTTGAGCTAAAGCAAGTTTTTGTCCAGATAGATATTTAGAGAATATCTTTTGGCAATATCCCCTGGTTTTATTTATAAAATTCCAAAAAAAAGGGGAGTCAGACGGGCTTATGTGTTGAACTTTTCTGGTCTTGAAAAAAAGACCGCAATTCTTTTGTCTTAAATAATTAACAAATTCAGCCTTTTCTATATTATCCTCAATTATTAATCCCTCAAGACAAACAAAATCATTAATCTCTATTTTTTTCTTTTGCTTTGTTATTGAAGCATAAATATTTCCAAATATAACCCCATCAAAATTTCCAGCCGAATTATTCGGCTTAATAAAGCAATAAATAATATTTTCTTTTTCGTGAACCTCAAGAATACGTCCGATAATTTGAATATCATTATCATAATTTTTAGCTTTAAATTGTTGATTTCTTAAGGTTTTTTGATGGTAGGTTGCCAAAATTACCCCAATTAAAAAACTTATGGAGATTAAAACCAAAAAATACGATCTAACCTTTAAAGTTGCAAAAGCAGCTAATAGAAAGATGGTAATCAAGGAAATTAAAAGAAAAGATGAAAAATTGGAACAAATTATTCCGAATGAAAAAGACAGGGTAGCATAAAAAATCAGTGGACATTTTAGAATAGGATTCAATCAACAGTCACAAAGTCTTTTAAATTTTCAAATTTTTTAAGACCGATTCCCTCTACCTTTTTCAGATCTTCAACCTTTTTAAAGAATCCATACTTTTTACGATATTCAACAATCCTCCCAGCTATTACGGGCCCTATTCCAGGTAATTCTTCAATTTGCTTACCGTCTGCCTGATTAATATTTATTAAATCTCTTTCTTCTGAAGAAGCTTGGAAAGAATTTTGCTCTGGCTTAATCTCTCCTTTTTTGGGTACATATATTTTCTGCCCATCATTTAGCTGGGAAGCCAGATTCAAAACCTCAATTTGTGCTCCGGGTAATTCATTTCCAGCTTTTTTTAATGCATCAATAACCCTGGATCCCGGCAACATTTCATAAACACCTGGTTTTCTAACAGCTCCGCAGATATAGATAATTAATCCCTTTTCACTGTTATTAGTTGCTCTTTCAGTTTTAGAATTGTTTTCATTCTTTGCGGAAATGATGTTTTTTGGCCTTTGGCTAGATCTAAATAATAAACTGCCAAAGATAAAAAGAAGACAGATTATCAGAATTGCTATTAATGCCGGTTGGCTTAAGGTTTTGGGAAATGTTTTTATCCGGCCTATGGCTAATCGAAGATTATCTAAAAAATTTTCCATCGCCCCTCCATTTTTTAAACTTAACAGTAAATTATAAAGAAGAAGATTTGTTAAGTAAATAGAAATTTAATAAATACTTAACAAAGCAACTAATATTAAAAAAATTATTAATAAAATTGTTTTAATAAATAAATTCTATATATACCTAGTAAAAAATGGTACTTTTGGTTGATTGATTTTTTAATTCGTTAGTGAAATAATCTAATAAAATAACTTGGATTATTGTTTTGGGGGGATTTTCTGTAATTTTTTTAAGGGATATGCAATATCGCACCTATAAAGTACCTATTAATAATTATTTACAATCTTTATAAACTATTAAACTACCATTAATTATTTTATAAATATACAATTCTCATAAATAATCTCCATAAAAATTACCTTAATCCCTCTAAGAGATAGAAATAATAAATAGATTTAAATAATAAAATGAGGACCCGTCCTCTCCGGCTAAGAAAAAGACAAGGCCCTCAATGCTACATTGTAGCATATTTTGGCTATTTTTCTAATTGTCGGTGGATTGTTCCTCAACTACCTTGAGGAGGTATTTTAGTTGAGTGGGCAAGATATCGATTTAAGATTTATCCTGTCTGTAAA
>CAYFWW010000045.1:0-6089 GCA_964346985.1 uncultured Actinomycetota bacterium
AGTTCGAATAAAGTCACTTTGGTGGGCCTATCTGGATTCGAACCAGAGACCTCACCCTTATCAGGGGTGCGCTCTAACCAACTGAGCTATAGGCCCATAGTAAAGTTATTGTACTTAAACGTTGTTAATATATCAACAGAAAAACTTACTTTCTATATTAAATATTATTTAAAAGAGATATATTGGAGCTAAAAAGAATTTATATTATTTATAAACTTCTTGGCGCAATCTGTTCTCAAAAAGAATAAAAATTGTTATTATCATAAGTAATACTATTTGGAGTGATATAACTTTGCATGAAATGAAGGTCCATGGTGTAAATCTTGATGTGATGACTAATCAACCGGTTATCATATTAAAAGATATGGAAGATAAACGTTATTTGCCTATTTGGATTGGTCAGTTTGAAGCTACATCAATCTTAATGGAAATACAAGGGATAAAACCATCTAGGCCATTAACTCATGATTTATTAAAATCTGTTCTTGATGATTTGAAAGCTCAAGTTACTAAAATTGTTATCAATGATTTGCATGACGGAACATTCTATGCTCGGATTCACTTGGAGAGAAATTCTTCTAATTTTGAAATCGATTCCAGGCCATCTGATGCTATCGCTTTAGCTGTTAGAACAGATGCTCCTATATATGCAGAAGAAAAGATAATGGAGAGTGCCTCGATTATAAGTGAATCTGGCGAAGAAGATGAAATTAACAGATTCAAAGAATTTTTAAATTCGGTTGAACCAGAAGATTTTGAGAAAGATTAATTCTTTTAACTAATCATCTCTTTTTTTTATTCCAAGAATCTCTTGAGCTAGAAGCCAGTCTTTCATTGTTATTTCCCTGAACAACAAAAGCAACAAGAGATAGATTATTCCGCCTAATATATATGCTGGAATAAGCATTAAACCATCACCGGCAAGAATTTGTACAACCGGAAAGATTATTAAGCTAGCAAGAAGCATCTTGACTATTGAGGGTACCGGTATCTTCATTTTGTAATTTCTAAAATAGAAGACTCCTAAAATAACTCCGATAAAAACTGTTATTGTTGTAGAAGCAGCTGCCCCATGGGCCTTAAAAATTGGTATCAAGATTATATTTAAAATGAAAGACAAGAGTGAAAGGCTTAACATTAAAAAAGTCAAAAGCTTAAAATCATTTAAAGCGAGCATTAGAGTTGATATTACCTCAATGAAAATAACCAAAATGAAACCAATCAGAAGAATATCAAAAATAGACCAGGCTGGAAGAAACTTTTTGGAGAAAACAAAAGTTATAAGTTGCCTTGAGCTGGCAACAAACAGGGAGTATAGGGGAAAAGATAGGAAACAAATAAGCCTCACTGCTTGAATTAGGTATCTATTAGCCAGTTTAAAGTCTTTTTTAGCAATAGCGTTATTTACTGCCGGGAAAAGAGTTATTGATAGGGCTAAGAGCACAAATCCCGGAGCCTGGGATATGACTGAGGCAGCATTATAGTAGCCAGTAATTATATTATTTCTTAGGATTGACTTTACAGACCATAGGTCAATATGAGTAATAAACTGTGAGGTTAATGAAAACATTATAAAATATGGAACTAGTTTTAAAATTTTAGATTTTGAAACATGCTTATCAACAAAATGTGTTTTATCGATTTCCATAAAGAAGAATGTGAATATCATGGCAACAATTGAAGCAGATATGCTTCCAGCAAGCGCACCTACAAGTGAGAATCCAGCTAAGACAAGAGAGACAATTGCAATTGTCTTGACAGTTGTATAGATGATAATACCAGTTGATAGTTTGAGAAATAATTTATTACCTCTTAATACCGAATAGAATAAATATAATAATCCAAAAAATGGAATATCTATAAAAGCTATTCTAAGGTAAAAGACAAGCGATGCATCATTCAGTAAAAAGCCAAGCATTGGGGAGAAAAGGAATAAGGTGACAAACATAATAATTGATACAGTGAGCTGTAACCAGAGAGAATTTTTATAGACACTTTCTTGAGAGTACTTTTCATCAGTATATAGCTTTGTCAAAACCATAGGAACACCAGCTGCTAATATCAATTCCACCCAGACAAGAATAGAATGTATTACTCCCCATAAACCGTAATATGATGGCCCCAATAAGCGAGCTAAAAATACATGCATTATATATGAGTTGATAAGAAATATTGCTTGAGCTAGTAAAAGAAAAGCGGTCCCCCTGGCGACACTTTCTCTCTTAGAGAATGACCTTTTTTTATTTATAGAATTACTGGTAATATCTGCCATATGGTAAATATCCTATTGCTCTTAAATTAAATATTTTAAATGATATGGAACTATTAATAGATATGAAACCATTTTTTTTAAAATTATCTAATATTTTTTTATTAGTGTTTTTTAGAATAACGTATATATTGTCTAGACGATGGTTTTTTAAACTTTTTCTTAAGGATAATATTAAATTGCTGACCAAAACAGAATCATTCATAATGTTTGCTGGGCAAAAATCAAAAAGGCAAAATTCGTTTTTTTCAAATTTTACATTATAGTCTAGATTATTAGAATGATATGATGATTGCCGTAACCAAAAAATACCAAGTATTTTATCGGATTTTTCGATAACAAATAATTTATTATTGCGAAAAGTATTATTTAAAAATGTTTTCCTGTCAATGTAATTATATGAATCTAGCATAGGCAATAAATTCTCATTAGGTAGCAAATATATTTTAAATTTTTTATTATCCTTAGGTAAATGTTTTGTTTTAAAATCACTTTTTAGCCAGGTTAGTTTTTCAACTTTGACTTTTGGAAAAAACTTTTTTAAAAAAAACTTGTATCCAAAGATTGTATATTGCTTGAAGAATTTATACTTTCTTAGAAAGAACTTAAGCCTGAAATAATAGAAAAGATAGCTTGATAAAAATCTAGATCTGATTTTTAAAGAAAATATAATTATATTAAAAGTAGTGCTAAATCTATTTGAAATTAATAGTTTATATTCATGTTCGCCACGGCCATGATTCATAGTTTCATATCCAAGATCAATTGCATTTTTTATAATATTTTTATTAAGCAGGTTGCCTGGTGAGTATAAAAACAAATCTTGAGAGTAGGCAGCTCTATGTGTGTAAATATTTTTTCCTTCTATAAAGCCAAGGTTGAATGCGATCATTTTATTATTTAAAGATAGATAAGCATTAAATATTTTCCCTTTGAATAAGTTGTCTTGCAGCAAGCTATTTAAAAATGATTGGTAAGAACTTGTTAAAAAATTACTGGTATCCTTTTTTTGAGACCACTGTTGCGAATGAAGAAATAAAATTTCATCAATTTGATTTTTAATAAGATTCTGATCGAGAGTAAATTTATATTCAAATTGGCCGAGTTGAGAAATTTTTTTAATTTGCCTTTGATAAGTTTTGTCTTTGGTATTTATTAAGTTGGAGATATTGTTTTTAAAATCTAAAAGCGGACAAATAAATGAAGGAGTAATAAATCTTTTTGGTAGTTTACTCTTTTTTTTATCGTGAAAATACTTAAAAAGATATGCATTTTTTGAAATATCTTCGAATAGAATTAAATCGAAATCATGGGAAAGTCTTTTATTTAAAAACCTAAATAAATCATTAAAAAGATTTTCATTTTGATATTCTGGAAGAATAACAAGATCATTTTCCTCGGAAGGGCCAGAAGTCATTAATTTCAGGACCTTTATGTTAATACCTAATATTCTTATTTTATTAGTAACAAGTGGAGCAAGGCCAATTATCTTAGAATCAGCTTTTATAAGAATCAAATATAAATCTTTTTTATTTAATACGAATTTCCAGTAGTAATAATTCCAGACTGGAGATTGGAAAGGAGTCTTAGGAGAACATTTCTGGAAAATATCTTGCCAGATTTTAATCAGGCTCTTAAAGTTATTATCCTCTTTTATTACTTCAAATGAAAAAGACATTTTTTACAACCTTCATCTTATGTACTTAAATTAAACGAAACAATATATCTAAATTGTTTATACTTGAAGATAATGTTAACATTTTATAAATTTTCATGGAAAGGATATATTTTTTAGCTTTGTATTCTATTTGGAGGTACTTTGTCTAGTATAAACGTGGCGATAATTGGAGCTGGCAAGGGTGGGCTGGCTGTGATTGAAATGCTCCATCTTGACAGAGAAATTAGTATCATAGGCATAAGTGATAAAAACCAGCAGGCAATAGGGCTAAACAGAGCAAGAGAGTTGTCAATTCCCATTTATGATAATTATCTTGAGCTAATAAAAGAAAAAGGGCTTGATGTAATAATCAACGTTACCGGTGACAAACAACTCCAAGAAGAAATTAACCGGGATAAGAAATCTGAGATTGAACTTATAGGTGGTTTAAGTGCAAAGATAATGTGGGACCTGGTCGAAGAAAGGAAAGCTAAAGAAGAAGAGATACAGAAGAGCTTAGTTGAACAACAATCTCTTTATAGAATCGGAATCTTGCTCTCATCGGCTGAGAAAACAGAGGAAGTATTTAATACAATTGTTGAAAGTGCTATTGAAATGACCAACACAAAAGCAGGAAGTCTCGCTCTTTATGATGAGAAATCAGGTGAAATGTATCTGGCGGTCTCAATAGGTTTTTCAATAGATTTTTCTAAGATTGTTAGGTGGAAACTACGCAAGGAAGGCCTAACTAAATATATTCTTGAAAAAGGCTCTCCGGTAATTATTTCTGATGTAGAAAAAGAAAAATCATTTGATAATCCGGTAATGTTAAAAGAAGGAATAAAATCAATTGTGGCTACTCCTTTAATTGCTGAAGGAAGAATTATTGGCATTCTTTATGTAGATGACTTTGAACCCCGGGAGTTTAGCAGCAGAGAGATAAGTTTCTTAAATCTATTAGCTGCTCAGGCTACTTTTGCGATTGAAAAAATTCAGCTTCTAGAAAAAACAGAGCTATTGGCTATTACTGATGAACTTACTGAACTCTACAATCATCGATTTTTTATCCGAAGCCTTGATGATGAAATCAGAAGAGCAAAAAGATACAATAGGCTAATTTCATTGGTAATGATCGATATTGATTTCTTTAAAAATTATAATGATATAAATGGTCATCTTAAGGGGAATGAATTGTTGAAGAAAGTTGCAGATATTTTAAAAGATGAGACTAGAGAAGTTGATATAGTGGCTCGTTATGGTGGGGAAGAATTTGGGATTATTTTACCGGAGACAGATAAAGAACAAACCTTCCAAATTGCTGATAGGGTAAGGAAAGTTATAGAAGAGACTAAATTTAAGCATGAAGAAAAACAACCAAATGGATCAATAACTATAAGCGGAGGAATAGCAACTTTTCCCGATGATGCAAAAACAAAAATGGATTTGATAAATCATGCGGATAAAGCTTTATATATGGCAAAAAAGGATGGACGGAATAAAGTAATAACATTTATGATTAGAGACCATAAAAGTAAATAAATTAAAAAGTTGTTATCAATATAATGTATTGGTAAAATCTTTGATTAGAAGAACAGGAGGTGAAATGTTTATGAAATCTTTAAAAAAGAAAATTTTAGCTTTGAATAACTATCGTATATTATTATTAGCTCTATTTTTAGTATTAATGTTAGCATTAGTCCTTGTTGCCGGTTGTCCTCAACAAGAGGAAGATGAGGAAGAAGCAGAATTGAAGCAGGAAGAAATAATTCTCGTTCTTCATACTTCATTAACTGGTGGATTAGCTGACTATGGCTATGCTCAAGACCAGGCAGCTAAGCTTGCCGTCAAAGATATGAGTCCATTTAAAGTTGGAGATACAGAATATACTATTAAGCTTGTCACCTTGGATGATAAAGGCGATCCAGCGGAATCTGCTGTTGTTGCTCAGAATGCTGTGGACCAGGAGGCTATTGCGGTGATAGGTCCATTAACCAGCGGAAATACTAACGCAGCTCTTCCTGTCTATGAAAAGGAAAACATGCCAGTAATATCATCTTCAGCTACATTACCTGATTTAACTGATGCTGGACATAAAAACTTTTTCCGGACTTGTATACGGGATGATATTCAAGGCAAGGTCTTGGGAGAGTGGACAGTTGAGCT
>CAYFWW010000046.1:0-12014 GCA_964346985.1 uncultured Actinomycetota bacterium
ATTATAATTTTTAATCAGCTGGCCTATTTCATCGGAAGAATCAAACTCTATTTTATGACTTAGATCTGCCTTCATGACTTTATCAATACTTGAAACGATCTCTTTAAGGGGCCCAAGCATTTTTTGGCCTATTATCACAAATAAGCTTGACCAGACTAAACCTAAAGCAATATAAATTATTATCATCTTAAAAATGAATGACGGGAAATTATAATTTTCAGGGAAATAACGATAAATTTCGATTAAGAATAATAACTGAAATATTAACGTCAGAAAAATAACTAAAATTGCATTGATTAAGAAAAACTTTAAAAAGAAATTATCCCTTATTCTTGATAATAATGTATTCATCTTTTGCTCCTTAAGAAGTCATTTGTAATTCATCTGAAGCAATCATTTTAGCCACATCTATCAGGGCGTGCATTCTTTCTCTGATCATTACTTCACCCATAATGTAATCAGCTTTGTCTTTTTCAATTGTAATAAGTGTTGGTTCGATAGAATCCTTGGGTATTTCATCAATATCTGTAATATAATCTACTAACAAACCAGTTGTAGTCCCTTCAGCCTTAATGATTATTAAATTTGTTTCAGCATTTATATTTGTATTACCTAAATCAAATACAAATTTTAAATCGGTCACAGAAATAATTTCCCCCCTTAGATTAATAACTCCCCTTATAAATGGGGGAAGGGACGGAACTTGGGTAATATTGAAATTATTTAAAATTTCGATTATATAATCTATTTCGATTGCATAAAACTCATCACCAAGAGCAAAACAGATAATCATAATTATTTCAGTATCTTTCTCTTCATCCTCGATTTTGCTCAAGCTTTTTGCTCTTTTTTTTAAAACTTCATTAAATTCTTCTTTAGCTTTCATTTAACATTCCCGGCTGATTTGAATTTTTTTATTTAATACCATCTGAAGCCAATTGCTCTAAAAGCTGTTTATCTTCGATTGAAAAAAGCTTGTTTACATCAAAAAGAAGAATTAACTGACTATCAATTTTGCATACTCCTTCCAGAAAAGAAGCTACTGGATAAAAGTCTGATGGAGTATCTATTAGATTATTAGGGATATTAATAACATCTTCTACTGAATCAATAATAAAGCCTAAGGTTAAACTGCCATTAGAGACTACTATTATAGGTGTATTCAAACCAATAGTTTTTTCTTGCATATTGAGTAATAACCTTAAATTAACTATTGGAACTACTTTTCCTCTTAAGTTAATTATTCCTTTAACTGATGTAGGAGATTCAGGAACTTTAGTAATCTCTACCATTTGAATAATTTCCTGAATGAACCCTATATCAATTCCATATTCCTGCTCGTCCAGGTAAAAACTAACAATCGTCTTTTCATTATTTTGTTCTTTTGTTAATTGTTCTTCCATTTCAATTACTCAAACAGAGTCTTTATCATTTTCTCTTAATCCTGGTCAACCTGGCTATTTCTTCAATAGTTGTTTCACCTTTTAATGCTCTATTTAATCCATTTTCTGCTAAATTTTTCATCTTGTCCTTGGGGATTGCCTTTTTAATTTCATCTTCTAACGCCCTGGTAGCAATAACTGTCTTGAGTTTGTCTTCAATCTCTAAGACCTCAAAAATACCTGAAAAATCCTTAAAACCAGTCCGGTTACACTCAGGACAACCTTCTCCTTTAAAAAGTTTTAAATCTTTCACTTTGCTCGATTCTTCAGATAATAAATCAGATTTATATTCCTTCTTACAATTCTGACAGTTTATTCTTACTAATCGCTGAGCAGTTACTCCCTTAAGGCTGAAAGAAAGAGATAGCGGTTCAAGTCCCAGCTCCATTAATCTGGTAATTGCTTGTATAGAATTGGCACCCAGAAAAGTAGCTATAACCATTACTCCATTTAATGCTGCATGAACTACTTGTTCGGCTGCTCCAAGGTCTGTAATTTCATCAAATCCTAAGACATCAATATCTTGATTTATTATTGACCGCATTATTTGCGAAAGATTATTCAATTCATAATTATTTAAGGCTACTTGGTTTATGCCATCTATATCATTTTGAATTATATTTTCTAATGAGAAAATATTATATTCACCTGTATTTAAATAATTTAAGGCAGCATAAAAAGTTTCAGTGCGACCACTTCCAGCTGGCCCGCTTAAAAGCACTAATCCAGCTTTCGACGGATCTAACAATCCTTTAAACTTTCCTAAATCGTCTTGGGATAAACCAAGCTCGTTTAATGATCTTATCTTCCTTGGTTGATGATCAATCTTTATAACTATTCGGTTGCCTTTGTTAGTCGGAAATGTTTGAACTTTAAGAAGTATTTCCCTTTCTCCTAATCTGCTTCGTATTATGCCTTCTTGAGGATAAACTTTTTCATCAGGATTAAGATAAGCCATTGAATAGATGCTAGCAACTAATCCCTTTCTAAGATTGACTGAAGCCGATGCAATCTTGACAAGACTATTGCTTATTCTGAAATATAATGTAAATTCTTCTTTCATTGGTTCTATATGAACATAACTAGCATTTGCTTCAATTGCTTTTTGAATAATTTCTCCAATAATTGAATCTATGGTTTCTTCATCAGCTATAGCTAAACGCTCCAATTCAATTTCTGGAACTTTAATCTCTTCCTCTATTTCCTCTTCTTCTACTACTTTTGTCTCTTCTTTTATCTCTTCTTCTTTTATCTCTTCTTCTTTTATAGCCTCTTTTTTTTCTTTTACTTTTTCTTCCTTAGTTGTTTTTATTACAGCCTCAGTTAGTAATTCTTTATCAGCATTTCCGGAATAAGCTTGATTAATTGCCTTTATGAGATCTTTTTCGTCTCCTAAGACGGGTTCAATCTCTATATTGAATTGTTGACCTATAAAGTCGAGAGAAAAAACTTCAATTGGATTAGCTATTGCCACAGTAAGCAATCCTTCAATCTCAAATAGTGGCAGAAGTTTATATTCTCTAATAACCTCTGGTGGAATCATTTCTAAGGCTTCAGGATCAGGCGTATAACTACTTAAATCAACATTTGGAATTTCCATTTTTTCTACAATGAATTCTCTGATATCTTCTACAGTAAGCAAACCTTGCTCAACCAGGACCTGGCCAATATTCTTCTCGCTATCAGCCTCTATTTTCCTGGCCTTTTCTAATTGGCTTTTAGTTATAAAGCCTTCCTTTAAAAGACCACTGCAAATTTTTTCTTCTAAACTTTGTTCTGCCTGAAGTGAATCGGCCATATTATTCACTTCCTTTGTCAAATCTATTTACATTCATTACTCTTTACTCAACATTCTTTGTACTGCTTCTAATAGTTCATCGGGCTGTATTGGTTTTGTTAAATATAAATCAGCCCCCGTCTTGATTCCCGTTTCTTTGCTTTCTTCCTCAGCTTTGGCTGTCAGCATAATAATGGGAATATGTTTGTAATTTTTGTCAAACTTCAACAATCGACAAACCCGGTAGCCATCAAGCTTGGGCAGCATAACATCAAGAACTATTAGATCGACTTCCTCATTTCTAGCTTTTTCTAACGCTTCTTTGCCGTCTTCTGCCCGTATAACCTCATAACCATCACTTTCCAGAATTGTCACAATCATCTCTAAAACAGTCGGACTATCATCTACAGCTAAAATTTTTAAATCAGCCATGCTTACCTCCATGCCTCAAAAAAATAATATTAATTTCAACTTTTCAATTTCTTCAATTCCAAGATATTATTTTCACAAGTTTGAATAATTAAATCAGTAATAAATCCTCCCAGGAATTCTTTCCATTCTCCATCAGGATTATTATTAATTGAATCAATAGTAAGAAGGTATTCTTTTTCAGCAAGCTCATATTGACCACTCGAATAATATATTGAGGCCAAGTTCAAATGAGCGAGAGCAAAATTTGGATCAATATAAATTGTTTTATTATATTCTTCTATAGATTTTTTCATCTCATCTTTTTTTGTATATATGACACCTAGCAAATAATGAGCTGCAGGAAGAAAGGGATTAATTTGTAGAGCAGCTTGGCATTCGAGTAATGCTTCTTTTAGTTTATCTTGATTGGCATGAATAAAAGCACAGATTAAATAGGCTTGAGTATTATCGGGATCATTTTTAAGCAACCTTTTTAATAAAGGCATGGCTAATTCAAATTTTTTCTGTTTAAAATAATTATTAGAACGTCTTAGTAAATCTTCTAATTCTCTTTTGTTTGAATCATTTTGTGTATTATCTTGTTCTAAACTTTGCCATTGCTTTTTGTCTTCAAAAAGAAGGTCTTTCCTTAGAGTACGGCCTTTTTTTCTTTTCTTTTCTTTCTTATAGTAAAAGATATTTTTAGCTTCAATCAGATTAAAATCATCATTTATGTGTGCCAGAGTCTCTGAATGACCAATGAATAGATATCCAGTTGGATTCAAGCTCTTGTAAAAATTTGAAATTACCCTCTTTGTGGACTCAATTCTAAAATATATAGTCACATTGCGGCAAAATATTATATCCCAGTTTGACATTACCGCCAAAGGATATGGCTCCCTAATCAAGTTATGGTATCCAAAAGAAACTAATTGACGTAATTTCTCATTGACCCGATAAGAATTATTGATTTTATTAAAATATTTTTGAATAAAATATTCATCTACCCCTTCAATACTTTTTTCATTAAAAAAACCATCTTTGGCATGATCCAATGCTCTTTTGCTGACATCAGTGCCGTAAATCTGAATATCCCAATTCTCAGAATCAGGAATAATCTCTAATAAAATCATTCCGATTGAATAAGGCTCTTCCCCAGTTGAACAACCAGCGCTCCAAATTCTAATGCTCCTGTCTAAATTCTTCTTCAGGCTGATTAATTCCGGAAGTACTTTTTCCTGAAGCACATCGAATTGAGTTTTGAACCTAAAAAAGGAGGTTTCATTTATAGTAATCAAATTTAAGAGTTCATTAAATTCCTGTTGATTTTGCTGCAGAAAATGAAAATATTCTTCATAACTAATGAATCCTTTGAAGGTCGCCCTAGCAAAAAGGCTTATACGCAAAGAGTCTAATTTTGTATCATCAATAAAAATGCCACTGTGCTCATTTATATAATCTCTAAACATAATAAATTGTTCTAAGGTAAGATCTGGATCAAAACTTGTCCGATCATAATCAGTAAGACTTTCAGCTTGCTTGTCAGTCTCAATTTTGTTATCCATGTTAATTTGCCTTCTTTAACAACTGAAGTGCTGTTTCCAAGAATGAATTTACCAAAACCTTTACATCATTCTTATTATTTGCATCAAAAGCCTGGATTTTTATTTCATTTTCTAAATCCATTTCTTTCTTTGCATCCTTTTCACTTATTCTATTTGAGCCAACTATATAAGGTATATCGTCTTTTGACTTTATTATCTTTATTGCTTTTTTGGCCTTTCTAAAAGACTCTTTTACTTCTCCGTCTACAATTAAAATAAAACCTATTAAACCATCTGCATATGTCTCCCAAGAATCAATAAGTTGCTCCATCCCTTGGCAGCTAAATAAGTACAACGCGTAATCTGATGAAATATTTATTCGTCCGACATCCATGGCATTTTTTCGAGAATTACTTTTCTTTCGGCTGCCGGTACCAAGTTTACTTGTGGAAGCAATAGTTATTTGGCTTATTTTTTTTATCATTGTGGTCTTACCCACGCCTCTGGGACCCATAACCACAATTTTTATAGGTTTCATGCTTCTTTCACCATTAATACTGAATCATTCTATAGATCATCTAAAACATCTATTACTAGTTCAACAATGTCCTCATCAATTGATTTATCCCGATAGATATCAAAATCAATATCTTCATCAGTTTGTTCTGATCTTGTCTCAACTGCTTTTTCTACATCTTTACCTTCTTTTTCAGTTTCTGCTTCATCTATTTCATTATCCTGGGTGTTATTTTCCTCTACTGTAATTTTTTCTTTTTTAACCTCAGGTTCTGAATCTTTATTTTCTTTAATTTCATCTAACATTTTGTCAATCTTTTTTTGTTTCCTCTTATCTCCAATATTTTCTTTATTTTTTTCAATCAAGCCAGCACTATAAAGTCCGTATAACACCTTACAAGTTTCAAAATCATTGAATCCAGATAATTCTATAAGCTTTTCAATATTTGCATTTCCGTTAATAAAACGGAGCAACTTCCACTCCCTGGGTTCTAGATGAACTTCAAATTTATCCTCGCTTGGCCGCATTGCTTTTCGAAATCTAACTCTAAAATCAGGCATCTTCTGCTTAATTGTCTTCCAGACTTCTAAGCGCCTTGAAGCTTCCATGATAATGTTTTCTACGCTTACCGATATACCTATATCTTCATCTTCAAGAATTTCTTCGGCCTCAAAACTAAATTTACCCATTTCCCAGCGCATTAAATCGAACAAAGTATCAAAAATCTGTTCTCTAACAAAATCCTCAAGTAAACGCTTATTAATATATCCCTCATCAACCATAATTTGGCCAAGGCGCCTATATCCTTTTTCTTTTTTCTGAATTTTGTGCAGGCCGAGTGCTTGCTTAAGTTGCTTTTGAGTTATTTTCCCTGCCTTGACTAATCTTTTTCCAAGTGATTCCCTATTCCAGTTGGAAATAGCAAAAAAGACTTTTCCCTCTTGAAAGCAGACATAACCATTATGCCCATTAGAGTCAATATGCAGCGTTCCGCTCTTATGACCAGCACCGATCAATTGAAAAAGGTCTGTCATTCCAATATCTGTTAGATTTCCTTGCAAGGCCAAATATAATTCACCTCATCATGCAACTTTAATATCTATTTGTTTGTCTCTGAAAATCTAAAAATGTTATCGGAAGTTAAATTGTAGAACTTTATATAGCTAGTCTCTCTTTTTAATTAATAACCCCTTTTTCTTTTATTGCAGTTAGTTGTTATCATCAAAAAAAACTTGATACGGATCTTCTAATATGAATTGCAGGCATCCTTCGAGCGAATCAATAATGTCTAATTTTTTCCAGCTATTGGATTGATCAAAATAGGCAATTGAATATTTTGATTTTTCTTGATCAATCGGTATTAATTTTGCTCTCTTAAGAAAATTATCTGAGTTGTTCCAGCTAAGATCAACTTCTCCAAGCATAATCTCACCGATATCATCTCTTACTATTATTTTTGATAAGCGAGGTTCAAATCGAGTAATTTCTCTTACTGTTTCGGTTACTGAAGATATCACAACCATCACCCTTTCTACAAATCTTGTCTATAAAAGCTACATCTATGTCATATCCAGGTTCTGGCTTTTTAATTTAATCTGCACAAAGTGCAAATTAAACAATCTGTAGATAGCTGTTTAGGCGGGAGAGTTTTTTAGTTGTTCAAGTAATAATAATTACTTATTTTAAAACAAAATGCAAGCATCTGGGAACAATTATTTATAATTAAAAAAGCACTCGATTTTACAAATATTTAATTTAAACATTAATCATCTAACCTTTTGTTGATATTTAACCGGGGAGACTTTTTTACTTCCCTAAGATTTTTTATTTGTTCTGCAATCTGACGGGGAATATTCCTGTCATCTATAAGCTCCTCCAGCAATTTAGGTTTCATTTGAACAACTTTATCCCACAAATCAAGCGGCTTTAATAGATTTTTCACTTTTTCCTCTGGATATTCATGCTTGGCATTGACTGAATAAGTTGCTTTATATTTATCCCCGTGCGGATTGTAACTATTATTTGACTGACAAAATTCAATAATCTGTTCCCGAAGTTCTTTTATCATCGCTTCTCTCTCTTTTATCTCATCCTTCAAACGACCGTACTCATCAACAGCCTCCATAATCTCAGCTTTATCAAGAGACAATGAATTTAGCTGCACTTCTTTTTGATTAGGCATGTCAAAATTAAATTCAGGACAGATATTCTGATAATCACAGTAATCACATAAATTATTTTTCCTTGGTTCAAATTCTTGATTTGTAATTCCTCTTGACACATCGTAAATCACGTCAAGAGTTTGTTCTATTTGCTCTTGATCTTGCAGGACACTAAAAGAGGTATTTGTCCTCAAGTCATAAATTGTTTGTTTCTTAACTTTCATATCATACATTTTTTCAGCTGCAATTTTATAAATAGATAGTTGCATGTTTTTCAAAAGCCTGTCTTTATCTGGAGGTTTTTTACCTGATTTATAATCAATCAATTCTAAGGATTCTTCATCAAGCTTATCCAGTCGATCGATATAACCAAAGATATTTACATTGTTAATTTCAACATTTATTCTTTGCTCAACGGCAAAAGGCGGTATAAAATCACTGGCATTAACATTTAGATTATAAAAATCTTCGATAATCTTTTGACCATAATTAAAATGTTCTTTTTCGTCTTTGGGAGATTCATAACCTTCGCTTTTCCAGTTCTGATGATAAAAATCAATTACCTCCTCCAAGGTTGGCGGTGGAGGTACGTCCTTTCCATAGATAAACTCAACTGTTGAATGAAGGCTAGTTCCAAAGCTCAAATAAGGCCTTTCAATTCTCGGGATTTTATCTATATATGTAAATTTATACTTAAGAGGACAGTTGTAATAAGTATCTATTTTAGAATAACTTAAAGTTAAATCAGCCATTTAATCTTCAACTCCACTCTATTATCTATTGACCTAATATGTTGGTCAATACTTAAATATTGCAAAAACAGGCAGCCAAAATTTGTTTAATAGTGATAAGGTTCGCCCCTGATTATCTTATTAACACGATAGAGCTGCTCCAGAAGTATCAGGCGAAAAAGTTGATGAGGAAAAGTTAATTTAGAAAAAGATAAAACATGTTTACATCGGTCAATTATTCTTTGAGATAGTCCATGGATTCCACCTATGATAAAAATCACTTTCGAATGTCCGCTTATCATTTCCTTCTCAATTAAACCGGCCAACTGATTTGAGTTCATTTCCCGGCCAATTCTCTCAAGACCAATAACTACTGCCTCTGGTTCCAGTTTTGAAATAATTTTTTCTGCTTCAATTTCCCGGATTTTTTCATCTGAAAGACTACCATATCCTTCTTCCGTAATTTGACATATTTCTAAACGGCAGAAAGGTTTTAACCTATCCTTGTAAAAGTCTATGCCATCTCTTATAAAACCTTTTTTTATTTTACCAACAGCAATTATCATAATCTTTTTCATTATTTACATAATAAACTTATTTGAAATTAATATTAAATATATTAGTTTCAGAGATCAAAATGCCAATTATAATAAATAAAGCTCCAATTAAATTAATAATACTAAGTTTCTCAGCCAGTAAGATATAACCAAATACCCCGGCAAAAACAGGTTCCATTGTTAAGATAATGGCTGTCCTGGTTGGGCTGATATATTTTTGTGCATATGTCTGAACTGCCAGAGCTAATGCTGAAGCTAAAACTCCGGTGATAGTTAATGACCATATTATCTGCGGTGTCAAGGGACTGTTAAATTCTTCGAGTGGAAAATGAAACAAAAAACTTAAACCAGATACTACAATCATCTGGATAAAAACTAATGCATAAGTATCGTATAATGGGGAAAATTTACCTAAAAGAATCATATGATAAGCGACAGCAATTGCGCAGAAAAATATTAGAATATCCCCAATATTCAGATTTCGGTTAAAATGAAATGTTAATAGAAACAAACCAATAGCAGCTGCTCCAGCTGCCACAAATGAGCTAACTTGAGGGAATTTATGACTGATAAAAACAGACATAAAGGGAACAATAACTACAAATAAGCCTGTAATGAAGCCAGCATTAGTAGCTGTTGTATATTGAAGGCCTACTGTTTGAAAAGCATAAGCTGCAAAAAAAACTATACCGGCAATTAACCCTGCTATAGCTATTTCCTTAGTGAGGGCCAGCCTAATACTTTTATTAAATAAAATTAAGAAAACAACTGAAGCAAGCAAGAACCTTAATCCTATAAATTCAAACGGGGGAACAATGCTTAATGATTCTTTAACAGTGACAAAAGTATAGCCCCAAATAATTGTAATAAGTAATAACATTAAGCTGGTTAAATTGTTCTTTTGCCTGGAATTCATTTAGAGTATCTTACTTAAGAAAGACTTTGTTCTGACATTTTGGGGATTATTAAAGATCTCCGTGGGGCTATTTTCCTCTATTATCTTACCTTCATCCATAAAGATTACTCTGTCGCCGACTTCCCTGGCAAAACCCATCTCATGACTTACAACAACCATGGTCATTCCGCCGATTGCCAAATCTTTCATGACATCCAAAACTTCCTTTACCAGTTCCGGATCGAGTGCTGAAGTAACTTCGTCAAATAACATAACATCTGGATCCATAGCCAAAGCTCTAGCTATAGCCACCCTTTGCTGTTGCCCACCTGATAATTGTCCAGGATATGAATCTTCTTTTTCAGAAAGGCCTACTCTCTCCAATAATTTTCTGCCAATATTTGTAGCTTCATCTATGGATTTATTAAGGACTTTTACCGGAGAAATTGTTATATTTTCAATAACACTTTTATGAGGAAACAAATTAAAACTTTGAAAAACCATTCCCACTTTCTGCCTTATCTTGTTAATATTAACTTTGGGGTCAGTAATATCAATATCCTCGATTACAATCTGGCCTTTTGTAACTGCCTCCAGTCCATTCAAGCACCTTAAAAAGGTACTTTTACCTGAACCGCTTGGTCCAATAATAACCAACACTTCACTTGATTCCACTTCCAAGTCAATACCCCTAAGAACGTGATTTGAACCAAACTTTTTATGTAATTTTCTAGTCTTAATCATGATATCTTTCATTTGACTGCTAGTTTCCTTTCCAAAACATTAACCAACCTGGTAAGTGGTAAGGTCATTAAAAGATAGAGCAATGCAGCCAAAGTAAATGGTGTCGGATTAGCCTGCCAGGTCATTCCCTCACGAGCTGCCCTCAATAACTCAGATACTGCGATTACGCTTAATAAAGAAGAATCTTTAATTAAAGCAATAAATTCATTTGTTAAAGGTGGAATTACTCTCCTGACAGCCTGAGGCAAAATTATAAAACGCATGGCAGTAAAATAAGACATCCCTAAAGATCTAGCCGCTTCCATCTGCCCTTTTTCAATTGACTCAATTCCTGCACGAAATATTTCCGCTACATAAGCCCCACTGTTAAAAGATAAGGCAACAATTCCGGCAACATATTCGTTGAAATTTATCCCGATATAAGGAAAAGCGTAATAGACAATTATTATCTGCATCAACAGAGGAGTCCCACGAAAAACATCTACATAAGTTAAAGCTAAATACCTGGTAGGTTTAAAATTCCCTATTCTCATAAGTGAAGTCATCAAGCCAATGATTATTCCAAAAAATTCTGCAGCAAAAGAAAACTCTATGGTAACGATTAATCCCTTTAGTAAGGATGGCAAAACATTTAATCCGACCCTAAAATTAAAATAATTACGGAATAACTCGCTTATCGATACTTCTTTAAATGAAACGAAACTCAAAAAGAAAAAAATCATGATTATTAGTATTACAATTGAAATAATTATAGAAACAATAATCCTGAAATTTTTTCTTATATACATTAATATACTCTCACAATGTCTTATTATAAAAATAAAGGCTGCGTCAATTTATTCATAACGCAGCCTCTATTAATATTACAACCTAAGACTCTGGTTCACTAAACCATTCCTCATAAATTACATCATAGGTGCCATCGTTTTTCATTTCTGCTAAGACTTTATTAATAGCTTCCCGTAAATCGTCATTATCCTGGGCAAAAGCAATTCCATATTTTTCATTTGTCTCTATAGTTTCAACTACATCCAGCTCTGGTTCATCTTTTGATAAATACATGCTTACAGGATAATCATTGACTATGGCATCAATCCGGCCAGCTTTTAAATCCTCAAATGCTAACAATGTATCATCATAAGTCTTAAGTTCCTTGAAACCAATCTCTTTATTAATTTTCTTAGCTGCCTCCTCGCCTGTAGTTCCAATTTGAACACCTATAATTTTTCCACCT
>CAYFWW010000047.1:0-49402 GCA_964346985.1 uncultured Actinomycetota bacterium
CAGCTTCGGATCAGGTAGTCAATGCAATGAGGGAAGTTGCCTCTGTAGCTCAACAAACTGCTTCTTCTTCAAAGGAAGTTGCTAAGTCAGTCTCTAATTTGGAAGAGTTAGCCGAAGAGCAAAATAAAGTTATAGAAGAATTTAATATAACCTAATCTTTCTAAAACTATGGGCGAGAAGAAAATAAACGTATTAGTAGTCGATGATTCTATGGTCTGCCGAGAAATGATAAAGCAGATTTTAGAAAGTGATCCAGAAATCAATGTTATTGACCATGCAGTAAACGGACAAGAAGCTTTATCTAAAACTAAAGAATTATCCCCTGATTTAATAACAATGGATATTCATATGCCTAAAGTAGATGGAATAGAAGCTACTGAAATGATTATGGCAGCTAAACCAACGCCTATTTTTATTGTTTCTTCATCTGTTGATGAGAAAAAAACGAGTGCCGCCTTTGAAGCTTTAAAAAAAGGAGCCCTTGATGTTATTAAAAAACCAGAACCAGTAATTTGGAACAATCTTGCTGAAATTGGTGATGAATTAATCGAGAAGGTTAAGATACTTTCGAAAATAAAAGTCATAAAACATATCGGGGGAATTAAGAAAGCATATCCCGCGAAAAAAATAAGGGTAAAAAAATCAGCATACCAGATTCTAGCAATTGGATCCTCGACTGGTGGACCTAGTGCTTTATTAAAAATCCTGGGTTCATTGCCGGGAAACTTTCCTCTGCCTATAGTAGTTGCTCAGCACATTACAGATGGTTTTATCGAGGGTATGATTGATTGGCTGAGAAATTATATTCATCTACCGCTAAAAATTGCCAAAAATAAAGAATCTTTTTCGTCAGGTGAAATTTATATTTCTCCAACTGGAAAGCACCTAACCGTATATTTTGGTGGCTTAATCAAGTTGTTAGAAGCAGAGGACAAAGATTTATTTCGACCCTCAGTCAATAAATTATTTGAATCAGTAGCAAAGATTTATGGTCATAGAGCTATTGGGGTCATTCTGACCGGAATGGGCTCTGATGGAGCTCTTGGATTGAAAATGATAAAGGAGGCTGGTGGTTTAACACTTGCTCAGAGTGAAGAAAGCTGTGCTGTATATGGCATGCCAAAAGCAGCTATTGAGGTAGGAGCAGTAGAGAATACTTCTGATATAAATATGATTCCAGAGATAATAATTGAAGCGACGAGTAAAATAAAAAATGATTAGAAAACATTCGTTTTGCCAAAATGTTATGAGATTTGAAATTAATCAAATTATTTAGCGGGTTAATAATTGCATGCTAAATCTGAATATTTAAATAATGAACGAATAGTTTATCGATAATGATTTATATGTTATTTTCACTATTTTTGTTTAATATTTTAAATATTAATTATATTTTTCAATGGAAATGTTGATGATAAATTCTTATAAAGTTTATTTTTTATAAAGCCGATAAACTACCAGGAAAGTGTATTTTTTATAGAATATTATAAATTCGGGATAATTATAATATTGAAAACAGATTGTTAAAAAAGAAATGATAAAGAATAAACCTACAGAAAAAGATGATATCAAAATTAATGAGGAAAAACTTAACCTTAACATCCTCATTAGAAAGATTAATCGCGATAGAGGTTTTGACTGTACTCATTATCGAAAAAGCTATATTAAAAGACGCATTCTCACACGTCTTAGAGCTAACCTAGTGGACAATATAGAAGATTATTTGAGATTCTTAGATAAAAACCCTGAAGAGTATAATGCTTTATTAAATGCATTGACTATCAATGTAACCAATTTTTTTCGCGACAAATCTGTATATGAACTATTTAAAAAAAATGTATTGCCAAAGATAATAGATAAGAAAAAGAACAGAGGACAAAGAATGATAAGGATATGGAGTGCTGGTTGTGCATCTGGCGAAGAGGCATATTCTATTGCAATGTTGGTTAGAGATGCAATAGGATTATTTAATGATGAAATTGTTCCGACCATTATTGCCACTGATTATGATAAAAAATGCTTGAAAATTGCTAAATTAGGTATATATCCAGAAGAAAAATTGAAAAATGTAAAAGAAAAGCATAGAAGAAGATATTTTAAACATAATGGTGATTATAGAGTAAAACCTATATTAAAATCTATGGTCAAATTTAAGAATTTAGATTTGTTTGCCGACAATCCTATTAAATATGTTGACGCTATTTTTTGCAGGAATGTTCTAATATATTTTACGAGAGATGAACAAAAAGAATTGATATCTAAATTTTACAGTTCATTGGTAGATAAAGGGTATTTAATACTTGGGAAAAGTGAAAAATTAGTCTCTTCAGGAAAAGATTTTCTTGTTCTGAATGGACCTGAAAGGATTTATCAAAAAATAAATAAATATGAGTAAAACAACTATATTAGGGGTGAAAGCAATGGTTAAATCCCAAAAAGAAGTGAAGTTTTATCAGAGTATTGCCTTTCTGTATTATTGTGCGACTTTAATTACAATTGGTCCGGCTGTTTTGATAGGGTTCTTTTGGTCACTTCTTCTCTTATCTAATCTCGCGCCAGATATAAATATAACATCCTATCTTTTTGGAACTCTGTGGAGATTGATAGTTGTTGCTTTATTTCTAGGAACACCATTCTGGATAGTTGGTTTTTATAAGCAGATTTTAAACCCTTTACGAAAAATGGGAGATGTCACAGAAACTACTGGTAATGGTGATCTTACTTCAGAAACAGAGATACGAAGAAATGATGAGTTGGGTGTATTAGCCTATCAAATTGATAAAATGACCCATACGCTAAATGATTTAGTAAGCCAGATAAAGAAATATTCTGAGAGAGTTTCAATGTCTGCTCAGCAATTATCTGCAGCTGCGGAACAGATTAACTCCTCAACTATGGAGGTTTCAACAAGCATTCAACAGATTGCAAAAGGATCTGAGGTTCAGGCACAGAAAGTTGATGAAACTTCTAAGTCAATGAAACAAATTTCAGATTCAATCCATAATGCTGCCTATCAGTCACAAGCAGTTGCAGAGACTTCAAAAGAAGCTTTCAGTATTGCTCAAAGTGGTGAAAAAGATACTACAGAGGCTATTGAAAAGATGAATCATGTTGAAAGCGTGATTTCTGATTCAGCTAATGCAGTCCGTTCCTTAGGAGAGAGATCACAAGAAATAGGAAATATTATAGATGTAATTACTAATATTGCCGATCAAACTAACTTGCTGGCTCTTAATGCAGCGATTGAAGCTGCCAGAGCTGGTGAATATGGTCGTGGCTTCGCAGTTGTTGCTGACGAAGTCAGAAAGTTAGCAGATGGGACAGCTAAGGCTGCTGATCAAATTGCTTCCCTGATATCAGAAGTCCAGGATGAGACCAATCATGCTGTTAAGTCAATGGAACAAGGAACATCTGAAGTATTCGCCGGGGTAGAAGTTGTAAATAATGCCGGTAAATCGCTACAACAAATAATAAAAGCGGTCCAAGAAACAGCTAAACTGTCAGATGATATTTCCGGTTCAATGCAGGAACAGGTTGACAGCGTTGACAAAATTGAGAAAGCTATTAATGAAATTGCTGCGGTTGTTGAAGAGAATGCAGCAAGTACAGAAGAGACAGCTGCAGCTACCGAACAACAGACTGCCTCAATGCAGGAAGTAACTGCTTCTGCTCAAGAACTCTCAGACATGGCTCTAAAGCTTGATGAAGTAGTCAATAAATTCAAAGTCAAGTAGGGGATTAAATTGAATGAGACTGAAAATAAAGAATCAAATAATAATAACAAAGATAAACAGCTAGTTGTATTTAAATTAAATGAAGAAGAATATGGATTAAATATCAATAATGTTAAAGAAATTATCAGACTAGCTAACATTACGCCAGTTCCGCAAGCACCAGAATTTGTTTTGGGTGTATTAAACATACGGGGAAAAATTCTACCAGTCATAGATTTAAAAAAACGTTTTCTCATGGAAGAAACAGAGATTACTCCTAGTGTAAGAATTATTATTGTTGAAGTTAAAGATTTAAAAGTGGGTCTTAAAGTTGATTCAGCAAGTGAAGTAATTTCAATTGACAAGGACTGTATTGATTTACCTCCAGATTTTCTCAAGACGAAAATTGACATTGATTTTATTAATGGTGTTGGGAAAATCAACGATCGCTTAATTATTATATTGGATATTAACAGAATTTTTGATCTTGATGAGCTAGAAGAACTATCTGGTGACAATAAGGAGAAATAATGCCAGCAAAAATTCTTATAGTTGATGATGCTGCTTTTATGAGGATGATGTTAAAAGACATCTTATCAAAGAGTGGTTATGAAATAATTGGCGAAGCTGAAAATGGCGTACAAGCTATAGAAAAATATAAAGAATTACAGCCAGACCTTGTAACAATGGATATTACCATGCCTGAACTGGATGGTGTCACTGCCGTGTTAAAAATTAGAGAAGTTGATTCCCAGGCAAGAATTTTAATGGTCAGTGCCATGGGCCAACAGAAATTAATTGTTGAATCACTTGAAGCTGGTGCCTTAGATTTTATTGTTAAACCCTTCCAACCAACTAAAGTCATAGAGACAGTTAAAAAATGTCTCGATAATAATTAGGAGTGAATAATTGAAGAAAGCGATTCGTGTGTTAGTGGTCGATGATTCGGCCTTAATGAGGATGTTAATAAATGACATGATTTCGGAAGATCCTGATATTGATGTAGTTGGTGTTGCTCACGATGGTAAAGAGGGTGTTGCTAAAATCAATGAATATAACCCCGATGTAGTAATAATGGATGTTGAAATGCCTAAACTAAACGGGATTGAAGCTGTAAAGAAAGTTATGAATGAACACCCCACAAGAATTATTATGTTTACTGGTTTAACAGATAAAAGAATTGCTTACGATGCTCTTGAAGCTGGTGCAATTGATTTGCTTCTAAAACCATCTGGACCTTTCTCTATAGATATTGAAAAGTCCAAGGGTGACTTAATTAGGATGATAAAGGTTGTCAGTAGAGTTGATTTGAAGAAAATCTCACCAAAGTTTGTCTTGCCGAAAACTAAAACGAGATTTAAATTTGCTTCATCAATTAATAAAAAAATTGTTGCCATTGGTTCTTCTACTGGTGGGCCGAGAGCATTAGAAGGGCTTTTTAGAATATTGCCAAATGATTTTCCGGCAACTATATTAGTTGTCCAGCATTTACCTAAAAGCTTCTCTCGTTCGTTAGCATTAAGATTGGATAGAAATTGTTCAATACCAGTTAAAGAAGCTGAAGATAATGAGCAGATTTTTCCAGGTCATATTTATCTTGCCCCAAGTGGTTTTCATATGACTGTAATTAAGAAAAAAGAACCCCCAGGTTATTTTATTAAACTTGATGATTCACCACCAGTTTGGGGTGTAAAACCGAGTGTTGATATTTTAATGGAATCTGTGGCAGAGATATTTAAAAATAGAGTAATAGGCGTTATTCTTACCGGTATGGGCCAAGATGGGGCCAGAGGTGTTAAAGCGATAAAACAAAATCGCGGCTTAATAATTGCTCAGGATAAAGGTACCAGTGTTGTTTACGGTATGCCGAAAGCAGCTGTGGAAACCGGATGCGTTGATATTGTTACTCCAATTGAAGAGATAAATACTAACTTATATGAAGTTCTTCAAAGATAGAAATGGTAAACCGCTATGGATATTTCGGATTATATTGAAGTCTTTAATAATGAAGCTCAAGAATTACTGCAAGCCCTTAATGATGCACTTATTAAGTTTGAGAAGAAGCCGGATGATTTAAGTCTCGTAGAAGAAATATTTAGAGCAGCACATACTTTAAAGGGTATGGCTGCTACCATGAACTATGATGAAGTATCAGAATTAACTCACAAGATGGAAGCTCTTCTAGATAGAGTCAGAAAAAGTATTATCTTTCCCTCTCCGGAATTAATAGACTTAATTTTTAATTGTTTCGATATTTTACAGGATATGGTCAAAGCAAGGGCCGAGGGTAATATTGCCGAGATTGATGTAGAAGAAGTAATGAAAAAGTTTGAAGAAGTATCAAAGAAAAAGCCAAAAGCTAGAAAGGACAAGCATAAAAAGAAAGCCGAAATTGAGTTTTCAAAGGAAGACTTAGACTTTTTTGATCAGGCACTCTCTTCTGGCCAGAAGATTTATAGGGTTAAAACATTTTTAACAAAAGATTGTGTAATTAAGGGAGCGCGGGCTTATATGGTTCAAAAGTCTCTGCTAGAAATAGGGGAGATTATAAAAAGTATACCTGATACTCAAGATATTGAAGATGAAAAATTTGATGATAGCTTCATTTTATTCTTAGCTTCGAAAGAAAAAAAAGGCCAAATCAAAGAATTAATAACCAATATTTCCGAAATCGAGAAGGTTAAGGTTGAATCATTTCAGTTAAAAACAAAAAAAGAAAAAGTCAAGGAAGAAGTAGATGAAAATAAAAAGGATTTGAATGAAAAAAAAGAGATAAAAAAAGTTGGGACAATTCGTTCACTTTCTACTTTAGCCGATAGCCAGACAGTTCGAGTAAAGATCGGCCATCTTGATGATTTAGTAAACCTAGCTGGCGAGCTTGTGATTTCCCGGTCAAAACTAGAAAGGTTTAGGGAAAAAATTGGACTCCCAGAAATTAATGAAGCTCTAGATGAACTAAAAATGATATCAACAAATTTACAATCAAAAGTTATGGAGACAAGGATGGTTCCAGTAGGAAATATTTTTAATCGATTTCCCAGGATGGTTAGAGATATTGCCAGAAGACAAGGTAAAAAAGTAAATTTTAGTATGTTAGGAAATGAGATTGAACTAGACAGGACAGTTCTTGACGAGATAGGAGATCCTCTAGTCCATCTCTTAAGAAATGCTGTTAGTTATGGTATTGAAGTACCAAAGAAGAGAAAGAAGAATAATAAACCAGAAATTGGAGAGATAAATCTAATTGCAAGAAGGGAAAAGAGTCATGTTTTAATCCAAGTCTCTGATGATGGACCCGGAATTGATATTGAGAATATAAAAAAAGTAGCTATCAGAAATGGTTTTATTACATCAGAAGAAGCTCAGAACTTACCTGATAACGAAGCAAAATACTTAATATGCCACCCCGGTTTTACGACAAAAGAGAAAGCAGACGAAGTTTCAGGAAGAGGAGTGGGCTTGGATGTTGTTAAAGATTCAATTGAATCTCTTGGGGGAAGTCTTTATATCGATTATAAAACAGGGGAAGGAACAACTTTTTATCTAAAGTTACCCCTTACCTTAGCTATAATCCAGGCTTTATTAGTTAAAGTTGATAAACAAATATTTGCTATACCTCTCTCAAGTATCAGCGAAGTATATACTAAATCGCTAAAGGATATAAAGACTGTCAATGAATCTGAAGTTATTAAGGTTTATGATCAAGTAATTCCAGTGGTAAGATTAAGGAAAATATTCAACTTTGACGATAAAAGTGGTAATAAAAATATAAAAATTGTAGTTGTTGAATCTGGCGAGAGTAAAAATGGCTTGGTAGTGGACTCTCTGTATGGACAACAGGAAATAGTAATAAAGCCACTAGAGAAAATGTTGAAGAATTTAAAAGGTCTAGGTGGTGCTACTGTCCTTGGTGATGGACAGGTTGCCTTAATTTTAGATGTGCGAAGTCTACTCGCATTTTAATATATTAAAGGTGTAAATATGATTGATTTGGAAAAACTATCTGATCTTCAAAAAGATGCTTTAGCTGAATTTTCAAGTATAGGGGCTGGTCATGCAGCTACAGCTCTATCTCAATTAATTGATAAAAAAGTACTAATTAAATCACCAGAACTGGATATTATTCCTGTTGAAGAATTAGTAGGATTAATGGGTGGGCCAACAACAATCGTGGCAACTATCTATATTAAGATGCTTGGAGATATAAAGGGAAAGATGTTATTTATGCTGCCCAAGGAATGTGCTATGCAGCTAATTTCATATTTAGAAAGTAAACAATCTGGAGAACAAAATAGCTTAAATCAACTTGACCAAGAGCTATTTAGACAGACTGGAGTAATTATTTCAGGCGCCTATTTAAACGCTATGGCTAGGTTCATGGGATTGGTAGTTATGCCTTCTCATGGAGAGTTTGCATTTGATATGGCTGGAGGAATTTTTGAGGAAATCATTATCGAAGTAGGCACCAAAACCGAACTGGCTATTGTTATCAAAACAGAATTTGTAGAAAGCGATGAAAATATATCAGCTCATCTGTTTTTTTTACCAGAGCCAGAATCACTCGAGTTAATCCTAAAAAAGCTTGAGGAAAAGAAATCATGGACTCCGAAGTAATAAATGTTGAAATTGGTGATTATGCTGTTATTAAATGCCCCGGTAGGATATTGAGTAATGCATTGGGGAGTTGTGTTGCTATTGTTCTATATGATGAACGCAATAAAATCGGAGCATTAGCCCATGTTATGTTACCTTGTGCACCAAAGAATCAGGAGATTAAAAAACCTGGAAAATATGCAAATACAGCAGTGCAGACTATGATTTCAGAAATGAAAAAACTTGGAACAAACAGAAATGGCAGAATTAGAGCTAAACTAATAGGTGGGGCTCATATGTTTAAGAAAAACCCAGAGGATGGAAAAAGTATTGGAAATAGGAATGTTGAGTTTGCACGAGAAGCACTAAAAAATACTAAAATTAAGCTGTCAAAAGAAGAAACAGGAGGTAATTGCGCGCGAAACGTGACTTTAGATACTGATAATGGTAAGGTAATTATTTCAAATGCTGATGGTCATAGAATGGTGATTTAATTGGAAACTAAAAGCACCAAAAAGAAGAATAAAGATAAGGTGATAAGAGTTCTGCTTATTGGTTGCGGAAAAAAAGGTTCAACCATTCTACAGTTTATTAAAGATATTGAAGAGATTGAAGTTGTTGGTGTGGTTGAAAGTAATACTAAAGCTAAAGGTATCCACTGGGCCAAAGATAACAATATAAAAGTATTTAATAAAATAGAGGACATAAATAAAGTAGAATCTATAGACCTTATTTTAGAAATATCTTCAAATCCAAAGATAAGAAAAAAACTACTAGAGGATCTGAAAATTGAAACAGATATTGTTACGCCTAAAGGAGCTCATCTTATATGGGATCTGCTTAAAGATAAAATAAAAAAGCAGGAGATTACTGAATCTTATCGAGAGCTAAAGCAATCTTATGATAAATTTAAAGAGCATGAAAGGGATCTTGAAAAACACCGCCAAGATCTTGAGAATACCAACATTGAGCTTGAGAAAAGATTATCAGAAATATTTTTTACTCATGAATTTTTTAAAGCTTTAACCTCATTTATAAATGTTGAAGATGTATGTAATTTAATTTCTGACGGTGCCAATGGAATTTTGGGAGCCGAAATTTCAGGAGTCTATTTAAAAATTAAAGATCAAAATCGATTATTTTTACAGGCTTGCCAGGGAAGGTCAACAGAAGAATTATTACCAGAATTAAATTACGGAGAAACAATTGTAGGGGAATGTGCAAAGCAAAAATGTTTGATTAATATTCCAGATATGAAAAAAAATGACTATAGCACTTTTATGCTTGAAGAAGAAATTACATCTCAGATAGCTGTTCCCCTGTCTATTGGGCATAAAATTCTTGGAGTTCTTGTAATAGCATCAACAATCCATCGCTCTTTAACCGAAGAAGAGATCGACCGTTTATCAACAATTTCAAACATGGCATCGCTAGCTTTGCAAAATGCACTTTTCAACCAGGAACTCGAGAAATTGAGTATTACCGATCGTTTAACTGAACTTTATAATCATGGATATTTTCAACAGAGGCTGGAAGAGGAACTTCACAGAGCGGAGCGGTCACAGAATAAATTATCTCTAATATTGCTTGATATTGATTATTTCAAAAAATACAATGACGCATTTGGTCATCCCAGCGGGGATAAACTTCTTCAGAAAATATCTAAATTGATCAAGGAACAACTAAGAGATACAGACGTTGCTGCTAGATATGGTGGCGAAGAATTTGTAGTTATTCTCCCTGAAACTCATAAGGACGGAGCTATGATTGTTGCTGAAAGAATGCGTAAAGCTGTAGAAAAAGAAGAATTCAAGGGAGATAAAGATAATCCTGTTATTCATAAAACTATTAGTTTAGGTATTGCAACTTTCCCAGATGATGCAAGCTCCCAATCAAATTTAATTGAAGTTTGCGACCAGGCATTATATAAAGCTAAACATGTTGGCCGCAATAAGACAATTGATGCGGAAAAAGTTATTGATCAGAAGACAAAAACTTCGTTTGCCAATTAAGATTGAATTTAAAAGATTGTTTACTTTATTTCTATATGACAAATCCTTCAGAAATATATCCTGTAAAATCTAATTCTTATATTCTGCCAACTTAATAATTAAAGAAAATTTTCAGGGCATTAATTGAATAAACCTTGATAATCATTTAGGATATCCTTAATTACGGAGTAGTTGGCATGTTTAAAAAAAAGATTGAAATGCTTTTAAAAAAAGCCATAAAAAAATCGATAGACAATCAAGAACTCTCTCGAATAGAGGTTGACAAGATAGTTATTGAGACCCCACCTCAAAAAGAATTCGGTGATGTTTCAAGCCCTATTGCTATGCAAATGTCAAAAAAAATAAATATGGACCCCTTGAAAATAGCAAAAATAATAATGAAAAATATATCAATAGAAAATGAGATAGTAACAAAGATTGATATAGCACCTCCAGGATTCCTGAATTTCTGGTTGCATTCTAAAATTCAACAAGAGTCAATTAAAGAGATAATTAAAAAAGGAAAAAATTATGGACAGATTAATCTGGGTGCAGGAGAAAAAGTACAGATAGAATTTGTAAGTGCTAATCCAGTTGGGCCAATGCATCTCGGTCATGGTAGATGGGCAGCAGTTGGTGATACTTTAGCGCGAGTGTTCAAGGCTGCTGGTTATCAAGTAGAGAAAGAATTTTATATTAATGATTATGGGACACAGATGGATATCTTTAGTAAATCAGTATCAGCTCGCTATTGTCAGGAATTTGAGAGGGATGTTAGCCTTCCGGAAAAAGGTTATAAAGGCACGTATATTATTGATATTGCCAGGGAGATAATCGAGAGGGATGGTGACAAATATTTAGATATTGACGACAGGGAAAGGGAAGTAATATTCAAGGAGATAGCATATCAACAAGTTTTGGAACATATAAAAAATTCGCTTTCCAAAATGAGAGTCGAGTTTGACTCTTGGTTTTCCGAACGTCAACTTCATGAAAGCGGTGAACTGGATTTAACATTGAAAAACCTTGAACAAAAAGATGTAGTTTATGAAAAAGATAGTGCTGTCTGGTTAAAAACCAAAGAATTCGGTGATGATAAAGACCGAGTTTTAATAAGAGAGACTGGTGAACCAACTTATTTCTTTGCTGATATTGCATATCATCATAATAAGTTTCAAAGAGGTTATCAGAGAATTATAGATATTTGGGGAGCAGATCATCATGGGTATGTCAAAAGAATGAAAGCAGCAATTAAAGCACTAGGATACCAAGTTGATTCGTTAGTGATTATCATTGGCCAGTTTGTAAATTTGCTTAGAGGTGGAGAACCAGTTCGTATGTCAAAAAGAACGGGAGAGATGGTTACTCTTGATGAATTGTTGAGTGAGGTTGGAGTAGATGCAGTTCGTTATTTCTTTACAATGCGCTCAACAGATACTCCATTAGATTTTGATATTGAACTGGCTAAGGAGCAAAGTCAAAACAACCCTGTTTTTTATGTTCAATATGCTCATGCCAGAATTAACAGTATTTTGAAATATGCTAAAGAAAAAGGACTCGATATTGATAAATTAGATTTAGTGAATTTACACCTTATCAAAGAGGAATCTGAATTAGCCTTGATTAATAAATTGATGGAATTCGAAAGTCTTATTGAAAAAGTAGTTGAAAAAAGAAGCCCCTATTTAATATGTTCTTATCTGGAAGACATAGCTACCTCTTTTCATTTCTTTTATACAAAATGTAGAGTTGTAACAGATAATAAAGAGCTGAGCCTAGCTCGTCTTGCTCTAGTCAAAGCCGTTAAAACTGTATTGTTTAACGCGCTGAAATTAATAGGTGTTACTGCGCCGGAATCGATGTAGATTTATAGAAATGTATTTTGGTTTTCATATATCAATATCAGATGGTCTAACTCAAACCATAAATAAAGCTTTAAGATTAAAGTGTACATCAATTCAGATTTTTCCAGGTAACCCACGCTCCTGGAAGATTAAGCCATTTTTAGCTGATGAAATAGGATTATTTAAAATAAAAAGAAAGAAGAATAAGATAAAATATGTTTTAATTCATACACCCTATCTTGTTTCTTTGGCGACTCCAAATGATGAAGTTGCCCAAAAATCAATGAATTTATTAAAAGACTCCATAAAAAAGGCCCAACAGATCAAAGCAGAATATGTTGTTACTCATTTAGGAAGTGGTCTTGGAGCACCAAGGGATAAGACCATGGAAAGAATTGTCCATCGTTTAAAATATATTGATACATATATACCCGAAAACGTAAAATTGCTTATTGAAAATACTTCAGGAGTAGGGTTTACGATGGGCACGCGATTGGAAGAATTTAAATACTATCTTCATGAAGTTTCTAGCCTGAAGTTGGGTGTTGCTCTTGATGTTTGCCATCTTTTTGCAGCTGGCTATGATATTAGCAGTAACGGAAGATTAAATATTTTTTTACAGGAATTTGATTCTCAAATTGGTTTAAACAACCTTTTTTGTCTTCATCTTAATGACTCTTTATATGGTCTGGGCTCAAGGAAGGATAGACATGCTGGAATTGGAAAAGGTAAGATAGGTCTGGCTGGGTTTAAGGCTATTGTCAATCATCCATTGTTAAATAATTTACCTGCTGTTATGGAAACACCTGGCCGAAAAGAGTTGGATGACATCAAAAATATGAACAAACTTTTATCTTTGGTTGATAAAACAATAGGCTGATTTATAAAGAATAAAAATATATCTGAATCAGATTTCAGGTAATAAATAGGAGTATTTTGATAGATGAAGAATTTAATTGATATTGCTTTAAAATAAAAATAAATATAATTTTTTAAAAAAAGCAAATCTAGAGATTCTTATATATGGTTATTTATTTTTTAAATGGAATTTATAGTTGCTATAAATCTAAAGTATTGTTATTTTATTAAAGAATTTTTATATAATTATATTATCTTTATATACGGGGTACAGGGCTTAAATTGATAGAAATGGAATCAATGGCTTTTGTTAGGAAATATATAGATTCATTTCTTGAATGGGAACTAATTATACTTTTTCACTTTAATCCGGGTATAAGGGAAGAAGATAATGGGATTGCTAGATTGGTTGGCAGAAATCAAGAAGATGTTCGAAAAACATTAAAGAAAATGTGTGAAAAAGGATTAGTTCAAGGTGAGTTAATAGATGGAAAAGATTTTTATTTTTATAATCCAACCATTGAGCTTAAAAATTTAATCTCAAATTTTATAGAGGGATTATCAAACTATGAAACAAGAATTTCTTTAATTTCTGAAATATTGAATAAGTAATTTTAGCAGGAGCATTACATTTGTTACTTCCTTACACGGCAAAAGTTAATTCTATAAATCACCTGGAGATAGGTGGTTGTGATGTTGTCAGCTTAGTGTCACAGTATGGAACACCATTATTTATTTATGACGAAAAAACAATCAGGGATATATGTCGGGAATATCGTAGTAGTTTTGAAAAAAGAGAGAAAAATGTAGAGATAATCTATGCATCAAAAGCATTTATCTGCCAAGCTATTTGCAGGATTATGAAAGAAGAAGGCATATCCTTGGATGTTTCCTCCGGTGGAGAGATTTATAATGCCAGATCAGTGGATTTTCCGCCTGATAAGATATATCTTCATGGCAATAATAAAATACCTAAAGAATTAAAACTTGCCCTAGATTATGGAATTAAATATATAGTAGTGGATAGTGATAATGAGTTAGACCTTATTGAAGAACTATGCACTAGGAAAAAAGTCAAACAGAGTGTGCTTTTAAGGATTACTCCTGATGTTAAGCCTACGACTCATAGTTATATTCAAACTGGCCAGATTGATTCAAAATTTGGATTTGGCTTAAACGATGATATTGCTCTTAAAGCTATTAAAAGAGTTATAAGTTCTAATAATTTAGAGTTTAAAGGATTACATGCTCATATAGGATCTCAAATATTTGCGCTTCATTCATATGCAAAAGCTATTGAGATAATTGTTGATTTTGTAAAGGAAATAAAGGATAAAATTGGAGTTGATGTGAATATTCTTAATGTTGGAGGAGGCCTTGGCATAAAATATCAGGCTGATGATGAGCCTTCATCAATAGATGAATATGCTGAGGTTATTCTTTCAAACATAAAGGAAGAAACGGAAAAAAAGGATTTAAGTTTACCAAGAATAATGATTGAACCTGGTCGGTCTATTGTAGGTAATGCTGCAGTAACAGTATATACAATTGGTACAATAAAAGAGATACCTAATGTCAGGACTTATGTTTCGGTAGATGGAGGAATGTCAGATAACTTACGGCCAATGCTTTATGATGCTAAGTATGAAGCTCTTTTGGCAAATAAGGCAGAGGAAAAATCAGAAATTGAAGTTACAGTTGCTGGAAAGCATTGCGAATCTGGTGATATTTTAATAGAAAATATCATGTTGCCTAAACTGGAAATTGGCGATCTGCTATGTACGCCGGCAACTGGTGCTTATGGTTATGCTTTAGCTAATAACTATAATGAGCAACCGAGACCACCGGTAATAATGGTAAATGACGGCCAGTCACGATTGATTATTCGCGGCGAAACATATGAAGATTTAATCCGGCTTGATCAATAAAAAAAGAGTAAATAGGAGCTGATATGAAGAAAGAGATAAAAGTAGGCCTATTAGGATGCGGAACGGTTGGATCAGGAGTTTTAAAGATTCTTCAAAATAATAAAGCAAAAATACAGAATCAAACAGATGCTTCAATCATAGTAAAACAGATATTGGTCAAAGATATTCAGAAGAAAAGAGCGGATTGGGTTGATAAAGATATTTTGACTACAAACCCTGAGCAGATTATCAGTGATTCAGAGATAGATATTATTGTCGAAGTAATGGGGGGAATCGATCCTGCAAAAGATTATATTTTAAGGTCTATAAAGAATAAGAAAAATATTGTCACTGCAAATAAAGATATTATGTCGAGATTTGGACAGGAAATTCTTGGCTTAGGCGATAAAGAGTCGGTTGATGTATATTTTGAAGCTAGCGTCGGTGGAGGAATACCAATTGTTAGGCCGTTAAAAAACTGTTTAGTCGGTAATCGTATGAATATGGTCATGGGCATAATTAATGGGACTACGAATTATGTTCTTACCAGAATGAGCCAGGATGATATTGATTTTAATAAAGCCCTATTTGAAGCTCAAGAAGAAGGATATGCTGAAGCAGATCCCGAATCGGATATATCAGGAGCTGATGCTGCGGCAAAAATTGCAATTTTGGCTTCGATTGCTTTTAATGCCAGGGTTAAATTTAATCAGGTGTTTAAAGAAGGAATCTCGGAGATTACTACGGCTGATATTGTTTATGCCAGGGAAATGGGATATGTAATCAAGCTAGTTGCCCTAGCTAAAATAACTGATGGTAAAATAGAAGCCAGGGTACATCCAACAATGATTAAGAATAACCATCCTCTGGCCTCTGTGAATGGAATCTATAATGCTATTTTTGTAGTCGGAGATTCAGTAGGCGAAGTAATGTTTTTTGGCCAAGGAGCTGGTAGTATGCCGACGGCTTCTGCGGTTGTCGGAGATATTGTTGAAATTGCCCGTAACCTTCAATACGAAAGAACTGGTAAAGTAGGTTGCACTTGCTTTGAATCTTTAGATGTTTTACCTATAAGTGAAATTTATTCTAGTTTTTATATAAGAATGACTGTTCTGGATAAACACGGTGTTCTTGCTCAAATTGCTAAAGCTTTCGGTGACAATAAGGTGAGCATTGATAGTGTTGTTCAAAAGCAATCCCTAGGTTCAAATGCTGAACTGATTTTTATTACCCACATAACGAAAGAAAGTGATTTAAGAAAAGCCCTAGATGATATTGATTCTCTGGATGTGGTGGAAAAAGTTGATAATGTAATTAGGGTTGAGGTAGGTTAATTTGAAAAGAATAGGCCTAATAGAGAAATATAGGCAGTTTCTAGATGTTACTGAAAAAACTCCGGTTATAACTCTTATTGAAGGTGATACTCCCTTAATTCCGTCAATTTCCATTGGTCCGAAAATAGGATTAAACCTCTACTTTAAATACGAAGGCCTTAATCCGACTGGTTCTTTCAAAGATAGAGGCATGACTATGGCTATAAGTAAAGCTATGGAGAATAAAGCAACAGCTGTAATCTGTGCTTCTACCGGCAATACTTCAGCTTCGGCTGCCGCTTATGCTGCCAGAGCAAAAATAAAATGTTTTGTTCTTATTCCGGAAGGCAAGATTGCATTAGGTAAACTTGCTCAAGCTTTAAAGCATGGTGCTGAGGTTATTGCTATAAATGGAAATTTTGATCAGGCTTTAGACTTGGTTTGCGAGGCAAGTAAACGCTATCAAATTGAATTAGTCAACTCTCTCAACCCTTTCCGCTTGGAAGGGCAAAAAACTGCTTCTTTTGAAATATGCGATACGCTTGCCGATGCTCCAGATTTTCTTTTTATTCCTGTAGGTAATGCAGGTAATATTACTGCTTATTGGATGGGTTTTAAACAATATAGTCAAGCCAATAAAATAACAAAACTACCTAAAATGATGGGTTTCCAGGCTGAAGGGGCCGCTCCAATAGTCAGAGGCAAGATAATCGAGACCCCCGAAACAGTTGCAACTGCAATCAGAATAGGAAATCCAGCCCGATGGCGTGAAGCAGAAGCAGCTGCGAAGGAATCTGATGGGCTGATTGATATGGTCAGCGATGATGAAATAATTAACGCTTATAACATATTATCATCAAAAGAGGGGATCTTTGTTGAGCCAGCATCAGCTGCATCAGTTGCCGGTTTAATTAAATTGAACGAAAGAAAATACTTTAATAAGGAAGACAAAATTGTCTGTGTTCTGACCGGTCATGGCTTGAAAGATCCTGACACGGCTTTAAAAACGAGTCAAGAAATAAAAGAGATACAAGCAGATATTAAAGAATTAGAAAAAATTATCAATCTTTAGCCTGAAAAGAATTAGGAGATCAAGTGGAAAATATTATGAAATATATTGTATTGGTTCCAGATGGAGCTGCAGATCATCCTATTGAAGAACTTGATGATCTTACTCCACTCCAAGCTGCCAATACACCCAATTTGGACTTTCTTTCAAGCCGTGGCGTAGTTGGCCTTGTAAATACTATCCCCCAAGCTATGCCACCAGGTAGTGATGTGGCTAATCTATCACTTCTGGGTTATAACCCGAGGGAATTTTATACAGGCAGGGGAGCATTTGAAGCTGCTAGCATGGGTGTTGCCTTAGAAGAAGGCGAATATGCTTTTCGTCTCAATCTGGTCACGACCAATAAAAAGAATATGTTAGATTATAGTGCCGGTCATATAAGCAATGAGGAAGCATTTGAGTTGATAAAAGTATTAAAAAAACATTTTAAGGACAATCAAAAACTTGCTTTTTACCCCGGGATTAGCTATAGGCATCTAATGGTAGCAAAAGGAGATTATTCTGAATTGAGTTGTACTCCTCCACATGATATTACAGGTCAACCCATTAAAGAAAATCTACCTAGTGGTTCAGGCATGGAAGAAATTATAGAAATTATGAATGAAGCCAAAGAGATTTTAGAAGATCATCCAATTAATAAGGAAAGAAAGATTAAAAAACTTTCTCCGGCTAATTCTGTCTGGCTTTGGGGTCAGGGAAAATCTCCTAAATTACCATCGTTTGAAAGTAAATTTAGCCTAAAAGGAGCTATCATTTCAGCTGTTAATTTGATTAATGGAATAGGTATCTGTGCTGGTTTAAAACCTATCAAAGTCGAAGGGGCAACCGGTTATTTAGATACTAATTATAAGGGAAAAGCTATAAAAGCAATAAATTCTCTTGAGGAATTTGATTTTGTCTATGTTCATATTGAAGCGCCGGATGAGGCTGGCCATAGCGGGATTATCAAAGATAAAATAAAAGCGCTTGAAGATTTTGATAAATTAGTAGTTGGCCCGGTTTTAAGCTATGTTCAAGAAACAAGAATCTGTAAAATAATGGTTGTTCCCGATCATGCAACCCCTCTGGCTATAGGGACACATTTAGCTGAAGCTGTTCCTTTTGTAATCTATTCTTGTGAGGAAATAACTAATAAGGATATTAAATTCAATGAATTCTCTGCAAGAGAAAGTCAGCTCTGGATATCTCGAGGCCATGAATTGATGGAAAATTTTATTAGATTTACAAAAATTGAATAAAGGGATTTATTAATGAATATTGCCCAAATTGCTCCAGTCTGGGAAAGGGTTCCTCCAGTAAAGTATGGCGGGATAGAATTAGTTGTCTATCTTTTAACCGAAGAGCTAGTAAGAAGAGGCCATAATGTTACTCTTTTTGGAACGAAAAGTGCAAAAACTTCAGCTGAAAAACAATTTGTTTATTACTCGGCCCAAAGAGAAATAATAGGCAACCCAATTCCTGATTTATTACATGTCTCTAATGCCTTTGAGCAAGCAGAAAAATTTGATATTATACATAACCACTGTGGATATTCAGGCGTTACCTTGGCTAAATATATTGAAACACCTGTTTTAACCACATTACACGGTATTTTCACTCATATTAATAAAAGGTTCTTCCGTTTTAATAAGAATAGCTGTTACTATAATTCAATCAGTATGGCTCAAAGAAAATCTGGACCCAAATTAAATTATATTGGAAATGTTTATAACGCGATTGATATTGACTCTTATCATTTTCAAGAAGAGAAAGATGACTATTTCATTTTTATTAGCCGAATGTCACCCTTGAAAGGCCCGGATAAAGCAATTCGAATTGCCTTAAAAGCTGGAATAAAGTTAAAGATTGCCGGTAAAATTGATGCCGGAGAGGATACAGAGTATTTTGAAGAGAAAGTAAACCCTTTAGTCGACGAAGAACAGATTATTTATATGGGAGAGGTCACTGAAAAGAAAAAAAGACAATTGTTGAAAGGGGCAAAGGGTTTTCTTTTCCCTTTACAATGGCCTGAGCCTTTTGGTTTAGTTATGGTTGAGGCAATGGCCTGCGGTACTCCAGTTATTGCTTATCCCTTTGGCTCGGTCAGTGAAGTAGTAGTTGATAAAAAAACCGGATTTATCGTTGAAACAGATGAAGATATGGTAAAAGCCATAAAATTAATTGATCAAATATCACCTGAGTATTGTCGAAAATATGTGGAAAAGCAATTCAGCTCTAAAAGAATGACTAATGATTATGAATCCCTATATAATAGAATTTTAAAAAAAGAGGAAAATAAATATGGCCATTGACAAAGTAATAAGCCCCGAAGGTGAAGAATTTATTGTCGAAGAAGAATCAACAAAAAGAATTTTAACTCAGGGTTTGCCATTAATTCTTTCAGACTCTCGGGTAAAAACTCTCTCGGTTAAAGAAGGCGAATACTTTTTGGTAACTGATATGGAAGGGAATATCTCGCCAGAGAGTTTTTCAGGATTGGGGTTTTATTACCAGGATACCCGCTTCTTAAATAATTTGAATTTGACTATAAATGGGAAAAATCCAATTTCTCTATCTTCATCTGCTGAAAGAGATTATATGGCTTATGTAGAATTAACCAATCCCGATTTAGAAAATAAAATTAACAAAAAAGTTATTCCCCAGGAATCTATTAATATCCGGCGTTTCCGCCTAATAAATGAAGGCTTATATGAGAGAATTAGAGTAAAAAATTATAATAATTTCTCGGTAAAAATAAAACTAAAGTTAATTATATCTTCAGACTTTGCCGATATTTTTGAAATCCGAGGCGTAAAAAGAATTAGCAGAGGAAAGATATTATGCCCTAAAAAGATTGACGATGATATCATCTTAGCCTACCAGGGAGAAGATGAAGTGTTTCGTCAGACAAGGATTTCAGTATTAAAAAAGCCTGATAGAGTTCAGATAGTCAGGAATGAAGCTCATATATATTACAATGTAGAGATTAAAGGTCATGGAAGAATTGTTCTCAACTTTTTTTTCGATCCGATAATTGGTATAAGAAAGAAGGAACCTCGAACTTTTAACCATGCTCTTTCTCTACTTAGAAATTCTTACAATGAATGGGAAAAAGATTGTACAAAAATATTTACAGACAATGAATTATTTAATTCAGTAATCCAAAGAGGTATTAAAGATATTAGGGCACTACTAACAAAAACCAAGCATGGAACTATTTTTTCTGCTGGAATTCCCTGGTTTGTGGCCCCGTTTGGCCGGGATAGTATATTAACCTGCATTCAAACCTTACAACTTATGCCTAAACCGACCAAGGAAACGATAAAAATGCTGATTAAACATCAAGGCAGGGAAGTTGATGGTTGGCGTGATGAAGAACCAGGCAAGATTTTTCATGAAATCAGACAGGGTGAACTCGCTAACTTAAGACAGATTCCACATACTCCATATTACGGTACAGTTGATGCAACTCCATTGTTTTTAGTTTTAGTAACAGAATATTTTAATTGGACAAAAGATGTAACCTTAATTAGGGAGATTATGCCTCAGATTGAGAGAGCATTGGATTGGATTGATAATTTTGGTGATATTGATGGAGACCTTTTTGTAGAATATGAGAGAAAATCTAAGAGGGGATTAATTAATCAAGGTTGGAAAGATTCTTATAATTCAATTATGCACACAGATGGTACTCTAGCTAAATCACCGATTGCACTAGTTGAGGTTCAAGCTTATGTCTACTATGCCAAAAAGAGGGTTTCCCAACTGTTTTCATATTTAAACCAAACCGACAAGGCAAAACGATTGATGGTCGAAGCAGAAGCTTTGAAAAGAAAGTTTAATAAAGATTTTTGGATTGATAACGAGGATTTTTTAGCTTTGGCTCTTGATGGGGAAAAAGACCAGGTCAAGACAATATCCTCTAATCCAGGGCAGGTATTATGGACAGGCATTCTGGAAAAAGAAAAAGCCAAGAAAGTTATTAAGCGCTTGATTGAACCTGAAATGTTTTCCGGTTGGGGTATTAGGACTATAAGTAAATCATCTTCAAGTTATAATCCGATGAGCTATCATAATGGATCTATCTGGCCTCATGATAATTCAATAATCATCCGTGGAATGAAACGTTATGGTGAACTTGATGCAATGGATATGGTGATGACCGGAATTTTCGATGCTGCAATTCATCATGCATATTTTCGTTTACCAGAACTGTTTTGTGGTTTTACCAGACGGGGTAATAATTGGCCTGTATCTTATCCGGTAGCATGCAAACCCCAGGCTTGGGCAGCTGGCAGTATCTTTATGTTACTTCAATCGATGCTGGGGATAACTCCTAAAGCACCGGATAATACGTTGTTGATCAATAATCCGACTCTGCCGGCCTGGTTAAACTATGTTGAAATTAGTAATCTTCAGATTGGTAAAAGTAGATTATCAATTGCCTTCAACCGCGAGGAAAATGTTACAGGATTTACAGTGAAGAAAAAAGAAGGTAAGTTGAAGATAATAATGGAAGAGTAGTCTTAAATAATCTGATAAAAATAGATCAAAAGTATTGATTTAATTTAAATCGGAGGTAATAAAATGAAAAAATATTGGTGGGTATTCTTAATAATTATATTATTGTTTCTCTTAACAATTATCTATTGTGGAATTATAGGTTATCTAATATCTGATTCCTCAAGATTTAAACCACTCGGGGGTGAAGGCATTGCTGTGATAAGGATAGACGGTGCTATTTCTGCTTCCGGTGAAGGGTCATTTGATGATTTTTCGGCAACTCCTGAAAATATTATTTCTCAGTTAAAAAGAGCTGATGAAGATAATCGGGTGAAGGCAATATTAATCAGGATTAATAGTCCCGGTGGAACGGCCGCGGCATCTCAGGAAATCTTTTATGAATTAAAGAAAATCAAAAAGAAAGTTGTAGTTTCAATTGCTGATATCGGCGCATCAGGAGCATACTGGATATCATGCGGGTCAGATTATATCTATGCTTTACCTGCCTCTGATGTTGGTAGTATTGGTGTAATAATAGCAATTCCTAATCTAACAGAATTACTTGATAAGATAGGAGTCGATTATATTGTCATTACTCAAGGAAAATATAAAGACATTGGCAATCCTGCTCGGGAAATGACAGATGAGGAAAAGAAAATTCTTAACGCTCAAGCTAATAAAATATATAAGCTGTTTATTGAAGATGTAGCCGAAGCAAGAGGTTTAAGCCTAAACAATGTGGAAAAATTGGCAACTGGTCTTTCCTACCCCGGTCAAGAAGCTTTAGAACTGGGATTAATTGATGAGTTGGGAAGTTACGAGGATGCGATTGATAAAGCTGCTGATTTAGGAAAAATTGAAGGAGAACCACAAATAATTGAATATCGTGAAAAGAGTTTTATAAATGTTTTTGAAAATTTGCTTACGTCAAGAAATATCAGACTAGAAGAGCTATATCGCTTGTTTGATAATAATAAACTGAATGACGAAAATAAAATAATAAAATAGGTAATTAAGTATATTGATTATATAGCCGATAATTCTTTTGAATATCTGGAAATTTAAAAGATTTGCCTACTTTAGACAAAAAAGCTAAAATATGGATATCTACTATGCAATTTCACTTAAAAAATCAATTTTTCATATAGGCCTCTCTTTGAAGCAATAAAGTTTTTATATAGCTCAAGAGGTAAGAATGAATGATAATAACAACTCCATCGTTATAGCTCACATATCAGACCTACATGTTGGTTCTCAATATTTTATTTCCAACATTATGGAAAGAATTATTCATGAATTAAATGAATTAAAGCCCGATGCTATTATTTCCACCGGTGATTTGGTAGATGAAGGTTATCGTGAGGAATATAAACAGCTGAGTTTCTATTTAGATAGGATAGAATGCGAAAGCTTGATAGTTGTTCCTGGAAACCATGATTCGCGAAATGTTGGATATCTCCATTTTGAAGATTTGCTTGGATCAAGAAATAACTTTACTAGGACTAAGGAAATCTCAGTTGTTGGAGTTGATTCAAGTGAGCCGGATTTAGATAGCGGCCAAATTGGCAGGGAAAGGCAAAAGTGGATAATGAATCAGTTCTCTATGTATCCTGAAGACTTAAAAATTTTAGCTCTTCATCATCATCTTATTCCAGTACCAGGAACTGGACGAGAGAGAAATATTGTCCAGGATGCTGGTGATGTTCTCGAAATTTTAATCAGAGCCGGTGTTGATTTAGTCTTATGTGGCCACAAGCATGTGCCTTATGTCTGGAAACTTGAAAACTTGATATTGATTAATGCGGGGACTGCCTCATCGCTGCGGTTAAGAGGAAGAACCAAACCATGTTATAATGTTATTTACTCAAAAGAAAGAAATGTCAGAATTTATCGAAAATTCCCATTTGGAAAGCAAGAATTAATTGTGGATTTTTCTTTAGAAGAACGTAAATACTGTAAATGGGAACAAGTTTTAGAAAAAGCTTCTTTACAGAAGATAGATGGGGGTGGGATATCATAGCTAAAGTAGTTGCTCTTATTGATGGAGAGCATTATTTTCCTGTAATTAAAGCCGCCTTAGATAAATTGACCAATGAAGAAGGTCACGAGTTGGCAGGCACTGTCTTTATCGGGGGAACTGAAAAACTTAAAGAGGAAATTGATTTAGAGAAAGAATTAGGATATCCAGTGATAATAAACAATAATTCTGAAACTGCTATTAAAAAAGCAATTAAAAAGTGGGCTCCACATTATTTAATTGATTTAAGTGATGAGCCTATTGTCGGTTATAAAGAACGTTTTCGATATGCTAGCCTTGCCTTGTTAGAAGGTGTGGGTTATAGAGGTTCAGATTTTCTCTTTGATCCGCCAATTTTTGAGGATATTATTTCAAAACCATCAATATCAATAATAGGAACAGGCAAAAGAGTCGGCAAGACAGCTGTTTCGGCTTTTATTTCTCGCTCATTACAAAAAGGTGGTTTTCAGCCTTGTGTCGTTGCCATGGGGAGAGGAGGTCCTCTTAATCCGGAGATAATTAGGGGTGATAAGTTTGAATTAACACCCGATAAGCTTTTAAAGCTTAGCAACCAAGGTAAGCACGCAGCTTCAGATCATTATGAAGATGCTTTGATGTCAAGGGTATTTACTATAGGTTGCCGTCGTTGTGGTGGAGGTATGTCAGGCCAGCCATATTATGACAATGTTAGGGAAGGTGCAAAACTTGCTGAGGAATCTTCGGCAAAATTTATTATTTTTGAAGGAAGCGGAGCAGCCCTGCCTCCGATTAAAACAGACTACAAAGTGGTAATTGTCGGAGCAAATCAACCCATTGATTATATTAAAGGATATTTTGGGACTTATAGAATTATGTTGAGCCAGTTAGCTGTTATCACAATGTGCGAGGAACCTCTGGCCAGCGATAAGCAGATAGAGTCAGTCTGTAAAGCTATAAAGGAGATAAAGCCTGATATAAGAATAGTTAAAACGATATTTCGGCCCAAACCGTTAGATGATATTAAAAATCGTAAAGTCTTTCTGACAACTACAGCCCCTTATGAAATATTGATAAAAATAAAAAATTATATTGAAAAGGAATATGGTGCTAAAATAGTTGGAGCAAGCCCCCATTTAGCAAATAGAAGATTATTACGCAGGGATATTGAAGATTGTAAAGAAGATTTCAATCTTTTATTAACAGAACTTAAAGCCGCATCAGTGGATCTAGTAACCAAACTTGGTTTTGATCTAGGAGTTGATGTAGTTTTCATAGATAATATACCGGTTAATATCGGCGGCGATGGAGAATTGAGAAGTTTATTTCTAGATCTTGTAAATAAAGCAATTAAAGACAAGGAAGAGTGGATAAGTGCCAAAAAGCAGACAGTATAGCTACACAAAAAAAAGAATTGTTATAAGCGATGACAAGCATGGCTTGCCTTATTCAAAAGGACTGCTTGCTTCTTCCATAATGGCTATCGGTATAAATCCAAGCCAAGCTTACAAAATAGCAAAGAGTATTGAGGCTTATCTATTTGATAAAAAACTATTCTCGGTTACTGTAGAGCAACTAAGAGAAATTACTATTAAGGAAATCGAAAAAACACTTGGTGATAATGCAGCTAAAAAATATAGGCAATGGCAAATTCTTGGTAAATTGGATAAACCACTTGTCATATTGATTGGTGGGACAACTGGCGTAGGTAAATCGACAATAGCTGCTGAAATTGCCCACCGGCTAGGAATTACAAGGATTGTTTCTACAGATTCAATTCGCGAGGTGATGAGGGTCATTTTAAGTAAGGACCTGATGCCAGCTCTGTTTAACTCATCCTTTAATGCTTGGAAAGCTCTAAATGTTCCTTTACCCAGAGCCGTTGATCCTTTAATAGTGGGATTTAGAGAACAGGTTGCCACAGTTGTTGTGGGCTTGGAGGCGGTTATTGAGAGAGCTATAAAAGAGGGAGTCAATATGGTAATTGAAGGCATTCATGTTGTTCCTGGATTTATAAATTTAAAAGATTTTAGCAATGCCTTTACTGTCCCTATTGTAATTACGGTAGAAGATGAAGACCTTCACCGAAGTCATTTTTACATTAGAGGAATCGAGACTGAGGGATTCAGGCCTTATGAAAAATACAGGGCAAATTTTGAAAATATACGTAAAATTGGTGAGTATATTGATAGCCTCGCTGCAGAGAATAATATCAATCTGATTAAAAGTTACAATTTTGATGAGACCGTCAATGTAGTTCTGGAAACAATAATCAATGAAATCATAATCTGTGATGAAAACCAATGTTATTTTAGGGAAAATTCTTAATTTTCCTGGTATCAACCAGCAGTTTATCAATGATAATTCTGCTAATTAATAAAAAGTAAAATAAAGTTTTATGGGAAGGTGTAAAAAGTGGAAAAAACTGAACTAGAATTAAAGAAAATTTCTGAGCTACGGCCTATCGCAACTGAATTGGGAGTAAAAAACATTGCTGGTCTTAGAAAGAATGAGCTGATTACAGCTATTCTGGAAAAAAAGATGGAAGAAAACGGACTTCTTTATCGATCCGGTGTATTGGATATTCTTAGTGAGGGATATGGATTTCTTAGAACAAACGGCTATCTTCCCGGAAATAAAGATATATATGTTTCTATGTCTCAGATTAGGAAGTTTGATTTACGAGTAGGGGATGAAGTATCAGGCCAGGTAAGGTTGCCAAAAGACAATGAAAAATACAACGCACTCCTTAGGATCCAAGCAGTCAATGGTGATGACCCCGAAGAAGCACGCAGCAGAAAATATTTTAAGACTCTGACTCCTATTTATCCTTTGGATCGTCTCAGATTAGAAACTGTGCCTAATGAGATTACTCCCCGAATAATTGATCTGATCGCTCCATTAGGCAAGGGCCAAAGAGGTTTAATAGTCTCTCCGCCAAAAGCAGGGAAGACTACAATTTTAAAGCAAATTGCCAATAGTATTACTGCTAATAATTCTGAGGTTGTGCTATTTGTTTTACTGGTAGACGAGAGGCCTGAAGAAGTTACTGATATGGAAAGGTCAGTCAAAGGTGAAGTTGTAAGTTCAACATTTGACATGCCTACAGATAATCATATCAAGGTTGCAGAATTGGTAATCGAGAGAGTTAAACGCTTGGTTGAACATGGTAAAGATGTAGTTATATTACTTGATAGTATTACCCGCCTGGCCAGAGCCTATAATTTAAATGCTCCGGCTTCAGGCCGGATTTTATCAGGTGGTGTTGATTCAACTGCTCTATATCCACCTAAACATTTTTTTGGGGCTGCCCGAAATATTGAACACGGAGGAAGCTTAACGATATTAGCCACAGCCTTAGTTGATACTGGAAGCAGGATGGATGAGGTTATTTTTGAAGAGTTTAAAGGGACAGGTAATTTTGAACTTCATCTTGACAGAAAATTAGCCGATAAAAGAATTTTTCCTGCGATTGATATTGAGAAATCAGGGACAAGAAAAGAAGAATTATTAATGGATAAAACTGAGTCCACAAAAGTCTGGAAGTTAAGAAGGGTACTTCATGCTCTTGATCCATCGGCTTCAATCGAACTGCTGATTGAAAAAATTAAGGAGACAAAAACAAATTCTCAGTTTCTATCTGAAATTCAAAGCACGGCTGTTCAGTAGTTGTCATAGAGGTGTGATTATGCTAGTATGGGCAAAGCTTTCAGGGTCATAAAAACTTTGTTTTTATGAAATAATTGTTAAATGTGAGGTAAATCAGTGTGAAATCTAAAATACACCCAGAATATATGGAGACTATTGTTATATGTTCATGCGGTGAAACTTTCAAGACAAGGTCGACTAAACCGGAGATAAAGGTGGAAATCTGCTCTAAGTGTCATCCTTTTTTCACGGGTAAACAAAAACTAATTGATAGCGGTGGAAGAGTTCAAAGATTTCAGACTAGATATGATTATACAATTGAAGAAGATGAAAAATTGAATATTTCCGAAGAAGAAGAAAGCTCTCATCAGGAAAGTATGGTATCTGAGGGAAAAGAGGAAAAAGAAGAAGATAGAAAAGACGAATTAGAATCAGAAGGTGAAACAAAAGAATAATTATACAGGTAAGAAATTTTAATGCGAGTATCTTTATTAGAGCATACAGATAATCCCGAAAAAGCCATTGCTGTTGCTGCCAGGCTATGCTATGCTCCTATTTCTGCAGAAGAACTTGAAGAAAAAATACAAGACAAGGAAATCGACAAGCTATTAAACATCCTTCTTTCATCTGGACATTTCAGCGCAGTGGAACATGCTTCATTCTCGTTTTCAGTAGAAGGCATTTCAAGATCATGCAGCCATCAGATAGTTAGACATAGAATGGCTTCATATAATCAGCAATCTCAAAGATATGTAGCTTATAAGGATAAAGTCGAACACATAACTCCTTTAAGCATAAAAGATAATCCTATATTCGATAAAAAGTTTGAAGAGTTATTTGAAAGTACTTTTTCATTCTATAAAGAACTACTAGAATCAGGAATAGATCCTGAAGATGCTCGTTATATACTACCGCAAGCTGTGGAAACTAAAATGATAATTACAATGAATGCAAGAGAGTTGCTGCATTTTTTTCATTTAAGATGCTGTAATCGGGCTCAATGGGAAATAAGGAATCTAGCCGATGAAATGTTAAGGTTAGTCAAGAAAGTTGCCCCTCGCGTTTTCAAAAATGCTGGTCCTTCCTGTTTAAAAGGTCCATGTCCCGAAGGAGATCTAAGCTGCGGAAAGCCTAGGCGAAAGGAACTCCTCGGAACTGAAAGTGGACAGTCAATCTCATAGGGGACCCCACATTTAGGTCATTTTAATGGCCGGGAGATATTATGAAAAGAAATCATTACGGTGGTCAAGCTGTTCTAGAAGGCGTGATGTTCAGAGGAAAGAAATGGTGGGTTATAGCTGCCCGCCGGAATAACGGTGAAATTGTTGTTGAAAGAAAAAAATTAAAATCACTAGCAGATAGATATTCTATACTGAAAAAGTTTCCTTTCCGCGGAATTATAGTTCTTGTGGAATCACTGGTTTTAGGAATGAAAGCCTTAAATCTTTCTGCTCAAATTGCAGCCGATGAAGAGGAGATTGAACTGGGCAGGAAAGAGATTCTCATCACCTTTTCTCTGGCCATCCTCTTTGCTATTGGATTGTTTGTAATAATTCCCACCTGGGTTACTAAAATTTTCGATACCCAGCTTGGAAGTTCTTGGCTGGTAAGTTTTGCGGAAGGAATTTTTAGGATTTTTATTTTTATTCTATATATAGCTGTTATTTCTTTAATTCCTGATATTGTTAAGGTTTTCCAATACCATGGAGCAGAACATGCTGTAATAAATGCCTATGAGAATGAAGATGAATTGGTCCCCGAAAAAGTTGTTAATTATAGTCCTCTTCATATAAGATGCGGCACCAGCTTTATTCTAATCGTACTCATTTTAGTAATTATCGCTTTTGCCTTGGTTGGAAAACCAGACCTTATAACTAGGATAATCAGCCGAATAATCTTGATCCCTTTAGTAGCAGCTATCTCTTATGAGCTGGTTAAATTATCTGCTAAAAATAAAAAATCAGTTCTTATTAAGGCCATGGTTGCCCCTGGACTTTGGCTACAAAGAATAACCACGAGGAAACCATCGCTTAAACAGGTTGAAGTTGGTATTGTCGCTCTTAAAGCTTTAATTGAGATGGAAGAGAATTCTAATAGTGTTATACAAAATAAATAATATCATAGTAAAATAAATATTAGGTAATAGAAGAATGAATGAAAAACTAACAGAAATATTAAAAAAGTATAATACCTTAACTAAAGAACTTAGTAAACCAGAGATTATTGCAGATCAGAAGAAGTTTGCTGAATTGTCTAAAGCTCATGCTGAAATCCAACCTCTAGCTGAAAGGATCTCTCATTTAAATGAAGTGCTAAAAAATGTTGAAGAAGCTCAAGAGCTTCTTAAGAAAGAGAAAGATCAGGAGATGATTGATTATCTGAAGGGTGAAATTGAGTCCGGTAAAGAAAAAGTTGAAAAACTTAAAATAAAGATAAAAGAGTTAATGATTGAAAAAGACCCTAATGATGAAAAGAATATAATCATGGAGATTAGAGCCGGAGCTGGAGGGGAAGAAGCTGGATTATTTGCCGCAGATTTATTTAGGATGTACATTAAATTTGCTGAAGCTTCTAATTTCAAAGTAGAAGTGATGAATACAAGCCCATCTGATATCGGTGGCTTCAAGGAGATTATCTTTGAAGTAAATGGCAAAGGTGCCTTCTCTAAATTTAAATATGAAAGCGGTGTTCATCGGGTTCAGCGTGTTCCGGCTACGGAATCGAGTGGTAGGATTCATACTTCTACCGCTACTGTAGCTGTTCTACCTGAAGCTGAGGAAGTTGAAGTTGAAATAGACCATAATGATTTAAGAATAGATATATTTCGATCAAGTGGGCCTGGTGGGCAATCAGTTAATACAACTGATTCGGCAGTCCGCATTACGCATCTTCCATCTAGTATTGTTGTTCAGTGTCAGGACGAAAAGTCACAACTTCAAAATAAAGAAAGAGCAATGCGTATATTAAGAGCTAGGCTATATGAGATAAAAATCAAAGAACAACATGATGAAATGGCTCAAACACGTCGTTCTCAAGTCGGTACTGGAGATCGAAGTGAGAGAATTAGAACATATAATTACCCTCAGGGTAGAGTTACCGATCACAGAATAAATTTTACAGTCCATAATCTTGATGAGATTATGGAGGGAAAAATTGATGAAATTGTCGAAGCACTGACAGCTGCTGATAGAGCTGAAAAGCTGGAGCAGGTGGTCTAATGCAAGATGTCCAGAAATGGACAGTTCAAAAAGCTCTAAACTGGACAAATTCATTTTTCAAAGAGAAAAAAATTGAAAACCCTAGGTTGCAAGCAGAATTACTTCTAGCTAAGACGTTAGGGATATCCAGGGTTGATTTATATGTACAATATGACCGGCCGCTAAAAGAGACTGAGCGTAGTAAGTATCGTGAATCAATAAAGAAACGCATAAATGGAGTTCCCCTTCAACATTTGACCGGAGTTCAACCTTTCAGGCATTTGGTTTTAGATGTTAATCCTGGAGTTTTTATTCCTCGTCCGGAGACTGAAATACTTGTTGATAAAGCTCTTGAGGTTATTCCCAAAAAAGGAACAGGCTCAATTTCCCTGGATTTAGGGACGGGCAGTGGGGCAGTCGCGCTTTCCCTAGTTAATGAAAAAGAAAAAGGCCTGGTTGTCGGGATTGATATTAGCCGCAAAGCGGTAATCTTAGCTAATAAGAACTCGAAAAAATATAGATTGGAAGACAGGGCTTTTTTTATTCAGGGTGATTTTTTTCAACCTATTCGTAATTCTTCGGAGGGAATATTTTCTTTAATTATTTCAAATCCCCCATATATTTCCGGTTTTGATATTGAAAGTTTACCTGTGGAGATAAAAAAGTATGAACCAAACAGTGCCTTATATGGAGGAAAAAAAGGAATAGAGATAATAAATAAGATTATCAAAGAAGCTCCAAGATTTCTTAAAAAGAATGGATATCTATTATTGGAAATAGGGCAAAACCAAGCCGGAGCTATCAAGGAAAAGTTCAATGAAACAAAAGCTTATGGCCGAGTAGAAGTCTTTCCCGATCTTGCTGGAATTGACAGGATTATTAGAGCGCAAAGATTAGGGTGATTTTCGTTCCATATATATAAAACGATAAGGTTTTTTCAAAGTAGGCGTTATAATAGATTATCAGTATGTTCTAAATAATAATAAATAAAATTAAGATGGTTAAGATAATAGAGGTTAATAACCAAAATAAAATTACGATTGTTGATGAAGTATCGAAAATCTTAAGAAGAGGCGGGATTTTTGCTTTTCCGACTGACACGGTTTATGGTCTTGGAGTTGACGCTGGTAATAATAAAGCGATTGAAAAACTGTATAAACTTAAGAGCCGCTCACAAAAAAAACCATTAATCATTTTAATTGATAACAAGGACGAGCTGACAAAGTTAGCTAAGAATATTCCGCCTTATATAGATAAAGTTATTGAAGCTTTCTGGCCTGGACCGTTGACAATTATTTTGGAAAAGTCGAGTTTTTTGTCAAAAAAAGTAACTGCTGGACTTGAAACTATTGGAGTACGTATGCCAGATCAAGATTTTTTAAGAAGTATTATTAGGACAAGCGGTATTTGGCTTGCCTCAACAAGTGCTAATGTCTCAAGTTACAAAGATGCTTTGACCGCCAATGATGTAGCTATCTCTTTTCCGGAAGAAATAGATTTAATAATAGACGGTGGGTCAGCCAAGATTGGTTTACCTTCTACTATTGTAGATTTTACCGGTTCAGAACCGTTATTATTAAGAGAAGGCACAATTAAGCTGGCTGATATAAAAAGAGTAATTTCAGGTGATAATATATGATAAATTCTTTAAAAATACTTTTTATCTGTACAGGAAATACTTGCCGCAGCCCTATGGCCGAAGCTCTGGCCAATAAGTTCGTCAGCGAATTCTTTGAAGATGTTAACGGTTTATTTGATTTTAAGTCAGCAGGCATAAATGCTAGTAGCGGGGATCATGTCAGTGAATTAGCCAACCAGGCTTTAAAAGAATATGAAATCGAATTAGAAGATTTTAAAACATTGAAATTGAATCTGAAACTTGTTGAAGATTCAGATTTGATTTTAACATCAACAAGTTTTCAAAGAGACACTTTGATTAATAAATATCCTAAAGCAATTCAAAAGACTTTCACATTGAAAGAATTTATTCTCAAGTTCTTAAAAGAGGACGCTTTAGCCATGAAGATTGCGGAAAATTTTTCAAAAAGATTGAGTGAAATGGTAGTCTATAAAAGTTCTTTTGAAAAATGGAAAGAGATAAGCCAGGCTTTGCGTTCTATTCCACAAGAAGAAATTGTGATTAAAGATTTGGAAATAATAGATCCTGCTGGTGGGGAAATTGAAGATTATAAAAGAGTAAGAGATGAACTTGATTCATTTATTAGATATTTAATTTTATTTTTTATTGGTGGAAAAACTTGGAAATACGGATTCAAGAAATAAATTTTTTGTATAATATGAAAATGTTTATAATATAGGTGTTCTTTCCAGGAGGCATAATTATGAAAGTAGCTATAGGATCCGACCATGCCGGCTTTGAATTGAAGGAAAAGATTAAAAAGCACCTTTCCAATAAAGGCATAAAAGTAACTGATCTTGGAACAGATAGTCCTGATTCGGTAGATTATCCTGATTTTGCTTTTGAAGTTGCTAATAAGGTTAGTACAGAAGATTATCCTTTTGGAGTCCTGATATGCGGCAGCGGTGCCGGAATGGCCATGGCTGCTAATAAAGTAAAAGGGATTAGAGCTGCTGTTGGATACGACATAGAATCGGCAAAATTGGCTCGTAACCACAATGATGCAAATATTTTGACCATTGGTGCCAGGCTGACAGACGAGGATACAGCCATCGAAACTGTAAATGCTTTTTTTGAATCTGATTTTGACGGTGGCCGTCATCAAAGAAGGATTAACAAAATGTCAGATTTTGAGGGGAGCTAGATATTGAAATTCTTGCCTGATTTAGATCCTGAAGTATATCAATCAATTAAAAAAGAGTTGTTAAGGCAGCGAGACAATTTGGAATTAATATCATCAGAAAATTTTACCTCTCTAGCTGTAATGGAAGCACAAGGGTCGATATTAACTAATAAATATGCAGAAGGTTATCCAGGAAGAAGGTATTACGGGGGATGTAAATTTGTTGACCAGATCGAAAATATAGCCAGGGAAAGAGCAAAAAATATTTTTGGTGCCGAACATGTAAATGTACAGCCTCATTCTGGAGCTCAAGCCAACATGGCAGTTTATTTTACAATTTTAGAAACTGGAGACACAGTTCTTGGCTTAGACCTGACGCACGGGGGACATTTAACGCATGGAAGCCCGGTAAATTTTTCCGGGTTATATTACAATTTTTATGCCTATGGCGTAAGGCGGGACAACGAATTAATCGATTATGACCTTCTGAGAGATCTTGCCAAAAAACATAAACCCAAACTTATTGTTTCAGGAGCAAGCGCTTATCCAAGAAATATTGATTTTAAATTGATTAAAGAAATTGCTGACGATGTAGGGGCATATCATATGACAGATATGGCTCATTTGGCAGGCCTGATTGCGGCTGGTGAACATGAAAGCCCGGTACCGGTAGCAGACTTTGTGACTACAACCACTCATAAAACCCTTCGCGGGCCTCGAGGTGGAATGATTCTTTGTCGAGAAAAATTTTCTAATGATATCGATAAGTCTATTTTTCCTGGTGTTCAGGGTGGCCCATTAATGCATGTAATTGCGGCAAAAGCGGTTGCCTTAAGGGAAGCTATGAAACCGGAATTCAAAGAATACCAAAAACAAGTTAAGAAAAATAGCCATGCTCTGGCTGAGAAGTTATTTGAAAGGGGGTTCCGTTTAGTTACAGGAGGAACAGATAATCATATGTGCTTAGTCGATTTGACTAATAAAAAAATTACTGGCAAGGAAGCTGAAGAAGCATTAGAAAAAGTAGGAATTACCGTCAATAAAAATACTATTCCCTATGAGACAAAGAGCCCGTTTATTACATCGGGTATCCGTATAGGAACCCCTGCGGTAACTTCAAGAGGAATGAAAGAGGAAGAAATGGAGATTATTGCTGATTTAATAGATAGAACACTTGAAAAAATTGGAGATGAAGAAATTTATAAAAAGATTAATTTGGATGTAAAAGATTTCTGTAAAAAACATCCTCTTTATTCAGAGCTAGGTGAGATATAATGCCCGAGCCTATTGAATTTGATGACCTGGAATATAGGCAAACAAGCTATAAAAAAAGGCCTTCTTGGGATGAATATTTTCAGGATATAACTTTTAAAGTTTCTGGCCGGTCTACCTGTCTGAGGCGGCAGACAGGAGCCGTTTTAGTGAAAGACAAAAGAATTTTATCTACCGGATATAATGGCGCGCCAAGTGGATTGAAACACTGTGCTAAAATTGGTTGCCAGCGGGAGAAAGAAAATATAAGTTCAGGCCATAGGCATGAGCTTTGCCGGGGGCTTCATGCCGAACAAAATGCGATTATCCAAGCGGCTTTACATGGAGTTGAAATTAGGGGAGCCAGCATATACTGTACTCATCATCCATGTGTTTTATGTGCCAAGATGATTATTAATGCCGGAATTAAAAGGATTGTATACAATCAAGCTTATCCCGACGAATTGTCAAAAGAATTACTTTCTGAAGCCGGGATAAAAGTCGATAGGATTAATTTAAAAATAAAAAAAGAATAGCTTCTTATGAATAACCCTTTGATAAGTAATTTTTTACTTTTATTTCTTATAAGCATTGGCGTCACTTATTTAGTGACACCTTATGTTGAGAGATTAGCTTTTAGATTGGGAGCTGTGGACTTTCCTTCTGAGAGGAAAGTCCATCGCCAACCTGTACCTTCCTTGGGTGGAATTGCTATATACCTTGGGATTATATCGGCCATTTTCTATCAGCTTATAAAGAGGGACAGCATTATCCAGGGAGATTTGGGATTTTGGGGAATAATTTTTGGCGGCACTTTAATCTTATTAATCGGAGTTATTGACGATATTTTTGATATTCCTCCCTGGTTAAAACTTATTGGCCAGATTGGCGCTGGGTTTGTACTTGTACTTGTTGGGGTAAGAATAGAATTTGTTGGTAATCCTTTTGGTGGGATTATCTCTTTGTCGAATTATTTAATGGTTCCACTTACTATTCTTTGGGTAGTTGGGATGATAAATATTATCAACTTTATTGATGGCCTGGACGGCCTAGCCTCTGGGATAGTAGGGATTGCCTCAATCTCAATTTTAATAATGGCCTACATTACCGGACGAACTGAAGTTTCAGTTCTCTGTGTAGTTTTAGCCGGAAGCTCTTTTGGTTTTTTAAAACATAATTTTAACCCGGCTCAAATATTTATGGGGGATTCTGGGAGTATGTTACTCGGTTTCATGCTTGGTGCCCTAACAGTCCAGGGGGTTATAAAAAGTGTGGCCTCAATAGCTTTGATTGTACCCATAATAATAATGGCTGTTCCTATTTTTGATACTTTTCTGGCTATCATTAGAAGGCTTATTCGCGGCCAGCCTGTATATAAAGCTGATGTTGATCATATACATCATAGACTGATCAAAGAAGGTTTTTCACATCGACAGACTGTTATTGTTATTTATATCTGGAGTATTTTTCTAAGTGCTGCTGCTCTGGTTTTGAATTTTGCCGTAGTTCCCCTTAGGATTTTTGTCTATTTAATTCTGGCCGCCCTAAGCCTGTTTTTTGCTCGATACATTGGAGTTTTTGAGTGGCTTGAAGAAAGAACATCACTTAAAAGAAGGGCAAAAAAGATAAAAATAGATGAACAATAAAATACTCTATTGCTAAAAAAGCCACTTTTGTAGTATTATTCGATAGGTTAGTTCAGCGTAAATTTATGTCTGAACTTACAATTAATGGCTCCAGAAAGAAAAGAAAATAAAAAATCAATATTCAAAGATTTAGAAATTTTCGGTAGCATCGGGATTGAACTTGTAATTTTTGTGATTCTGGGAGTCTTAGGAGGCAATTGGCTAGATAAGCGTTTTAATACTAGCCCGTTTCTCTTAATTACGGGAGCAGTATTTGGGGCAACGATAGGATTTTATAACTTCTATAGGATGATAAAGACGCTCTCTGAACAAGAAAAACAAGAGAAGCGTTAAGATAAATTTTTTAGGAGCGGTTTTTTGAGTTTTATATATAGCTTCAAGCTGTCAAATTTGATTTTTTCTATATTATTTTTTTTACTAATCGTGATACTTTTCCCAAAGTTAATATTGACAGCAATTATTAGTGGAATTCTATTTGCCTATATTACTCAACAATCTTCTTTAGCCTTCTTTCATTATTCGCAATCTCTTCAACAGATGATATTTGGTGTGCTTTGTTTCTGTTTTTATTTTGTTAAATTCATAGTTATAGCGGCTGTAATAGCCATCATAGGGTTTCTGACTAAAATAGCCGTAGTGCCTTTTTTGCTGAGTTTCTTGATAGCTTTAACGTTTTTATTGTTTATTATTGGAATATTTTACAGTTTAGGCAAGGTTAGAGTTATTAGTAGGGAAGGAGGTTAAAGACTTGGAACTAGATATTAAAGAACTTAATCCTCATATGCTTGAGTTTACTAAGGATTGGCAAATAGGACCTTTGGATTTTTCTATTTCTATGCACACCGTCTGGCTTTTTATCTCAGCTATTATTGTATTTCTAATATTTTTCCTGGTTTCTCGTCGCCTCAAGACAATACCCGGCAGATTTCAAAATTTAATCGAAGTGATGGTTGATTTTGTAAGAAATTCAATGGTTGTGGATGTAATAGGCGAAAAGGGGGTAAGTTATTTCCCTTTTATAGCTACTCTTTTTTTCTTTATTTTAATCAGTAACTTAATTGGGCTGGTCCCGATAGCCAAAACATCAACCAGTTTGCTTGGCAATACTGTTTCGTGGGCAATAATTGTCTTTATTCTCTATAACTATTTGGGTATAAAGGAACATGGATTTATTGGGTACCTAAAGAATTTTGTTCCGAGCGGAGTGCCAATAGTTATGGTTCCATTTATGTTTCTTATAGAAGTGGTCAGTCATATTTTTCGGCCCATTTCACTGTCAGTCCGTCTATTTGCAAATATGCTTGCTGGACATACAGTCCTGCTGGTTTTTATCACATTTGCTATAACAGCTCCTTTATGGGCAAAGATTTTACCTCTAGGGGTTGTTATAGTTTTAGATTTATTTGAAATATTTGTCGCAGCTATACAGGCATATATTTTTGCTGTGTTAGCTGCCATCTATATTGATGGAGCGATACGCACAGATCACTAGGAGGTGTCTTTCATGGAAGAAGCTTTGAAACTAGGCTTAGCTTTATTAGGGGCAGGGATGTCAATCGGGCTAGGCGCAATTGGCCCAGGTGTTGGTATAGGATATTTAGTGGGCAAGTCGGTGGAAGGGATGGCCCGCCAACCTGAAACTGCCGGAATGATAAGAACAACTATGTTTATTGGGATAGCTTTTTGTGAAGCACTGGCTCTTTATGCGCTGGTTATCTCATTTATTCTAATGTTTGCAATTGGATAGGGTAAAAAATTTTCAAAGAGAGGTGAAATAAGTTATGGAAATTTTTCCAACTGTAGATCAATTATTATATTCAACTTTAACTTTTTTTATCTTGCTCTTTCTTTTGGCCAAATTTGCTTTTCCTCCAATTGTTAAATTATTAGAGGAGAGGGAAGAAAAAATCAAGGATTCAATTGACAAAGCTGAGGAGACAAGAAGAGAAGCTGAAAAACTCTTCGATGAATATAAGCAACAGATGGCTGAGGCCAGGAAAGAAGCTCAGAATATTATTGAGCAAGGAAAAAAACTTGGCGAGAATATGAAAGCTGACATTATAAATAAAGCTCAGAATGAAGCGGTACAAATCATAGATAGGTCAAAAGCAGAGATTGAAAGGGAAAAAGAAAAAGTTGTACAAGACCTTCAAAAACAATTTGCTAATATAACTATTGATGCTGCCTCCAAAGTAGTTAATAAGTCTTTAGCCGAGAAAGACCATTTGAAATTGATTGATGAATATATCTCTAAGGTAGGTAGTGTTGATGAAGGTTGATAAAGATGCCGCTAAAAAGTATGCCAAGGCTCTTTTAGAACTGGCTCAAGCGGAAAAATACATCGATAAAGTGGAAGATGATCTTCTTAAGGTTATTCAAACCATCTCCAATCATCTTGAGCTGAAAGATACTTTAAAAAATAAGGCTCTTGAAATCAATAAGAAAAAGGCAATCCTGGAAGATATTTTTACCGGTGAAATTTCTGATTTAAGTCTTTATTATCTAATTTTATTAATAAGCCAGGGGAAGAATGATCTTCTTCCGGATTTATTAAAAGAGTATAAAAAGCTTGCCGCTGAAATTAGAGGAAAAACAGTAGCAGAAGTAATTACCGTAGTCCCTCTTCCCAAAAACAGGCAGAATTTGCTAGCCGAAAGATTAAAAGAGATATTTGGCAAGGATGTTTTAATCAAGAATAGAGTTGATTCTACTATCTTAGGCGGAATTCAGGTAAAAGTTGAAGGCAAGTTAATAGATGCAAGTATAAGAAATCAACTTGAAGATTTAAGGGAAAAGATGATTGCAGGAGGTGAAGATTAAAGTGGATGAAAAAACAATCAATTCAGAAGTAATAAATCAAGCTATAAAGAAACAGCTTGAAAAATATTCTGCTGAAATTGAGGTTACAGAGGTTGGAACTGTTATTGAAGTAGGTGATGGCATAGCTAGAGTAACAGGTTTGCGCGGAGCCATGGCTGGAGAACTTCTCGAGTTCCCTAAAAATATTTACGGCATTGCCTTAAATCTGGAACTGGATGAAATTGGCTGTGTTTTATTGGGTGAAACTACAGAAATAAAAGAAGGAGATATTGTTAAATGTACAGGAAAGATTGTTCAAGTACCTGCCGGGGAAGGAATGATAGGCAGAGTAGTCAATGCCTTAGGCGAACCTGTTGATGGCAAAGGCCCGGTAAAAACCGATTCTTTTAGGCCAGTTGAATATAAAGCTCCAGGAGTAGTCTATCGCCAACCTGTAAAAGTTCCGCTTCAAACTGGACTCAAAGCTATTGATTCAATGATACCTATCGGCCGGGGACAAAGGGAGCTAATAATTGGTGACCGCCAGACCGGGAAAACAGCAATTGCTGTTGATACAATAATTAATCAAAAGGGGCAAGATGTCATTTGTGTCTATGTGGCAATAGGTCAAAAAGCATCGACTATTGCTCAGGTGGTGGAGAATCTTCAAAAATATGGAGCTTTCGATTTTACTATGGTAGTCGCAGCCCCGGCAGATGAACCAGCTCCGTTGCAATACCTGGCACCATATTCAGGTTGCGCCCTAGCTGAATATTTTATGTATGAACAAAACAAAGACACTCTAGTAATCTATGATGATCTGTCAAAACATGCGCAAGCTTACCGCCAGCTTTCACTTTTATTAAGGCGGCCACCGGGAAGAGAAGCTTATCCTGGAGATGTATTCTATCTTCACTCAAGGCTACTAGAAAGGGCGGCCAAGCTCAGTGACGAAATGGGAGAAGGTTCTTTGACTGCTCTGCCTATTATTGAGACGCAAGCAGGTGATGTTTCAGCTTATATTCCCACAAATGTTATTTCAATTACCGATGGCCAGATTTTCCTGGAATCTGATCTCTTTTATGCTGGCGTCAGGCCGGCTATTAATGTTGGTATTTCGGTTTCAAGAGTGGGTGGCAGTGCTCAAATAAAAGCAATGAAGCAGGTAGCTGGAAGGCTTAGGCTTGACCTTGCCCAGTTTAGAGAGCTGGAAGCTTTTGCCCAGTTTGGTTCTGAGTTGGACAAAGCCACTCTGGAACAGCTTGCCAGGGGCGAACGTATTGTTGAAATTCTTAAACAGGGAAGGTTTGTCCCGATTACGGTTGAGAAACAAGTTATTTCTATTTATGCAGCTGTAAATGGTTTCCTTGATAAGATTGATACTGAAAAAATACAAGATTTTGAAAAGGATTTTTATCAATATATAGATGGTTCATATCCTGATATTTCTTCCAGTATAAAAAATGAAAAATTGATCTCTCCTGAGAACGAAGAAAAACTTAAAAATGCTCTAGATGAATTTCTTAAATCATTTTTAACTGAAGAAGAATAGGAGTAACAAATGGCACAGATGCGGGAGATTAAAAGAAGAATCAAGAGTATTGATAATACCCGCCAAATAACAAAAACAATGGAAATGGTAGCTGCAGCTAAAATTAAAAAAGCTCAGGAAAGAATAGAAGCTGCCCGGCCTTATGCATTAAAAATGATGGATGTATTAGCTAATGTAGCAGCTTTTGTTGGTAAAGCAGAGCATCCATTACTTGAAACGCATGAAAAGCAGCTTAAAACTTTAATTATTGTCATGACATCTGATCGGGGTTTATGTGGCGCATTCAATGCAAATATTTTAAGAAAAGCCCAAATTAGAATAGAGAAGGAAAAAGATGAAGGTAAAGAAGTGTCGGTATTAGTTATAGGTAGAAAGGGTAATAATTATTTTAGATATATCGGAGAGAATATTTTCGATAGTTATCTGTTGATTTCAGACAAGCCTAGCTATGATAATGCCCGTGAGATTGGTGAAAAAGTAATAGATTTGTATCAGAAAAGAGAAACAAACCGGGTTTATCTTTTCTTTAACCATTTCAAGTCAGTAATGGAACAGATTGCAGTGGAGCACTTACTATTGCCAATAGAAGAAGAGGTGGTTGAAGAGGAGACTCAAAAAGAATTTGTGGCTGAATATATCTTTGAACCAAGCCCGAAAAAAGTCCTTTATTCGCTCTTGCCAACGTATATAGAAACCTTGCTTTATAGGGCTCTACTTGAGTCTGCTGCCAGCGAGCATGCTGCCAGAAGGACAGCGATGAAATCAGCAACGGAAAATGCTGAGGAAATGATAGGTCAATTGACTAGATCATTTAATAGAGCCAGACAAGCTCAGATTACACAGGAGATTTCAGAGATTGTTGGAGGAGCTAATGCTTTATGATAAAACAATTTCTTTAGATTATTTATGCTTTAAAATGGAGGTAAAAGTATGAATGTTGGTAAAGTTGTACAAGTTATCGGGCCAGTTATCGATGTTGAATTTTCTCCGGAAAACATTCCATCTATATATAATGCTTTAAAGATTTCTGAAGAAAATTTAAGCGGGAAGATAGAATTGATTGCTGAAGTTCAGCAGCACCTGGAAAACTCAATAGTTAGAGCCGTTGCGATGTCTTCGACAGATGGAGTTGTCAGAGGAATGCAAGTATTAGATACAGGTGAACCCATATCGATTCCAGTTGGAGAAAATTGTCTGGGGCGTATCTTCAATGTTCTGGGCGAAGTGATTGACGAAGGTGAAGAAGTTAAAACAGATATTCGTTATGCGATTCACCGGGAAGCCCCCGAATTTGATAATCTTGAACCGACAAGCCAGATTTTTGAGACTGGAATTAAGGTGGTAGATCTTCTTGCCCCTTATGTCAAAGGTGGAAAGACTGGTCTTTTTGGTGGAGCTGGGGTAGGCAAAACTGTCTTAATTATGGAACTTATTCATAATATCGCGACCAAGCATGGTGGTTACTCAGTCTTTTCCGGTGTTGGAGAAAGAACCCGGGAAGGAAATGATCTGTGGATAGAAATGAAAGAGTCTGGAGTAATCGATAAAACAGTACTGGTCTATGGTCAGATGAACGAGCCACCAGGTGCCAGATTAAGGGTCGGCCTTTCTGGATTGACCATGGCAGAATACTTTAGAGACCAGGGCCAAGATGTCTTACTATTTATCGATAACATCTTCCGTTTTGTTCAAGCTGGCAGTGAAGTTTCAGCTTTATTGGGAAGGATGCCATCCGCAGTAGGTTATCAACCAACTCTTGGCACAGAAATGGGAGAACTTCAGGAAAGAATTACTTCAACCAAAAGAGGCTCCATAACCTCTGTCCAGGCAATATATGTACCCGCCGATGATTTAACTGATCCGGCGCCAGCAACTACTTTTACTCATCTAGATGCTACAACTGTACTTTCCAGGCAGATTTCTGAGCTGGGGATTTATCCTGCGGTTGATCCGCTTGATTCAACTTCAAGAATATTAGACCCTGAGTTTGTCGGAGAAGAACATTATAATGTTACCAGAATGGTCCAACAAATTCTGCAAAGATATAAAGATCTCCAGGATATTATAGCCATTTTGGGAATGGATGAATTATCGGAAGAAGACAGGTTAATTGTTCAACGGGCAAGGAAAATTCAAAAGTTTCTATCTCAACCTTTCTTTGTAGCAGAACAGTTTACTGGAACTCCCGGTGTCTATGTAAAACTTGAAGATACAATACGAGGCTTTAAAGAAGTGGCTGAAGGAAAACATGATAATATTCCTGAACAGGCTTTTTATATGGTCGGAACTATTGAAGATGTTTTAAAAAGATCCGAAACAATGTCAGGAGAAAGGGAAAGTAAGGAAGCTGAAGAAAAGGCAGGATAAAAAGAGAGGCATAAATTGGTTGACCGAAAACTTAGTTGTTCAATTGTGACGCCGGAGAAGATTATTTTCGAGGGTGATATAGACATGTTAATTGCACCTGGAACCGAGGGTGAACTCGGGATATTACCTCTTCATATACCATTGGTCACTACACTTAAAATTGGAGAACTAAGGTTAAAATATAATGATAAATTAGATTCAATTGCCATTGATGGTGGATTTCTAGAAGTAAGGGAAGATAAAGTTACCATCCTTTCAGAATCGGCAATTATTGCTTCAGAAATCGATGTTGAAGTTGCTCGCAAAATGGCTCAAAAAGCAGAAGCGGCTCTATCTTCTTCTGAAGAAAAATCTACAGAGTTTGAAAAAGCCAAACACGACCTGGAACGTGCTTTAAACCGCCTCAGAATTGCTGAAAGTAAGTCGAAGGAAATATAGAGTCATTCAAAGAGTTTATTTAAAGTATCATTTCCATTAAAATAATAAGCTGAGGTTATTAAAGAATATGGAAAAATACATTATCAGAGGTGGTAAAAAACTTTCGGGCACAGTACTTATTAGTGGTGCAAAGAACTCTGTGCTCAAATTAATGGCTGCTTCACTTCTTACGGAGGATACATCTCAACTTGTTGATATACCCTTAATAACAGATGTGTATACCATGGCTGAAGTTTTAAGGGAACTCGGAGTTGAGATTAACCTAGACAATTCTGGACGCGCAACAATAACTCCTGGCAAAAGGCTAAATCATATTGCTCCATATGAACTTGTATCCAGGATGAGGGCTTCGATAATTGTCCTGGGTCCTTTGGTAACTCGATTAGGCCAAGCCAGAGTGGCTATGCCGGGTGGTTGTAATATCGGAACCAGAAAAATTGATCTTCACCTAAAAGGATTAAGTCAGCTGGGAGCTCAAATAGAAGTAGGACATGGGTTTATTGAGGCCAGGACTGATGAATTAAAAGGATGTACTGTAGATTTAGATTTTCCAAGTGTTGGCGCTACCGAGAATCTCATAATGGCTGCTGTTCTGGCTAAAGGTACAACCATTTTAAATAATGCTGCCAGGGAACCTGAAATTGAAGATTTGGCGAATTTTCTGAATAGAATGGGTGCCAAAATAACGGGTGAAGGTACATCAACTATTGAAATAGAAGGTTGCTCTAGCTTGCATGGAGTACATAATTATAAAGTTATCCCTGATAGGATAGAGGCCGGGACTTATATGCTGGCAGCAGCTATTACCGGAGGAGAAGTAACCATAAAGAATTGTATTCCAAAACATCTAAGTATTTTTATTGAAAAGCTTAGGCAAACTGGAACTTCTGTTCTTGTCTCGCAAAAAGAAGTAATAGTAAATGCAGAAGGCAGGCCTATCCCTCTTGAAATAGCAACTTTACCGTATCCGGGATTTCCCACAGACTTACAACCTCAAATGATATCTTATTTAACTCGATGTAGTGGTGTTAGCATAGTCAGCGAGAATGTCTTTGAGAAACGATTTATGTATCTAGATGAACTAAGAAGGATGGGTTGTAAAATAGATTTAAAAGGACATCATGCTATTGTCGAAGGCCAACAGAATCTTACTGCGGCTCCTGTTAATGCATATGATTTAAGGGGAGGAGCAGCGCTAGTATTAGCTGGTCTGGCTGCAAATGGACAGACTGAGATTCATGGAATACATCATATTAATAGAGGTTATGACCGGCTTGATGAAAAACTATCTTTGCTGGGTGCTGATATTATTAAATTGAAAGCTGACCAGCGAAATGTTGATTTAAAAACTGTATAGAAATAAAATGTTAGATTTAGATCGAATAAAAGAAATTATACCGCACAGAGAACCCTTTATATTTATTGATCGCGTAGTATATCTGGAAGAAGGAGTAAAAGCAGAAGGTGAATGGGAATTAAGACCTGATTATTTCTTCTTCAAAGGGCACTTTCCGGAATATCCGGTAGTACCGGGAGTAATAATTGCTGAATCACTTGCTCAAACTGGCGCAGTAGCTATTTTGTCAAAGGAAAGCAATAAAGGGAAGATTGCTTTTTTTGCCGGAATTGATAGATTAAAATTTCGTAGACAAGTCAGACCAGGTGAAAAACTAGTAATGACAATGGAGATTGTGAAAACCAGAAAAAATTACGGCAAGGGTAATGGTGTTGCCTATGTCAATAATGAAGTTGTTGCTGAAGGAAACTTTTCTTTTGCTTTGGCTTGATATTCCCCGAATACATTTGCATCAGCAATACTAAAGAATAATCAGTAGGTTTTATTAATGAATAAAAAAAATGGTTTTAATGAACAGCAAAAAATATTAGCCGATCAGATAGATAACTTTGACCATCGTGAAGTATTAAAAAAAGAAAAATGGAAGAATCGTTTTAAAAGATTATTTAAAATTTGCTTGATACTTGCTTTTGTTTTCGTTTTGGGAATTGCAGCTTCTTATATTTATATTAAACAAATCGAAAGCAAGATGCATAAGACAAAAGGTATATATGATGTCATTGTAAATCCCGTAAGAGGGGAACCGATAAATTTTCTGATTCTGGGTTCTGATACCCGAGGTGAAGAACAAGCAAGATCAGATACTATTATTATTCTTCGGGTAGAACCTTCAAAGAAAAAAGTAGCTATGGTTTCAATACCTAGAGATACAAGAGTTGATATTCCCGGTTATGGCATGAATAAAATCAATTCAGCCAATGCTTTAGGTGGACCCAAATTAACCATCAAAACAGTATCAGAATTTGCTGACTTGCCAATACATCATTATATCCTGACTGATTTCAAAGGATTCAAGAAGATGGTTGACGCACTTGGTGGGGTAGACATGGTTGTTGAAGAACCTATGGCAGATAAGATGTCGGGTGCATTTTTTACAACAGGCCCGCATCATTTTAATGGAGAGCAAGCCTTAGCTTATGTTAGAGCCAGGTATACAGATAAAAGAGGGGATTTTGGACGAATGGACCGTCAGCAAAAGCTGCTTAAAGCAATATTTAAACAAGCCTTGCAACTTAGAAAAGCTCTTAAAATCCCCAAGTTAATTAATGTCTTTGCTGAAAATACGGATACGGATCTGACGACTGTAGAACTGTATCAGTTATCAAAATTAATAAATTCACTGAAAAAGGAAGATTTAGATTCAGCTATAGTTACTGGCCAAATAACTAGATTTGAAGGAGTCAGTTATGTAGTTCCAGATGAAATAGAAGTTGAAGCGATATTTGATGCTTTAAGAGAAGGAAAAAAACTTCCGAGTGTAGAATCAGAAGCTGAAGCTATACCTAAGAAGAAAATCCATCTATCTATACTTAATGGAGTAGGTGATTCTGGAGTTGCACAAGATTTTGCTAAAAAGCTGGGAAGAAAGGGTTACACTATAGAGGAAACAGGGAATGCTGGTAGCTTTGATTATTATAAGACTGTGTTGTTATACAGGCCTGGACAAAATGACAAAGCGGCTCAATTTAGCAGACATGTTAATATATTTCAGATTAGGGAATCTGCAACTGTAAAAAAACCCATTGACTTGATTTTAATTATTGGTAAAGACTATAAGAAGATAAAGATCGATTAGTTAAAGAAGAATTTATTGTAAAAAACCTTTTAAAATTTTATCCAAGTTTTGATTAAATTTTTCTCTATTAAATTTTTGAGCAGTGCATATTGACTCTCTGCTTAGCTCTTGAAGTAGTTCTTCGTTATCAATTAGCTTGTATGTCTGTTTTTTTAAATCCATTAAATTATGCCAAAGAAAACCATTTTTCTCTTGTTCAACAATTTCTATTTGCCCGGCTTTACCGATAACTACTGGTACACATCCGGCTGACATAGCTTCAATAGTTGTTATTCCAAAATGTTCGAATTTATCAGGGTGCCTTTTTTCATTTTCTTTATATCCAGCTGCATGCCAGAAAATTTTAGCTTGGCCGTAAAGTTTTATCAATTCCTGGAAGGGCATATCTTTTTCAATACGGATTGGATACCCGGCTGCTTCTTTTAGGCATTGTTTAAAATAAAGCTGGTCAAGACGATTTTTTTGGACACCGCCTACAAGAATTAATTGCCAGTTTTGTAATCCTTCGTTGATCATTTGTTTAAACGTTCTGATGCATTCAAGTTGTTTTTTATTATGCCCAACTTTAAAAAATCGCCCAACATTAAGGATTATATTTTCTTTTTTAGCCGGTTTAAATATTTCTGTGTCGACATACGGATAAAAGACATTACTATTTTTTTTCCATAGTTTTTTAATCCATTTTTGGGTGTACTTTGAAATAGTAACAATATCATCATATGAAGATGTAAACTTTTCTAATTTGGGGAAATCAATTAAAAGAGGAGGAATTTGTTGTTGAATGATTTTTTTTAGTGATTTTAGTTTTGGTAGACTATCGCTAATCCAGTAAACCATAATTCCAAGCTCTCTTGGATCATCTCCGATTTTATTCTTGAAGGGATTAAAGGTATTACAAGATATATTTAATTTAATATCTTGGCCGATTAAGTGAGAAGGTAGATTAAGTTTTATTAAATGAGAATCTTTGCGCGGTATCTTAAATAATGGGCTTTTAAATTCTCCATTAATTGTAAATTTTATTTTTGCCTGGTTAATAGTACTCGGACGGGAGCTCGAAATTTTTACCTTTAAGCAGTCACTTTCTAGCTTTTTCAAAATAACCGAAGAATAATCATTAGTCCATCTAAAATACTTAAAAAAAGATTTTTCGATGGGATAAAAACCTTCTTCATATACAATATTGCTAGTGCTACAAAATCTCTTTGCCCAAGAGCCAAATAGAAAAACAACAATTTTTTGCAGGATATTTAGCCCAACATCCAATTTTGTGGGAAAGTATACAAACAGGAGGCTCTTATCAGCATGGTTGACAAGCGAAGAAGTATAAGAAGCGTTGATAAAAAAGTCGTACTCTTTGGTAATAGGTTCTATTAACCTTTCATCATTACTTTTTAAATATTTTATTTTAATTCTGCTTAGGTCTAAATCAAGTCTTTTTTCAAGGGATTCTTTATCTAGGGGGTAAGGAGTAAGGATTTCTACTTCGTTCCCCTCAATTTTCGACAGGTGGGCAGCAATAGTCAATGAGTATTTTTCTCCTCCTCCCATTGTATGTGACCAGGCGTTGTAAAAACCTATTTTCATTTTCGTCCCCTATTTTTTGATTATCCAGTCATATATAAACCTGTTATCAATTTTTTTCTTTCTCATAATTTTAATTCTCTTGACGGTTAGGTTTGGAATATTTGAAGACAGTGATATGGCTGCTTTAATTCTCATTCTTAAATCAATAGGTACTTTGATTGAACTCAAATTAAATATATCTCTCCGGTAATGGTTTAATAATCTTCTTATAGTTGTGTAATAGAATGCAATTAGTTCACGCATCCAAAGCTTGGCCGGGGCATTTTTCAATAACATGCTTACACGGTTCCTTTCAACATAGAAAATGAAAGAGGGTGACCATTCCAGGCTAGTCCCACAGTGAACATGCCTGATTTTTGATGTGGGTACATATACTATTTTCCAGCCCCTTAACCTGGCTCTCCAGGAAAAATCAGTATCTTCGTAATAAGTAAAGAAGTATTTATCAAAGAGCCCTATTTCTCTTATCAACTCTTCTTTTATTAACATGCTTGCTCCACAGGCAGCAAAAACTTCCTCTTGAGATTCATATTGGCCGTTATCCAATTGCTGGAAGCCTCGATCAGCACCTGCACCATCACTAAAGATAATTCCACCGGTATTGTTTATTATATCTTTGGCTTTTTCCATAACATTCTTAGTGAGAGCAATATTTAGAGAATCAATATCTTCGGCAATGGTAGTACTCATTAGCTCTTGGTTTTCACACTCTACAGATAACTGACTGTTTTTTAAGTTGGTCATGGCTTTTGCCTTAATTTTTAGGTTTGTCTTTTTATTTATGCTTAGTACAGGAATTCTAATAATGAAATTTTTCGCCGCAAACCTGACTCTCTTACTAAAAACCATAGTTGGCGGTGAAAAACCATCTAAATAATGGCAGTCTTCCGTTATATCTTTACCATCAAAGTTTATTTGGCTTAACTTTAGTTTTGGTGAATTCGAGTCTTTGGTATTGTCTGTTAAGTTTTCAAGGCCAGAGATATTAATCTTTAGAGTAAGAAATCGATAGAAAAAATTAATTTTTGATGTGCATATGCCTATTTTAGAATCGGATTCAGCAACTTTAATCATTTCTTCAAGCCATTTTGAATGAACTACTGTATCATTATTAAGAAGAGCAATATAAGTTCCGTTTGCATATTTTAGACCTAGGTTGTTTCCTCCGGCAAAACCAAGATTTATAGATGATTTTACTAGTTTAACCCATGGAAAATTTTCTTCTACATGCTTAATTGAA
>CAYFWW010000048.1:0-65017 GCA_964346985.1 uncultured Actinomycetota bacterium
AAGCTCCTAAAAAGGTAGCTTTTATTTCTTGTGAGCCGTCCAGGGATCGAACCTGGGACACCCGGATTAAAAGTCCGGTGCTCTACCAACTGAGCTAACGGCCCATTCTTAAAATCTTAGGTCAAAGGATTATAGGCCTAAGCTTCAAATTTTTAAAAGTTTCCTGCTAGATATTTAACACTTACTTATAAAATATTTTTAACCAAGCTTTAGAGTTATCCCTACGGCCTAACACGCTGCACGGTTGTTGATTACGTTTACCTGAAAAGCAATCTCTACTTCACAGCGGTCCCGACGGGATTTGAACCCGCGATCTCCGGCGTGACAGGCCGGCGTGTTAATCCAAGCTACACCACGGGACCTTTTAGCTATCAGCTGTTGGCTTTTTGCTGCTAATTAATCTGAGCCCCCAGCTGATAAATTCCTCTTATCTACTAATATTTTGTAATCACTGTTCAACATCACAAATCACTTACGAGTAACTAACCACGAATCACGATTTATGTTATGTGGGCGATGCAGGATTTGAACCTACGACCCCCTGCTTGTAAGGCAGGTGCTCTCCCACTGAGCTAATCGCCCTTTCTATAAGTCTAAAGACTTTAAGCCATAAGCTTTAATCTATAACCTAGCTTGATAGATTATTGATATAATCTTACGACTTTTGGCAATGTGTTACTAGTTCATAAATCCTTTTCCCTAATACTTCATATTGAAGAGAATACTTATTATCAGATAATGCTAATTTAAATGACTTATTGAATATTTCAAGGTTCTATAACTCATTACCTCTTAGCCCATCCATTTCCAATTCACAAGTTCCAACTAATGCCTAATAGCTAACGTCTAATGGCTAGCAGTGCCCCCAGGGGAATTCGAATCCCCGCCGCCGCCTTGAAAGGGCGGTGTCCTAGGCCACTAGACGATGGGGGCATTTTCAATTTATAAAAGCCCTAAGCTGGGCTTTTAGAGACGAATTCTATATTTTTAGCTTAAGTAATTTAACATAATATATAGGCGTTTGTCAAAAAAGCTAACTTTCAAAATATTGCTTAAATATTGCCCTGTGTACATCTCCCTGGCTTACTATTCCAACTACCTTTTTATCCTCGATAATAGGAATCCGGCGTATCTTATTCAAAATCATAAGTGAGGCAAGTTTAAGAATTGGTGTCTCTTGGCTGGAAGTAATAACATTTTTTGTCATAACCTCTTTTACCAAAAGATTAGATGAATCGCGATATCTCTCTTCCATATTTTCAAAGTCCATGCTTAAAAGAGTCTCTTTATTAAACTCATCATAACTTGGATATATAGTCTTCAAAATATCTTTTTCTGAAATAATACCCAAGATTTCTTGATTCTCGCCTACTACCGGCAATCCAGCTATTCGATATTTACAGATTAATTCTGCCGCCTTTCTTATTGGGTCTTCTGGAGATAATGAAAATATTATCTCGGTCATAATATCAATTGCTTTCAAACGGAATTCTCCTTTCTTTTTAATACTAATTTTAAAACAAAACAACTAAATGTTTATTTCAAAAACTTCATTTAATATTCTTTTTTATAAAAGATAAAGTCTTTTCTGGAATATGCTGATTAATTATAGTCCTTTCCTCAAGGTCCTTTTTTAATTTTAGTAGATTTTCATAGGTATCAATGTCATACCACTCAGGAAGAAGGCCGACATCGCAACCTAATTTAACCGCTTTAATAACTGTCTGTCTAAAAACCTTCTCTGAGCTCCATTCAATATCTTCAAATAAAGATGGTTGAACTCTCTTTAAAGCAATCAGGTAATAGCCACCATCATCAGCTGGTCCAAGTACTATATCGTTTTCATCCAATAACTGAAAAGCAGCTGGTATTATATGATCGGGAAGGTTAGGGCTGTCTACTGAAATAACTGCTATCTGATGAAATCCCTTTTTAAAAATATCGTTTATACTATTAAACATTCGTTGTCCTAAATTTGAACCTTCCTGAGCTTGAGTAATAATTCTTTCAGCATGATATTTCTTAAATCTGTTTATATATTCGGCAGGCCAAATAAAGAAAAATATTTTTATAAATTCATATTTCTTTACCAAATCAAAGGTATCCTGAATCATCGAACCATATAACTCAGCAATCTGAGAAGAATTAAGCTCAGGTTTTAATCTTGTCTTTACATCTCCACATTCAGGATGTTTAGCTAGAATTATCAAAGCCCGCCTTGCATCATTCATCTTTTTTAGTGCTTGAAGTGTCTTATCCCTGTAAAGACCATAGCGATACCATATTCATTGGCCGCTTCAATTACTTCCTCGTCTCTTTTTGAACCCCCGGGTTGAATAACCGCAGAAACTCCCATCATGACAACTGAATCAAGCGCATCTCGGAATGGAAAGAATGCATCTGAAGCTAATACGGCCCCGCTGGTCTTCTCAGATCCTGCTTTTTTTGATGCCAACTCAGAGGCATCAATTCTGCTCATCTGACCCGCTCCGACCCCGATTGTCTTATTATTCTGGGCTAGAACAATAGCATTGGATTTGACATGTTTGGCCACTTTCCAAGCAAAAAGAAGATCATCCCATTCCTTATCAGATGGTTGCTCTTCCGTGACAACTTTCATTTGATGGCGTTCATCTTCCTTTTCATCTTTATCCTGTACAAGCAGCCCACCATCTATCCTCCGGTAATCTTTTAAGCTTTTCTCCCTGTGAACTGTGTCGCTATGGGCAATTATTCTTAAATCTTCTTTATTTTTTAACACATCTAGCGCCTCATCTAAATAGGAAGGAGCGATTATCGCCTCAACATATGTTTTAATAATCTCTTCCGCAAGATTTTTTTCTACTACTCGATTAAAACTTACAATCGATCCAAAGGCAGAAACAGGATCACACTCGTATGCTAGTTGATAGGCAATCAGGGAATCTTCAGCTGTAGCCACTCCACAAGGATTAGTATGTTTAATAATTACAGCCGCTGGCACACTGAATTCGTTGACAATCGACCAAGCCGCATCTAGGTCCAAAATATTGTTAAATGATAATTCACGCCCATGTAATTTTTCAGCAAAAACCAGTGAATCAGCCGGAGAATTCACTTCTTTATAGTAAGCAGCTTTTTGATGTGGATTCTCTCCGTATCTAAGGTCCTGGATTTTTTGAAAAGAAAGGTTCATAAATTCCGGAAAGTCTTTTTCTTCTTCTAGATAACCATAAATCGCATTATCATAAACCGAAGTCAGATAAAAAACTTTCTTAGCTAACCGGTAACGAGTTTCCCAACTGATCATACCGTCATTAGCTTTAAGTTCATCGATTAGTTCCGGATAGTCTTTAGGATCAATAACCACCGTGACAGAAGCCATGTTTTTAGCAGCTGACCGTAGCATACTTGGCCCGCCAATATCTATATTTTCGATAGCTTCTTCCATTTTTACCCCAGGTGTTTTAATCGTTTCTAAAAATGGATAAAGATTTACTATCACTAAATCAATCATCTTTATCCCCATCTCTGAAGCTTCTTTAAGGTGTTCCTCTTTAGATCTGTCAGCTAATAAACCGCCATGCACATTAGGATGTAAAGTCTTTACCCGGCCGTCAAGCATTTCGCGAAAGCCTGTAATTTCAGAAACTTGAATAATTCTTACGCCCGCTTCCTCCAGAACTTTTGCTGTTCCACCTGTTGAAATGATCTCAATTCCATAACCTTCCAGAACTTTTACCATTTCTACAAGGCCTTGTTTATCCGAGACGCTTATTATAGCTCTTTTTATTTTTACTGCTTGGCCTTTCATTGAATCAAACCTCCATTTAGATAATCTTAACTTTTCGCCCTTCAACTTTAAGACGGTTATCAACCAACATTTTTATAGCTTTAGGATAAATCTTATGCTCAATATCATGTATTTCCTGCTCAAACTGTTCCATAGTCATGTCGTCTTTAATCTCAATTGATTCCTGAAGTATTATCGGCCCATTGTCATACTCTTCATCAGCAAAATGAACTGTAACTCCACCAATTTTAACACCGTAATTGAATGTATCCTCGATTCCATGTTCTCCAGGAAAAGATGGAAGAAGAGCAGGATGAATATTCAGAACTTTATTAGGAAATGCTTTTAGAACTTCAAGCCCTAAAAGTTGCATATAACCAGCCATAATCACATAATCTACCTGGTATTCTAAAAGAACTTCCTTAATCTTTCTATTAAATTCGATTGAGCTCTGGTAGCTTTTTCGGTCGATGTAGACAGCAGCTATATTATGCTTTTTTGCTCTTTCTAATGCATATGCTTCTTTTTTATTGCTAATGACTACAGCTATATAAGCATCTATATATCCGTCTTCGCATCTTTCGATAATTGCCTGAAGATTAGTGCCGCTTCCAGAAACTAAAACACCCAGCCTAGCTTTGCTATCAGCCAATAAATACCTCCCGCTGACCTAAGGTTACTTTCCCAATAAGGAAAGCTTCTTCACCAAGACTTGAAATAATATTTTTGGCTGCGCCCGAATCTTTCCTTGAGACTATCGCTACCATGCCAATCCCCATATTGAATGTTGAAAACATATCATCATTTGATACTTGGCCTTTTTTCTGAATATATGAAAAAATTGGTGGTATTTTCCAGCTGTTACTATCTATCTTTGAGGCAGTTCCTTCCGGCAGAATCCTATAAATATTTCCAGGCAAGCCTCCACCGGTTATGTTAACCAGGCCTTTGATTTTTACCTTATTTATTAACTTGCTTACTATTTGATAATAAATTTTAGTGGGCTTGAGTAGTTCATCTCCAAGAGTGTTGTCAATCTCGTTAATATAATTATTCAAAATCTTGTTGTCTTCTGAAAGAAAAATCTTACGGACCAATGAAAATCCATTAGAATGAAGGCCAGAAGAGGAGATTCCAATTAAGACATCATCTTTTTCTATTTCTTTGCCGTTAATTATTTTGCTTTTCTCAACCACACCGACAGAAAATCCAGCAAGGTCATAGTCATTTTCATCCATTACACCAGGGTGTTCAGCCATCTCTCCTCCAATTAAAGAGCAGCCAGCTTGCTGGCATCCATTGACAATCCCTTCGACTATTTGCGTTGTCCGTTCGGGAATCTGTCTGCCCATGGAAATATAATCAAGAAAAAATAAAGGTTTAGCTCCAGAAGTTATTAGATCATTAACAGACATAGCTACTAAATCTATTCCAACTGTAGAATGAATATCTAGTAATTGCGCAATCTTTAATTTTGTGCCTACTCCATCAACTGATGAAACTAATACCGGTTTTTCATATTTCTCTTGAGCAAAAGAAAAAAGGCCTGCAAAACCGCCAATATCTGATAAAACATCTGGACTATATGTTTTTTTAGTCAACTTTTTAATTAATTTTACTGCTTCTTCTCCAGCTTCTATATCAACTCCCGACATTTTATAGTTATATTTTTTTTCATCGCCCAAATAAATCACCATCATCTTAAAGTTGCTTATTTGATTATAGAGATAAACATGGCCATCCTCAATGCTAACAAATATTTTTTTAACAAAATTCAAGCAGTTGGAATCAAGTTGATTTGATATTTATATTTTTGAACAGTTATTCTTTAAGATTTATAAATATAAACCAAGCTAATCCTATTTTTGTATTAAATATTCTTGATTCATTCGAGGTAAAAATTCTTCTAAAGTGGTTTTTTTCTAGACTTTGGTCTCTTCTAGCATAAATTTTGACAAACGGAGGTCTTGAGCAATCTCAATCGGGTATCTTTTATCAAAACAAGCCATACAGAATTTGTTGGCCTGATTGCCGGTTGATTTAACCAATGAATCAATAGAAAGATAAGCGACAGAATCTGCTTGAATAAAATCTTTGATTTCCTCAACTGTTTTATCTGAAGCAATAAGTTCGGCACTAGTCGCTGTATCAATTCCATAAAAGCACGGATATTTGACAGGTGGGGAACTAATTCTCATATGAACCTCTTTAGCGCCAGCTTCCCGTATTAAAGAAACTATCTTCTTGCTGGTATTGCCGCGAACAATAGAATCATCGACTAGGACGACTCTCTTTCCATTTATCATCTCTTTTAAAGGATTTAATTTGAGCTTTATTCCCAATTCACGAATTGACTGGCTCGGTTGGATAAAAGTTCGGCCAATATAACGGTTCTTTATCAACCCTTCCCCGAATGGAATCCTAGAGCGTTCGGCAAAACCAACAGCTGCTGGTGTTCCAGAATCAGGTATCGGAATAACTATATCAGCTTGGACAGGTGCTTCCTCAGCCAGATAAAGACCCATATTCTTGCGGGCATGATAAAGATTTGTATTATATAGAACTGAATCAGGCCTGGCAAAATAGATAAACTCAAAAATACAGAGCGAAGGTTTGGAATCTTTAACTACGTTAAAAGACTGTAAGCCGTTTTCATCAATCTGGATAAGTTCTCCAGCTTTTACGTCACGTAAATAATCCGCTCCGACCAGGTCAAGAGCGCATGTTTCAGAAGCAATGACGTAATGACCGTTCCGGCGTCCTAAGGAAAGTGGGCGAATTCCACATGGTCCGCGAAAAGCAAAAAGTTTATCTTCGGTCATGATTACAACAGAATAAGCTCCTTTAAACTGTTGCATTGATTCTTTAATGGCTGAAGTAATATCATGATCAGCTTTCTCTGCTACCAGACTAGCCATAACTTCAGAATCGCTGGTTGTTGTTAGTTTATTACCTCTTTCTATCAAGCTTTCTCTTAATTGGCGTGTGTTAACCAGGTTTCCATTATGGGCAAGGGCCAAAGTCCCAGTTGAAAAGGCTTTGTGAATAGGTTGGGCGTTTTCCCACCTAGTAGAACCCGTCGTTGAATAACGAACATGGCCAATAGCAATATGTCCAGAGAGTGAGTTTAGGTTGCTTTCAGTAAAAACCTGAGGCACTAATCCTAAATCTTTATAGACAAAAATAGAGGACCCATCTGCCACCGCAATTCCAGCACTTTCCTGGCCTCTGTGCTGAAGCCCATGTAAACCAAAGTATGTTAATCTGGAGACATCTTCACCGGGTGCATAAACAGCGAAGATACCGCAAGCTTCTTCTTGTTTATCTTCGTTTATTAATATTTTATCAAGCACTCCAAAGCCTCTTCCCATTGATATTTTAGCTCTTCAATGGGCAAATCTATTTTATCATTAATTTTAAGGATTGTCCCTCCAGTTTTACCTATAGCCAAAAGGGAAATATTTCTTTTTTTACACTCATTTTTCACTGCAGGAAGATTTTCAAAGGGAAATGATATTATAAAACGGCTCTGACTTTCTGAAAATAACATTTTTGGATGATTATATTGCTCAGGTAAGAATATTTCCGCGCCTATATTTTGATCAAAACAACATTCAGCCAGAGCTACAGCCAGTCCTCCTTCAGTACAATCATGGCAGGATTTTAATAACTTCTTATTCGCAAGAGCAAGTATTGCTTCACCGGTTCTTTTCTCTAAATCTAAATCGACCTTTGGGGGTATGCCTACAACTAAATTATGAATAACCTTAAGATACTCGGAACCACCAATCTCAGGAAAGGTCTGGCCAATAAGTGCAACAATATTATTCGCTTCCTTGAAATGTAAAGTAAGGCGGTTATCTATATCATCTAAAAGGCCTATTATTCCAACAGTCGGAGTAGGATAGACAGCCTCACCGAAAGATTCGTTGTAAAAACTTACATTACCACTGACTACAGGAGTTTCAAGAACTCGACAAGCTTCAGCCATGCCCTTTACTGCTTTTTCAAATTGCCAAAAAATCTCCGGTTTCTCGGGATTGCCAAAATTTAAACAATCTGTGATAGCTAAGGGCTTTGCTCCTGCAGAAATAACATTACGGGCCGCTTCGGCTACCGCTATTTTTGCACCTTGATAAGGATCGAGGTAACAATACCTCCCGTTACAATCGGAACTTACGGCCACACCCTTATCAGTATCTTTTATCCATAATACAGCGGCATCGGATCCGGGCAGGATAACAGAGTTAGTTTGAACCATATGATCATACTGCCGGTATATCCATCTTCTTGAACAAATATTCGGGGATATTAATAATTGCCAAAGAACCATATTCATATCTTCAGGATGAGACAGGACATCCATATCATAACCTTGAACTTTATCAAGATAAGCAGGTTTGCGGGATTCAGCTTTATAAACAGGAGCATCATCAGCTAAAGCTCTAGCTGGTATTACTCCGACAAATTTATTATTGTCCTTTATTTTTAATAACCCACCTGATATAACTCTGCCAATTACAGTTGCTTCCAGGCCCCATTTCTGACAAGTTCTTTGAACCTGCGATACTTTTTCCGGCCGGGTAATGGCCAGCATTCTTTCCTGAGACTCAGAGATCATGACTTCATAAGGCAACATCTCTTCTTCTCTCCTTAGAACTTTGCTGACATCAATTTCAAAACCTACTCCTCCTTTGCTAGCCATCTCCGAAGAAGAGCTGGTCAAACCAGCTGCGCCCAGATCCTGCAAAGCCACTAACAATTTATTTTCAGTCAGCTCCAAACAAGCTTCAATTAATAATTTTTCAGTAAAAGGGTCACCCACTTGGACAGAGGGCCTTTTTTCTTCCGAGCTTTCATCAAGCTCATCTGAAGCAAAAGTACAGCCATGAATGCCATCTCGGCCTGTTTTTGAACCTATGAGAATTATCTTATTTCCTTCACCTTTAGCTACACCTTTGGTCAGATTATCTTTTTTTAACAGGCCTATACACATGACATTTATTAAAGGGTTTCCCTCATAGGTACCCTCAAAATAAACATCTCCAGCAATTGTAGGCAAACCAAGACAGTTTCCATATCCAGCAATGCCAGCAACTACTTCTTCAAACAGATATTTGACCCTTGGTTTTTCCAAAGAACCAAAACGAAGAGGATCAACCCCAGCAATCGGACGGGCTCCCATGGCAAATATGTCTCGAACAATCCCGCCTACACCGGTTGCTGCACCTTGATAAGGTTCTATTGCCGAAGGATGGTTGTGGCTCTCCATCTTAAAAGCAATTGCATATCCTTTACCTATATCAACTATACCGGCGTTTTCTCCCGGTCCCTGAAGAACGCTTTCCCCGGAAGTAGGTAATAGCTTCAAGACCGGTTTAGAATGCTTATAGGCACAATGTTCAGACCACATAACTGAAAACATAGAAAGTTCCAGAAAGTTAGGCTTTCTACCTAAAATCTCCGTAATTCTCTGGAATTCACTATCTGAGATTCCAAGTTCCAGATAATCTTCCCGGCTATATTCTTTTTCTTGCTTATCCGGCTCAATATTTTTATCAGGACTCATCTTAGCTCTTTTTTGCCCCCAATCTACTTTGAATAATTACAGTGTCAATTATAGATTTAAAGATATATTGGCCATGAGAAGACCCTAACTTTGAAGTAATTGCTCTTTCCGGATGAGGCATCAAACCAAAAATATTTCCAGTCTTATTTGAAATGCCCGCAATATTTTCAATAGATCCATTGGGATTAGCCTTTTCGGTAATCTCACCCTGTTCTGTACAGTAGCGAAGCAATATCTGGTTGTACTTTTTTAGCTCAGAGAGCGTGTCGGGATCTGCATAATAGTTTCCTTCATAATGAGCAATAGGTATTCTTAATATCTTTCCAGAAGGAATCATGTTGGTAAATGGAGTCTTCTGATTTTCAACTTTTAGGTGCACATAATCACATATAAATTTTAAATTTTTATTGACCAGCATTGCGCCGGGAAGCAAACCAGCTTCAAGAAGTATCTGAAAGCCATTGCAGATACCGATGATAAGCCCGCCTTCCATTGCGTAAAGAGTTAAAGCTTTCATGATCGGCGAAAAACGGGCAATAGCCCCGGTTCTTAGATAATCGCCATAAGAGAAACCGCCAGGCAAAATTACACAATCATAACCAGAAATTTCCTCTTCCTGATGCCAGATATATTCTGCATTTACACCAAGATAATCAACTGCGAAATAGCAATCTCTTTCACAATTAGAACCGGGAAAGATTATTATTCCAAATTTCAATCCTCAACCACCTCAAATTTATAGTTTTCGATAACTGGATTGGCAAGCAGTCTCTCACACATATCTTCAACTTGTTTTTCAGCTTGGCCCTTATTATCAAGTTTAAGTTTTATCTCAATGTATTTGCCTATACGGACATCTTCCAACGATCTAAACCCAAAATTTTCCAAAGCTTTTTTAACCGTTGTGCCTTGGGGATCAAGAATACCATCCTTTAAAAAGACAATTACCTTAGCTAACACTTTCGTCCTCCTTAACTCTTCTCAAAACCTCATGGTAAGCTTCCTCAACCTTGCCCAGATCGCGGCGGAAGCGGTCCTTATCCAATATCTCTCCGCTAGCTATATCCCATAAGCGACAAGTATCGGGTGATATTTCATCACCTAAAATAACCTGGTCATCAAGCAAACCAAATTCCAGCTTAAAATCAACCAGGATTATTCCAAGTTTCTTAAAAAATTCGATCAATATTTTGTTAATCTGCAGAGACAATTCTTTCATCTTTTTTAAATTATCAATCTCCGTTAGCTCGAGCTCAGCGATATGATCCTCATTTATTATCGGATCACCTAATTCATCAGATTTATAATAATATTCGACAATCGCTTCTTTTAATTCTTGCCCCTCTTCATAACCAATTCTTTCAGCAAGGCTTCCCGCGGCAATATTTCTTACTATTACTTCGATCGGAATCATATTAAGCTTCTTAGTCAGTAAAACATTATATTCCAAAAGTTCAATAAAATGAGTTGCAATGCCTTCTTCTTCAAGCAAAGAAAACAAACAGGCAGATAGTTGAGCATTAACTGAGCCTTTACCGATTATTTTGCCTTTCTTTTTTCCGTCAAAAGCTGTAGCCTCATCCTTGAATTCTTGAACTAATAGAGATTCGTCATCAGTAGTAAACACTTTCTTTGCTTTACCTTCATAAATTAGTTTTTTCTTCTCCATTAAATGTCAATTCCTTTTAATCTATTGAATATTACCTCAGTATGGCGCAGAAAGTACTTATAATCGTTAAGTTCCCTTAGTTCTTTGGGATTTAAATATTTTGAGACTTCATTATCACTTTCAAGAACTTCAAAAAAACTCTTTCCGCTCTCGATAGCTTCCATGGCATTCTTTTGAACTAGTCGATAAGCTTCCTCTCTAAGCAACCCTTTCTCAACTAAAGCGAGAAGGACTCTCTGAGAATTTACCAATCCCTTGGTTTTATCCAGATTTTCCAGCATCCTTTCAGGATAAACAACCAATCCATTAATAATATAGTTAAATTTTTGTAAAATATAATCTAAAAGAATTGTGCTATCAGGGATTATAACTCTCTCTACAGACGAGTGAGTGATGTCTCTTTCATGCCAAAGAGCAACATTATCAAGTGCAGCCAGAGCATTCGTCTTTATTATCCTGGCCAAGCCAGTAATTCTTTCCGATAAAATTGGATTTCTTTTATGGGGCATAGCCGACGAACCTTTCTGGCCTTTTTTAAATGGTTCTTCCGCTTCAGCAAGATCAGTTCTTTGTAAACCCCGAATCTCAACAGCAAACTTTTCCAATGATGAAGCAACTAAGGCAAGCACGGTAAGATATTCAGCGTGGCGATCTCTTTGAAGAACTTGACTTGAAGCTTCAGCTGGCTTCAAACCTAATTCCTGACAAACTAATTCTTCAATTTTAGGTTCCAGATTAGCATAAGTCCCGACTGCTCCCGATATTTTGCCATAGGAGATTGTATCTTTAATATTCTTCAACCTGGTTAAGTGCCTCTTTAGTTCAAAGGCCCAGATAGCTAATTTATGCCCTAAAGTTATCGGTTCAGCGTGTATTCCATGAGTTCTGCCCGGCATAATTGTATCTTTAAATTCTAAAGCTTTTGATTTAACAGTCTTGAACAATTTCTCAATATCAAGCTGGATTATATTCAGCGCTTCTACCATTAGAACCGATAGGCTTGTATCAACCAAATCCGAGGAGGTCATGCCAAAATGAATATGCTTTGACTGGGGCCCTACATATTCGGCAACTGAAGTCAAAAAAGCAATCACATCATGCCTGGTCTCTTTCTCAATTTCTCTGATGCGGTCAGAGTTAAATTCAGCTTTTTCTTCTATTTCCTTAACAACCTCATCCGTTATCTGTCCAATTTTTGCTCGAGCCCGGCAGACAGCTAATTCTACTTTAAGCCAGATTTCAAACTTGTGCTCATCAGTCCAGACAGCACCCATCTCCGGGAGGGTATATCTACTAATCATTTGATTTCACTCCAGGTTTTATTTTGCTAAATTTTCTTTATAGGTCCGAAACTTTTCCAGCAGCTCCTTACTGCTCCGAGCCATAATTTGAATAGCAAGCAGTGCAGCATTTTTAGTACCATCTATGGCTACAGTTGCTACCGGGACTCCTCCAGGCATCTGTACAACAGAGAGTAGAGCATCAAGGCCTCCCAAATCATCACTTTTGATAGGCACCCCAATTACCGGTAGGACAGTATAGGATGCAATTACACCCGGCAAATGAGCTGCCTTTCCAGCTGCCGCAATAATAACCTCTAAACCTCTTTCTTCAGCTTTTTGGGCATACTCTCTGACCCCAGCAGGATTTCGATGCGCAGATAATATCTCCAATTCATATGAAATTTCAAATTTATCGATGATCTTTATCGCATCTTCAATTACAGAATAATCTGATTCGCTTCCGAGCAATATACCAATCTTTGCTTCTGCCATAAGTTTCTCCTTATAAAACTATTGCCTTATCTCCTATATCCCGGCGATAATATATACCGGAATAATCTATTTTATTTAGAGCGTTGTAGGCCCTATCTTTTGCTTGATGAAAATCTTTACCCTTTGCACTGGCATTAATTACCCGGCCTCCATTTGTGAGTAATTGCCCATTTCTTAAAGCTGTGCCCGCTTGAAATATCACAGCCCCTTCAACTTTATTGGCAGCTTTTATTCCCTTAATTGGAAATCCTATCTGATATCTAGCAGGGTACCCTTGAGAAGAAGCTACAACAGTAAGGCATTTCTCTGGGCTCCACTTTAGTTTATAGTCGGCAAGTTTTCCCTCAATAGTTGCCTTCATTATTTCAATTAAATCCGACTCAAGCCTCGGCAATAATGCTTGAGTCTCCGGGTCGCCAAAACGTACATTAAATTCGAGAACCTTTGGCCCATTGTCAGTAAGAATTAATCCTCCATATATAACACCCCTATAACCAATCTCCCTATTTTGTAACTCCTTCATCAATGGTTTAAAAACATCGTTAATTATCTGATTAAACAGTTCTTTTGATACAAAGGGAACGGGTGAATATGCCCCCATTCCTCCTGTGTTTGGGCCTTTATCATTATCGTATATAGCTTTATGGTCCTGGGCTGGCTCCATTGGAAGAAACTCTTTCCCGTCAGTAAATACAAGAACTGATATCTCTTGTCCTGCTAAAAATTCTTCTATCAGCACTTTTTGTCCGGCAACACCAAATTTTTGTTTTAGAAAACATTCTTCCAGCGCGTTTTGTGCTTCATTAATTGATTTGGCAACTGTCACTCCTTTACCTGCCGCCAAACCATCAGCCTTTACCACAATAGGTGCATCCAAGCCAGATAGATAGGAAGAAGCTTTTTCAAAGTCGGTAAAGACTTCAGCTTTTCCGGTTGGAACACCGGCTTCTAACATAATCTTTTTAGCAAAACTTTTACTGCCTTCAAGCTGAGCAGCTTTCTGGCCTGGGCCAAAGACTTTTAATCCTTCCTGTTCAAAAAGATTACCCAATCCTCCGACCAAGGGAGCTTCAGGTCCAATTACTGTTAAGTCAATTTGGTTTTTTTTAGCAAATTTTAGTAGACCATTATAATCGCTTGAGTTAATATCAATATTCTGTGCAATTTCGGCTGTTCCACCATTACCGGGCGCACAATATAGATTTTCAATTAAAGGAGAGTCAGATATCTTCCAAGCTAATGAATGTTCCCTGCCACCTTCACCAACAATAAGGATATTCATCTCTTTCTCTCCTGGATTAAATTATAATTCATTGATATTTCCCTGAAATAAAGCGCTAACTTCTTTATCAGTGTATCCATACTCTTGACCATCAGCTTGAATAAGTTTAAGGCCAACCTTATTTCCGTCATTATTATTGGATTCTATGATATTTCTATTTTTAATTCCCACTGAATAAAGAAAACCTTCCTCTCTTGTATATAGTAGTATAAAATCACCATCATGAAGAGATGAAATTCCAGCAAAAGGAGCCTTGCCCAGTCTTTGATACCCATAGATTATAGTTACTCCCTGTCCCGGTTTTGCGCTTTTAGTAAAATAAGCCGGCCCCTCTTGCAAATTTTCAGGAGAAACACCTTCCAGCACAGGTGAATTTAAGTTCAACCTGGGAATAACCAACCAGGCAAATGCTCCTATTTTTGAGATTTTTTCTTCAAATGACAAAGGCAGACTGGAATTAACAGAAAGCGGGAGTCCTATTCTTATATCACGAACAACTTTACCATCGGAATTTTTATCGTTTGTTTCTTTTAGAAGTTTGGAATAAGTCCACTGATTAACAAAGACCAATATAAGAGCAATCAGCAATAAAGCAATAATAATCAGGATATATTGAGGGCGAAGAAAACGATTCATCATTTTTCTAAACTTAAACCACCTGGCAACTTTCTCTTCAAGTATTAGATTTTCATCTGTTGAAACTGATAGAGGTGTTGAGGAATCTTCTTCTACTCCATTTTTCGAAATAGGCATAGAATTTTGCTCATTTTGAATCCCAGACTCAATCATCTTTTTTATTTTAATAAATTCTTTTATTCCAGATATTTGTATTTTTTCTAAGATGTTTACTGTTATCGGGTCAATTTTTGAGCGAGTATGTAAAGCTGGCCGGTTCAGTTTTGATAACAGTTTCAATATATTTTTCGGTTTAGTATGCAGTCTTCTGGCCAACTCTTCTACTTTGATTGGTTTCTGTGGAGCAGTAATAATTTTAATAGTCTGGCTATCTAATTTGTTATACTTTCCTAAGGGGTCAGCCTTAAGTAATCTTAAACTCTCTTGAATAAATTCCGGGGTTAAATTAAGTATTTGAGCAAGTTTTTCAACAGATAGTTGTCCGCCTTTATGCTGGTAAAACTCAGAACGGAGTGGGTTTATTTTTTCTTCAGGAATGACGCTTAGGTGATTTTCTGCAATAATTCCATATTCATAAAGTCTTTCTATTAATTCATCATTTTCAAGGCCTAATTCTTTGGCATATTCATAGATTCTCTTTCCGGTCATCAATACCCTCAGTACAGATTATCAGTACGCAAATACTCCAAAAGTAATATAACATAAAACAATTAATCGAGGGTCTATTTCTTGGAAATTGTTTAAACTTTATACCTTAAATCTAATCCATGTTAAGCATAGCTTTTAGACTTCATTCCTAACAATAGTCTGATCCCTGCTTGGCCCGACAGAAATAAAAGGTATAGAAACACCAGTTTTATTTTCTATAAACTCAATATATCTTTGAGCGTTTTGTGGAAGCGCCTCAAATCTTTTAATCCCTGAAATATCATCATCCCAACCTGGTAATTCCTCATATACAGGCAGGCATTTATGAAAAATGGACTGATGAGAAGGGAAATCTTTAAATTCTTTTCCCTGATAAAGATATGCTGTGCAAACTTTTAATGGGTTCAGGCCAGTTAAAACATCGAGTTTAGTTAGGGCAAAGCTGTTAAAATTATTAATAAGGTTTGAATAATTTATAATTACCAGGTCCAACCACCCACAACGACGGCTACGTCCGGTGGTAGTTCCATATTCTCCACCTTTTTCTCTTAATCTTTCACCGATCTCATTATTCTGCTCTACCGGAAAAGGACCAGATCCCACCCTAGTTGTATAGGCCTTTACAACACCGATAATCTTATTGATTTTTCGAGGGCTAACTCCTGCTCCAACACAGGCTCCTCCTGCAATAGGTGATGAGCTGGTTACAAAAGGGTAACTTCCATAATCAAGATCAAGCATTGTGCCCTGAGCCCCTTCAAAAAGAACATTTTTCCCCTTGTCAAGAGCTTGATTAATAAGAAAAGTTGAGTCCTTTATTTTATCTTTAAAAACATCAGCATAATGCTGAAACTTTTCTTCAATTTCTTTTAAGTCCAAGGGTTCAAAACCATAAACCTTAGTTAATAAATTATTTTTCCTTTCCAATCCAAATGCAAGTTTTTCCCGAAATATCTTTTGGTCCAAAATGTCCTGAACACGCAATCCAATACGGTAGGCCTTGTCAGCATATGTTGGTCCGATTCCTTTATGCGTCGTCCCTATTCTCGATTTTCCAAGGCTAAACTCCTGAGCTTTATCCAAGGCTTTATGGTAAGGCATTATTAAATGGGCATTTGAGCTTATGACTAAATTTTCAGTTGAAATACCTTCTTTTTCCAGATTTTCAATTTCTTCAAGCAAGACTTCAAAATCAACAACTACTCCGGGCCCTATAATCGGAACAATATTCGGATAGAGTATCCCAGAAGGCGTAAGGTGCAGACGGAAGATTTTTTCACCGAGAACTACAGTATGCCCAGCATTGTTGCCTCCTTGATATCTGACAACAAAATCCATATTATCAGCCAAGAAATCTGTTAGTTTGCCTTTGCCTTCATCTCCCCACTGTGTCCCAACTACAATAGTGGCAGGCATAATTTCTCCTTCATCTTTATTTCTCTAGAATTCCTCTTGCTGCTATCACTCCAGAGCATGATGATTGAACCAATCCTCTGGTAATGCCAGCTCCATCTCCAATAGCATATAATCCTTTTACATCAGTCTCAAGTTTGTTTGTCAGTTTTAACCTAGATGAATAAAATTTTACTTCGACACCATATAGGAGTGTATTAGAAGAGTAGATGCCTGGAGTTAAGCTATTCATGGCTACTAACATCTCTTTAATATCAGCCAGGACTCGGTAGGGAAGAACAAAACTTAAATCACCAGGTGTTGCCTTAGGTAAAGTTGGTTTAACAGTACTTTTTTCTACTCTTGATGGAGTTGATCTTCGGCCCGCTTCCAAATCACCTAATCTCTGAATAATTATTCCTTCACCAAGTATATTTGCCAAGCTAGCAATATATCTTCCATAAGAGATAGGTTCTTTAAAAGGTTCTGTAAAATTTGTGGAAACAAGCAAGGCGAAATTAGTATTATGCGTCCTTTGGTCCGAATAGCTGTGCCCGTTAACAGTTATTATGCCGTCTGTTAATTCGGTTGAAACTACACCATATGGATTCATGCAGAAAGTCCTTACCATATCCTCAAAACTTTTGGAATAATAAATTAGTTTCGACTCATACAATTCTGCAGTCAAAGGTTCCATAATTACTGCTGGGGCTTCGACTCGAATACCGATATCAACTGCATTGTTTCGCAGGTCTAGTTTAAGCCGTTGAGCTTCTGAAGTCAGCCATTTTGAACCGCTTCTACCTGGGGCAACAATAACATTTTCAGATTGATATTCATCGCCTGCTTTTGTTCTGACTCCTTTAACTTTTCCTTTTTCAACTAATATTTCTTCTACTTCAATACCTGTCATTACTTCTACTCGGCCATTTAAAAATTCCCTAAAAGCTTTCAGTACTTTTAAACAACGGTCTGTTCCAAGATGCCTTATCCTGCTTGGGATTAATCTTAAATCAGCCAGAGTGGCTTTTTTTTGAATTTCTTCTATTTTTTCTTCATCGGCTCCATAGAATTTTTTTGGAGCACCGAATCTTATATAAAGATTGTCTATATAGTCGATAAGTTCATTAAGGATATCTCGGTTGACATAATCCGTCAGCCAGCCACCTATCTCTGAGGTTAAAGTCAGTTTACCATCACTAAATGCTCCTGCTCCACCCCAGCCTTGGGTCAAAGCATATAGCCTTTTTTTATCAAGTTGGTTTTTTTGAGCAATATCAGAGCGTTCATCAATGTCTGGACCACGTTCAAGAACTAAAACTTTCAAACTATCATTCTGAATAAGTTCCAGGGCTGCAAAGATTCCAGCTGGTCCTGCTCCAATAATAATTACATCAAAATCGTTTCTATTCATATGGCTTACCCAAATATAATATATCGGTAAACAAAAAAATAACTCAAACAGAAACTTCCGTTTGAGAATTGGTCTACCAAGCTATTTATTATACTAGTTTAAACATTTAAAGCAAGTTATTATAAAAACCGCCTATCAGTTTTTAACTGCCTGAAACGTTCATAAAAAATTTACTAAAATTTGGTTCGAAAATTGATATAAAGCAATTTAGTGAAAAGATTTATTAATTAAATGTTTTTTTGAAGATTGGCAAACTTAGTATAATGCTCCAAAAAGGCAAGCCTGAAATCTCCAGTAGGTCCGTTGCGATGTTTACCGATAATTATCTCAGCAATTCCCTTATCTTCAGTGTCACTGTGATAATATTCATCTCTATAGATAAAAATTACTACGTCAGCATCTTGTTCAATAGCCCCAGATTCTCGCAGGTCGCTTAGATATGGCCTCTTGTTCGGTCGGCTTTCAACTGCCCTGGATAGCTGGGATACAGCAAGAATAGGACAGTTCAGCTCTCTAGCTAAAATCTTGAGCGAACGAGAGATATCTGAAATTTCCTGCTGGCGGTTTTCGTTTCTGTTAACTCCCTCCATTAATTGAAGATAGTCTACTATGATCAGATTTAAGTCTTCTTTTGCTTTTAAACGTCTGGCTTTTGCTCTTAACTCCATCACATTAATGCTTGGTGTTTCATCTATAAAAATTGGGGCTTCGGCAAGTCGGCCCATAGCTTTAGAGATTTTTGACCAATCTTCCTCCCGTAGTTTTCCTGTTCGAAGATTTCTTGCATCAATCCGTGCTTCTGAGCAAATCATTCTTTGAGCTACTTCTAGAGCAGACATCTCCAAACTAAATATAGCCACTGATTTTTTTTCTCTTAGACCAACATTTTGAGCTATGCCCAAAGCCAGTGAGGTCTTTCCCATACTTGGCCTGGCAGCAATAACAATCATGTTGGAGGGATGAAAACCAGAAGTTATATCATCTAATTCAATATAACCAGTGGATATGCCAGTTATTGGTGATTTTTTTTCATGAAGATGAGCAATTTTTTCAAAAGTCGGTGAAAGCAATTCCTTTAACAGTACAAATCTTTCAGATATTCTCTTATTTGTTACTTTAAAAATAATATCTTCTGCTCTATCAGCGACATTAGTTGGGTCATCGGCTGGTTCGTAACCAAGCTGAACAATCTCTGTACCAGCAACGATTAAACTTCTCAAAATTGATTTCTGCTCAACAATCTCAGCATAATACTTTGCATTTGCTGCAGTAGGAACTATCGAAATTAAGGTATGAATATAAGTTTTTCCACCTACCTTATCCAATATTCCTTTATTATCAAGATAATCAGCAGTCTTTACCGGATCGATTGGTAATCCTTTGAGATACATTTCTTTTATGTTTTGATAGATAATCTGGTGGGCTTCACGATAAAAATCAAATGTATCAATTTTATCTATTATGTCAGCTGAGATCTCTTGTGAAATTAAAATTGAACCAATAAGAGACTGCTCAGCCTCCTCGCTATACGGAGGTAAACGATCATATATACTTTCATCCTTCTTGTTATTTTTCTTTGGAAAATCAGGTATCTGCAATTACTATACTACTCCTTATCTTCTAAGCTTTTTTCAACAATCAGCTGTAATGAAATTTCAACATCAGGGTGTAACCTAATATCAAATTGGTATTCACCAAGTTTTTTTATATGATCATGTAAAACAATCTTTCTTTTATCAATTTCAAGCCCAAATTGTTCTAATAGAGCTTCGGCAACATTATTTGTCGTCACTGAACCAAAAAGTTGGTCCTCTTCTCCTGCTCTTGCTTTAACAGTGATTGACTTAGTTTTAAATTTCTTGGCAAGTTCTTCAGCTTCTGCCTTATGTTTAGCTTCTTTCTTTTCCATAGTTTGTCTTTGTAATTCAAGCTGTTTTAGATTTCCTTCAGTAGCCTCAATGGCTAGTTCTTTTGGGATTAAATAATTAGCGGCATATCCTCTTGCTACTTCAACAATATCTCCAATTTTGCCAAGGGATACAACATCCTCAAGTAAGATTACTTTCATAAAACTCCAATAAACTCATTATCTCAGAAGAAATTACACTCCCTTAAACTTATTTTTTATAATAGCATAGACGTAAGGTTTTTTGTTATGAAAAAGCCTTAATTCTAAAGTTTTTTACTTAGTTTTCTCCAGTCAAACCAAGTATCAAAGATTCCGATAAGAATTATTACAAACAATATAAAAGGAAAAAATAGCATAAACAAAAATAAAAAGAATTTAACCACTGCCCCGAATTTTAATTTTTCAATAAAGAACCAAATAATTGATAGCCCTAAGACTATATAGAAGGGAATTGAGAAGAGTAATAGATTTAACCCAATGATATTGGCGTAATTCTCATAAACTCCAAAACTCGATTTAAATAAAAAAAGAGCGAACCCAATTATGAAAACATAGACAAGAGGCCAGGGAAGATACCAAGAAGAAAACTTAGGTAAAAGTAACGGTTCATCTTTATTCTTAATCTTCCATAACCAAGCTCCGATCAAAAGAGCAAAAAACGAATTCAAGAAAGCATTTAAAGTTAAGGCAGCCGGCATCAAAGAAATAATAAGAGGGATTGATTTTTTAATATTTGAAATAAGTTCATCTATCTCGCTTTGTTCAAGTCCCAACTGTTGATAAATATCGGCCTGTTCCCTCAGGGCATCTTCTAAAATTTGCTGTTGTTCTTTAATATATTCCTTTTTTGAAGTAAGGTAATCATACCCTCCAATAAAAAAGAGAAAACAAGTAACTATAAGAAAACCAACAATAAGAGAGGGTAATATATGATTACGATTTACCAGAAAACTCATTACCATGCCCATTATTAGAAAGTAAAATACAGAAAGAAATAAGGCATTCAAGCCCAAAATTACTGAAATAAAGATAGCAAGAAGTGCTGCCAGAAATGTTTCAGATAGACTTTTCTTTCTAGCTAATAAAATTAAAGGCCCGTTAGCTGCACCTAAAAAAGCTATCCCGAAAGGAAAAACTAATAAAAAAATAAAAATGGCACCAGCAAGGGCACCATAAATTAGCACTTCCTTAATATCAATCCTGAGTCTCATCAGGTCTAATTATTTAAATATGGAATTAAAGCCATCTCCCGGGCTCTTTTTATCGATACAACAATGTCTCGTTGGTGCTGGGTACAGGTTCCGGTAACCCTTCGAGGCTTAATCTTTCCTCTGTCTGAAATATATCTCTTTAATGTATTGATATCTTTATAATCAATATAATCAATCTTATCTTTACAAAAATAACAATATCTCTTTCTTATACTCCCTTGATACTTATTAATCTTTAAAACCTCCTTTTAAAATGGTATATCTTCATCGCTGACATCAGATTCTTCTTCTTTTGCTTCTGAAGGCTCTTCGGTATCCTCAAAAGATTCCTGGCGTCGTCCTAAAAACTGAACATTTTCTGCAACTATCTCGACTGTATTTCTTTTCTGTCCTTCTTGAGTCTCCCAAGTTCTACTCTGTAATCGACCTTCCACTGCCACTGGTGAACCTTTCTTAATATATTCAACGCAAAGTTCAGCAAGTTTTCGCCAGGCAACAATCCTGAAGAAGTCGGTTTGCTGCTGCCCTTCAGAGTTTTTCCATGGCCGGTTTACAGCAAGCCCAAAAGAAGCTACGGAAACTCCGCTTGGTGTAAACCGAAGTTCAGGGTCTCTAGTAAGGTTTCCAATTAACACTACACGATTCAAACTTGCCATAATTAGTCCTCCATAATATTAAGCTGCTTTTGTAATCATAAAACGAATAATATTATCTCTAATCTTCATGACTCTATTTAATTCTATAATAGTCTCATTTTGACCATTAAAGGTAAGAATAATATAGAAGCCATCCTCAAATTTTTTAATTGGGTAGGCCAACTTTCTCTTGCCCCAAATATTAATATCCAAGAATTGGCCATTATTTTTCTTGATAAGTTCTTGAATTTCCTTAATAATTTCTTCTCGTGGGTCTTCTTCAAGAGAGGGGTCAAGGATAATCATTGCTTCATACTTCTTCAAAAAACTCACTCCTTCGGTCTAAACGTCCTCCTTTTAAGAGGCAGGATTAATCAAGGCTAAATTATAACACATTTAGCAGATGCTGCAATTTCCAAAAGAAGAATTATATGATTCAGAAAAAGTACGAGATGCAAGAATATCTTTTATCATTTTTCTAATTAAATCTACCAGTAGAACTATTCCGGCAGCCCATATAAAACTTTTCCATCTTTCTTTTACTAGCATTCTGTCAAAGAGGTTTTTTAAATTTATATTTCTTTTCCCGTAATTTTTCTCAATTTTGACCACAGAAGCATTTATAATTCTTTGAGGTCTGATTTTATCAACTGTATCTAGCCTAGCAGTTAAAGTAGATCCAGCCTTCTTTAGGTCTAACTTTTGACTTTTCTTCTTTTGAAAAGAAGTCTTTTTTTGAAGTAAATTGTTCCCCGAACTCTTATATTCTTCTTGCTTGATAACTTCTTCCAAACTTGCTGGCTGTATTTTTGTATTTTCACTCGGCTCCAATGATACCGGCCTGGCTAAAGGATTAGCGAATGTCTTTTGCTTAGAGTCTAACTGATGCGATTGGTTATCTGTTTCAACAAACTCTGCATAGATCAAAGGATCTAGGTAAGTGTCTTTTTTTTCAATAATTCCAAAGTGAATATAATTGCCCTTGCCACTATTGAGGTTACCGGCAATTCCGATTATCTGACCTTGCCTGACATCAGTTTCTGGTTTGACTGAAATCTCCTTAAATCCTAGATAAGTAGTCTTTAAGCCATTTGGGTGAATGATTGAAACTGTATTTTTAAATCTGGAATCGTTACCCCCGGCTGGAGTGAATCCACAAAACATGACACGGCCATCTCCGGCTGCCCTAACTTCTTTATCTGGTTGACAGGCAATATCTACTCCACGATGAACATTTTTTGTATAAAAACGGATTATTTGCCCAGAAACTGGAAGAATAAATGGTTTTATACCTGCTTCGGATAAATCGGGTTTAAAGATTAAAGCAAAGAACAAAAATATGAAAATAACTGGGATTTGTTTGACTGTCCTGGCCATGTGCCCCTCCATTTTAATATTAGGAAATCATCCTTGTTAAGTATAGCTTAACTTATTTTCATGTCAACATTTTTTAAGAAAATTTTAAGATTTATAATAATAAATGGCCATAAAAGAAATATATAAGAATAAAATCAATATTCTTTGGCCATAAATTGATTAACTTTGGCCTACTTTGAAAATTTTATCAGGATAACATCTCCATCTTGAACTATATATTCCCGCCCTTCAATCTTAAGATGACCTTTTTGGCGAGCCATTGAAAAAGAACCGTCGCTTATCAAATCATCGCTTTGAACTACTTCAGCTTTGACAAATCCTTTCTTCATATCAGTATGGATTTTGCCAGCAGCCTCTAATATTGATTCCCCTCTCTTAAGCGACCAGGCTTTGGTCTGATTAGATTCGATAGTATAGAAAGTTATGAGATTCAGTTTTTTGTATGTTACCCCTATCAAATTAACCAGTGACGAACTCTCAAGGCCAGCATCAATTAGAAATTCCCTTTTATCTTCATCCTTAAGTTCTGAAAGATCCGCCTCAAACTTTGCAGCTAAAAATATGGATGGCAGCCCACGTTCATTAGCTGCTTTTTCTATACTTTTATTGCAAATTCCTCCTTCTGGTAAATCTTTTTCATCTATATTGGCCACAAGAATGGTAGACTTTGCTCTCAGTAAGTTCATATCTCTTAAAAATTTTTCTTCCTCATCATTTAAACAAACTCCTCCTAAGTTCTTTCCTTCTTGAAGCCTGGCCTCGAGTTTTTCTAGAAAGTTTAATTTTTTTAAAGAATCCTTTTCTCCGGATTTTAATTGGCGTTTAAATTTTTGCCTGCGTTTTGCTATCGAATCAAGGTCAGCCAGGCTTAATTCCAGTTCTATTATTTCGATATCCCTGATTGGGTCTATAGTCTCTTCGATATGAGCAACATTTTTATCTTTAAAACATCTGACCAAATGAATTATGACATTAACATCCCTGATATTACCCAGAAACTGATTTCCAAGGCCTTCTCCTTTGCTAGCATTTTTTACCAAACCAGCAATGTCTACAAATTTAATATGAGTAGGAATGATTTTTTCAGCTTGAACCACCCGACCTATTTCGGTTAAGGTATTATCAGGTACTTCTGTTGTCCCAATATTTGAATCAACAGTAGTAAAAGTATAACCGGCAATTTCAACCTGGAGCCCGGTGAGAGCCTTAAAGACTGTTGATTTACCTACATTTGGCAGACCTACAATACCTATCTCCACTAATTTTCCTCTCTAAAACGTTTAATATAGCCACGAAAACGTTTATCAAAGACTGAACGCAAAAGCCTGACATTTCTACTACATCCCATACATTCGAGTTGAACGTCAAGACCGGTTTTTATTACCTCCCATCTGTTTTCACCACATGGGTGTACTTTTTTTAATCTGACTATATCACCAATTTTGATAGGTACGGGTTTACTCATTTATTTGCCAAGGGATGGATTACTGAATAGTTTAAATTTGCTCTTTCAAGAGCTTCTATAACTTGTGCCTCCAGTTCAACATTGAACTTTAAGCCGAGCCCACAGTCTGAAGAGATTTCTTTAGGCAAGGGAACTACAACTGCTGGAATTTTTCTCTCCTTAAGAGCTTTCTCAGCCAGAAGTGTTTTATGAGTCGAATAAAATACAATTACCCTAAATTCATTTAAGGCTTTCATCTAAATGGTAATAGTTCTATCAGCCTGAGAAATAATCTCTAAAATCTCGTACATATTTGATATTTTTCCTGCTTGAACTTTTTCTTTTAGATCATAAAAATCCAAACACGTACCACAGGCAAAAACTTCTACTCCTTTTTCATTAAGATAATTTAAATGGTCAATCGTCTCTGAATTTACAGTAGATAGTTTAACACCCGAATTCATCAAGATGATGGCCGAAGGCAAATCACTGCTTTCAGTCAGGCTATAAAGGAAAGCTTTCATTAAAATCTGTCCTAATTGATTATCTCCTTGTCCTATAGTTTCAGAGTTTATAAAGAATACTGTTTTTGTAGATTTCGATATGGCCTGTGTTTTGCTCTCCCCGGTTCTTTCAAGCTCAATGGTAAACAAATTGTTTTCCTGATTAACCTCTGTTCTGTAACCTCTTTTTTCTGCAAGGCGAGATACATTTTCAAAAGCTGCTTCATTATCAACTTGCACTATTATCTTTTTTTCTCCTGATTCAATTGCATCCTGAGTCAATATAACAGGTTGAGGACAGGATAACCCCCTGGCATCTATCTTGCTCATATAAGACCTCTGCTTTTAAATAAGTTTAATTAAACCAGGTTTACCATTTTTAAGAGCCCCAATTATTCTAGCTGTGCTTTCTCCTCTTTTCAACAGAAGTTTCATCAAATCATCAACCTTTTCAGGAACTATTGAAATCAAAAGCCCGCCAGATGTCTGCGGATCAAATAGAATATCTATTAATTCTGGTTCGATTTCTGAATCTACCACTAGATCACTCCCTAGAAATTTTTTATTTGATTTAGCTCCTCCAGGAACAAATCCACTGGCAGCTAAGTCTTTAGCCCTTGGCCAGTATGGTACTTTTTCCGTATTTATCTCAGCTTCAAGGCCCGAGTTTAAGGCCATTTCCTGGCAATGGCCAAGTAATCCAAAACCCGTTATATCGGTACAAGCATTGACACCAATTTCAATCATAGCTTCTGAAGCATTGCGGTTTAATCTAGCGGCGCATTCAATCTCTTTCTTCATCTCTAATTCATTAATCTGGTTTGCCTTCAAGCCTGTAGCCATAATCCCAAAACCAATCGGTTTGGTTAAGACAAGCAAATCATTTTCTTTAGCCGTTGAGTTCAATATTATTTTTTGCGGATTGATCAATCCGGTAACTGCCAAACCATATTTAGGTTCACTGTCAGAAACAGAATGCCCCCCAATTATTTCTATACCTGCTTCTAAAGCTTTATCCTGACCTCCCCGCATAATTTCACCCATAATATTTGGGTCCGTATCGCAAGGATAAGCAACAATATTCATAGCCATTATCGGTTTTCCACCCATGGCATAAATATCACTTAATGAATTAGCCGCTGCTATAGCTCCGTAATCATAAGGATTATCAACAATCGGAGTAAAAAAATCCAGGGTCTGGACTAAAGCAGTATTATTATCCAATTTATAAACAGCAGCGTCATCTGCTGTCTCAGTACCAACTAAGACATCTTTATCCATAACAGGTCTTAGGTATTTTATTATTTCCGCCAAATCCTGGGGAGGCATTTTCGAAGCTCAACCACTCTTGGTTGCCATGCTTGTAAGACGAATTTGCTTGTCCATTATTCCTCCTTTAGATGGTAGTATAGCACTATTTTTGAAATATTATAAAAATGTCTTTTCATATATATATAAAAATTCTATAATATATGAGGAGGTGAATTAAAAAAGCCTATGAAAGTTGATTTTTTTATTACTTTTATTAATGTCGTTGAAAAAGAGAGCTTTTCTGGGGCAGCTAAAGCAATGAGCGTATCTCAACCGACAATCAGTTTTCAAATCCAGTCCCTGGAAGAGGAATATAATGAACAACTTTTAGACAGGTCGGGTCCAAAAGTTGAATTGACAAAAGCTGGCAAGGTATTCCTCCAGTTTGCTAAAGAGATTGTTCAATCAAATCAACTGTTAAAAGAGCGATTAGCTGAACTTCGAGGAACATTAACAGGTAAAATACGAATAGGTGCATCAACCATACCTGGAGAATATATTGTTCCCTCTTTTCTTGGTCAATTCAAATTAAATTATCCTTCAGTAGATTTAACAATGGAAATTTCTGATTCACAAGATGTAATAGACAAGCTGGTGCGCCGAGAGATTGATATCGGTTTTATTGGAAAAAAGCCAGACCATTCAAGGCTGAAAACACATCAAATTGCTCAAGATGAATTATTTTTTATTTTGCCTCCTAAACATCGATTAAGTAGAAAAAAGACTATTTCAGTAGATGACATTCTGGATGAACCCTTTTTATTAAGAGAAAAGGGTTCCGGAACCAGGGCTTCTTTCGAAAAAGCTTTAGAAAAAAAAGGCCATACTGTTTCTGATTTACATTCAACAATGGAACTTGGCAGTACTCAAGCAATAATTACAGGAGTTGAAAATGGACTGGGAATTTCAGTTGTCTCAAATTGGGCTATCCAGAAAAATATTGAATTGGAAACTTTGAAAGCAACTCGAGTAACAGGAATGATTATCAAAAGACCTTTATTACTTACATTTCTGGTTCAAAGAGTACTATCACGCCTTCAAAGAGAGTTTATCTCATTTGGTGAAAGTTTTAATTTAAACCCTGATTGAACTTCTCAAATAGTCAGCTATTAGGAGTATCATATGAAAAGTAGAGCTGTTGTTACAGTTCTCGGCGAAGATAAAATTGGCATTGTCGCTGCTGTATCAAAAGTTTTAGCTGAAAATCAGGTAAATATTGAAGATATTAGCCAGAAAATAATGTCAGACCTCTTTGCAATGATTATGCTGGTTACGGTAGACGAAGAAGTTACTAGCCTGGAAAAATTACAAAAAGAGCTGGATAAAGTTGGTCAGCAAATAAGTTTAAGAATTACTATCCAGCATGAAGATATCTTTCGATACATTAATAGAATATAGGAGTATAGAAATTAATGTATATCAACCCGGATGAAATTCTGGAAACAATCCGGATGATTCAATCGGAAAAACTTGATATAAGGACAATAACCCTCAGTTTAAATCTAGAAGATTGTTCAAACTCAAACCTTGATAAACTGCAAAAAAAAATATATCAAAAAATAACAGATTACGGAAAGAACTTACATAATTGTTTAGAGCTACTTAGCAGAAAATACGGGTTGCCTATAATAAACAAAAGAATTGCTACCTCTTCTATATCAACAGTTGCTGCCTCTTGCCATATTGATTCTTATTTTCCAGTCGCAGAAACTATGGATGATGCAGCTAAAAAGATTGATATTGATTTCATTGGAGGATTCTCGGCACTCATCCAAAAGGGAATGACTGTTAGCGATAAAATCCTGATTAATTCAATTCCCGAAGTATTGTCTAAGACAAAGAGGGTTTGTTCTTCAGTCAATATCGCCTCCACTAAAGCAGGTATTAATGGTGATGCTGCACTACTCTTAGCTGAAGTCATTAAAAAAACTTCTGAAGCAACAGCCAGCCAAAATGGAATAGGTTGTGCCAAGCTAACAGTATTTTCCAATATCCCGGAAGATAATCCTTTCATGGCTGGAGCTTACTGTGGAGTTGGTGAACCAGAAGCCTCTGTGAATATTGGGATAAGCGGGCCAGGAGTTATAAGATCTGCCATAAAAAGGCGACCACAAGCAAGCCTTGATGAGCTGGCCGAAACAGTAAAACAATATTCCTTTAAGATTACCAGAGCTGGGGAATTAATAGCTAGAGAAGCAGCTAAAATTCTTGAAGTAAGTCCAGGGATAGTTGATTTATCTTTGGCGCCTTCACCTGTAATCGGTGATTCAGTTGCTGAAATTATTGAGGAGATGGGCATCGAAAAATGTGGAGCTCCCGGTTCAACTGCTGCTCTGGCTATCTTAATTGATGCTGTAAAAAAGGGTGGAGCGATGGCTTCATCTTCTACCGGAGGTTTATCCGGAGCATTTATTCCTGTCTCAGAAGATATAGGTATGGCCAAATCGGTAAAAAACGGGGCGATATCTCTAGAAAAATTAGAAGCAATGACCTCAGTCTGCTCACTAGGGCTGGATATGATACCCCTACCAGGTGATATCTCAGTTGAAACTCTGGCCTCAATTATTATTGATGAGATGGCTATTGGGGTTATAAACAATAAGACGACTGGCTGCCGCTTGATTCCCGTACCTGGTAAAAAAACTGGAGATGAAGCAGAGTTTGGCGGCTTACTGGGCAAAGCACCAATTCTAAGTGTCAGCCAACTTTCGTCAAAAAATTTCATCCAGAGAGGTGGGCGTATACCGCCGCCGCTGCGTAGCCTGGGAAATTAAATCAATCTGATTGCCATACTCAAAAATCTAAATCAATAAACACATTCAGATAAATATTTATAAATTCTTTTTGCCTAGTTTTAATATTTATTCCGAAAGTTAATGCCAATTTTTCCAGAGATTGAGAATGGAAAACCAAATATGTCAGAAGACGATAATCAAATCGTCAAATTTTTTTACAAATTTCTATTTATAAGACAAATACATTAACTCATACCTTGAGAGTCAGAATTTTACTACTGGAAAAAAAATTAAGACTTATATAGCCTTTGGCTTAATCTTTAAAAATAACAAGCTGCATCACAATTTTTTTACCATAAAAATATCAGCCCGAAAATTGTTATTGTATCTTTCAGTCTCAACAAAACCGAATTTTGTGTATAGAGTTTTTGCCGCCTTAAGAGACCGATCCGAGTCAAGAAAAATTTTCTTATAATTCTGTTTTTTAGCAAAATCTATTAACTTTCTCAAAAGAGTGGCTCCCAAGCCTTGTCCCCTGTATTCTTCTTTAATGAACATTCTTTTAAGCTCAGCTGACTCCTCAGACAGCTTTCTCAAACCGGCAGTACCAATAATCTCCTTATCTTTTAATATTAAAAGAAAGGTACCGTTAGGAGGTCGATAAGAATCTTCCAGGTTAAATATATCGTCATCTAGTTCTTTATTAGGTTTAAAGCCGAACTCTCCATAGAGGATAGAATTTATAAATTCTTTTGTTGCCTCGATATAGCTATTGCTAAGATTTTTTATTTCTATCCCGGCCATGGTCTATTTAAGTGAAATTTCTGACTCAGGTTCAGGTTCTGGATTAACAGGTTTTCCTTGCAAAAACCTATCAATTGATCTAGCTGCAATCTTGCCAGCTCCTGCTGCTAATATGACTGTAGCAGAACCAGTAACGATATCCCCTCCGGCAAAAATTTCTTTTCTTGAAGTTTGTCCCGTCTGGCTATCGGTAATGATATAACCCTGCCTATTCAACTCAAGATTTTTTACTGATTGTGTCAATAAAGGATTGGCTTTTGTCCCTATGGCCATAACAACCAGGTCAACTTCTAAAGTGAAATTAGAATTTTCTATAGGGATAGGCCTTCTTCTTCCGGATTCATCAGGCTCACCTAGCTCCATCTGAATGCATTCCAGGCCTTTAACCCAACCATTATCACTCTTTACCTCTAATGGATTTGTTAAAAGTTTAAAGATGATTCCTTCTTCTTTAGCATGATGGACCTCTTCAATTCGTGCTGGCATCTCCTCCTCGCTTCGTCGGTAAACAAGATAGACTTTCTTTGCTCCCAAGCGAAGAGCAGTCCTGGCAGCATCCATTGCTACATTTCCACCACCAACAACTGCTACTTTGTTCCCGATGGCAATAGGTGTATCGTATTTTGGAAAGAGATAAGCTTTCATTAAATTTGACCTGGTTAAAAACTCATTCGCCGAAAAGACATTGTTTAAATTTTCTCCATTTATCCCCATAAAGACTGGTGCACCAGCTCCAACCCCAATAAAAACTGCATCATAACCGTCATTAATAAGTTCATCAACCTGCAAAGTTCTTCCAACGACAACATTTCTTTCAAAGTTTACATCTAAATTCTCCAGGCAGGCAATCTCATCTTTTACAATCGATTTAGGCAAACGAAATTCTGGAATACCATATACTAAAACTCCACCAAGTTGATGAAGTGATTCAAATACAGTTACAGGATAACCCATCATTGCCAGGTCCCCTGCACAGGTAATTCCAGCAGGTCCAGAACCTATTACCGCAACACGCTTGTTGTGTTTTATCTCAGGTAAAGTTATACAGGTCTCCCCGCGTTCAAATGCATAATCAGCCGCAAATCTCTCTAAGCGGCCGATGGCCACCGAATCGTGTTTTCTTCCTAAAACACAGAGTTTTTCACACTGGTCTTCCTGGGGGCAGACTCGGCCGCAGACTGCAGGTAAGCTATTTTTCTGCTTAATAATAGTCGTCGCTTTTATAAAATCTCCATCAATTATAGATTGAATAAACGCTGGTATATCTATCTCTACTGGGCATCCTTGAACACAATAAGGCTTTTTGCACAGAAGGCATCTGGCTGCCTCTTCTTTAGCCATTTCCGCACTATAACCTAGAGCTACTTCATTAAAATTTTTCGCCCTTTTCTTAGGATCCTGTTCAGGTATTGGTATTCTTGGTTTTTTCAATCTTTCGGCTGGCAACGGCATCCACCTTTCTTATTTCCTGCTTGCTGACTTTCAAATAATTCTAATGATTGTTTTTCCTGTTCTAGATAAGCACTTTGTCTCATTAAAAGCAGATCCCAATCAACATCATGAGCATCAAACTCAGGCCCGTCAACACAACCAAATTTTGTTTGGCCGCCAACTTCAACCCGGCATGCGCCGCACATTCCAGTTGCATCAACCATAATTGGATTAAGGCTGGCAATTGTCTTTACCCGATATGGTTCAGTTGTTTTTGCGACAAACTTCATCATTATCGCCGGACCAATAGTCATTACTAGATCTATTCTTTCACCATCAGAAATAACATTATGGAGGAATTCTGTAGTTAAACCTTTAAATCCTTCACTACCATCATCGGTAGTAATAAACAACTCATCTGATACATTATTCAACTTATGACGATAGACAAGGAGTTCTTTAGTTTTAGCCCCAAGGATTGTCTTTACAGTTTTCTTTTTCTCTTTCATAGCTTTGGCAATAGGATAAGCTGCTGCTGCACCTACGCCCCCTGCTACAAAATAAACATTCTTAAAACCATCCAGATGAGAAGGCTTTCCCATAGGCCCGACTAAGTCATGGATAGTATCTCCAACTTTATATGTCCTTAATTTTGTTGTCGTCTTGCCAACGCAAAGGAAAACAATATTTATTGTTCCCTTGCTAGGATCACTATCGGCAATTGTAAGTGGTACTCTTTCTCCTTTTTCGTCAAGTAAAAGAACTATGAATTGCCCAGCTTTGGCCTTGGTGGCAATTCTCTGGTTTTCGACTATGATTTCGAATATTTCTGGAGATATTTCTTTCTTGTCAATGATACGGTTCAATTATAAATCTCCTATTCTAATGGAAGACTAGATTTAAATAACTACTATTTGAAGTACAATATTACACATAGTATAAATATATTTATGAATATGCCGATATATATTGTAAAATAATAATTAAATGGTTAATAAATATTAACTCAAAACCTTTTTATTTTCAAAGGTTAGAGTTAATAATAAATCTTATAAATTATTTTTAAGGAGAACTAAAACATTTTGAAAGAGTTTTTTAATTTTACCCTGAGTAAAAAACTGGCCATAATTATAATTCTAATATTGTCCTTGATTATAGTAATTGGATCATACATTCATATCCGTAGCATGCAAGATTCATTCATCAGGTTAAATACTCTTCATATTCAAAATAATGTTCATTTCTTTGAGGAAATAATTGAGGAAAGGGGTTTAGATAAAGAGTATCTTCAGCATAAGATTGTTGAAATTAATGATTTCCAAGAGTACCAGGAGATATTTATTGTCGATAATAATTTTCAAATAATTGCTCATAGCAAACCTAATAAAGTTAACCAGTTTTATAAAAATCCAGATATTAAAAAGTCTATAAAAAAAGAAGAGATCGTTTATGCAATAGAAACTCATGAGGAAAAAGGAAAAAACATTAGGATGCTGGATTTTGCTTTTCCAATCCGTCGTTATGGGCAAATAATTGGGGCCGGCGAAGCTAGAATTAGCCTCAATTATCTCAATAACGAAATTAACAGCTATGTTCGCGAAACAATCTTATATGTCTTGTTGTTTTTATTATTCTTTATTCCACTCTCTCGATATTACTATATCAGAGTATTTTCTTTACCCTTAAATTCATTAGTAACAGCAACAAAAAAGGTAGCTGAGGGTGATTTAGATTATAAGATGGAAAAATTGGCCGGCAAAGAGATTAACATGTTAGCTAAATCATTTAACGACATGACCTTAAAACTTCGAAAATCAAATGTTGATTTGAAACATAGAATTATTGAATTATCAACCCTGAATAAGATTAGCACGGCCATTTCATCTACCCTAGATCTCGATAAAGTTTTAAACATGATTTTAGATGATGCTATTAAATTGACTAACGCTGAAAATGGCTCGATAATGCTCTACGATAAAGAAAAAGATCTTCTTTCTATAGAGGTTGCCCGTGGTTTACCTCAGAATGTCATTGACAATTATTCAGTTAAAAGCGGAGAAGGAATAGCCGGTTGGGTTCTAAAAAACAAAAAACCATTGATACTTGAGAGTGGCCTCCAGAATGAGATCAATTTTAAGGGAGATAATTCAAATATTAAAGATGCTTTATCGGTTCCCCTACACGTCCAAAATAAAATAATTGGTGTTTTAAATATAAGCAATAAATATTCCGGTACATTTAATCAAGATGACCTATCTCTTCTGGCCACTCTAGCCAATCAAGCTTCTAACGCCATAGAAAATGCCAGATTATATGAAGAAATCGAAAACCTCTATTTAAGTACAATTTCCGCTCTTGCAGCGGCAGTTGAAGCGAAAGAGCCATATACTCATGGTCATTCTGAAAGAGTTTCCAGGCTGGCAACTCGCTTGGCTGAAGAAATTGGAATTGATGAAAATGAATTAAAAGGAATCAAAACAGCCGGTCTGCTTCATGATATCGGAAAGATTGGAATTTCTGAAAAAATCCTTCTTAAACCTGGCAAACTCACTGCCAAAGAGTTTGGTGAGATGAAAAAACATCCGGAAATCGGACAAAAAATCCTAAAAGCTGTTGAATTTCCATGGGAAGTCACTAATCCTATCGCCCAGCATCATGAAAGAGTTGACGGAAAAGGATATCCTGCAGGCCTAAAATCTAAGAACATCTCACTTCAAGGAAAAATTATAACAATAGCAGATTCCTATGATGCCATGACTTCAGTACGCCCTTTTAGAAAAAAAGTGAAGACTAAAAAGGAGGCAATTAAAGAGTTAAACAGTTGTTCAGGATCTCAATTTGATAGTGAGCTAATTGAGGTATTTATCTTTTTATTAGAAAATAAACTAATCAGTGCTTAACAGGGATTTGCTACTTTCTGGCTTAGGTCCACTTCCTGAACCTCCCATTTTCCACAACGCCCACCCCATCGAGCTAGTACTTGATCATCTACCTGAATCTTTACAATTTCGCAATTATTTTCACAACCCTTGCAGTGAAAACTCTTTGACTGATAAGAAAATTCACTAGCTTCAAAACCTTTAAAGTTAGTAGTCATTATGCTTCCCTGGTTCTCTTTGGCAAGAAGGGCTACTCCTATTGCTCCCATAACATGGTAATATTTGGGAACGTATATTTCTACACCCAATGATTCTTTAAATGCCCTGACAATACCTTTATTAGCAGCCACTCCGCCTTGAAAAACAATCGGAACTGACAGATCCTTTCCTTTAGCAAGATTGTTTAAGTAATTTCTGGCAAGAGCTTCACATAGCCCAAAGATTATGTCTTCTATTTGATAACCCATCTGTTGTTTATGAACCATGTCAGACTCAGCAAAAACAGTACATCGACCGGCAATCTGGGCACCCTTTTCAGAATTTAATGCATAATCGCCGAATTTTTCTATTGGAATCCCGAGCCTTGCGGCCTGGTGGTCCAGAAATGAACCTGTGCCTGCAGCACAGACAGTATTCATCGCAAAGTCAACAACAATACCGTTCTGCAGTAATATAATCTTTGAGTCCTGGCCTCCTATTTCCAGCACCGTTCGAACATCCGGAAAATAATGGCTTGAGGCCACAGCATGAGCTGTAATTTCATTTTTAACTAAATCAGCACCAACAATTACTCCGGAGAGATAACGGGCGCTTCCTGTCGTCCCTACTCCCATAATCTCCAAACCAGGAGGAATGCTTTCAGCTATTTTCATCAACCCTTCTTGAACAGCTTTTATTGGTTGACCTTTTGTCCTTTCATAGACTATGCTTATGACTTCATGGTTTTGATCAATAACGACCAAGTTAGTGCTTACTGATCCGACATCAATTCCTAAGAAAGCGGGCAATAGTTAAACCTCCTTTGTCTTCAAAGTAGAACTTACTATTATTATTTTTAGTGCTCTTTTTAGCTAACAAAAGGTCGATAAAAGCTTCTAGCCTAGTAACAAGGCCAGCTTTAGCAGTTTGTTCGTCAATTACGAGGGTTAAAAGAGGAAAATCATAACTCTTTTGAACCTTCGGCATAATACTTTTAGCAATAGTCTCTGGCATGCATGTAAAGGGCATTATATGTATTGCTCCATCAAATCCTTCTTCAGCCATCGAAATAATATGGCCAATCGTTAGCTGGCCTTCGCCCCCGACTCTATGATTAAGATACGGGCTAGCAATTTTTATAATTTCCTCATTACTCTTGCCAGAAACCGGATTCTTGCGTCCAGGCCCAAGCCAGTCTGTTAAATAGACTGCTTTTTCTAAAGAAACTCCTCTATAGCCTAAAAATTCTTCAATATCATAATTGATATAGGGCTCTAAAAGCATATAAAATTCACCAAGAAATCCTATTTGCAGTGGTGAACGATTATAATCCATCTCTATCTTTTTAATCATATGGCAAATTTCTTCTTCCGCTTTAATTATTTCATCAAGGCTAAAGGCTTTTTCCATTATCTTCATCGACTTGGCTTTATATTTACTTACCTCTCCTCTATGAGCCTCGAATGGCCTCATTCTTATAGACCACTTATCAATCTGATCAATAAATCTTGCTTTGCGGTATGAGGTCTTTAAAAGCTTCCATAGTTTAATTGGAGTCAAACCGGGTTTAGCTATTTTTTTAAAGGCTTTATAAAACTGAATAATTCCCATTCCGGGTGGTTCAAAAGTCACAAATTTGAATTCATATCCAAGCCCACTTAAAATTCTTTTTTGAATCTCAGCATAATAACCAAAACGGCATGGGCCGCATCCTCCTGCCATAACTAAAGTATCAGCCCCAGCTTCAAGACCTTCTATAAGATTTCCTACTGTTACTTTCAATGGAAGGCAAGCAAATTCCGGGCTATATTTTGTACCAATTCTTAAGGTACGGTTTGTTGTCGGCGGAGGAGTAACATAGTCAGCACCAAGCCTGGTTACAAGATCGCGTAACATTATTTCAACAGTACCCATATGAGGAAAAGTAACAACCATTAGACCACAGCCCTTTGTTTAATCTTTTTCTTTCTTGTAATCATGTCCACAAATGCCTCAAGCCTGGTCATTATTCCAGTCTCTGAAGCATGCTCGTCAAGGACTAATGACATTAATGGTATTTTATTTTCTTCTTTATATTTATTGCTCAACAAAAGTTCAATTAAAGAGTCAGGCCCGCAGGCAAAGGACAAGACATATATAACGCCATCAACATTTCTTTTTCTGAGCCAGTATAATGCTGCCCCGACAATCTCCTTCTCATAAGTCCAGAATAGTTTTTTGGGCAGTTTGGCTGCTTCGCTATTAATCACTCGATTGGAAATCATGTCAGCAGTAACTACTTCTATTCCCATTTTCTGTAAACGCCTTATTAAATTAAGGCTTGTATATGTATCGTATATATTATATGGATGCCCCAGAACAGCAATCTTTACACCTGTTGGCAACGAAGCTGCCCTATTAGCCACATCTTTTTCAAGATATGTGATTCGACCATCTTTAAAAGCTTTTTTCTCGGTTTTATAATCTTTTAGACTTTTATGATAAGCTCCAAGAATTTTGCTAAGTTTATTATTAAAAATACGCCCTACATCTATAACTGTCCGGTAATATTGTTTCCGCCCCTGGCGTAGATCAATAAGTGGAGATAAAATCTCTGGCACCGGATGATCGCAGGCCCTTACCATATCTGGGAGGCCAAGAAATTTTGGACAGGTATACTCTTTGTTCTCTACTCCTACCATTCGGGGAATAAAAAGAAGTTCCACATCTTTACTAACTTCAACGACGTGACCAAAAAAAGCTTTTACGGGTAAACAAATTTCGCTTTCAGCTAAGACTAATCCTTTTTTAAGTATGCTTTTATTTGAGTGCGGAGAAATCTTTACCTCTACACCAAGCTCATTGAAAAATGTCTCCCAGAGCGATGAATATTTATAATATAGAAGAGCTCTTGGAATACCTATTGTGATTCCCATATTATCCCCTAAAATAAATGGCAATTTTAAATAATAGCATAATTGGAAAATTTTTGGGATTACATAAGGCAATTTTTTTAAATAATAATTTTTCCTTTTTATTACTTTTTTATGCTATATTTATTTAATATATTTTAAGGAGGTGAAATAATGGAAGATGATAAAGGGACACCAACTCCTCCAGAGGAACCAAAATCTGAAGAACCAACTGAAAGCCCTCCTGAAAAAATTCCTGAAACAGAAGAGGAGAAAAGTTCAACTGGCCTAGATATAAACTTAGCTGCTTTATTAAGCTATCTTCTGGGGTTAATCGGGGGAATAATATTTTTTGCAATTGAAAAAGACAGTAAATTTGTTAAATTCCATGCCATGCAGTCAATATTTCTTTGGATAGCAGTTATAGTTGTAAACATTGCTCTTTGGGTATTATCCGCAATTTTATCAGCAATACTAAATATACTAGGCTGTCTGATAGCTCCCCTGTTTCTGATACTCTATGTAGGAATAATTGTTGTCTGGATATTATTAATGGTCAAAGCATATCAGGGAGAATATTATAAATTACCGGTTATTGGAGATTTAGCTGAGAAACAGATTAAGTAATAAGCAAATTTATTTAATCTTTTCAAATAGAATTTCAATATCCTTATCTTCATAGATACTGGATTTAATAAGACCATTTTTCAAAACATATATACTTTCCGTTCCTGGGTATTTTTTCAGTAATCCCAAACCCTCAGGATATCCACCAGCAAAGACAGCAGTCGAAAGAAGGTCGGCTTCAAAAGCAGAATTTTTACTGACTACAGTCACACTTCTATAATCCGTTGCAGGCCAACCTGTTTTAGGATCTAATATATGATGATACTTTTTTCCTTGATAAGTAAAACTTTGCTGGTAGTCTCCCGAGGTACTTACATAAGGAAAATTGTCAAGTTTCAAATATCCTATAAATGGTCTGCTGCTATCATCCAATTTTGGATTTTGAATACCTACTTTCCAATTTTTTCGATTAGGTTTTTTACCAAGGGCGCCCTGAGAACTTCCCAGATCTACTAGAACATTTTCTAATCCCTCTTTTTTTATTATCGAAATTGCTCTATCAACCGCGTAACCTTTTAATATTCCACCAAGGTCAAACTGATAGCCTTTCTCAAGTGAGACTTCCATGTTTTGTTCATTCAGAACAATATCTCCAGGCTTGGTTTTTTTAAGGCCTTTCTCAATTTCAAACTCATCAGGAGGTTTTTTACTTTTATTAAAGTCCCATAGTTTCATTAATGGCCCAATAGCTGGATTAAAGTTTGAGTCTGTGCGTTGGCTGTCAACTATTGAATTATCTAAAAGGTTAAAAAGCTCTTCAGATACTTTTACCGGGCCTGCCCCTGCTTTTAAATTTAATTTAGTAATTTCACTATTTTTATGATATATGTCATATTCTTGATCAATTCTTTTCATTTCGGCCAATGCTTTGAGCAGAATTTTTCTGGTTTTGCTCTCATCTCTAGCATAGGCCTTTATAGTGACGTATGTACCAAGAACCTGATCATCAACAGCGATGAGTCTTTTCGGTTGATTCATGAAATATGAAACCGCAAGAGTGATTATCAATAATATAAATATAAAGCCAGCAATGTAAGGATTAGTCTTTCGCATAGTGGCTATATTATAAGAAAAGGATTAGCTGTAAGCCAGACTTCTTTTTAATTTATTCTCTAACCATCTCAGGATGTTTGAAAATTAACTCGTTTTTATCTGTATCTATATAGATTTCATCGCCTTCTAAATATGTACCGTCAAGCAATTTCAATGATAAAGAATTCTCTACCAACTTTTGAATGGTCCTCTTTAGAGGCCTTGCTCCGTAAACAGGATCATATCCTTGTTTAGCTAGGTAGTCTATTGATTTTTCAGAAAAGATAACCTTCAGCTTTTTTTCAGCCAATCTTTCTTTAAGTATCTCCAGTTGAATTTCTACAATTTTGCGTAGCTCTTCTTGGCTAAGCGAATTAAATATGACAATTTCATCAATTCTGTTTAAGAATTCTGGACGAAAAGTTTTCTTTAATTTGTCCATTACCGTCTTCTTCATCTCGCTTGGAGTAAGAGTACCTGATTCTTCATTTCTTGGCGTAAAACCCAGGGGTGCTGCCTTTATTATGTCCCTGGCACCAATATTTGAAGTCATAACAATTATAGTATTTTTAAAATCCACAGTATGGCCTTGACCATCAGTCAAGCGGCCGTCGTCCAATATTTGTAATAAGACGTTAAATACATCGTAGTGTGCTTTTTCTATTTCATCCAGCAGTATTACCGAATAAGGGCGGCGGCGAATTGCTTCAGTCAATTGTCCGCCTTCCTCATAGCCAACATAGCCGGGAGGCGCACCTATCAAACGGGAGACAGTATGTTTTTCCATATATTCGCTCATGTCCATCCTGACAATTGCTTTCTCGTCATCAAAAAGGAATTCAGCCAATTTTTTAGCCAATTCAGTCTTTCCAACTCCTGTCGGACCAAGGAAGATAAATGAACCAAGCGGCCGGTTTGGGTCTTGGAGACCTGCTCTAGCCCTCCTTATTGCATTGGTCACAGCATTGATGGCTTCATTCTGGCCAACAACTCTTTTTTGAAGATAATTTTCCATCTTAATTAGTTTTTGAGTTTCACCCTCTAATAATTTAGATACTGGTATACCTGTCCATTTAGATACAACTTCCGCGATATCTTCCTCGTCTACTTCTTCTTTAAGCATTTTGTTCTCTTTTTGAATATTAATCAGTTTCTTGTTTTCCTCTGATAATTCTTTTTCCAATTCAGCAATCTTACCGTACTTAAGCTCAGCAGCTTTTTGTAAGTCGCCTTCCCTTTCGGCCTTTTCAACATCTGATTTTGCCTGTTCAATCTGTTCTTTGAAACTCCTGATTTTAGTTATAACCTCTTTTTCGTTTTGCCATTGAGCTTTCAATACATTATTCTTCTCATTCAAATCAGCTAGTTTTTTTTCAATCTCGGCTAGTCTCTCTTTTGAATCGATATCTTTTTCCTTCTTTAAAGCCTCTTTTTCAATCTCAAGTTGGATAACTTTCCTTTCAACTTCATCAATCTCCGTTGGTAGACTGTCTATCTCAATCCGAAGTCTTGAGCCAGCCTCGTCTATTAAATCAATAGCCTTATCTGGAAGAAATCTTTCAGTTATATAACGGTCAGAAAGAACAGCAGCAGCAATTAAAGCTGAATCCTTAATTCTGATTCCATGATGTACTTCATATCTTTCTTTTAGTCCGCGAAGTATAGCAACCGTGTCTTCAACCGAGGGTTCTGTTGTATAAATTGGTTGAAATCTTCTTTCAAGAGCTGCATCTTTCTCAAGATGTTTGCGGTATTCATCTAAAGTAGTAGCACCCACACATCGCAACTCACCTCTGGCCAAAGCTGGTTTGAGCATATTGGCCGCATCAACAGAACCTTCAGCTGAACCTGCTCCTACCATTGTATGTAATTCGTCAATAAAGAGGATAATCTCACCCTCTGAATCTTTTATCTCCTTTAATACCGCCTTTAGTCTATCCTCAAATTCTCCCCTGAACTTTGTCCCAGCAATTAAAGAACCTAGATCAAGAGCAACTAATCTCTTGTTCTTTAAGCCTTCTGGAATATCTCCAGCTACAATTCTTTGAGCCAAACCTTCAACAATAGCAGTTTTGCCAACACCCGGCTCTCCGGTTAAAACAGGATTATTCTTTGTCCGCCTGGATAAAACCTGAATAACCCGGCGAATCTCATCATCACGTCCGATAACGGGATCAAGTTTGCCCTGTTTAGCTAAGGCTGTCAGGTCTATTGCATATTTTTCTAGAGCTTGGTACTTTTCTTCGGGATTTTGGTCAGTAACCCTCTGTGAGCCCCTGACTTCAGAAAGAGCTTTCAATAATACCTCTCTATTCAAGCCTGCTTTTATTAATATATTTTGAGCCTCACCTTTTATTTCTGTACAGGCTAGAAGAAGATGCTCAGTACTTACATATTCATCTTTCAGGTTTTCTGCTTCCATCTTTGCTTGATCGAAAACACGTCCCAGATTTGCGCTTGCCTGAGGCATAGGTGCTGAATCTGAATAAACTTTAGGACGCTTTCGTAAAAGATCTTCAAGTTCTCCGATTATCAATCCCGGTTCTACGCCAATTTTATTTAAAATTGGATTTACTATTCCCTCTTTCTGTTCCAAAAGAGCTAATAATAAATGTTCTGTATCCACCATTTGGTGGTTAAATTTTCTGCCCAAGGCTTGAGTCAATGCTACTGCTTCTTGGGCTTTTATGGTAAATCTATCAAACAACATTATCACCTCAATAAATTATTATTAACTAAGTAAATGTTCATAATTATAAAAAGAAATCTTTTCAATTTTATTTCCTTTTTATCTCTATCTCTTGATTTGAATAAGGTTCTATCTCAAATTTATAGCTTTGATGGATTTTTCTGATTTTTTCTTTAACTTGCTTTTCCATTAGATCCATCTCTTCTTCCATTTTTCTCATCTTGTCCTGTAAATCTTTTACTTCGTTTTCAAGATCAATAATAGCTTTCACGCCAGCTAGATTAATTCCAAATTGTTGGGTTAATTTCTGAATATATTTAATCGTATCAATATCACTATTTGAATAAAGACGCGTATTCTTAGCTGTCCTTTTAGGAATTATCAATTCTTTACTCTCATATATCCTCAATGTCTGAGGATGTATACCTGATAATTTCGCTGCTACCCCAATCATATATAAAGGAAGATTATCTTTTTTTACCATTAGTTATTCCTTCATTTCTCATTCGAAAAATTTCTTATACTTTTCTTAGAAATCTCAGCTAATTGCCTGATTAAAGATTTTTCTTTAGCTGTCAATCTTTCAGGAACTTTGATCTTTACTGTTACCAACATATCACCATTTCCTGAACCTTTTAACTTAGGCGCTCCCTTTCCCTTTAATCTAAATACTTTATCTGACTGCGTACCAGCCGGTATTTTAAGATTTACTGGCCGGTCAATTGTAGGTATCTTGATCTTGGCACCCAAGGCTGCTTCACTATATTCAAGCGGTACAGTAAGTAAAATGTTATTACCCTTTCTTTTAAAATACTTATGAGGATTTATCTTGGTAACAACATACAAGTCACCAGAGGGCCCGCCGTTTGAGCCTGGTTCGCCTTTCCCTTTAATTTTAATCTTTGAACCATCTCTAACTCCTGGAGGAATCTTGATATTGATTTTCTTGTTCTTTTCAACTTGCCCCATTCCAGCACACGTAGTACAGGGATCTTTAATAATTGAACCACTGCCTAAACATTGAGGACAAGTTCTACTGAGGCTGAAAAGCCCTTGGTTCTTTGCAGTAACACCTCTTCCGCCACAAGTCGGGCACTTAACAGCACTTGTTCCTTGTTTAGCTCCACTCCCATAACAAGCAGGGCAGGTATCATGAGCATTAACATTAATTCTGGTATTTATGCCCTTTATGGCATCATCAAAAGAGAGCGTTATATTATATATAAGATCTCTTCCTTTAACTGCTTGAGGCTTTTGTTTTGTTTGTCGAATGGTATCCCCGAAAATATCGAAAATACTTCCACCAAAACCACCTAAATCTCCAAGATCCTCAAAATTAACTCTAACATTTTGATAGTTTCCACCGAAACCACCCGGGCCAAATCCTGCTTCTTGAAAAAATTTAGCTCCCTGATCATATTCTTTTCTCTTTTTTTCATCTCCCAAAACTTCGTATGCTTCACTAACTTTTTTGAACTTATCTTCAGCTTCTGGATTATTTGGATTTGCGTCCGGATGATACTTTCTGGCAAGGCGACGATAAGCATCTTTAATCTCCTTTTTAGATGCATTTTCATCGACTTCTAAAATATTATAATAATCTTTAAATCCTTGATTGTTCATTAGCCTCTCCTAAACAAAGGCTCCCTGTTTGAAGAGCACTCCAGATAATATATATCATCCGCCAGGGAGCCTTTGTTTATTATTTAGAAACTTTTACCATCGCTGGTCTTAACACTTTATCATTAAGCCTGTAACCCTTCTGTAATACTTCAACGATGGTGTCTTCGGAGTAATCTTCAGACTCCTCCTGCATAACAGCTTCATGTAGCTCTGGGTCAAACTTTCCACCAATCGGATTAATCTCTTCCAGCCCTTCTTTTTCCAGAATCCCAAGAAATTGAGTATAAACCATTTCAATTCCTTCTTTGATTGTTTTTTCATCCTTATGGCTTTCTGCTGCAGAAATTGCTCTTTCCAAATTGTCAACAACAGGCAACAGATTGGTTATTAAACCGCATGAGGCCATTCTTAAGAAACCAGTCTGCTCTTTAATCATTCTCTTTTTATAATTTTCAAAATCTGCTTTTAACCTTTTTAAGTCATTTAAAAGTGCCTCAGCTCTTTCTTCTTCTTCCTTGATGCGCATACTCAAATCGTTTTCATCTTGCTTTTCAGGAGTTTTACTCCCATTCTCTTCATCTCCTGAAATCTCAGTCTCTATACAACCTTCATCAACATTATTCTCATTTTTCGAAAGATCTATTTCGTTTTGTTTAATTTCTCCAGATTCTTTATTTCCGTTTTGTTTTTTCTTTCCCATCTTTAGATTAACCCCTTAATTAGCAGGAAGGGCTATCATCAACCTCCTTATGATTTTTTGCTCTTTTTATTTTCAATTTCCACTTTTATTTTCTTAGGTTTTTCCTTTTCTAACTTGGGTATATTAACTTTTAACAAACCATCTTCGTATTTGGCTTTAACGGTTTCCTTGTTAACATATTCCGGCAAAGAAATTATTCTTTCAAATAAACCGTATCTACGCTCAAGACGATGATAGTTTTCTTCGTCAATTTTCTCAGTGAATTTTCTTTCACCTTTAATTTCCAGATTTTCTCCGTCTATGGAGATATTGATATCTTCTCTTTTTAAACCCGGAATTTCTGTCTCTACTACAAAATGATCTTTATCTTCATAAATATCTACTCTCGGAGCCCATCTACCTATTGATGCTCTCTTTTGCTTTTGAGCCGAATGATCGATCCCAAAAGTTTTTCGAAATATTTCGTTAAATTCATTCTGTACGTCCAGAAAGTCTATAAATGGATCCCATCTTTTTATTGCCATTTATAAACACCTCCAATAATTATTTATATTCTATGTTTGCAACCTTAGTTGCCTATTCATTTTTGTCCTTATCACTATCTTTTTCTTCTTCTTCGTCGATGATTTCATAATCAGCTTCTTCAACTACTTCTTCTCCTTGATCTTGAGAACTTGAGCTGGTACCGCCTCCGCCACCAGCAGCACTTGCTTGAGCTTGTTGCTGTTGTTGGGTTTGCGTTTGGTAAACCTGCTCAGCTAACTTATGAGAAGCCTGCATTAAATCATCTGTCGTCTGTTTAATCTTTTCGATGTCATCGCCTTTCAGCGCTTCCTTAACATCGTTTATAGCCTTTTCAATTTTTTCCTTTTCTTCCTGTTTGAGCTTATCTCCTATTTCGCGAATTGACTTTTCGGTAGAATATACCAAGTTATCAGCATTGTTCCTTATTTCGGCTTCTTCCTTCTTGCGTGAATCTTCTTCAGCATGAGCTTCAGCTTCCTTAATCATATCTTCTATTTCTTCATCTTTTAAGGCCGTTGTCCCGGTAATCGTTATCTTTTGTTGTTGCCCAGTACCAAGATCTTTTGCTGAGACATTGACTATACCATTGGCATCAATATCAAATGTAACTTCAATCTGAGGCATCCCTCTAAGTGCAGGTGGTATACCAACCAGTTGAAAGCGCCCAAGGGTCTTGTTATAGGCAGCCATTTCCCGCTCACCCTGAAGGACATGTATCTCCACACTTGTTTGATTATCTTCAGCAGTAGTAAATATTTCGCTCTTTTTAGTTGGAATTGTCGTATTTCTCTCAATCAATTTGGTAGAGACACCGCCTTTTGTCTCAATACCCAAGGAGAGAGGAGTGACATCTAGTAAAAGGATATCTTTGACATCGCCTAAAAGCACACCTGCTTGTATTGCAGCTCCAACAGCAACAACTTCATCCGGATTAACCCCTTTATGTGGATCTTTTCCCGTTAAGTCTTTAATCAAATCATGAATAGCAGGCATTCTTGTGGCCCCGCCAACCAGGATGATATGGTCAAGATCTTTCTTTTCTACCTTTGCATCTTTCATTGCTTGTTCGGTTGGTCCTTTGCACTTTTCAACCAAATCAGCTGTCATCTTTTGAAATTCAGATCTGTTTAAAGTCATATCCAAATGCTTTGGGCCTTCCTGATCAGCAGTTATAAAGGGCAGATTGATATTTGTAGTCATAGTTGTAGATAATTCGCACTTGGCTTTTTCTGCAGCCTCTTTTAATCTCTGCAAAGCCATTTTATCCTGACGTAAGTCAATTCCGTTCTTTGCCTTAAAATCATCGGCCATCCAGTCAATAATTCTCTGGTCATAATCATCGCCGCCTAAATGATTGTTTCCACTTGTTGCTTTTACCTCAAATACTCCTTCGCCAATCTCAAGGATTGAAACATCAAAAGTTCCCCCTCCTAAGTCAAAGACTAGTATTGTTTGATCATGCTCCTTGTCTAAACCATAGGCTAAAGCAGCTGCTGTTGGTTCGTTGATTATCCTTAAAACCTCCAACCCTGCAATCTTGCCGGCATCCTTTGTTGCCTGCCGCTGACTGTCTTCAAAGTAAGCAGGAACAGTGATTACAGCCTTAGTAATAGTTTCACCTATATAGGCTTCCGCATCCGTCTTTAATTTTTGTAAAATCATAGCTGAAATTTCCTGTGGAGAGTATTTTTTATCATCAATTTCAACTTTATGATCGGTTCCCATTTCCCTTTTTATCGAAGTAATAGTACGATCAGGATTGGTTATTGCTTGCCTTTTGGCAACTTCACCTACCAGCCGTTCACCATTTTTAGAAAAGGCCACTACAGAAGGGGTAACTCTACCCCCCTCAGCATTCTGAATAACAGTAGATTCTCCACCTTCTAATACTGCCACACAAGAATTTGTTGTACCTAAATCGATACCTATAGCTTTAGCCATAATGTAATCTCTCCTTAATTAATATATATAAGTATGTTAATATTATAAAATCTAAGCCTATTATTGTCAAATATGTTAAATATCGACTATAAGGTAGTATTTTTTGAATTGATATTGATTGAATTATTTTTGTTTTGTTAAGAAGAATCTGAAGTTAAAACTTCGATGAATTTCTCCCAGGATTTTTTTACGGAATTTATCTCAGAACAAGGATTTTTCACTGCTGTTTCTTTTGAAAAAAAGTCAATTATGCCACTGGCTAAAGCTTTTACATTTTTGGGGGGAATCAACCTATCGCCAGCTTCAAAGATAACTTCATCAGCTAAACCACCTACATTTGTTGTAATAACAGGAAGATTAAACTTATGAGCCTGTGGAATAATTCCGCTCTGAGACGCGGTTCGGTATGGTAAGACTATTACATCTGCTGCTCGAAAATAATAATATACCATTTCATTGGGTATATACCTGTCTATTATTGTTACATTATTAGAAATATTTATTTCTTCTATCTGGCGAATGTATTTGTCAATGCTTTCATAAAACTCGCCAGCAATTAATAATCTTAGATTTGGAATTTTAGCTATAGCTGCCGGTAATGCATTTAATAAGTCAGATAAACCCTTGTATGCTCTTATATAACCAAAAAATAGAATTATCTTTTCGTCAACCGAAAGACCAATTTTTTGCCGGCATTCCTTTATACTGATTTCATTTTTTGCCATAAAGATTGTATAGACTGGGTGCCTAATTTTACATAATTTCGAGGCAGGTAATTCTTTGACAATTTTCTTGGCCACAAAACTCGACAGCGCTATTAAAATATCAGCTTGCCTGAGAGTTGGTTTTGTAAAGAAACTCCAGAACCAACCCATTTCATGTGATGAATAATTATGACAGATAAAAACCAATTTTTGAACATTTTTTCTTTTTAGTGAACGACAAATATAATATAGAGGTATCGATAAAAACGGGTGCCACCACTGAATAACAACAATTCTATATCCTTCCTTAATAATTTTTTTATATGTGCTCCGCCAAGTAAATGGATTAAAAGGGCTTAAGATTCTTTCTGTTTCAATCTTGAAATAGTTCTTGCTTAGATCATATTGAGTTTTTCCCGGGAAGAAAATTTTAGGATACAATATGCGGTAATTAAATATTTTAGCTTTTACATCTTTCTCCAGATTAAGAAAGTAGGATAAATGATTTGAAAAATGAGCAATTCCTCCACGATATGGATAAGCCGGGCCAATTACTGCAATCCTCTTTTTCATCACTTTCCCCTAGAAAGATTATATATAAAACAATAAATTAAGCATAATTATTTAGATAAAATTAATGATTGGGAAAAAATGAATAATAACCTAATTATTAGGTTCTTCTTTGTAACTTATCTCTTTGTGCTATATCTATAATTTGATTGTTTCTTCTTTCAACTAGTATATCTTTTGCTGTTTTTCCCTCGTTGACAGAACTTCGGCGATCAATTCTGTATACCTGTGAAAGCACATAATCTTGAGTTTGTTTATTGTCGCTTGTGGACCTTATTAATTCAGCAATCAGCCCAGTTAAAATAATTTGGAGGCCAGTTATTAGCAAAAGTACTCCCAGCATAAGCAATGGCCTATTTCCTATGCTTTGATTAAATAAAATTTTAGCTCCGGATAAATAAAGCAAAACTGCCGACCCAATTGAAAACAAAGATATTCCAAATAAGCCAAAAAGATGTAAGGGTCGTCCATAATAACGAGAGATCATAACGACTGTAAATAAATCCATAAATCCTCTATAGAAACGATTATATCCATATTTAGAATGCCCGTGGACCCTAGGATGGTGCTTCACTGGAACCTCAGTAATAATATAACCTTTGTAGGCTGCCAATACTGGGAAAAAACGATGCATCTCACCATAGCAATGTGGAATAAGGTTTCTTATCACATTCCACCGATATGCCTTTAGACCAGAGTTTATATCGTGCAAATTCACTCTGGATAATTTGCGCTCCATATAATTAAATACTTTAGAAGGAAATGTTTTAGAAACCGGATCTTGCCGCTCCTTTTTCCAACCAACGACCACATCATAACCTTCTTCAATCTTCTGAATCAGTTTAGGTATTTCAGCTGGCTCATCTTGAAGGTCTGCATCCATAGTGACAATGATATTACCCGTTGCAAAAGTAAATCCGCTAGCAAAAGCTGACGCTTTTCCAAAGTTGCGTCTATGCCTTAAAAGTTTTACTTCCTCATCCTTAGAGGCTATTTCAGTCAAAATCAACCAAGAATTATCTGTTGAACCATCATCAATAAAAATTATTTCTGCATTTAATCCTAATAGATTGATGGTATCCTTCATTTTTTTATATAGCGGCCGAAGGTTCTCCGCCTCATTTAGAAGTGGGATAACTATCGATAAGTCTAGTGGTTTTTTCAAACCTTCTTCCTCTGGGTACTGTATTCTTATGTTATTTAAGTGTGATTTCAAGAAGGACTCCTTGTTTTCTTTTATATTTTTCTCACCCATTATATTCGTCAGATATTGAATCAACCAATATCAAAAATCATTATAACACTAATTGTGTTTATTTGCACACATTTTTTTATATTATTAACTATTCAATATATTTTTTCATCATCCTAAAGGATTACATATACTATTTCAAAAAAAACTGTGTTAAACTTTAAATCTTATATATATTAAAAACTATAAATGATGGAAGATATATCAAAAAAAACAAAAAAAATCAAGATTATATTCCTGGGACGATATATAGTCTATATTTTATTGGCCCTTTTAATTTTATCTATCCCCCTTACCATTATCCTTAATGGTGGTGATAGCAATAAAAGAATGGGCTTAAACATCATAAATGAAATAAGAAAAAAAGTGAAACCCCGACCTATAGCCAAGAAAGTAGAACCTCTCGAAAATATGGTATATTTTGGTGTCTACCAAGAAGATGCTCCCTTTAAAATAAAAGACCTAGATGATTTTCAAAAGAAATCCGGAAAAGAAGTTTCCATCTTGATGTGGTATCAGCCATGGTCAGATTCTGGACGCAATATCTTCGATCAAAAGGTTGTCGACTTCTTGATTAAAAAGGGTGTGACTCCGATGATTTCCTGGGAACCATGGGACCCAGGAAGTGATCCTAAAAAATTAAAGAATCCTGCCAGTCAACCTAAATACAGGCTTAAAAACATAATAAATGGTAATTTCGATTCCATAATTAAAACATGGGCAAGAGATATTAAAAGCTACGGGGGGCCAATAATGCTTAGGCCGCTTCATGAAATGAATGGGACTTGGTATCCATGGGGAGGGCCAGTAAACAGCAATCAGCCTGAAGAATTCATTGAAGCATGGAGACACATCTATAATATTTTTAAAAAAGAGGGAGCAACAAATGTAACCTGGGTTTGGAGTGTAAATAACCAAAGCGTTCCTGCCGAGAAATGGCATAAAATTTCTATTTATTATCCGGGGGACGAATATGTTGACTGGACTTCAATTAGTGGTTTTAATTGGGGAACGTCAAGTGAATGGAGCAAATGGAAAACATTTAATGAAGGTTATATTGATATTATTAACGAACTTTCTAATATTAAAAAGCCTATTATTATCTCAGAAATAGGCTGTGTAGAAAATGGTGGGGATAAATCTAAATGGATAATTGAAGCATTCCAAAATATTAAAGAAAAATACCCAGGAATAAAAGGTATAATTTGGTATAACCGTAGAGATTCAAAAAATCAGGACTGGAGGTTTGATACTTCAACCGATAGTGCTATAGCTTTTCGTCAAGCAATCAGTGATCCATATTTCTCAAATCAGACTACCCCTGCCTTAAAAGACTTTCTTAGAAGATGGATAGGCACGTCTATCAAGAAATAAAAAGAAGCTATTAATTCTCTAGATTGAATCAATTCTTAAAAAAAGTTTATTTATCTGGAAATTTTGAAATGATTTCTTGTGGTGAAAAATTAGTTTGCCTTATTACTTCTAAAAACTTCTCAATATGGTTTAAGCTAATATCGGGAGGATTATAAGTAAATACTTCCGGTAATTCCTTCCCTTGTGATATTTTTTGGAGAACATTCTTTTTAATCAATTCGTCTACCGATTTTTCTAAATCCTTCTTGTCTCGACCTAAGAATACTGACAATCTTTCCACTGTAAATAATGTATAAGGATTATAATGATAAAACTTAATCAGCTCCCAGCTTATATTTGAATCACCCAGATAAGCAACGTATTTTCTGACAGACTCATCTATGTTGTTTACAAGTTCTATTACTTTTTTACCTCTTTCGTTTTTCACAGTTTTTTCTCCGGCATCATAATTAACCTAGAGGAACCTGATAGGATATTTTCTCTATTAATAAATTTATCTTTAATTAAAAAACCATTATTTCCAATCTCATAGCTTAAAATATCTAGACTGTGAGTGCTTCCCCTAATCTTCAATGCAACCATGGCCATGTCTATCTTACTGCCTGCTTCGACGTACTGCAGAAAAAAAACATTATCAACTGCATAAGCCAAAGGCGAATTAAGCAAATTCTCATGGCTAAACAGTCTTGGTACATCATAAGTATAAACTGAAGTTAAATTTAATCTTCTGCAGCTATTTAATATACTATTATAATGATTTCTTAAAGAGAACGGTTCTTTATATAACATTTTTAAATTGGAAATAGAATCAAAGGCAATTATTTCAGGATTATTTTCATCAACTATCCTATCAAAAAAGCCCCCTGTTTTCTCCAATTCCATTTGAAGAATTTCTGGGGAAGTAAAAATAATCTTCAATTTCTTTTCATCTTCAAGCCGTCGGAAATCCCAACCAAAATTTAATGCATCACGATATATAATTTCAGGAAATTCCTCAAATGTTACCAGTATTGCCGGGGAATTTGAATAGATAGCTCCATTATAAAGAAACTGTAGGCACATAGTTGTTTTGCCTGTTACTGGAGGTCCTGCAATCAAAGTAGTACTTTTACGATGAAACCCGCCGCCTATAATACTATCGAGTTTCTTTATACCAGTAGATATTTTATCCATATCCCCGATTTAGATTATATATTTATTATAAATTATATAGCAAAATCATTTTTAAGTTAAAATATTATTGTAATTATGATTAAGAATTATAATAATCTACTTAAGAATAAAGTAAAGAGCGAGCTCGCCTATTTAAATAATAAATTGGATAAAATTTCATCAAAGTGGAGGGGGACGGGGCCTGTAATCCAAGCCGGAAACCCTATGGCAAGTTTATTTTTATTAGTAGAAATTCCTGTTTTAACCTCGGATGGCAAAGCAGAACTACTTTCAAATCAAGCAAAGAAAGCCTTATATTCATCTCTCGAAAGATTAAATATTAGCAAAGAATACATCTACATTAGTTCACTATATAAGTTCTATTTCGATTCCGGTTTTAAGCCTGGAATCCAAGGCTTAAATAATCTTAAGGAGCTTTTAGAACTTGAGATATCAATAATAGAACCCGAAGTGCTGATTGGATTTCACCCAAATGTAACTAAATGGCTTAAAGATATCTATCAGAATAATTTCCAATTACATCAAGGCAAAGATAAAAATTGCTTACTGCGTGGTGAGACAATCTATTTTGAAACTGTAAGTTTTGAAGAAGCTTTAAAGGATATTAATCAAAAAAGGAGGCTTTGGAAAGTATTAGTTAAAGTCGCTAAACTAATACTTGATTAGAACTTAGATTATCCTTTCAGTTCTATGCACTCCATCGTACATTCATCTACGCATTGCTCACAACCATCACAATCATTTGTTCTCACAGGAATACATATATCACCATCAAATTCATACACTTCATTTGGGCAAATATCAACACAAACTCCACAACCTGAACATTCACCAAAATCGACAACCGGTTTCGTCATCTTTATTTCAATCCCTTTGAATAGTTTTAAAACAAGAATATATTGTAATAGAAATCTATAATTTAACAAGCCAGCCTTTATAAAATTATCTATATTTCAAATTAATTTAGGCAAGCTGGTTTTTTTCAAAATCTAAGAGAATTTTTTCAATCTCCTGAGCAAATTCTTCCCAATTCAGTTTTTTAGCTTTAGAGTATGCCTTGTCTAACTCTTTCTTAGTTTTAGAATAATCACCAATTAAATAATAAAATCTGCATAATTCAAGTTGAAAGGTTAAAGATAACTTAGGATCTTTAATTAAACCAATAATCATTTGAAAGCTGGAAATCGCTTCCTTATATGAACCCATTTCAAATTGATCATAGGCTTTATGTATTAAGTCATTAATTATTTTGCTTGTATATTCCGACTCATCGATGAAAGTTGAAACTTTTTTTTCCAACTTATGAAAAGATACTTCTTTCTCTTCTTTCTCTTCAACCAGAGGGCGAAGATCCTCTCTAATTATCATTTGAATAACTTTATCTTTATCAGCCACTTCTTCTTGAACAGTTGAAATTTGACTTGCTCCAGATAATCTAATAAATCCACTTAGCAGAACTATATGGACAATAGCAAAAGCTACATTGTTCATAATAGAAGGATTGGCCCCAAACCATAACATACCGAAAAATATAGCAATAATCATTAACAAAGTCATAAAGATTTGAGGATATATATGTGGAGTTATGCCTTTTATATCAACTCCTTTAGGAGTAACAACAAAACCAAGTTTTCTACCAAAAATAATAGACAGCCAGGCCTTTATATGGACTGGGAACGAACAAAGCGAAAACCATAAAGCTCTAAATGTCAGCGTGCCATTGGCCGCATATGCCAGGAAGACAATGTTTATAAAGAGATACGGGAAAAAATGCAACGGATACATATCAGCTTCTTTTATTGGTTTGATTCCAAAGAAAAGCATGAGTATAGGCATTATTGCATAAATCAAGTAAGCCCATCCTGTAAACCAGTATATTCCGCTTAGAAAATATTGAATCTTTTGAGGAATTGTTAGATTCTTCAATAATGTATTTTCCTTTATAAATATCTCTAAACCTCCCCGAGCCCATCTAAGCTGCTGGCTAAAATATGAACCTACATCTTCTGGTCCTAGGCCTTCTGCCAAAACCTCTGGGTAATAGACTGATTTCCAGCCACGCTCGTGCAGTTTGATGGATAATAATAAATCTTCTGTAATGGATTCTTCTGGGAGATAACCTATCTGGCGCAGTGATTCGCGGCGAAATACAACATTAGTTCCACAACAAAAAGCTGCGCCTAGCTTATATTTTCCACGGCAAATTGGGCCATAAAATAACTCTTGTTGTTCAAATGCCCCAGCTGCAATTTTATTCTCCGACTTATTCTTATAAAATTGAGGTGTCTGAACAAAAGCAATTTTTTCATCTTTGAAAAAACCTAATGTTTTTAAAAGAAACCCAGGATAAGGTGCATGATCACAATCAAAAAAAACAACATAGTGCCCATCTGTCTGTTTAAGTGCATTATTAATATTTCCAGCCTTGGCTCCCTTACGATCAGGTCTTGAAAAGTATTTAACATGGTATCGAGAAGCTAGTTTTTTAATCATATCTGAGGGGCCGTCATCAAGAATATATATCTCTTTATTTGGATGGATAATATTACTTACTGCCTTAATTGTATTTTCTACAATTTCAATAGGTTCATTATAAACAGGAATAAGAATATCAACCGGTTTAAACCAGATATCTTTGGAAATCTTCACCTGGTCTGGCCATTTCTGATTCAAAGCAGTATACCAAAATCCACTGATCTGGATAAAATTAAATAACTCAGCTGAAATCAGTAATATATACAAAACAATATGATCAGGCCGTTTAGAATCCAACATCCAGCTGAAATAATATATGGCTGCAAAGATTCCAAGAATTGTAAAAACTTTCAAGGAACGTAGGTATCTACTTCTTTCACTTTCAATAGTAAAATTTCTATTTTCCATAAATCTCATTCACTAAATAAATAAACATCAACATTTGGAAATTTTTTCTTAACTTCATTCGTATATTTATATCTTAAGATAGTCCTGCTTCTGAAAGCTGCCCTTTTCACAAAGCTTCTCTCTTCGAAGCTGGTAATCATCCAAACCCTTTTTTTGTTCTTGTAAGCCTTGTTTAAATCAAAGGATAGTTCATCCATGCTAGACCTTATTGAATTATCGGCAGGCTCAACCCTTGGAAAAGCAATCGCTGGGACTTTACCCTTATAGTAATAAAGGAAAACGTTCTTTATATAATAAGGAACGTATATTACAGCATCATCCTTTTCAAGGTTTTTTTGAACATACGATATCGCTTTTTGGTTATCATAACGAATTCGATTATTGAGGCTAAAAGACTGGTCTGCCCAAAAAATAATCGCGCTAATAGCTAAAATAATCATAAAAAGGCGATAATGATTTTTATCACTTATTGAAGAGATTATACAACCAAAGAATACATAGAGTGGAATAGTATAGATAGCAATATATCTAACTATAAACATTTCACGATAAAGACCAATAATATACATTAATAAAAGAGGGACCACAATCCCAATAATAAGATAAAGATATTTCAGGCCGGGTGGCCTAACAAAATAGACAAGGATAAATAAGATCAACATTAATAAAGGCCATAAGGAAACAAGGTTTGCAGTTATGTCATCGCTATGGAAACCAAATAGCGACTGGGTAAAAACCATAAGGATTACATTAAAATTATAGTTACTTCCACTGAGTAAATGTTCTTCTGCAATTCCGACTAAATGCCTTGAAACCAGGACAAACCTTACCCATGGAAGAAAAAGTATTAATATGGAAACCTGAGAACTTATCCAGATACCAGATGTTTTTAATCTTTCTTTCCAGGTTGAGTAACTTTTTTTATCCTCCTCAAGGTTCGCTTTATTCTGTATAGAGCGAATAAACCAAAAAATAAAGAAAATATTTTGAAAGACAATCATTAATACTCCGAAATAAGATGTAAATAACATTAAAGTTGTAAACAGAACATATAATAACCAATAAACCAATTTTGCTTTCTCGAAAAGCTTAAACCCAAAATAGAAAGCAAGTGTGGCCCAGATTAAGAGAATAATATACATCCTTGCATCCTGTGAATACCAAATAAAAAATGGGGAGAAGCTGAATAAAAAAGCTGTGGTGAAGCCTATTCTTTCATTGAATAATGACTTACAGACAAAATATACCACTAAAACTAAGATCAATCCAAAGAATAATGACATTGACCTAACAGCAAAAGGGCTCTTTCCAAAAAAACTCATCCAATAATGAAGAGAAAGATGAAAGAGTGGCGGGTGAACGCCGTGTGCCATTGTTGAAATAATGTCTCTTGGGCTCTGGCTTGCTTGTATAATGCTTGTGCACTCATCTAACCAAAGGTCACGGGAGTTAATTCCTACCAACCTTAATACAAAAGAATTTATTAGAAGAAATATAACACCAGCAATCTCAACTTTAGCCGAATATATTTTTCCAATAATATTTTTCAAATAAACACTTTTTCCTTTTTGAATGTTAATAATATTTTCTACCATAAGAGTCAACAAATATCAAAATTTATTAAACATGATTATAATCGGAATTTTAATATTTTTCCTAAATCCTCATTTCTTTATCTAAATAACCACAAATAATATTTTTTTTCCAAAAAACTAAAGTTTTCTAGCCTATAACCGATACATATAGTGGTTGGCAATCACCCGAAAGGGCAAACCCATCTAAAGGTGGGGACGCAAAACCAAGGATCCGAATGGATAGCCTGGTTGCCGAAGGTGAGAGAGTTGAAAACAAATTATAAATTTAAAAAAATATTCTTAATCATAACCAGCTTCTTAATGTTACTTCTGTTTGCCAGTCCCGTCACAGCCCAGACAACATTACCTGAACCACTCAGAGGAAATACACTTATTGGTTATTTTGTTCCAGGATCCCCGGCAACAAATAACCTAATAGATTTAGAGACAAAAACCGATCGCAAGGCCGATATTGTTTTATACTATCAAGACTGGACATATGGTTTAATCAATCAGAATGTTCGAAATGTTTTGAATCATGGCTCAATTCCACTGCTAACTTGGATACCATGCAAAGGCGGAGCTGGGACAAACCAACCTGATTATCGTTTAAAAAACATTACAAATGGTAAATTCGACCAATATTTAAGAGAATCTGCTAGAGCTGCCAGAAACACTGGAGAGACAATCTGGTTAAGGCCTTTCCATGAGATGAACGGTAACTGGTCTTCGTATTCAGGTACAACCAACGGAAATAGTCCAGAAGATTTTATCCCAGCCTGGCGGCATATAGTTGATATCTTTAGACAAGAAGGAGCAGATAATGTTTTATTTGTCTGGTCTCCCAATACAAATTCAGTACCTGATACTCCCGAGAATGCCATTAGTGTATACTTCCCGGGTGATGACTATGTAGATATTATTGGAATCGATGGATATAATTGGGGCACAAGCCAATCTTGGTCTCATTGGAACTCATTTTATGACACTTTTGTTAAATCGTATAAAACTTGCACTTCTCTAAGCAAAAAACCAATAATCATTGCTGAAACAGGCTCGTCAGAAAAAGGTGGAGACAAAGCCGCATGGATTAAAGATACTTTTAACACAATATATAATGATTTTCCACGAATTAAAGGGCTAGTCTGGTTTAATATCAATAAAGAAACGGACTGGAGAATCGAATCTTCAATAGCTAGTCTAGAATCTTTCAAAAGTATAGTTGCAGAAAACGCAAATAGTAAAAATATTATACAATTTGTAATGAAGTTCAACAAAAATACAAGCCAAGATAGAATTGAACAAATACTATATGATTACAACTTAACAGTTATATCCGGGCCTTCAAAAAATAACTACTACTATTTAGAGACTCAACCGGGAATAAACTTCAATAAACTTGTTTCAGCTCTCTCTGGACTTCCAGAAATTACCAGAATAGACCGTAATTATTCTTATCGTGTAAATACAAGTACTGGGTTAGGAGCTGGAGAATCCATAAATAATATATTGGCGGCAAATGATAATTATAAGGGTGGAGCCAAAGCAGAATCTTCCTTCAGCCAAGCAGCCAACCAAACCTATAATACTTCCCCTATTTTGGAAGATTCTGCTTCACCTCTTTTGGCAAAAGAAAATTTATTACAATCATCTTTTAAAATAGATTTTCCAAATAGTCTTTTCAGCAATAGTTTCGCTGTTAATATCTATAAAAAAACAGATAAAGAATCAAGTTACCTGCCTAATCTGAATCAATTTTCCGCTTTAATTATGCTCATTATAGTTTCCGGGACTTCAGTCCTACTTTATAAACAAAAAATAATGGCATAATTAAAAGAACATAAATTTATTCTTTAAACACCCCTTTAATTTAAAACGCTTATGATAGAATTACTAATTGAATTATTTTTAACATTTCATTATTATTTGTATTGTTAAATAAATTAGAAAGATAAACAGAAAGGTTTTTTAATGGGTCAGATATTAGCAATTGCAATTGCTTTGATTTTCATTTTTGGGTTACTATTACATTTGGTATTACGCTTTATATTTAGGATAAATGCTTTAAGAGTTCTGCTGGCAGCTACTATTTCTTCTGTAATCATTCTATTAGTTGTTGTCTTTGTACACCAAAGATTTAGTTTAAGCAATACAGAACTTTTAATTTTAATATTTCCATTGGCAATTGTTGCTTCTTTTATAATTGCCTGGGCTGAGCAAAGATTTTTAAAGATTTCACAAGTTACTCGTGAAATAACACCAACATCCCCAAATATAAAAACTGTACCTTCCGAAATTAAAGATGATATTTCCGAAACTCTAAAAAAAGAGGTTTCACCTATTAATAAAACGAAACCGGAACCTCAACCCGTAGCTCCTACACCTATTAAGGAACCTGTTAAAGAAGAAGCCTTGCCTCCAAAAGAAAAGGAAATATACCGAGATTTAGTCAAAGAAGAAAAAAAAGAGGTATTCTCAGAAGAATATAGAGGAAAACCTGATGAAGCCTTAGATGTCCTTATTGAGGATGCTTATTCTCATGTAGATTCTGGAGCAATTGACTCAGCAATTCAATCCTTTCGTTTAGCAATTGTCTTCGCTGAAGACCCAGAAGTGCTAATTCCTTTACAAGTTGAATTGGGCAGGCTCTGGTTTATGATCGGTGAAACCAGTAAAGCAGCAAATGAGCTAAAAAAAGCATATGATCTTGCTAAACAAGTTGGATTACAAGATAAAATAAGTGAAATCGGTTCTCTTCTAGAAAGCCTTTCTGAAGAGGAGTGATACTAGAATTTACAAATCAATTTTTTTTATTTAATAATATTTGAATTTGTTTTCAAGAAGAATTATATTTATAATCAACTGAAAGGAGATGTTTTTTTAATGAAACAAAGCAATGAAATCATTGGTTTACCAATAGTTTCAATATCAGAAGGTATTAAGACAGGAATAGTTCAAGGAACAATTATTGACCCCCAAACAAAAGAAGTAGCTGCTCTACTTGTTGAAGACGAAGAGTGGTACAAAGGGGCAAAAATTGTACCTTTTACAGCAATTCGGAGCATTGGTGCAGACGCTTTGATCATCGATCGAAATGATCAAATTACAGCAGCTTCATCCAATAGTGAAATTGAAGAACTTATTAATAGAGCAATAAAAATAATTAATACTCAAATCATTACAACAAGCGGTAAAAATATTGGTGAGGCATCTGAATATATAGTCGACCAAGAAACAGGAAAAATAGTTTCTGTAGAAATTACCGCTGCTGAAGGGCATCCGTCATCTATTGAAGTAAATCGAATTCTTACTTTCGGAAGAGACGTAATGATTGTTTCAGAAGAGGGGGAAGCAGCAATTCAAACTGATTTTGAAACTCAAGAAGCTGCTGCTCCAACTGAAATTGAAACCGAAGAGGCTCCCGTGGAAGCAGAAGATGTTCCCTACACAAGCACACCTACTTTTGAAGAGGTGAAAAAGGAAGAAGAAGATGTTTCTACGCCGCATCTTCCGGAAGAGGAGTCAGCTGGTACAGCAGAACCTGCTCCCGCTGAAGCAGAAAAACCATCTGAAGAGGCTGCTAAAAAAACTTTAGAAGAAAGACAACATGACTTTCTAATAGGAAAGACTATGCGTAAAGATGTTATCGCTGATGATGGTACAGTTATAATCAAAGAAGGAGATACTGTTAACGAAGAAGTAATCCAAAAGGCAAAAGAGAATAATAAATATCTTGAACTAACTTTTTCAATAAAAAGAAGTTAGTTTAATTCATTCTAAAATAAATCAAAAGTATTCATGAATAATCCGCATCTTGGTTTTCTTCGAGGTTATTAAGTTCAGAAATTGAAGAAATTCCCATTTCTTTTAATTTTGTCAACATGTCGATTACATCTTCCATTAGCCCTTTTTGTTGTTCGTTTTTCTGAAGAACATCCCTGACAATAGATTTAGCTTCTACCCTTACGTTACCAAATTGGTCGAGGAATGAATCAAAGAGTAGTGTATCTAAATTACCATAGGCCATCTGGTAACCCCGCTCTTGAGCCTCCATAATCAGTAACAGCATCCATATGTACTTAGCCTCTGACATAGACTCCATAAAAAATCTTGGAAGATGATAAATTGAAAATTGTTCTTTATCAATTCCTAACTTTACACTTTCATCGATCATTTCACTTAACAACTGCTCATTGGTTTCAGTAAAATTTCGAACAAACTCAATGACCCCTTTTGAGTTTGCTTTTTCAAACTTCTCCCCAAATTCTTTATGGGCTTCAATTCTAAGTTTTTCTAGAAGTGACAATTTATTCCACCTCACAAGATTTATTAAAAACTATTCTAGCAAGTTTTCTATGAATATATAAATATAATCTTGAATATTTTTTTTCATAAACGGTATACTATCTGAAAATAATAATTTTTTTCTACAATTGGAGGAATATTTGTGAACAACAATAATCTCTTAAGCGTTGATGAAGCTGTTAAAAAATTTAAATTAAAAAAACCAACTCTTTTAAATCTTTGCAGGAGGGGGAAAATTCCCTTCATCATGAAAAACAGTTCTTATTTTTTAATGGATAAGGACATTGAAAACTATATTTCGGAAAGAAAAAAATAGGGGGTGACACAATTTGGATGAAGAGACCAAAAGTATGTTAGTAGAGATTATAAAGAAACTAGACGTATTTGAAGCTAAGCTAGATGATATCCAATCATTCTTAAGTAGTATAATGCTTAATACCGGCAATATAGCCAATGTAGATCAAAATATTTCTAATTTGGTTGAAATAATGGAGAAGCTGGTCGAAGAAGTAGAGGAGGAAGCAACCGACCAACAATGAAAGAAGTTTTTCTATGTTCATTTATTGATTCCTGGGCTATTGAACACAGTCAAATAGCTAACTTTTCAGAAAGATTGTCAACAATGGTCGGTGTAAAAATAAAATGCGAAGGACTCGGTTTTGATCCTGTCTCGGGAATTAAAATGTTTGACCATCCATTTGATTGTCATATTTATAGTCATTATCAAGCAATTGACCATAATAAACCTTTTACTCTACTAAAATGTCCATTTCTTGATCTAAATACAGATATTCCAGAGGATTGGTTAAAGAAATAGCATCATATTTCTAAATCTAATTTAATTTTAAAATATTTAAAACAGAGCGGATGACGGGAATCGAACCCGCAACGACCAGCTTGGGAAGCTGGCATTCTACCATTGAATTACATCCGCCAGAAATAGTTTAATATTATCTAAATACAATTAAGTACATCTTGGAATTTTTTTGATATGCATAAAAGGTGATGGTTTATTTTTTACTCTTCCTTCTCTTCCTTCTCTTCCTTCTCTTCTTTTTCTAGAAGGTCCTCTTCTGATAAGACTGCTCCCAAGTATATTATTTCATTATCTGATGGTATTTTAGGATCATCCCAAAAATAATTCTCTGCCCTTTTTGCTTCTTGAGCATCTGCGTAATTTACAGTTTTATAAACTTTATCAACGTGAGGATCGTATGAGTTCCCCCGTCTAAATTCAATCCTAAACTCCCAATAATCTCTGTTCCTAACAGGCTCAATAACAGTAGCTACGTGCTGTGTTTTACCAAGATCACTTAATATATCACTATATTTAATCAGTTTTTTTTCTTGCAACTTAATATTTCCTCCTTTTAGTTCGTTCTATTCAATCTTCAATCGGTGAAGTTCCGGTAGATTTTATTTTTTTCCAAAACTGATTGGAAAAGTCTTTCAATTTTTCTTTCAAATCTCTCCTAAACTCGCTACCCTCTTTTGGCGTAAACAACAAACCAGCAGCAACACCCAACAATCCTCCTGTCAGTAAGCCAAGTAATAACCCAATTATAAAAAGCCAAACAAAATATGTATTTTTTTTATTCAAAATTAGCACTCCCAAAAACCCACAGCAGGAATTATAGCATAAGATTCATTTCAAAAACTAACCTTGTTTCTCGAGTATAGCTTTTGCTTTTTTTAAATCTTTAGCATTAACCATTACTTCTATTCTTCCCAGCCCATTCATTGTTAAACCATAAAGCTCCCTGATTGCTTCTTTTTTTAAAAAAACTTTAATTCCCGCCTGTTTTAACTTAGCCTTTATGATTTCTGCTTCGAAAATATTGTGTACTTCTTTTAAACAAATCAAATCTTGAGAAAAAGATGAATTCAAGATATCCCTTCGCCTAGATATGCTTTCTTAATTTCCTCAGAATTAAGAAGTTCTTCAGCTGTACCTTTCATGACAATCTCGCCATTTTGAAGTACATAACCTCTGTCTGCAACAGATAAAGCCATATTAGCATTCTGTTCAACGACGAAGACAGTTATGCCTTGCCTATTTATTTCCTCAATTATTTGAAATGACTGTTCCACTAAAACTGGAGCAAGTCCCATTGATGGTTCATCCATTATTATCATTTTGGGTTTTGACATCAAAGCTCTACCCATGGCTACCATTTGCTGTTCCCCTCCACTTAAGGTCCCGGCTCTTTGCTGAAGTCTTTCTTTAATTCTTGGAAATAACTTATATACCCTATTTAGGTCTTCTTTAAAATTATTCTTTTCCCTCCTGGTATAAGCTCCCATCTCTAAATTTTCTAAAACAGTTAATCTAGGAAAAAGTCTTCTATTCTCAGGAACTGTGGAAATTCCTAGACGAATCCTCTGAGCAGTTGGTACATTATTTATTACTTCACCCTCAAACTCTACTGTTCCTGATGTTGGTTTAACAATTCCGAGGATAGTCTTCATAGTAGTTGATTTCCCTGATGCATTACCACCTAAAAGACAGACAATTTCACCCTCATTAACTTCAAGGTCAATGAATTTTAAAATCTCAATTCTGCCATAATGAGTTTGAACTTTTTCTAACTTAAGCACCAACAGACTCCTTTCTTCCCAGATAAGCTTCAATAACCTGTGGGTTACTGGCTACTTCATCTGGTGTGCCCTCAGCAATTTTTTCTCCATGATCCATAGCTATAACTCTATCAGATGCACCCATTACTACTTTCATATCATGCTCAATCAGGATTATGTTATAGCCCTTATTTCTTATCTCTTTAATTTGTCCCATAATCTCAATCGTTTCGGCTGGATTCATTCCGGCAGCTGGCTCATCCAGAAGAACAATCTTTGGTTTAGAAACAAGAGCCCGACAAATCTCCAAACGACGCCGGTTAGCATAGGAAAGGCTGGAAGCAGGGTGATCAAGTCTAGTCCCTATAAGACGATTACCAAAAATTGATAATACTTCTTCTGCCCTTTTCCTAGCTTCTCTTTCTTCATTCAACATCCAGGGTAGCCTTAATGTTGAGGCAAAAACTCCAGATTTTAACTTAGTATGCATACCAACCAAAGCATTTTCCAAAACTGACATATTGGAAAAAATCCTCAGAGTTTGAAAAGTACGGGTTATTCCCCTTCTGGTTATCATATCTGGCTTTTGTCCAACTAGGCTCATTTCTTCAAAATAAATCTCTCCTTCATCCGGATGATATAAACCTGTAATTAAATTAAAGAGGGTAGTCTTGCCAGAGCCATTAGGTCCAATGATACTGACAATTTCCCCTTCAAACACTTTGAGATTAAACTGTTTGACAGCATACAAACCTCCAAAAGTTTTCGTCAAGTTATCAATCTCTAGCAAAGACATACTCATTTATACCTCCAAGTCTTTTTTTCCTTCTTCTAAACCATATTGGGACTCAGCCATTTCAGCTAATACCCTGGGGTCAGTTTCATGAAGTTCTCTTTGACGACGCCGATTGGGAATGATTCCTTCAGGTCTAAAGATCATCATCAAGACGATTAAAATTCCAAATATTAACAGACGATATCGGTCAAACTCTAAGAAAAAATTTTGTAAAAATTGGGGCCATCTCGCATAAAAATTTGCACCAAAAATCGAGGGTAGCCAATCAGAAAAGCTGTGCCTGATTATTTCTGGAGTTGCATCGATGAAAATTGCTCCAGCAACTCCTCCAGCAATACTACCCATTCCCCCCAAAACAACCATACATACTACTAATACCGACTGCATAAAAATAAAATATTGAGGGTTGACGAATTGCTGAAAAGAAGCAAATATTGAACCAGCCACTCCAGCAAAAATCGCACTTATCATAAAAGAAAGTAACTTGGCATTAGCCACATTAATTCCCATGCTCTCAGCAGCAATTTCATCCTCTCGTAAAGCATTCCAGGCTCGACCAATCCGTGAATTTTTTAAATTATATATCAAGATTATACTGATACTAATTGCTACTAAAGCTAAATAATAGTATTCGATATTAGTATCAATTCTATAACTATAAATTTGTGGTTGATCAATAAAGGGGATTCCACCTGGACCATTCGTCAGAGTTTCCCAGTTATTAGCAGTGATTCTGATTATCTCACCAAAAGCCAGAGTAACAATAGCTAGATAGTCGCCACGTAAACGCAATGTCGGTAAGCCAAGCAACAATCCAAAAATCATTGCAAGAAGTCCACCAATTAAAATTAAAAGCCAAAACGGTAAGTGTAATCCAAAACGAGGTGAAGCTAGAATCGCAGTAGAGTAAGCTCCAATAGCAAAGAAAGCGATGTAGCCCAAATTTAAAAGACCTGTATCTCCAATAATAATATTTAAGCCAAGAGCCAATATGACAAGTATTGCTGCTCTAGCAGCTAATCTTACCCAGACCTGGGACATAGTCCCATAAACATTAAACAACGGTAAAACAACAGCTACGGCCAAAGCTATGACTATCAAAACTGGAGTTGGAATCCTAATATAGATTTTTAAGAAGAACTCCTTTATCCTCTTTAACATTTTTATACCTTTTCTGGTAATCTTTC
>CAYFWW010000049.1:0-38879 GCA_964346985.1 uncultured Actinomycetota bacterium
CTTCGCTTATCAAGATTGACTGGGAATACAGATTTAGAAAAATATTCTAATCAGATCGGAAAAGCCTTTTCCAAGCAAGTGAATCAAGATCCCCATGTTTATGCTTTTTTATTGACAGCCCTGGATTTCTCCCTAGGCCCCAGCAAAGAAATTGTTATCACCGGCCAAGAAGAAGCCGCTGATGCAAAAAAGATAATTAAAATTATTAGAAAGCAATACTTGCCCAGAAAAGTTATTCTCTTCCGCCCTGGCCAAGAAAAAATTCCGGCAATCAGCAAACTAGTTCCATTCACCAAAGAAATGTTGCCAATAAATAATAAAGCAACAGTCTATATCTGCCACAACTACCGTTGCCATCAACCGATAACAGATATCAAGAAGATAATCGAGATACTGTCAAAAGAATAGGCTCAATATTTTTATACATAATTTTAATTAATGTATACTTATAACATCGATAAGGGGTAAAGGTGGGGAAAACATATATTATCTCTGACTTACACGTCACTCAAGGCTGGGATTCAAAAGAAAAAAAATATTCCCGGCTTGAAGATTTTTTCTTCGATGACTCTTTCGAAAGATTCCTAAGACACCTCGAAAATGAAGATAATAGGCGAGGTAATATCAAGCTCATCATAAACGGTGACTTCGTCTGTTTTCAACAAGTAAAAAATACTCCTGAAGATAAAAGTATAAACGGTGAAATTATTTCTTTAATAGAACAAAAAATGGGCCTGGGCACGACAATTGAAAAAACAAAATGGAAACTGGACAGAATGTTCGAGGGCCATGAAGTACTTTTTACATCTTTAGCTAAGTTCCTGTCTAAGGGAAATGAACTATTCATAATTCCAGGAAATCATGATATTGAATTTACCTACCCGGAATTACAAAGTCACTTCATCAATAAGCTTGATAAATTAATCCCCGGGCAAAACATTACCAGCCAGGTTAAGTTCAACCTATGGTTTTATCTTGATGAAGATGCCTCGCTCTATATTGAACATGGTAATCAATATGAACAGTTAAACTCATTTGATTACTTGCTTTATCCCTATTTAGAGCACTCAGACCCTAAAGAGCGGTCAATCTTTTTACCGTTAGGCTCTTTTATCGTCCGCTATTTATTAAATGAACTTGAAGAAGACTTTCCTTTTGTAGACAACGTAAAGCCACCGCAAAGATTAATTTACTGGTTTTTTATCAATCCCCGGAGATGGAATAAATTACCAATTTATTTAAAATTTTTATATAGAGCTTTCAAGAAAGCCCACAATATTAAAAAGAGCTGGAAAAAAATTATCGAGCCGCGGCATGAAAAAGTCTTAAAAGATATCGCCCAAAAAAATAATATTGAGATAAACAAATTGAATAAACTGAAAAAGCTTTGGGCCCGATCAGCTATCACCTATAGAAGAGATTTTTTTAAAGAATTATTTAAGTTAAAAAATCTAATGCGTGATTATCTCATGGAGACAGTCCCTGATGTACATAAAATAATCGGTGCCAAATTTATTGTTTTTGGTCATAACCATAGTGTTGATTATCAGGTTTTAACCGACAAAGATGGGCAGGAATATTATTACTCCAACTCAGGAACCTGGACTAATATTCTTAAATTGTCATTTATGGAAAGGCTCAGTCAGAGCGATAACGAATTTGTAGTATTAGGGTTATCAAAAAAATCGGAAGAAGAAGATTATAATCTTGAGCTTTATAGATGGAATGATTGCCTGAATACACTGGATAGAGTCAGGTTATTTAAAGAAGAGGCCTAGGAACCTTTCTTTGTTAAGTTTAGGAGAATGAATCTGCTTTGGCGGATACTAATGACAGTTTCTTTCGCTTTTATATTTATTTTAATTATTCAAATCTTAAAAAGATGCTCTAACTTTTAAAAAGCATTCTTTAGTCTATTAGCCAAACATGGAAAAACTCCTTTTGGCTTAAGGAGGCGAAAACCATGTTTGAAAAAATCGACAATATAAAAAAGTATAAAGACGGGCAAATTATCTTCAGCGAAAACCAGCTTGGAAGATAAATGTATCTTATTAATTCAGGCAAGGTTAAAATATCCAGAACAAATTTAAGGTAAAGCCAAGCTATCTAAAGCACTTTAACTATTTTAAAGAGTCTGGATTTATTTGGTGAAATGGCTTTATTCGATTATGGACCCCGCCCGGCTAAAGCCACAGCTGTTGGGAATGTTGAATTAATAATTATTAAGAAAAAGTATCTGGAACAGTAAATGCAAGTAAACCCTAAAGCAGCCTTTTATTTTTAAAGAAAATCGGCCAGCGATTGCGCGAAAACAATGAATTAGTCGAACTTCTTCTAGTAAGGGAAAAATTAGCAAAAAAAGTTTATGAAAAAGTAGATACCTTAAGATATCCAGAATTTTTATAGATATATGTATTAATAAAAATAGTTTAGAATATTGATAAAATAATTATTACCATAATAATTTAAATATCATTATGAATATTAGGCCGTTTCATCCAAAAGACATAGAACAACTTAAACAATTGTATAAAAACTTATACCAGGGTTTTCAAGATAAAATCTTTCCCCAGGACTTAAAGAAGTATGAAGAATTTAAAGATTTAGAGGAAACAACAGATCAGGTTATTGATTTTGACCTTAAATCTCCAGACTGGAAAACATTTGTAGCTGAAACTAAGGAGGGTACTCTGGTTGGATTTATTGCCGGCACTATTCAAGAGCAATCTTATTATAAGCTAGATAAGCACGGTATAATTGAAAGTTTCTTTATCCAAGAAGATTATCGAGGCCAGGGCATCGGCCATAGATTGTTATCCCGCCTTGAAGAATGGTTTCAGGTTAAGGAATGTTTAACCATCAGAACAGAGGTCTGGGTCTTTAATCAAATTGGTATTGATATTTATGAGAATATGGGTTTTAAAAAATTAAACCTTATAATGGTTAAAGATTTAAAGCAATAACTTCGGTAATTAAAGAAAAAAAAGATTTAAATATAAGATCAAAAGCTAAATATCAAGATGAACTAAATGAATTGACTATAAATATTCCCTGCTCCATTTTACCTTTTATCACAAAAGATGAAGTTCATGGATTGATTGTTGCCGAGAGAGATCCAGAACAAATTTTTTCTGAAGAAAAAAGAGAATTATTAAGGTTTTTTGTGGATCACATTTCTCTTGCCCTAGAGCATCTTTATCTATTTCAAAAAATCAAATAGCTATAAAATATATTGATCTGTGAAAATAAAAAATACTCTCAGCCGATATTAAATAGATGTCTTCGATTGATTTTTTAATTAACCATTGAAATCAAATCAGGCCAGTTTTTTATTTAACCTATCCGACAAATCTATAATATCTTCATTTCTTACGATTTGTTTTATCCATTCAGCCGGGATATTATCCAGGCCATAGTAAATACCGGCTAATCCGCCAGTAACTGCAGCGGTCGTGTCGGTATCTCCGCCAAGATTGACGGCAGTCAAGACAGTATCTTTATATGAATTATTATTCAAAAGAGACCATAAGGATGCCTCAAGGGTATCGACTACATAGCCGCTTGAATATATATTATCTTTTTTAAGTTGAAAAATGTCTTTCTTTAAGATCCGCGAGAAGACATTTATCTCATTCCTGTATTTACCTTTGCTGTAATACTTTAAAATCTTTCGCTTCATCTCTTCAAAAGCCGGCTTCAACTCGTATTTTTTAATAAGACATAGTGCAAGCTGAATATATATTCCGCAAGACATCTGAGACCTAATGTGTCTGTGTGTAATCGAAGAAATCTGGTGGATTACCTTGAACTGATAATCTTCCTCTTTTTCTGTTAGATAAAAAGCGATTGGCAAAATACGCATCAGCGAACCGTTGCCATTGCTGTATTCCCCGGTTTCTCCAGATTCTAACGGGCTGACCCCTCTTTTAAGTTTATTAATTGCTGACCAAGTTGTGGCTCCTATGCCAAAAGCTTGGCCAAAAGGAGTCCAATAGCCCTCATACAGCCAGGCGCATATTTTTTCGGCAATGTTATTTAAATCATATCCCCGGCAAAGACTTTCAGCTAAACAAAGGGTTAGAGAGCTATCATCAGACCAAGTTCCGGGAGGTTGATTATGAGCCCCATAACCATTCATAGTAGTAACTGGCTTTTTTGAAAGTAGCTTTCTAGAACTTCCCTCATGAGCTAAGCCTAAGGCATCTCCAACACATAAACCCATCAAACCATCTAGAACTAGATTGCTTTTCATAATTACCAGAGAGATTTATTAGCTAATACTTATGCTCTGTCAGAGGTTTATTTTTGACCTCCAAAGACAGTATAAATTCCATTTTTATAATAACAGTCAACTTCTTTAAACCCAATATCAGTTAAAGCCTTTAGTTGAGTGTTTAAGGTATCTGGCTTGTTTTCGGGATTTTCCTGATAAAGTTTTACAATATATTCATAGCTCTCTTCTTTGCCTAATTCTTTTTGGGTTTTTATAATCTGATTCTCCCACATCTGATGATACCAGCCGTCTAGTTCTTTGCTTGGAGGTAAGACAACATCAATATTTATAAAATAACCAGCGCTTTTCAGGCGAGAATAGATTAAAGTATAGAGCGATTTCTTCTCAGCCAGATCCAAATGATGAATGGCCAAAGATGAAACTGTAAAATCATTTTCGGGAAACTTAACTTTTCTATCTATTAGATCCTGAAAGCTGGCTTTGATAATGTTTATATTCTTAAAACCAGCTAACCTCTCTCTAGCTTTTTTAAGCATTTCACCAGATCCGTCAATTAAAGTGGCTGAAATCCTTTGGTCAATATTCTTGAGCCTGTAGGTCAAAATGCCGTCGCCACAGCCCAAGTCAAGCATCATTAATGGGCTTTTACCATCCATAAAATGATGATAAAAAGATTCCAAGATTTCAATCAACTTTTTACGCTCAGGAATAAAGATATCCACATCATCAAGGTATTTATTGGAAAAATCTCTATCAGACCAATTTGATTCTTCAAATTCAGTCATTCTCTTCTTCCCTTTCAATACATAATAAATTCAAATTTATGGGGAAATACAATCTTTATCTATATTATATTTTTTCTGTCCTCTTAATATTTACGGCTTAAATTTAAAAATAAGCCAGCCGATTTTTTAGTTAAATAATACTGACCGATTACCAAAACAAGTATACCTATTACCACAAATATAATTAAAAGTTCTGGAGACATTAAATTTTTATCCAGGTTCAATATCGATGCCAACTCTTCAGATGCATAAGGACTGCTTAAGGCTAAAAAGCCTGCAATAAAAGCAATTACAGCCATTACAATGGATGTTGCCAAACCAGCTCTTTTGATCAATCTATCTGAATCCTTCTTATTAAGATCAAGAAAATATGATCGGCGGCCAATATAGCCCCCCGCTAAAATTCCCAACAGTAAATTAAAAAAAGGAACTCCCATGAAAAAAGCAAAAATAATCAAGGATATATAAAAATAAAATACAAAGCATATGTTAAGACTGATAAAATAAATTTTTTTTGTAATTGAAGGTAAATATATCAAATCTAATACAATCCCTAACCCAAACCCAATAAAAGATGCATATATAATAAACTCTTCTGAAAAATCTACTATTTTATAGATATAAAGCAAGGCGCTTATCCACCAACCGGCAATAAAAAACAGAAAAGGAATTATTAAACCCAATAATATTCCGATATAGATTGATTCAGTTTTTGATTGCTTAATATTTTCTTTTCTCATTTAAAATGGAATTTTTATTTATATAGGCTAATGTTTTTAGAATATTACATTCTTCTTCACTTTTCTAATTTTTATAATAAATATTTGTTTTTTTAAAAATGAATAAAAAATTATTAAAATATCTATCTTAGTTTAAAACAAGTAATGCTATAATTCTTAAGGAAATAATCAAAACATTCTTATTATTTTTAATAAAGACAGGAGATGAGAATGCCAAAACGTGATGATATTAGTAAAGTTATGATTATTGGATCAGGCCCGATAATAATAGGCCAAGCTTGTGAGTTTGACTATTCGGGGACTCAAGCCTGCAAAGCTCTCAGGGAGATCGGTTATGAAATTATATTGGTCAATTCCAACCCAGCTACAATAATGACTGATCCAAAATTGGCTGATGTTACATATATCGAACCGCTAAACTTTGAAACAATGAAGAAAATAATCGAGAAAGAGAAACCTGATGCTCTCTTACCCAATCTGGGAGGACAGTCAGGCCTCAACCTGTCATCAGAGTTATACCGCTCGGGCTTTCTTGATGAAAACAATGTCAAGATTATCGGAGTTGGAGCTGAAGCCATTGAGCGCGGAGAAGATAGATTGGCTTTCAAAGAAACCATGAATCGGCTAGGAATAGAAATTCCCAGGAGCCAGATAATCTATAGTGTCGAAGAAGCTGAAAAAGTAGCTTCTAAATTAAGCTATCCGGTGGTAGTGCGTCCAGCTTACTGCCTTGGAGGCACTGGCGGTGGACTTGTCTATAATGTCGAAGAATTAAGGACTGTTGCCAGCCGGGGTATTGCCGCCAGCCTAGTCGGCCAGGTCTTAATTGAAGAATCAGTTTTGGGGTGGGAAGAACTTGAACTAGAAGTTGTCCGTGACTCAAAAAACCAGATGATAACAGTCTGTTTTATCGAAAATGTTGATGCCATGGGTGTTCACACTGGAGATTCATTTTGCACAGCTCCGATGTTGACCGTTGATGAAAAACTTCAACAAAGGCTACAAAAATATTCATATGATATCGTCGAAGCTATTGAGGTAATTGGAGGGACAAATATACAGTTCGCCCATGACCCTGAATCCGACCGGGTTGTCGTTATCGAGATAAATCCAAGGACATCCAGGTCTTCAGCTTTAGCCTCGAAAGCAACTGGGTTTCCAATTGCTTTGATATCTTCCAAACTTGCAGCCGGCTTGACCCTCGATGAAATACCCTACTGGAGAAAAGGAACACTTGATAAATATGAGCCATGGGGAGATTATGTGGTTGTAAAATTTGCCCGATGGGCTTTTGAGAAGTTTGAAGATGCTGTTGATAAACTGGGGACTCAAATGCGAGCTGTCGGTGAAGTAATGAGTATAGGGAAAACATATAAAGAAGCTCTCCAAAAAGCTATTAGGTCTCTGGAAATTGGGCGTTATGGCTTTGGTAATGCTAAAAACTTCGGCCAGTTATCCTTGGAAGAGCTTTTCATAAAACTTGAAGAACCTTCCAGCGAAAGACAGTTTATCATGTATGAAGCTCTTAGAAAAAAGGCAAGTGTTCAAGAACTCTATAAAAAAACCTATATTAAACCCTGGTTCATAGAACAAATGAAAGAGTTAGTCGAGCTAGAGGAGGAGATTCTTAAATATAAGGGCAAAGACTTACCGGATGATTTATTTGTAAAAGCCAAGAAGGATGGTTTTGCCGATAGATACCTTGGACAGCTTTTGGAAATCCCTGAGGTCGAGATTAGAAATAGGCGGCTTTCACTGAAATTAAAGGAAAATTATGAACCTGTACCGGTAAGCGGTGTTGAGAATGCTGCTTATTTTTTCTCTACCTATAATGCGCCTGACAAGGTTGAGGTTAGCCATAAATCTAAAATCATGGTCTTAGGTGGAGGCCCTAATCGTATAGGACAGGGAATTGAATTTGATTATTGTTGTGTTCATGCTGCTTTTGCCCTCCGCGATGAAGGGTACGAATCTATTATGGTTAATTGTAACCCGGAAACTGTATCAACCGATTACGATACATCGGATAAACTGTATTTTGAACCACTTACCGTTGAAGATGTCTTAAGCATATACGAAAAAGAAAGGCCAGAAGGAGTTATCGTACAGTTTGGTGGGCAAACTCCCCTTAACATTGCCAAAGAACTTGAAATGTCAGGTGTCAAAATTATTGGAACCTCGCCGGACACAATTGACTTAGCCGAAGACCGGGATCGTTTTAAGCAGATGATGGATAAAATCGATATTCCCCAACCTGATTCGGGAATGGCCAGTACGTTAGATGAAGCGCTTGAAGTAGCAAAAAGAATTGGCTATCCCTTGATAGTCAGGCCATCATATGTACTTGGCGGAAGAGCTATGGAGATTGTCCATGATGAGGAAATGCTTAGGCATTATCTTGCTGCAGCTGTGGGTGTCACTCCAGAAAGACCGATTCTTATCGACAAATTCTTGGAAAATGCTATCGAAGCTGAAGCTGACGCCATAGCTGATGGTACTGATGCTTTTGTCCCAGCCGTGATGGAACATATTGAATTAGCCGGTGTCCATTCCGGAGACTCAGCTTGTGTAATTCCGCCAAAAAGCATACAAGAAAAACACTTAAAGACCATATATGAATATACAAAAAAAATTGCCGTTGAGTTAAACGTGGTTGGATTGATGAACATCCAATACGCAATTGCCAATGACACCGTCTATGTTCTTGAAGCTAACCCCCGGGCTTCCAGAACCGTCCCATTGGTTTCAAAGGTTTGTAACATTCAAATGGCTGCCCTAGCTACCCAATTGATGCTGGGTAAAAAACTTTCCGACTTAGATATAAGACCAAAAAATATCCCTCATTTTGGAGTTAAAGAAGCTGTCTTCCCCTTCAATATGTTTCCAGAAGTCGATCCGGTCCTGAGGCCAGAGATGCGCTCAACAGGAGAAGTGCTAGGCCTGGCTGAATCCTTTGGGCTGGCTTTCTATAAAGCTGAAGAGGCTGCACAAGCACAACTACCGTCTAAAGGAAATGTTTTGATAACTGTATCTGATGCTGATAAAGACGGTATAGCCGAGATTGCTAAGGAGTTTATAAATCTTGATTTCAAAATCAAGGCCACTGCAGGCACTCAGAAGTTTCTAAGTGATAAGGGCATAAAAGCTGAATCCATTTTAAAACTATATGAGGGCAGACCAAATATAGTCGATGGCATAAAAAATAAAGAGATTCATCTGGTAATAAATACACCAAGCGGAAAACAGAGCCAGTATGATGATTCTTATATCAGGAAAGCAGCTATACAATACAAAATACCATATATTACCACTAATGCTGCAGCTAAGGCTGCCGTTAAAGGTATTTCCGAGCACAAGAAAGACAAAGGCAGCTTGAAATCATTGCAGGAATATCATGCCGGGATAAAGTAAAGCGAATTTTTATTTTTAACAGACAGCCATAATCTATCTGAAAACATTTAAAACAGTCTTACAGATCATGATTCACCTTTACTTCTTAAAAAGATATAGCTTAAAAGGCCAAGCGAGCCTAGAAAAAAGAATGCGCTTATCAGTGAACCAAGTCCTATAAGGTCATTCTCTAATATAATGCCAAACACCCCAATAATAGAGGCAACACCACTTATAGCCAGCAACAGACCTGCAAGGTAAAATATTTTATCCTTTTTATAGAGAAGGACACCGAAAATAATTGATGGGATACCAAGTAATAAGTAAGCTATATTATTATAAATATTTAAGGCCGAACCGGGTAACTGTTGAATCATCAAGCGAAGCATGAAATTAGAGATTAATGTATGTTCTGGTATTTTTTGTAAATCTAATAATATTGGAATTATTATCAGCTGTGATGAATATGCAAATAAATCCAAAAGGCAATAGGCTGGTATAAATATAACACCTATCACAGACCAATATGCGGATGTTTCCTTAAGAAAAACATATAATCCGGCAAACAGAGATGTAACCAGAAGAGTTACAATCAAAACACTTATATAATTTAAATAAAATAACAAATCTGGATTTGAAACAAAATCAAGGGCCTGGGCAAAGTTCTTAACCGGGCCATGACTTGCATTTATCATGATAAATATTAACAGCCAAAATAAAGTAAAAAATATAACGACTGAAGATAGAATTCCAAGAAATCTTGTTTTCATGATTAAAATATATCACAAATGTATTTAAGAACTAATAGGATATATACTATCGTGTTACAAATTAAATTTTCATAACCTTTTGACAATAATATTTTCAAAACATTAGTCAAATATTTATCTGACTTTTAAGCTCTTTATCTTATCTTTAATTTTGAATATCAATTTTTCTGGGGTTTCCCGACCCCGCTCATCATCTTCTGTCACATTTCAACCGGACTACCGCCATTTTCAGCCATTTTCTCCATCATATTGCTCATCATTGAAGAAATTATCTTAGGTATTGCATTTGTTGTTATTGCAACTATCATTCCTCCACCTATTGCACCGATAATCGAGGAAAATATGAAAAGCTTCATTTGAGATCTCGAATTACTCAAAAAACAATCAAACCTCCTAATAATTTGATAATTTAATCATAGATGACCTTTGTAGTTACATCAACAAATTTATAAGGACTTTCATAAGTTGAAAAATAACTTTTATCATTTAGTAATTTGAAATCCTCATTAAAATAGGTGTTGAAGATAACTCTAAAAACATTTACAGAAGTAATAGAATCATACATTTTATTTTGGCCTGAATCTGGAAGGTAGCATATAATTAAATTTCTGAACCTTTCTTTAAGCATTTCATTAGACGGATTATTCCAGCCTACATAATCATTATGACTTATCAGGGAAGCTGAGCCATGATCTGATTGAATTACTATTATCGGTTCGGTTTTTGAACCAGAAATAATTTCATCAACGAGATTTTCTACCTTTTCATTGACAAATTTCAACTGATTTATATAGTTTTGACGATGCTCCCAGACCTTTCCTGATTTTTTTAATCTTGCCTCGGGCACCGTTTGGCCATCTTCATCAAATAAATAAGGTGGGTGGGGAACAAGAATATGAGCAAAGATAAACTTTGGGCCTTTTATTTTCTTGACTTTAGCTAACTTTTCAAATGCACCGAGTACCCTTTTTCTGGCATCGTGCCTAATTAAGTTATTTTCAAAATAACTCAACATCGATGTTTGTATCAGGAGGACAATGAATTCATTTCCCCTTCCGGTCTTTATATTAATGTCTGCATAAGGATTATCGTTTGTCTCTCTCCATCCGGAATTAAAATGGATACTACGGTAACCTTTTGACTCAAGAAAATTTAGAATATTATTATCTCTTGAAAGCTTATAGCTAACCTGCCTATTTTTAGAATCTTCTCCAATTTCATCAGATAGATAATTCAAATATTTCATATTCAATGAAGAGGCAATCGACAAATAAGATAAAGCATAATTACTGCGGCTTTTTTCAGCAATAAAGAAGTTCTTTTCTTTTAAATAATTAATAAATTCTTTATTCTCAAATCCGTATAGTTCTTTCAGTGTGCTGTTATTTGCGTACCCGTCCAATATGATTAGATAGATATCTCTTTTTTCAGTGGAAGTTGATCCGCTTTTGGAAATCTTATTTTTTTCCCCTATATTATTTATCTTCGTCCAGGTATTTATGGTACCAATATGATATGTGATTATATTTATAAGAGGTACGATAATCAGAATAATAGCAATGACATTTAAAATTTGATTCAAATTTATAAACGTAGAGCGATTTTTTATTATAGTAATTGAACCGGCAATAATCAGAACCAGCCAAACCGTCATTAAGTATTTATGGTCACCAATTGTAAAACTACCAAGTTTATATCCGCTGATTAAATCGTAAATATGCCCATAAATAAAAAACAGAAAGAAAATAAATGTTAGAAGTATTCCCGCTTTATAACTATTCCTTAAGGTAATCCATAATAAAATAAATAATATGATTGAAAAGCAAGCTATCAATAATGCTGCTAATAAGAACTCAGCTATTAAGACCTCTTCAATATTGTATGCATAAAGAAAGATTACTGAAAATAAAGAAAAAAGAAAAGGATGTAGAATTAGTTTATTTCTCAAGCTAATACTTACTTCCTTTGCATAAGATAAAGCGTTCTTTCGGAATCTTCCAGCTTATCAACACTCTTAATAACAAAATACTTTCTAAATTCATTCTCAAAGAAATCCTGTTTATAATCAGGAAAAATATCCTCCCTGGTTGTTAAAAGCCTCTTCACCTGTGAATCGCTTTTAGGGACAAACTCAATAATGAGATATTGACAAATACTATTAAAAAAATCAGCAATCATAGTAAGGGGTAAATTATTTGAGATGGCTAGATGATGAATTAAGGCCAAGGCCATTACCGCTTCAACCGGCCCCCTCTTCAAAAGTGATATTCTTTCATTATTCTGCCAGCCTATATCAGGACTGGGGTTGGTTAAATCCAATAAAAGCGGAAGAACGTTTAACTCTTTCTTTTCCACCGTTTGAAGGTAGTTTTTTTCTACTGCAACCTGATCGATATCAAATGAAATTGTCTGAATATTTTTTTGCGAAGCTATCCTGCTGAACTCCCCAGTATTTGCCCCTAAATCCCATAGCGTTTTTGGTTTAATTCTTTCCAGGTAATCAGCAATAATCTCCTTTTTTAGGTTAAAAGATTCGTTTGAATAATTTGTATCTTCATAATAACTACCCCACTCAGTATTTGGCGGCCGCCACTTTATTCTCCTGGTAGTTGCTTCCAGATTGTCTATAAGTGCCCGAAAGGATTGGCTGCTCATTTTTCTTGTTTTTGCCTCAACGGATTTGTCAGCAAAGTGCTCCTGGCTCTTTGCATGAAGGTGAATATGAGAAAGAAAAGAAAATTTAAAATATGTCCTCTTCGGAAGAAGTTTACTGGTTAAATCAAGCGGGATGCCATCAATATAGAGGCGCAATAGTTGATTGAACCTTGAATCTTTATAGGCCATCAAGGCCAGGGGGCTTAAAAAATGTTGGCAGTACTGCTTATAAGCTACCCAGGGCATACCCTCTTTATATCTTTCAAAAGATAAAGTATCAATCATCACTGGTTTGCCTTGCCAGAATTGAATATTATAAGCGCTGCTGTCCTTCAACGACATACCATATTCAAAAACAATCTTTTGAATTTTCAATGTTGTCAAAGCAGCATCTTTTAACTGACTAAAACACCATTCATACGGGTATGAGATAAAAGGGACTCTCTCAGGTTTTATAACTTTATAAGCCATATCCCGGACTGCGGGTTCTTCTTTTACTTCCTGATGAGGTATTAATAAAACCTGATCAACTAAAGCCTGATAAAGGCCAGAATTAATCAGGTGATCGTAATCATCCTTATATTTACTATTTACTTGGCGAAAAAGCTGACCTTTTTTAAAGTATAGAAAACCGCTGGGATCTCGAAATGAACTGCTTATTAAATCAACTGTACCCATCTATTTTAATTTCTTATTTTTTACAAGAAAATTAGTCAAAAGCAATGATATTTTTTTCCAATATAGTTTAATTGAAAAAGCAATACCTACAATTGCCCCAATAACAATTTGAAGAATATAGCTGCCCGTGCCGGGATCAAGATATGCGAAGGCAACATTTGGAAAGACAAAAGTAATAAAGGAAGCCATAAAAATAACTTTTGCTGCAAATTTTGATTTCATACTTAACTTCTCTCCTATACTTTTTTTGTTTAAGCCTTATAAATTATAATCTTTTTTTTGAATATTTTTATAAAACTTTTAACATTATATAGTTTAAATGAGTTTAGATAAAATACCAATACATAACCAACAAAAATTCATCTTAGGTAAAAAAACATATTATAATCCAAATCTTACCTAACTTCTATTTTTACTGTATAAACTTTATTCGGTTTCACATCTTTTTCCCAGGGCCTATGATAAACAAGTTTTACCCCTGTCTCGCCTTTTTTAACAGACTCGAATTCTATTATTTGAATTCCCCCGGAACCTATCAGGTCAGACTCTGTTTTGTATTCGATTTCACCTTCTTGCTTAAGCACTTCTTTATTAAAATCTTCAATTTCCCAGCTGTACCCTGTAGAGAGATTTGATTCCAAAATTATTTTAAGCTTTTGACTTTTTTTTAAATTAATCTTACTTCCGTTATCTTCATCCTTAATTTCGATTATTTTATCAGTTCTATTATTTACATCCTTAATCTCTATCTTTTCTTGGTTTGAGCAACTAATAATCAATAGAGCGACCATAAATAAATGAATTAATATTATTGAAGTTCTTAGTATATTCATATCTTATAGAAACTGTGTATTTCAGAGATTAATTACATATTTCAAATTTTTATAATGAATGCATTAATAATCTTTAATGATAATCATTTTATTTTCGAGTGTTACCTTTCTGGCTCATAACCGCCTATTATACCTTTTTTTGAAAGTACAATTTGCCATAATTGACTTCTCCTTGCTCTAAAAGAACCGGCACAAGAAAGTAAGTAATATGTCCACATTCGATAGAACCTATGTCCATATTTTGCTTTAATTTTCTCCCAGTTCTTATCAAAATTCTTATACCAGGCCATAAGTGTTTTATCATAATCCACGCTTAAATTATGTAAATCTTCCAAAACAAAAAGTCCCTCTAATGCTCCGCCTAACTGTTTTATAGACGGAATCATTCCATTTGGAAAAATATATTTATTTATAAAAGGATCGGTTGTAGTCGTCGACTCATTATTTCCGATAGTCTGAAGCAATAATAAGCCATCGTCTTTTAAACATCTATGCGCAACTTCCATAAAAGTCTTATAGTTTTTATAGCCCACATGCTCTAACATACCTACCGATACAACGCGATTAAATTTTTCATCAATCTCCCTGTAATCCTGCAATCTTAATTCTACAGGAAGATTTTTGCAATACTTTTCGCCAAACTTTAATTGTTCTTTTGAAATCGTAATTCCAACTACTTCGACTCCATACTTCTCAGATGCATAGACAGCAAAACTGCCCCATCCACAACCAATATCAAGTACTTTCATTCCTGGCTCAAGCTTTAATTTGCGGCATATCAATTCCATCTTGTCTTCTTGAGCTTGGTCAAGTGTTTTTGCGCCCTTCCAGTAGGCACAAGAATAAACCATTCTTTTATCAAGCATTAATTCAAATAAAGTATTACCAAGATCATAATGCCTTTCTCCTACTTGAAAGGCTCGATTTTTTGACTGCAAATTAATAATTTTTGAAATTAACAACCAGACGTAAATATTCAAGTTAAGCTTTAAGTTAAAATCATTTGATGAGCTTAATATACGGAAAATAAGCTCATCCAATCTTTGACAGCTCCACCACTTATCCATATATGCTTCGCCGAAGCCGAGACTTCCCTGTGATATTAACCTTTGATATAGTTTTGGATTGTGAACTTGAATATCCCAAGGATTATTTCCATTAATCTCTATACCTGCTGTCTTTAAAAAATCTTCAATTTTGGCCATTAAGTCTATTCTAATATCTCCAGCTCTAAAAACTTTTGTTTTATCGACTATTTTTTCCATTTTTCTACCTCCTCTCTAACATTTTCAATAATTTATCTTATATTAATTCCCTAATTAATATAAAGCACACTCATCTATTAAAAATTTCATTTAGAATATTTGATGACACAAAGATTAGTTATTCTATAGATTACAACTAAATTAAAAATTACTTTATTTAACTATTGACTCTTTTTTAAGGAAATTATTGATAATCTTATAGTTTAACCTGAAATTGATCGATATTTTTTAAATTTGTATCTAAAACTTCGATCACTAGGCTGCCTTTAAAATATGAGAGCTTGCAAAAATGGTATTTCTCAATAAATACTTGATTATAAGAGCTTCTGCTTTCTTTTTTATATAATGGTGCCCCACCACCTCCAGTTATAATGTAATAAATATTTTTAACCACGCTTCTCTCATATGAATGGTTATGACCGCTGAAGACTAAATCTACCCCATATTTGGAAAATAGCGGTTCTAATGATTTGCGAAATCCTTTTTCGTCCGCTTCATGAAAACCTGTTGTGTAAAGAGGGTGATGCATTAAGACAACCGTAAATTTTATATCTTTTTTCATATTTTTCAGATCATTTTCTAGCCAATGATACTGCTCTGAACTTCTGTTTAGATTAGCGTTGCTATTTAATATTATAAAATGAATCTCATTTTTATTAATTGAATACCATTGCTCGTTTTCGGGTAAATCAAAATATTGAAAATATAATTCTGATCCGGCTTCATGATTCCCTATTACTGGATAGTACTGCGAAATTTTTAAAATCTTTGAAATCTCGCTTTCAAATAAAGACCATTGGTATTTACTGGCCCCATCATTAACCAAATCACCGGTATTAAAAACTATATCCGGTTCAACTTTTAAAATTGCATTGACGATTTTTCTATGCTGAGCATGGCCTGACCGGTTATCGCCATAGATTACTATTATGTCTGGGAAAGAGAAAACAGCCTCTTTTGATAATATGAGTTGAATAAATATTAAAGTTGTAATAATTAAGAGAAAAAGTCGTTTTATATTCATCAAAAATAGTATCAGTTAATCTCATGTATTTTATTGAATAAAATCACAGTTTTATATAATAGCCACGATAAATACTTTTTTATCTTCTCAAACTCTTCTTTGGCAATCTCTCCTTTTGCATATCTTTCCTTAAGAATTTCAATCGATTTGTTGCTTGAACTTATCTGACCACCTTTTTCCTGAGAAGACTGTTTAATAATCCAATAAATTAATAAAGCTACCCCCGGCTATGAAAAGAACAAAAAATACTAGGCCTAATAATATTCCAAAAATACTATATCCGCTATAACCAAATCCTTGACCGCCAAATGTACTCCCTCCTCACCAGGGACAATACATCCGTTAGACACACCTCCTCCAAATATTTAATCAAGATCCTTTAAGAATATAACTATAGCATCTAGCTCTTCCTTGTTCATTTGCCAACGGGGCATTATATTATCAAGAGGTTCACCTGCCGGATCTAAACCATCCTTAATTGCTCTTTTTATCGTACTCTTATCGTAAGGTGGATGTTCCTCTTGATCCTCACCTTCCATATGTTCCTCTTCAGTCAGAGATTCCCAGGTTATTGAAGAAGCTTCTGTGTTACTCATCATCAAGGGAAGCCCACCTTCTCCATTATCACCATGACAGGCTGAACATCCTCCGCCATGCATTCTAAGCCAATTAGGCCCATAATTATATGGAATTATGCGTCCATCTTCTCCTCTTCCTGAAAAGTAGATTTGCTCGCCAAAAGAAGAAAATGATTTTTCTAATTGTTGGCTGTCAACATTAAAGTTGAAGTAGGGTAAAAAAATAAAACCAAAAACACCAATAATTATGAATATCAAGGCCGATATCAATAACCAAATTTTTTTCATATTTTTTCTAGGGTTCTCCTTAAACTAATCGTTTCAAGTCCTAATTTTATACTTGTGTAAAAATCAGGCTAGTAAATCCTTTTTAATCTTCTCATATTCTTCTTTGTTTATTTCGCCTTTTGCATATCTTTCCTTAAGAATTTCAATCGATTTGTTTCTTGAACTTATCTGACCACCTTTTTCCTGAGAAGACTGTTTAATGATCCAATAAATTAATAAAGCTACCCCAGCTATGATAAGAACAAAAAATACTAGGCCTAAAAACATTCCAAAAATACTATATCCACTATAGCCATAGCCAGAACCCATCATCGGTCCCATCATAAATAAAACACCACCTTTATCAAAATCTATATTACAAAACAATACAGTCAAATATATATTCCATAAAGTTGGTAGCAAAATTGAAAAAATACTATGTTTTTATTCCAATTCAATCAGGCAGTTTTCTACTATATCCTCTGCTTTTTTCTTGATTTTTAAACCAAAATCATCGCCAGCAACCAGTGCTTTTTCTAAAAAATCTAGAATATCGTAATAAATATTCCAGCTTTTTTGTTCTTTCTTGTATACCCGGTTATAATAATCTGGTTCTTTAATTAGCCTCTTGATAACTCGATATAAACGAGCAATACCAACATTATAAAATTCAAGGCCTTGATTATTTTGTCTTTCTTCAAAAAATGAGGCGACTTTCAAAGCAAAACGAAGATAGACAATAGAAATGGGAATCTTTGAAACAAAACTACCGGTAAAGGGGTCTATTAATTCCTTTGTCTTCTTTTGTGGCCAGGGAAGAGCTAATGTATATTGGGAAAAAACCAGAATACGAATATAGTCACCGATCATACTACCGATTTTAGCAGCTTCGATAGCTTGACTGGCAAAAGCCATTTTATCATGCCGCATAAACAGCCCGTCTTTATGCAAGTAGCGTAAGTTCATATCAGGATTTTTATGTAATACGGAAATAATGTAAGCTTGGTCTTCAGCTCGGCCAATAAATGTTGGAGTAAAAGGGCGATATTTACGCAGGGCATCAACTAGTATTCCTGTTGTTCCTCCGGTTACATGAATTCTCTGAAGGCATGAATCCACTCCATTAATATATTCATTGTCATATCTAGTCATCATTTCAGCTCTTGTCGAAATTGCCGAGCATAACCAACTTGAAAAAATCAATTCATCAGCCCGGGCAATTTTTGACGGAAAGTCAACATCTGGTGTGTAAATAGAATTGTTAATATCTCTTTCATTGACCAAAGCTCCGGCAATCAAGCTTAGGTCAACTACTTCTTTATTATTATCAGTTCCTGTGGAGCCCCAGAGTGGAGTCTTAAAGTGTTCAAAAGCTGAATTACCGCTTTCCTCTTCCAAATTTTTCTGTGGGAAAACCTGATCAAGATCAATTTTAAATGTACCTTTAATCTCGGGATTGATCAGGACTTGCCATAATGCTGCTATTGCTTTTAGAAAGCTATAATGGCGGCTATATTCTCCATCCACACCGAAGACTTCAAATAAAGATTCCGGTTTTTCTTCCGGTAAATAATTCCTGACTGCCGGGGCTAAAACTTGATCAATAAGGCTTGCTGTATCTTCTTCAGTGAAGATATAGACTTTAAGATTTTTTATCCCTTTTGCTTTCTTCAATTCCTCCCGTATATATTCTTTGGCGATTGATTTCAATCTATCATGGGTGACTGAGACTGACAGAAGGCAGTTTAATGATGCGCCATTATCCACCTTGCCTTGTTTTTTTTCATATTCCAAAGTTTCTGATAAGCCTTTTAATCCATAGACAACCTCATTCTTTTCTAATTCAACACCGATTTGAATAGGATGGTCAAACCAGTATTTTTGCTCATCTTTTATAATTTGTTTTAGTCTATTCTTAATTGAATCTTTTAAAGATAGGGAGTCAATATCTGTATCTTCTGCTGGAATAGTTACTAGAGCATTTGAGGTAAATAAGATTTGTCTAGTTGGGTCTTTTATCGGCTTATCATTTAGTTTAGTTATTATTATTCTTCTTCTTTGACGCAAATCATTAATTCTTGACTTATGTTCACTATTTAAGCCGACTCCCTCTGGAAAGAATACCTGCCTTATTTTTTCTATACATTCTAATCGATCAACTAAATTAGGCGGTTGTTCTAACCAAATATATAGGGCCGAAAGGTTCTCCGCAAATTTTTCATCAACTTTGTTTCTATCACTAATTTCCTTATTAATTAAATCCAGGCCAAGCTGGTAGAAACTAACCGGCTCATTATCAGAATTCCGACTGTTTTTAGCAAGATAATCAATGGCAATCTTATATTGAGGATGTGACTCAGATGTCAAAGCAATTAAAAAGGCAGCATTCAAATTCCTGGCCATAGCTTCTTCAGAGTCTTCATCCGGTTTAAACTGGCTGGAAATATCAATTCCAGCTAACCCATCATTACCTTTGGTGCCTATTAAATTAAAGAATATAAACTTTAGTTTCTCATCTAAATGCATAGGATAATAATTTATAGCAATAATTTATTTATGTCCAGAAATAAAAACGTCGGATAAAGATTAATTATTTCTTAGCACAAGGCATCGGTATTATTGATCAATATAGGTCAATCTAATAGATAATTGTCAATCGTGCCTTCTTTTTAAAAGTAAAAAGATTGATTTACAATCAACCGTTAGAGATAAAAATTCATAAATTTAATAAAAAGAATCTATCTAATAATACACTTTATATAAGAATAATCCTTGAGCTGGGGCTGTCTGACCTGCCTGGTGGCGATTTTTTGATTCGAGTATTACTTTCATCTCCGGCCAATCTTTATTACCATAGCCAAATTCTAAAAGAGTACCGACAATTGTCCTGGCCATACTTTTAAGAAAGGCATCAGCCAGAATTTTTATAACTAAAACATTTGACATTTCTTTAAATAATTCGAGTTCTTTTACTTCCCTGACCTTAGAAGTATTTGTATCTTCTGAAACAGTAAAAGCTGAAAAATCATGCTTTCCTATTAATAAAGAGGCTGCCTTGTTCATTGCTTCTATATTCAAATTACGGTTTTTTAAAAGAGAATAACGATATTGAAAAGGGCTTTTAATGGGGCTATTTAAAATATAATATCGATACTCACGATACTTAGCATCCCGGCGTGCATCAAAGCTCTGATTCATTTCTTCAATCTCTGTAATAGCAATATCTTTGGGTAGCATATTATTAATTGACCATCTGAGCCTTCTAAAAGGGATATTTGACTTGGTTTTAAAATTAATCACTTGACCAATTGCATGAACACCGGCATCGGTTCTTCCGGCACAAACGATTGAAATCTTTTGCCCAAAAATTGCCTGGAGGGCTTCTTGAATTTTACCTTGAATTGTCTCTCTTCCTTTTTGCACCTGAAAACCTGCATAATCAGTGCCATCATATTGAACCGTCATTTTTAAATTTTTCATCTTATCTTTTGCGCGCATTTTTACCTTTTCAATTATATTATTAATAAGCCGCGTCCTATAAGAACAATAAAAATCATTAAAAATATTCCAATAAAAGCAGCCAGTAAATCTATTCTTTCAATCCGAAGAGGGTTCATCTTAGTCCTCCCTCTGCCTCCACGGTAACAACGAACTTCCATAGCTAATGCCAGTTCATCAGCTCTTTTAAAGGCCAAAACAAATAGCGGAATTAATAATGGTAATAGATTTTTAGCCCTCATCTTCAAACCACCCTTTTTAAAATCGGCTCCTCGAGCAATTTGGGCTTTGACCAAACGGTCTGCTTCTCTAATCATAGTTGGAATAAAACGAAGGGCTATGGTCATCATTAAAGCGAACTCATGAGCCGGAAAACGGAATATTTTTAATGGTGAAAGAATATTTTCTAAACTATCAGTTAAAGCTACCGGGCTCGATGTAGCCGCTATTAGAGAGGATGATATAACAAGCAGTATAAGCCTGATGGAAAAGAATAGTCCATTCCATAATCCCTCCCAGGAAATCATAATTGGACCATAGCTGAATATAACCGATCCTTCAGTAAAGAAAAGATGGATTATAATGGTAATAATAAATAAAAAATATAATGGTCGTATAAGCCTATAAATTTGATATAAGCCTATTCCTCCAAGATAAACTGCCAAAAAACCCAACCAGGCAAATGCTAAGAGAGACCAGAAGTCTGCAACCAGAAAGACAGCAATCATATAAACAAAAACTAAAAGAATCTTTACTCTTGGATCTAACCGATGAATTATAGTATGTCCCGGAATATATTGACCTAATAAAAAAGGTTGGTGAAGAAATTTCAAAATATCATAGCCTGCCTTTAAATATTTTTGACCTTACCTCTTCCCAGTTAAGTTGGTTAATATCAATTTCTTTCCCCTTATTCTCTAAGCATTTAAAAATCTGGTACAACCTGGGTTGCCTTAAATCAAGTTTATTTAGTAAATCTAAATCAGCCATCAATTTTTTAACTTCCCCGAAAACTTCTATCCCGCCCTCTTTCATAAATATTATTTTATGACAAAGTTCTGCAATTAGATCAGTCTTGTGACTTATAATTATTATCAATTCAATACTTTTTCTTGACAGTCTTTTAAGTAATTCAATCAACTCTTTCCTTCCATTGCTGTCCAAGCCGGTAAATGGTTGATCAAGCAAGAGCAGTCTTGGTTCCGAGACTAATACACTGGCTAAAGCAATCCTTCTCATCTCGCCTCCACTTAAAGAAAATGGTGAACGTTCAAGATAGTCTTCCGCAGTCAAACCCAGGGAATTCAGTGTTCCTTCAACTCTCTCCTTGATTTCTTGAAAAGAATAATTGTCTTGTTTAAGTGCAAAAGCAACTTCGTCGAAGACTGTTTCTGCAAAAAACTGATTTTCAGGAAACTGAAATACTAAACCTATTTCCTTTTGTATCGCCCGGTCAATACTATTTTTAGTTAAATAAGATGTTTTATTCACCTTTATCTGGCCAGCTTCTGGTAAAAGTAGTCCTTTTAACATATAAAATAAGGTAGACTTGCCTGAACCGCTTGGACCAAGCAAACCAAGAATACCAGCTTCATCAAAAGATAAATTGACATCCGATATAGCTTTTTCTTCAGAAAAAGGATAGTGATAATTGAGGTTACTGAGATTTAACTGCACAACTTATCAACCCATTCATCCTGCCAATATTTTTTCAAATCAAGTTTTTTGCCATTAATAATCATTTCTCGAGCAATTTTTAAGTCCGGAGTTAAATAAAGATTATATTCCTCTAATAATTCAAAGTTTCTTATAAAATATTCCGGTTTATCTTTTTTAATAATTCTTCCTTTGCTCAGCAGAATCCATAAATCAGCTTCAATTACTTCTTCCAGATTATTTGTTGCCCAGATTATTCCTAATCCTTTATCTATTCTTAGCTTGTCAATTGCTGATTTGAGCATAGTCCAACCCTTAAAATCTAATAGACTGCCAGGCTCATCAAGCAAAAGAAATTCTGGCTCTAGTGCCAATAGCCCAGATAGCGCAACTAGTTGTTTCTGCCCGGCAGATAGTTGATGAGGTTCCCTATTCGAAATTTTTTTAATATCCAATTCATGGATAATTTTTTCGACTCTCTTTCTAATCTCCTGTGTATTAATACCCATATTCTCTAGGCCAAAAGCAATATCATCCTTGACTGTAGCTGCAATCAAGTTATTTTCAGGATTTTGAAAGAGGATTGGAACTTTCTTTTTAGCCTCCCATTTTTGCATTGGATTAAATGGGTCCAGCCCAAAGATATTTACCTGTCCTTTAGAGGGTTTTAGAATGCCATTAATTACATTTAGAAGAGTAGATTTTCCAGATCCATTCGGTCCCAAAAGACCAATTTGTTGCCCTTTTTTTATTTTGAAAGTTATTTCGGTAAGTGCTTTGACAGAAACATTCTTATCTTGAGGATAACTATATTCAACCTCGGATAATATAATCACAATCCAATTAATCAGTTATCGAAGTGTACGTTATGAAACTAATTCGATGTAAACAATGTCCGCACGGTCTCCCTTACGCGGACCAAGCTTAATAATTCTAGTGTAACCACCATCTCTATCTTCAAAAGAAGGAGAGATTTCCGAAAAAAGGTCGTGGACTAATTCTTTACTGCCAAGGATTTTCATTGCCTGCCTCCTGGCATGAACGTCTCCCCGTTTGCCCAGTGTAATAACTTTATCTACTATCGGACTTAATTCTTTGGCTTTCATCTCTGTTGTCTTTATTCTTTTATGCTTAATTAATTCACGGGTAAGGTTGCGTAGAATTATTCTTTTATGACTGGCGTTAGCTCCTATTTTTCTCCCTTTTTTCGCATGCCTCATCTTTAATTAACCTTTCAATGAAAGATTCATTTCATTTAGTTTTTCTCTGACTTCGTTTATGGATTTCGCCCCAAAATTTCTTATTTTAACCAATTCTGATTCGGAATAATCAATTAGTTGTCCAAGAGTATTGACTCCCTGCCGTTTTAAGCAGTTATATGATCTAACCGATAGGTCAAGATCCTCGACAGGAATCTCAAGCATCTTATCATATTCGGATTTTTCACTTTTAAATATCTGCTCAGGAGCCTCTTCAATCGACTGCTCAATAAAGAGATTCATATGCTCATTGATTATTTTTCCAGCCATAGCAACAGAATCGGATGGTGATATACTTCCATTTGTCTGGACATCTAGAATAAGTTTGTCATAATCCGTACGTTGGCCAACCCTGGTATTTTCGACTTCATAGGTTACACTTCTTACTGGTGAAAAGAGGCTATCTATGGGAATAACGTCAATAGAATCTCCAGGCTCTTTGTTTTCTTCAGCTGGAATATACCCTCTGCCTCTTTTAACAAACATCTCGATTTCTAATTTGCCTTTATCATTTAAAGTTGCGATATGATGTTTGGTATTGACGATATCAACTTCGCTCGGGGCTTCAATATCACCGGCAGTAACTTTCTTTTCTCCTTTTTCTTTCAGCTTTAATATTGCCGAGTCTTCTTCGTAGAGCTTGATGACAATTCCTTTCAAATTAAGGATTATATCAACAACATCTTCACGTATTCCGTTGATCGTACTAAATTCATGTGAAGTACCTGAAATCCTGACTGAGGTAATAGCTGCACCCGGTAAAGAAGAGAGCAAAACTCTCCTCAATGAGTTACCGAGAGTATAACCAAAACCTCTTTCTAATGGTTCTACTCTAAAGATAGCATGGTTATCTTCTATACTTTCACTTGAAATCTTTGGTCTTATAAATTCAGTCACTCTATCTTTCCTCCTTAAGATAATGAGAGAGGTGAATTATTTTGAGTATAACTCAATAATTAATTGTTCTTGAATAGTAGTTTCTATCTGTTCCCTTGAAGGGATTTGATTAATTTTTATTAAATTATTCTTACGGTCAACTTCAAGCCAGGAAGGACTTTCGAGTGCAGGTGATTCTATTAACTCTTTTATGCGAACATTCTTCTTGCCCCTTTCGGTTAGCCCAATTTCTTGGCCTTGTTTGCATAAATAGGATGAAATATCAACCTGATGTCCATCAACCGTATAATGTCCGTGATTGACAAGTTGCCTGGCTTCCCGCCTAGAAGAAGCAAAACCTGCCCTGTATACAATATTATCCAATCTTATTTCAAGAAATTTGAGTAAATTCTCGCCGGTAATACCCTTTTGCTTCAGAGCTTTTTTGTATGTATTTCTAAATTGCTTTTCAAGCAATCCATATATACGCTTTGCTTTCTGTTTTTGGCGTAGTTGTAACCAATATTCTGTTTCTCTTGGCCTTCTTCTGCCTGATTCCCCAGAAGGATATGGACGTTTTTCAAATGAACACTTATCACCTAGACAGCGGTCGCCCTTGAGAAAAAGCTTTTCTCCTTCTCTTCTGCATTGCTTGCAGACTGAGCTTGTGTCGCGAGCCATATCCTAAACCCTCCTTCTTTTTTTCTGACGGCAACCATTATAGGGAACAGGAGTTATATCTTTAATATTAGCCACTTCAATACCGGCAGCCTGAATTGTTCTTATGGCAGTTTCACGGCCTGAGCCCGGCCCCTTTACAAAAACATCGACTTTGGAAAGGCCGCTTTCCTTTGCTTTTTTAGCTACCGCATCAGCAGCTAATTGAGCAGCAAATGGGGTGCTTTTTCTTGAACCTTTAAAACCTTGTGTTCCAGCAGATTCCCAGGCAATACTATTACCATCTTTGTCAGTAATATTTATAATTGTATTATTAAAAGTCGACTTAATATAAACATTTCCGTAAGGAATATTCTTTTTCTGTTTTTTTCTATTTTTATTTGTAGCTTTTTTCTTTACCAAGACTCTGCCTCCTAAACTTTACGTTTACTTTTTGTAATAAGACGGCGAGGACCTTTTCGAGTACGGGCATTAGTATGTGTTCTTTGCCCTCTGACCGGAAGGTTTCTCCGGTGCCTGAACCCCCGGTAGCAACCAATTTCCATCAGTCTTTTTATGTTTTGATTAACATCTCTTTTTAAATCACCTTCAACTTGATAATTCTTATCAATAAAATTCCTGAGCTTAGCAATCTCATCTTCTGTTAGATCACGAACTCTTGTATCGGGGGAAATTGTAGTAGAGTCTAGAATCATTTTAGACCTGGAATTGCCTATTCCGAAGATATAGGTCAAGGCAACTTCAATTCTCTTTTCTCTTGGTAAATCAACTCCAGCAATTCTTGCCAAAAAACATCATCCTTTAACTTAACCTTGACGTTGTTTATGTCGTGGGTTTGTGCAAATTACCATAACCTTGCCCTTGCGCCTGATAATCTTACATTTCTCACACATTTTCTTAACACTTGGTTTTACTTTCATCTATTCTCACCAAAGAACCTTAATTCAATTTACTTTATTTAAACCGATAGGTAATCCTACCTCTTGTCAAATCATATGGTGATAATTCTACAACTACTCTATCCCCGGGAAGAATTCTTATATAGTGCATTCTCATTTTCCCAGATATATGAGCTAAGACTTTATGACCATTATCCAATTCAACATTAAACATAGCATTTGGCAAAGGTTCAATTACTGTCCCCTCTACTTCAATTGCATCTTCTTTTTTGGTCATAATCTAACAAGTCCTTTTTTTTACCAAAACTATATTTTAACAAAATAAAAAATTATAGTCTATAAAATTGTCAATATTTTTGCACTGTTGTTTGTGATAGCCACCGTATGCTCAAAATGAGCTGACAATGATCTATCTTTAGTCAAAACACCCCAATTATCATCAGCAATTTCAACTTCAGAACCACCAATGTTTATCATTGGTTCAAGAGCTAAGACCATTCCTTGCTCTAATAAGGGACCGGTTCGGGGTTGCCCGTAATTTGGTATTTGAGGTTCTTCGTGCATTTGTTGCCCGATACCATGCCCAACAAACTCTTTAACGACTGAATAACCTGCATTTTCAGCTGTTTTTTGAATTGCATACGATATATCATAAAGGCGATTTCCTTCTCTAGCTTTTTCTATACCCGCGAATAAAGCCGTCTGTGCAATTTTAATCAATCTTTCAGCATCAGAATCAATTCTCCCTACTGGTATTGTTTCAGCTGCATCTCCAAAATATCCATCATTTTTTATACCAATATCAATACTGACCAATTGTCCCTCTTTAATAACTCTTTCCGATGGGATGCCATGAACTACCTCAAAATTTATAGATATACAACTTGCTGCCGGGTAATTCCTGTATCCTTTAAAAGCAGGAATGGCCCCTCGCTGCCTTATGAAGTCATCTATTAACTTATCAATCTCCATTGTCTTAATGCCTGGCCTTATTTTTGGCCTTATATACTCAAAAGTCTCAGCTACTAATCTGCCAACCCTGGCCATTATTTTGAGTTCATGTGCTGATTTTTTAATTATCATTTATTTGTCTAAATTAATTGCTTGCTTAATTTCTTCAAAAACGACATCTGGTTGTTTGTTGCCATTTACATTTATTATCAAGTTTTTTTGATCATAGTAATCTATCAGAGAGGCAGTCTGTTCTTTATAGACGCCTAGCCTCTTTTTAACAGTTTGAAATGAATCATCTTCCCGTTGTAAAAGAATACCATTACATTTATCGCAAACATCAGGTTTAACCGGAGGATTAAATACCAGATGGAAAATTGTGCCACACTTAGAACAAGTTCTTCGGCCAGTTAACCGCTGGATAAGTTCTTCTTCTTCAACATCAATATTCAAGGCGTAATCTATCTTCCAACCGTTTACTTTTAGTTCCTTTTCCAGAGCAATAGCCTGAGCTAAAGTCCGGGGAAATCCATCAAGCAAAAAACCTTCACGGGCATCATCTTCCTTTATTCTATCTGCTACAATACCTATAACAACTTCATCAGGAACAAGCTCACCTTTATTCATAAAATCTTCAGCTTTTCTGCCTAGCTCTGTTTTATTAGCTACGGCTTGGCGCAAAATATCTCCTGTAGATATATGAGGGATTCCGTATTCTTTTACTATCTTGTTAGCTTGTGTTCCTTTTCCTGCACCTGGTGGCCCGAGTAAGACGATATTCATCACTTGCCTCTTTCTTTATGATAGAAATCCTTCATAATGACGCATCATTAACTGTGATTCCAATTGGTTCATTGTTTCCAGGGCAACACCGACTAAGATTAAAAGCGAAGTTCCTCCAAATTCCCGGAAAAAAGGTACGTTCATAGTTGAAAATAAAATTGACGGAAGTATAGCGACAAAAGCTAAGAAAAATGCCCCTGGTAATGTAATTCGACTTAAAACCTTATCGATATAAAGAGCTGTAGGCTTGCCCGGTCTAACACCAGGAATAAATCCACCGTATTTTTTCATATTATCCGACATATCAATCGGGTTAAATATTATAGCCGTATAAAAATAAGTAAAAAAGATAATCAAACCACCATACATCGATAAATACACCCAGGAACCAGGAGAAAGGTAGCTTGAAATTGTATCAAATAACTGGCCGGGAAAGAATTGAGAAAGTGTTCCCGGAAAAAGCAGAAGTGATGAGGCAAAAATTATCGGTATAACTCCAGCAGAATTTACCTTTAAGGGAATAAATGTACTTGAACCGCCATACATTTTTCGGCCGACAACCCTTTTTGCGTATTGAACACTAATCCTCCGTTGAGCTTTTTCCATAATGACAATTGATCCAACAACTGCAATAATAATAACTACTACCAGTATTATCATTATCGGATTAACAATTTCTATTGTCTGGTACAAAGCAATTGGAAAGCGAGAAATGATACTAATAAAAATCAATAAAGACATGCCGTTACCAATCCCTCTTTGGGTAATTAATTCCCCAATCCACATTATTAATGCAGTCCCTGCAACTAAAGTCACTATAATAAGGCTTCTGTCTAGTAACGTAAACCTTATCTGTAACTGAGCTTGAAAAAGTTGAGTGAATCCAACAGATTGAACTAAGGCTAAAACCAGAGTCATATATCTTGTCCATTGGGTTATCTTTTTCTGTCCTTCTTCGCCCTCTTTTTGCCATTTTTCAAGAGTTGGGATAACAACTGTTAAAAGCTGCATAATAATTGAAGCAGTGATGTAAGGCATTATCCCCAGGGCAAAGACAGCCAATTCCGATAAGGCACCGCCTGAAAATAAATCCATAAAACCTAAAATGCCCCCCCGGCTGAAAAGTTCTCTTAATGCTCCTCTGTCAATCCCGGGAGCCGGGATATGTGCACCAAAACGATATACGGCCAGCATGGCAATGGTGAAGATTATTTTTTTACGAAGATCAGGAATCTTGAAAGCATTGCGGAGGGCTTCAAGCATTAAATAACAACTGCCTTCCCACCTGCTTTTTCAATCTTTTCTTTTGCGCTCTGGCTAAATGCTTGAGCTTCAACAGTCAATTCTTTATCCAATTCTCCATTCCCTAGTATTTTTAGTGGTTTTTCCTTCTTTTTAATTAATCCTTTTTCAGCTAGTTGCTCTATTGTAATCTTAGATTTCGCTTTAAATACGTTTAAATCTGACACATTAACAACAGAGTATTCCTGTCTAAATTTGTTTTTGAATCCTGGTAGTTTTGGCAAGCGAATATGCAAAGGGTTCTGTCCGCCTTCAAAACCAGGTCTAACTCCCCCGCCAGAACGTGAATTCTGTCCACCATGACCTCTTCCGGATGTTTTACCTCTTCCAGAACTTGGGCCTCGCCCTAAACGCTTTCTATTCTTATTTCTTCCTTTTTCTCTTGGAATATTATGGAGTTTTACCACAACAATTCTCTCCTTTACACTGACCGGCTAATTAGATTTCCTCTACTGTAATAAGGTGTTTAACCTTTGTTATCATTCCTCTAATTTCAATACTATCTGCCTTTTCAACAGAATGTCTTATCCTTTTAAGGCCAAGTGCTCTTACATTGGCAATTTGCTTCTTATTACAACCGATTAAGCTTCTTTTTTGTGTTATTTTAAGTTTGCCCATCTTAATCTACCTACTTTTAATCTCCTCAACGTCTTTATCCCTTTTTACAGCTACACTTTCCGGCGTTAGTAGGCTTTGTAAACCTTCCACTGTTGCCTTGACCATATTAATCGGATTAGCAGAACCGAGAGATTTTGTTAATATATCCTTGATACCAGCCATTTCTAAAACAGCTCTAACCGGGCCTCCGGCAATAATACCGGTTCCCGGAGAAGCTGGTTTCAATAAAACTTTGCCTGCACCATAATGTCCGATTATTTGATGAGAAATTGTTGTTCCATTTAAGGGAACTTTAAAAATAGACTTTTTTGCTCTTTGAATGCCCTTTTGTATGGCAATTGGGACTTCCTTGCCTTTGCCATAACCAACACCGACTCTGCCGTTCTGATCACCGACAACAACTAAAGCGGTTAAGCTAAAGCGGCGGCCTCCTTTAACCACTTTAGCGACCCTATTAATAAAGACTACTTTTTCTTGTAGTTCATTTTGTTCATTTTCAATAATCTTTTCCACTAAAATCCTCCTAGCTAAAATTCTAGACCTTCTTGGCGTGCTGCCTCAGCAAAAGCATGCAACCGGCCATGATAAAGGTTCGGCCCCCGGTCAAAAACAACCTTCTTTATCCCTTTATCCATAGCTCTCTTGGCAATAAGTTTGCCTACTTCCTGAGCAGCAGGAATATTTCCGCCGAACTTATTCTTTGTTTCTATATTTAATGATGAAGCAGATACTAATGTAGTTTGATTCCAGTCATCAATTATCTGAGCATAGATATTATTATTACTGCGAAAGACTGACAGTCTCGGTCTTTCAGATGTACCAAAGACTTTGCCTCTGACTCTTTTTCTTCTTTTTAGTTTTGCTTTTTGTTTTACCTTTATTCTATCCAACTTAAATCACCTAAATAATCTTTTAACCAGCAGTTTTACCAACTTTTCTTCGTACATATTCATCGACATATCGAATTCCTTTACCTTTATACGGCTCGGGCTTTTTAATATCCCTTATTTCCGCAGCAAATTCACCCACTTGCTGCTTATCAATTCCTTTAACTATTATTCTGGTTGGAACAGGGATTTCTATCTCAATTCCATCAGGAATTTTAATTGTATATGGAGATGAATAACCCACTTGCAACTCAATAGTTTTACCTTTCAAATTAGCTCGATAGCCTACACCGACTACTTCCAGTTCTTTTTGAAAACCTTCAGTTACGCCAATTATCATATTTTCCACCAAACTTCGAAAAAGTCCTTGTTTGGAGCGTGCATTTTTATCATCAGCAGCCCGATCTACAAATATTTCATTCTCCTCAATTCTTGGTTTGATGACTTTATCTATATCTTGAGTCAGTCTTCCTTTTGTCCCGCTAATAGTTATTGTATTTTTATCAAGTTCAACCTTTATACTAGAAGGTATTTTTATGGGATATCTACCCAACCTAGACATTAAAAATCAATCCTTCCTCTACCAAACAAAGCATAATACTTCTCCACCCACATTTTGTTTCTTTGCATCAGAATCAGACAGTATACCTCTAGACGTCGAAAGAATTGCAATTCCCAGTCCACCTAAAACTCTCGGTATATCTTCTTTTTTGCTATAAACTCTTAATCCAGGCTTACTAATTCTTTTTATGCCGGTAATTACTTGTTTCTTGTCTTCGCCTTTATATTTTAAGTAAACTTTTAAATTCATAAGTGAGTTATCTTTTATTATCTCAAAATCATTAATAAAGCCTTCATTCTTTAGAATCACGGCGATACTCTCTTTGATTTTTGAAGAAGGTATGCTTACTTCTTCAAACTTCATCTTATTTGCATTTCTTATCCTGGTTAACATATCCGCTATAGGATCATTCATGCTCATCTTACAGATCCTCCTTATAATTCTTATTGAAATCTATTACCAGCTTGATTTAGTCAAGCCTGGAATTTCTCCCCTATGAGCTAATTCTCTAAGGCAGATTCGGCAAAGTCCGAATTTCCGAAAATAACCTCTAGGCCGACCGCATCTTACGCAGCGATTATAATTTCTTGTTTTATATTTCTGTTTGCTCCTTTGCTTTTCAATGAGCGCCTTTCTCGCCAAAACAAACCCTCCTTATCTCGCTCGAAAAGGCATACCTAAACTTGATAAAAGAGCATACCCTTCATCGTCATTTTTAGCTGTGGTCACAATAGTAATGTCCATGCCTATTACTTTATATATTTTGTCATAATCAATTTCAGGAAAGATAAGTTGTTCATCTACTCCTATTGTAAAATTACCATTCCCATCAAAAGATTTATATGAAAGCCCGCGAAAATCCCTAATTCTGGGAAGCGCAATACTCACAAGGCGGTCAAAAAATTCATACATCCTGTCTCTTCTCAAAGTCACTTTTACACCAACAGGCATTCCAGCTCGAATCTTAAAGCCAGCAATAGACTTCTTGGCTCTTGTAACAACTGGTTTTTGTCCAGTAATAACAGATAAGTCCTGGATAGCTCCGTCAACTATTTTTGCGTCCTGCGCACCTTCCCCGATACCAATATTTATAATTATTTTTTCTAACTTTGGGACTTCATACTTATTTTTATAATTAAATTTATCCATAAGTTCGGGAATTACTTCTTTTTCATTTTTAACCTTAATCCTAGGTTTTTCTTTATTTGCCACTTGATTCAAAAAAATCTCTCCTTAAGCTTTATCAATAGCTTGATCACATTGCTTGCAAAAACGGACTTTTAGGCCATCGCTATTTATTCTTTTTCCAATCCTGGTTTTATGGCCGCAACTCGGGCAGACCAGCATCATGTTTGAAACATTTAATGCTGCTTCTTTTTCCACAATTCCCCCCTGTGGAGATTTTTGAGTCGGTTTTGTATGTCTCTTAATAAGGTTAATACCTTCAATAATGACTTTTTCTTTTTCTGGTAAGACCTTCAAAATTTTTCCTTTTTTACCCCGGTCTTTGCCGGTAATTACTTCAACCTTATCTCCCTTTTTTAAATTTATTGTTGACAAATTTATCACCCTTATTAAAGTACCTCAGGAGCTAAAGAAACTATTTTCATAAAGTTTTTATCACGTAGCTCTCTAGCTACTGGTCCAAAAATCCTAGTTCCTAAAGGATTATTTGCTTCGGTAATTAATACCGCTGCATTTTCATCAAATTTAATATATGAACCATCAGAACGGCGTTGTTCCTTAGCAGTTCTTACTATTACTGCTCTAACAATTTCACCTTTTTTAACTGTGCCGTCAGGCAAAGCTTCCTTAACAGTAGCTACAATTATATCTCCTGTTCTTGCATATCTTCTTTTTGAGCCACCTAAGACAGAAATACAGAGAATTTCTTTTGCCCCTGTGTTATCGGCCACTTTTAACCTAGATTCTTTCTGGATCATAACTTCCCCCGGATGTTCAATCTGCTACTACTTAGCCTTTTCAATAATCTCAGCAACTCGCCAATTTTTAGTTTTGCTTAAAGGCCTTATTTCAATTAATTTCACAATATCACCAATACTGCATTCATTTTTTTCATCATGAGCTTTATACTTTTTTGTTTTCTTAACAATCTTTTTATAGATAGGATGCTTATAGGTCATGGCTACAGTCACCACAACAGTTTTATCCATCTTGTCACTTATAACTTTTCCGGTTTGAAATTTTTTATTTCTGGTCATTATTTCTCCCATCAATTAACTTCAGCTTTGTTTTCATTGGATTTATTCTCAAGTTCTCTCTGCCGTCTTATAGTTTGAATTCTGGCAATAATCTTCTTTGTCTCCTTTATTCTTTTGTAATTATCCAGCTGTCCAGTTGCCAGCTGGAAACGAAGGTTAAAAAGCTCGGCTTTTGTTTCCTGATATTTCTCCTCGAGTTCTGTATCATTTAATATTTTTATTTCGTCAATCTTCATTATCCTTCACCACCATACTCTTCTCTTGAAATAAATCTTGTCTTAATCGGCAGCTTATGAGCCGCAAGGCGAAAAGCTTCTCTGGCTATTTTTTCGGATACCCCGGCCAGCTCAAACATAACCCGGCCTGGCTTTACAACAGCAACCCAATGTTCAGGATTACCTTTGCCACTGCCCATTCTGGTTTCAGCTGGCTTTTCAGTAACTGGTTTAGATGGAAAAATATTAATCCAAACTTTCCCGCCTCTCTTAATATATCTGGTCATAGCAATTCTGGCTGCTTCGATTTGTCGATTAGTAATCCATGATGGCTCAAGAGCTTGGAGACCGAAATCACCATAACTAACTTTGGTTCCACCTTTAGAATAACCTCTCATTCTTCCCCTCTGTTCTTTACGGTATTTTACTCTCTTTGGCATTAACATTTATTCTTCCCTCTCCCCATCATTATTATCTATTTCTGATTCTTCCTGGTTTACTTTCTTATCCAATGAAGAATCTTTGTTTTCTGATTCTCCTGTTTTACCCAAGGTTTTCTGATTTTTATCTTTTTGTTCCGGTTTAATCTTCTCTTTTTTGGGCTCTTCTGCTGTTTTAGTTTCCTTTGAGTCTTTAGGCTTACTTTTAGTCTCTTTTGCTTCTGTTTTTTTTGTCTTCTTTTTCTTTGGCTTATCAGTAATACCTTTTTCTTCTGCTTTTACAGTCTTTTTCTCACTTTTCTTAGTTTTTTTTCTATCTGTCTTTGTTTTTTTGGTGGTTTTTTTCTTTGCTCCTAACTTTTTTTCTTTGCCTTCTTCTGCTTGGTCGTCTTTTTCTTTTCCTTTTTCTTTGACCTCTTTTTGTTTAACAGTTTCTTCTTTTGTCGCTAACTTTTCTTTTTCTACTTTTTCTTTTTCTACTTTTTTGCCCTCTTCTTTATCTTTAACCTTTTCCGGTATAGCAGTTTCTTCTATTTTTTTTGCTTTATCTTTAGGAGAAGTAACAGTAAGTGTTGAATCCTCTCTAAGCTGTGCTTTCTCTTCTTCTTTAGCATTGCCTTTATAAATCCAAACTTTGACACCTATTCGGCCCATGGTTGTATGAGCTTCAACGAATCCATAGTCAATCTTGGCTTGTAAGGTGTGTAATGGTACGCGTCCTTCCCGATACCATTCAGTCCTGGCCATCTCTGCGCCACCAAGCCGCCCCGAGCATGATACTTTAATCCCTTTTGCCCCAGCCTTTAGAGCTGAAGAGATTGCTCGCTTCATAGCTCTCCTAAAAGCAATTCTGGCAGCTAATTGTTCAGCAATATTTGTGGCCACTAAGGTAGCGTCGAGTTCAGGACGGGTTACTTCTTGGATATTTATTTGAACTTGCTTGGTCGTAATCTTCTCAAGATCAGATTTTAAAGAATCAACATCTTTACCTTTGCGGCCTATTACAATACCCGGCCTGGCAGTATGAATATCAACAGTAACCGCATCACCAGTTCGCTCTATTTCTATTTTAGAGATATAAGCGTTAGATAATTTATCTGTAATATATCTTCTTATACTGATATCTTCTTCCAGCAGCTCTGAATATTCTTTATTGGAATACCAGCGAGACCGCCAATTTTCATGAATACCTATTCTTAGACCGACCGGATTGACTTTCTGACCCAAAATTATTCCTCCTCATGTTCTTTTAAAACGACAGTAATATGACAGGTTCTCTTGCGGATTCTACTTGCTCTTCCCATAGCTCTATGACGAAAGCGCTTTAAAGTCGGGCCCTCGTTTACAAATGTCTCCGCAATATATAGATTATCCCTAATCATGTCATGGTTCCTCTCGGCATTGCTGGCAGCTGATTCAACTACCTTTAAAACATCTGCGGCGCTAGCTTTAGCGTTAAACTTTAAAATTACAAGTGCATCATTAAGATCTTTATTTCTAATTAAATCTATTACCTGCCTAACTTTTCTCGGTGATGTCCGTATATATTTTGCCTCTGCCCTTGCTTCCATAGTCTTTCTCCTAAAAAATCTATTGTATGGTGGATGTTTTCTCTGATCCTGCGTGCCCTCTAAAAGTACGGGTTGGAGCAAATTCTCCTAATTTATGTCCTACCATGTCTTCGGTTATATAAATTGGTACATGTTTTCGCCCGTCATGGACAGCGATAGTATGTCCAACCATCTCAGGATATATTGTTGAACTTCTTGACCAGGTCCTGATTACTTTTCTTTCGTTTTTACGATTCATTCTTTTGATAATCTTTAATAATTTCGGTTCAACAAATGGGCCTTTTTTTAATGATCTTCCCACAGTAATTCCACCTTCAATCTCATATAAACTTACTTCCTACTTTTCCTGACAATGTATTTATCAGATTGTTTCTTCTTCCTTGTCCGGTAGCCAAGAGTTGGCTTTCCCCAAGGTGTAACCGGATGCCTGCCCGAGGAAGCTTTCCCTTCCCCGCCACCATGTGGGTGGTCAACTGGATTCATAACCGTTCCCCTGACAGAAGGGCGCTTGCCTAACCATCGATTTCTTCCGGCTTTTCCGATTGATAAAATTTCATGCTCGGTATTGCTAACTTGCCCGATTGTTCCTCGGCAATCCAGATGAACCATTCTTATCTCACCGGACGGCATTTTCAAATGGGCATAATTCCCTTCTTTAGCCACTATTTGAGAGTATGAACCAGCTGATCTAGCTAGCTGTCCACCCTTTTTAGGTTGAAGTTCAATATTATGAATAATTGTGCCGAGAGGAATATTCCTAATTGGCATGCAATTACCTTTCTTAATGTCAACTTTGTCTCCTGAAATGACTACATCTCCTGTTTTAATGTCTAAAGGAGCAATAATGTATCTTTTATCTCCATCTTTATAATGTAGCAATGCAATATATGAAGACCTATTAGGATCATATTCTATAGAAGATACTTTTGCCGGTATATTATCTTTGTTTCTCTTAAAATCAATTACCCTGTACTTTCTTTTATGGCGTCTGCCTTTATGGCGAGTAGTAATCCTTCCATGAATGTTCCTACCTGAACTTCGCTTTAATGGTTTAGACAGCTTCTTTTCAGGCTTATCTTTAGTAACCTCAGCAAAATCTGATACTGTTGCAAATCTTCTTCCTGGCGATGTAGGTTTAAATTTTTTAACTCCCATAAAAACTCCTTAACAAATTTATTAAAAACTAGCTTAAAAACTGTAAAGTAACTCCGGAGAAATTTTATAAGCTTACGTTTCAAAAAATTCTATTTTATCTCCTTCTTTTAAAGTTACTATTGCTTTCTTGTAATTAGGTGTCCGGCCTGATGTCCAACCCTGTTTTTTTATCTTTCCGGTATTGTTCATCGTGTTCACTTTGATTACAGAAACATTAAAGATGTCCTCAATTGCCGATTTAATCTGTGATTTTGTTGAACTTTTAGCCACTTTAAAAGTATATCTATTATCTTCAATCAACTTATAACTTTTCTCTGAGATAACTGGTTTTATTATCACATCACGAGAGTGCATGGCTAACTGTAGACCTCCTTAATCTTCTGGTAAGATTCTTTAGTTAAAATTAACAAGTTGTTATCTAAAATATCGTATGGATTAAGTTGAGAAAATTTTATAGCTTTGGCCTTGGGTATATTGCGAACTGATTTGATTATCACTTCACCTTCGTCAGGTACAACCTGGGTTACTTTATTATCAATCTTCCATTTCTTAAACATATTCTCAATAGTTTTCGTTTTAGGTTTTTTCATATCAATTTTATCTATTATTAACAACTCACCAGCTTGAGCTTTTGCTGAAAGCGCCGAAATTATGGCTTTAAACTTCATTTTTTTTGGTACCTTAAAACCATAATCCCTTGGTTTAGGACCAAAGACAATACCCCCGCCTACCCATAAAGGCGAACGGATAGTTCCGGCTCTTGCTCTTCCCGTACCTTTCTGGCGCCATGGCTTGGCCCCACCTCCGGTTACATCACTGCGTCCTTTGGTTGAAGCTGTTCCGCTCCTTCTAGAGTTAACTTGAGACCTAATTACCTGTGCTAATACTTGCTCGTTAACCTTTTGGCCAAAGATTTCTTCCGGAAGGGTTTCTTCTTTTATTTTTTTACCTTTCATATCTTTTATATCTACTTTAGACAATCTATTTCACCTTTGTCCTTCTAGCTTCTTTAATCAACACCAAACCTCCATTAGCTCCCGGAATAGGACCTTTTACGACTAAAATATTTGAACCAGCTAAAACTTTTACTACTTTAACGTTATGAACAGTAATCCTCTTACTGCCCATGTGTCCTGGCATTTTTTTGCCCTTGGTCACTCTTGAAGGTGTGGCACAGGCACCTATTGAGCCTGGAGCTCGATGCAATCTTGAACCATGAGTCTTCGGGCCTCCGCTAAATCCGTGTCTCTTTACCACTCCTGCAAATCCTTTCCCTTTTGAGATTCCGGTGACATCAGTCATTTCACCTGGTTCAAAAATATCAACCGTAATCTTTTGACCCAACTCATATGATTCATTTTTAGCCATTGGTACTTCTGCAAAATAGCGTTTTGGTTTCTGGCGGGCCTTGCGGCAATGATTCTTAAGAGCTTTTGTTGTTTTATTCTCTCTGGCATTGCCAAAACCTAGCTGAACAGAGCGATAACCATCTTTTTCAACATCTTTAATCTGGGTTACAAAACAAGGGCCTGCTTCTATAACTGTTACGGGAATTGCCTGTCCCCTGTCAACAAATATTTGAGTCATTCCAACTTTTTTGCCAATTATACCTTTAGACAATTGCTAAACCACCTTTTTACAAATGTTACAGCTTAATCTCGATATCCACTCCCGCTGGCAGATCAAGCCTCATTAAAGAATCTACAGTCTTTGGAGTGGGTTCCAAAATATCTATCAGCCTTTTATGTGTCCTCATTTCAAAATGTTCACGTGAATCTTTATTTACATGAGGAGACCTGATAACGCAATATAAGCTTCTCTCTGTCGGTAAGGGAATCGGGCCTGATATCATTGCTCCAGTTCTTTCAGCCGTTTCAACAATTTTTTTAGCTGATTGATCGATTATTTCATGATCATAAGCTTTAAGCCGTATTCTAATTTTTTGAGTCTGCATTCGGTCCTCCAAGAAAACCTACTTCCTCATTTATTCCAGAATCTTGGTTATCCGGCCTGCTCCAACTGTTCGTCCGCCTTCCCGAATAGCAAAGCGCAAGCCTTCTTCCATGGCAATAGAAGTTATCAGTTCGA
>CAYFWW010000050.1:0-30330 GCA_964346985.1 uncultured Actinomycetota bacterium
TTATTGTTATTTATTTGAGGATGAAAATCATCAAAGTCATTATCAGTAATCTGAGATGTATTAGCTCCATCATAGAGAAATATCTCAAAGTCATTACCATCAAAACCTTGCCAAACTACAAAGTTATTATTATTGATTTGTAAACAATCATAATAATTAATGCTAGTTACTTCCTTTATCTTTCTTCCATCCCATGAGAATAAAACATTATCATCTCCATGTTCACTGACCCAGACAACATAATTATTTTCATTTATCTGTGGATGATAATCATGAAAGTTATTGTCTGTCAGTTGTATTAATGAAACTTCGGCCTGGCTGTTCGGAATGTTGATAATTAAAATAAAAATAACAATGAAACAAAATAACAAACTTCTTTTATACATCTATTACTAGCCCCTTGAAGATAATGTACAGCCTATATGAACATAATTATATCAAATCTATCTGCATATTATTTAACTATACTAAATAGGTTTTTGGTTTTTTAGACATTTGGGTTCATAAAGATTCAGATATGTTCTTTTGACTGTTTGCATATTATTAAATACTAATTTCCAATATCTAAATCTTATGAGTAGTAAAGGATTGTAATGGATGGTTGTGAATAGTTATGGATAGTTAGATGTAGTTGCAATACATAACATTTTGATTAAATCAAAATATACAACTAGAAACCGGGGTCAAACCTCATCTGTATCTTCTATCAGCACTTTTAAATCCATATCTCTAAAATAGTGTATGTTAATTTGTCTGTGATATAAAACCCTAGCTGATACCAACTTTCACAGAAAGTTACTGTCCTCTGTCCTCTGTCCACTGTCCAAGAATTTAGAAATAAGAAAATAAAAAACCTGCTTAAAGGCTATTTTGAGGTCTGACCCCGTTTTATATATCCATTCTATAGTTCTCAATCTTTCCCCCGGCAAAATTTCTATATTTTAACATCTTGTTACCGTTTTTCAATTCTAACTTATTTAAAAAAATGTGGTATTATCCGTTATAGCCTGCATTAAAGATGAATAAGATTTTTTAGATTCAAACTAAAAAAAATTAAACTAAGGTTTAAAATAGAAATTTACGGCACCGTATACTTTTGACGGTCTTAAATTGACATATCTTACAATAATTCTACCTTTGTCCAAAGCATATATTTTATACAACGTGTTTTCAGGAGTATAACTCAAGGCATCAATTCTATAATAACCATTTGACCTAGATTTTATCGGATCAAAACCCAAACCGGCATAACTGCAAACACTCGGATTATTCTGCCATGTCGGACTGGCCATGCTAAAGGCAGATAGTACAACACCTTCTAAAGGTCTTCCATCAGTACTCTTAATATAGCCTTGAAATCCACCTGTCTTCCCCGCTTTATTTAATGATAAACGAATATTAATATTCGGATTGCCTCTTCGATGTAATTGAATATTATGCCAAATCGCCCTACAATAATAAGTAAGTGTAGTTACACAATCCTCATTTTTTGGATAAACTTCAACCCACACAGTATTAGCATTTTCTGGTAAATATTCCATCTCGAAATGATGAGTCGTGCCATATGTATTATTCGCTACACCTTTGGTATTAATCTGACTATTAATCCAGATATAGGCTGAATATCCCCGTTTCCTTTTAGGTTTTCCATTAAATAGTATCGGTTTTTTATTTTTATCCAGCAAATCAATACCAACTAAAACATTGAGATGTTTCAAATCTTTGCCATGAATACTTCCAGAAAAATATTTGCTATATAAATTTACAGCTCCGGTGATTTTTGATTTTTTTACACCAACACTATTTCTCTTTATTGATCTCGTTACACTGATTTTTCCTCTCGGTAGATCTGGATAGACCCATCCTTGGCTTGCGGGTCCGTTGATTATCTCTTTGTTGTAAATCACTATTATTTTGTATTTCTTATTTCCTTGTAAGCTGGATGGAGTTAATCCAGTAATCTTATAATAGCCGTTTTTACTAGTGGTTGTTTCCCCAAAACCGGCCATACTTATCGTGCTCAGATTTTTCGGTATACCGTGTAATTGTTCACTAACAGCTATAACCCTAGCTCCTTCTAAACGGCGGCCATTTTGAAAAACATATCCGTTCAAGCCGCCTGTGTTTCTTCGAAGCGGAAGTTTCAGATTGATACCGTTTAATTTTTGAGGCATGTTGACCACCACTCCCCAAAAAGCACAACTATAGTAACCACTCTGACCTCCATAACTCTTTCCGTTCCAGGGATAGACGAAAACATTAGCGTAATAAGTATCATCTGGAGCTACTGCTTCCCAATGATGAGTAGTACCTCGGGTTCCATTGACAACACCAGCTGGATCAATTTGTTCGTTAATAAATATGTTTTTGTTTTCAATTACTGCATGGCTGCGGTTATAAAAAATAACATTAACTCGCACATTTATATGTTGGTTATTTTGGCCATGGACTGTACCGGAAATAATTTTTGCTGAGGCACTTGCCGAAGGAGCGAAAAAATACAATAAAATCATTACTACTAGAAAAAACTTGAAGGAGAAATGCTTTATAAAGATTCTAACCTCATCCTTCCCTCGTAACTGCAATTTCTTATATAATAACAGATTCTTATAACTTCTTTTATTTAAGAATTTTAATACAATTCTCAAATCAATAATTTTTGTATATTTACCTTGCTATAATTAGTTATTAGCGTAAATCTAATTAAAAGTTACTCTAAATTGCTAAGACATAAGATATATTTATAGGTGGTGAACCGCCTAGCTTGATGTACCAATAAACAAAAGCCCACTTACCTTGCCTTTTATTGATATTTACATTAGAAGATTTAAATATCTGAGAGAAAAGGGTTAATCTAAATTTTATAATATAAATTATTACTTATAACCTTGTGTACCATTTTTGAAATAATTTAATCCTAACTGGCAGTGACTTAAAAGAAGATTATTTCAAGCATTCACCTTTGGAGGGAGTTTTTAATACTCTGAAAAGAAATAAAATTAACAATTATTTGTTTTTTTGAATCCAAGGCATCCCTTGGTAGTTATTAGTAAGATAATAGCAAACATCCAATAAACGAATGCTTTAATTACAGTAAAATCATATTCAATTGAATTAAGAATTGGTGTTTGCATGTAGGGAAACGGGGTCAGACCTCAAAATAGCCTTTAAGACTTAAGACGTTAATAGTTTAAATTCTTCATGACTTTTCAGCAACTGCAAAGATATGCTTGGAAGAATATAGTTGAGTGATTTGATTAAGTCAAATTTAGTTAGTTAACGTACAAAAAGTTTAAAATCTTTAATTCTATTGACTAATCTGTAGAGGAACTATCAGTTTAACTTCTGTTCCGCAATCTTTTCCGGATTTAACTTCAATTTGTCCATCAATACAATCTAATCGTTCCCTAATACTAAAAAGCCCAAAATTATTAGTTTTATTATCACTAAAATCTATTTTTGAATAATCAAATCCAACACCATCATCTGCAACTCTCACCCAAATTTTGTCGTTTTTCTTTTTAATAGTAACTTTTACATTTTTTGCCTGAGCATGTTTGACGATATTAACAAGTAACTCGCGTACTGCTTTATATAGTAAAAAACTTAAATCTTGGTCCAAATTTTTTGGCTTTTCATCTTTCTCAAATTTAAAGTCTAATTGATTTTGTGTGCAAATTCTTTCAGTAAATTGTTCTACAGCTGCTTCAAAACCTAGCGTATAAAGAACAGGAGATCCCAGATTAAAAACTAAAGTACGTGTTTCTATTATCAATTGGTCGATAATTTCGATAATTTTATGTGATTGTTCATAAAATTCTTTTGATTTCATCATCATTTGTGTTTCTTTAATATTAACCTTGAGAATAGCTAACATCTGGCCTACGCTATCATGTAACTCTGAAGCAATATTGTGCCGCTCTCTTTCCTCTGCTAAGGCCAATTGTGAAGACATAGTTCGAAGCTTTCGCTGATTAATAATAATATCTTTTTCTATTTTTTTACGCTCGGAAATCTCTTCTTTAAGTCGCTTATTTGCTGCTTCTAGCTCAAATGTTCTTTCTTTTACTTTTTCATCTAATTCATCATGCGCTTTTATAAGATTCTCCTCAGCCCAAACCCTCTTAATCGCTGTACCAAGTTGCATTGCTATTTTTTCAATTACCTCAACTTTCTTTAAAGGTACATTGTTTTCGCGAGAGTCAGCGATATGAATTAAGCCAATAATGTAATTACTTACAGATATTGGAATCAGAGCCACAGATTCATAGCCAACTTGGTTACAGACATTGCGAGTTTTTCCCTTCTCTTCTTCCGAAACCGTGGCCAGGAATTTAGTAGTTCCATTCATATAAAAAGAGCCATATTTTGTATAGAATGATTTTCTAGGATCAAAATCACCTTTGACAACATTGATACACATACATTGGTCTGATTTGATTGAAAGGGGACTTTCTGAATCATAGAATTGTTTTTTGAAACCTTTATAGGCTTGGTAAGGAATGCTCCCATCCTCATCTAAAAGACGTATTCCAAGAGCTTCACACCCAGTGAAGTTTTGAATTTCAACAATAAATTCATCGAGCAGAGCTTCTGCTCTTACATGACGGTTAGCAATCTCAAGAAATCGATTAGCAAATTCAAGTTCATTTTCAACTTTTCTAAGAGATCTATTATTTTCCTTTGATTTATCCTTTTTGTTCTTCATTACCAAACTCTATTAAAAATGATATTTAATATTATAAAGCATATTTCATGCAATGAATTCCATCCTAAACTAATTCTAGTGTTATTTATTACTTCTAAAACTTATCACCTAGATATATTTTTAAATATTATAACCAACCAAAATATTTTGGTGGTTTCATTATTGGCTGACCAGACTCATAATAACCCAAATACAGAGTCAGGACCCATACCCACAAATAATATATACAATTAACCTATATTTTAAAATAAATGTTTAAATTTTGTAAATATTAAATTTTTGCTATTTTTAAAAGAAAAAAGAAAGCTATATAAAGAATTATAAAATAAAAGAATGAACACTTTTTTTAATACAGTTGCTCTGCCATCTGAGCTACATCCCCATTTCAAAATAAATGAGATCCAGAAAACTAAGTTTTTTCTTTATCCGCATTGATTCTTTTAATAATTTAGCATTTTGTGGTTGGCTGTTTATATTAAATTGGTCTTGACAAAATGATTCAATATATTTCTTAATCTTTTAGCTTCTTTTAATAATATCTTAGATTTCTTCTCTGGTGTCCTGTTTCACAAAATTTTTGTCTATTTGCCTACAATAACTAAGAATATATTTGACTTTTGTGCTATATCAGGGAATGATCTCAAACTTCTATCAAACTTCTAGCTTATATAGATTACAGATTGTAATAGATGTTTTTGAATTAGTAACCTTTCTTGACAGGCTTGTCTTCCATATAAAGACTTGTTTTATTTAATAAAGTAACTATCATAACTCATTCCATCGTTTATTATATCCCGTTGTTCCCGTTGTTGATTAACAGTTGTATAGATATCTCCTTGGCCAGACAATATAACTACTGACCCCTTGAATCCTTCCGGTATATATTTTTTTGTATTGATGCCAATCATTGCTTTTGGCGCAATCTCGAACTGTAAGGTTTCAATACTATTATTACCATTTTTATTTAAAAAATTTATTGATACTTCAATATTATTCATACTCAAATTTTTTATTGAAAATGTTGAAGACCAGTTAGAGTTTCTAGTATTTATATTTGGCAGATAATTAAATAAGCCGCCTTCATTTGTCCCGTTATAACTCATTGTAATCCCGTTTAAATTATGTTGATTTACTACGCCAATTATTTTCTTACCATTATTGGCAGTAACTTCTACTGATCCCTGCCAATTGGATGATAATTTATCAATTATATCGGGATTAATCCCCAAAGCTGTTCCTGGTTTGATTTTCATATCCTTTATAAAATATGTCTCATCTTGGTCATTGTCATAAAACTTCACAGTGACAATTGCTTCTTCCTCATCAATGTTTTGAATAATAAAAGGTGTTGTCCATTTAAAATATTGTTTTGTAATATTAGGAAGATATACATTACTGGAAGCTTCTTTGGCAAACATCCCCCGGTAGGACATTGCTCCTCCGAGTTCGTGATGTTGGTTAACAACCCCGATAATCTCTTTATCATTTAAGGATTCAACAATTACTGATCCTTGCCAGCCATTTTCCAGTTCTGAATAATTGCCAGGATTTATTCCCTTTGATGAATATGGTTTTATGCTTTCATTTATCATTAATGACGGTGAATTTTGACCTTTTTTTATAAATTTTATAACTATCTCCGCCTCTTCATCAGATATATTCTGAACAGAGAAAGTTGTTGTCCATTTATAATATTTCTTTGTTATATTGGGAAAAAATAATTTTCTGTCTCCTTCCAGAAAACCGCGGTAACTCATAGACTGAGCCGTGTCACTTTTTAAGTTATGGCAATTAGCGATTGCGGCTATTTGCACGCCATTAATTGATTCAATTTTTACGCTGCCTTTAAATCCCGTAGGCAAAAAAGGATATTTTTTCGGGTTAAACGAAGCAGAAGCACCGGGCGCGATAAAGGCATTAGTAATTCCTAAAAGTTTCCCATTGTCTCGATTATAAAATTTAATGCGAACATTGGCATGATTGTCAGAATCTAAGTTCTGAACAATAAAGGGAATAGTCCAGTGGAAATAATCTTTGGTAATATTAGGCAGAAAAATGTATTTAGGAGTGATTAGTAAATGATCTTCTTGTACTTCCACTGGTTCCAGTGATAACTCTTCCTCTTTCTCCTTTAAATATAGATAAGCAAAAGACCATGAAGACCTGCTGTTAATAAGCCAGTCAAACCCAGGGTCACCATAATTTTTATAGAATGGTATTCTATTTAACATCACCCCACTTAATGAAGAAATTGGCTGCTTTGATGTATGCGGATATATCGGATAAGAGCTAGCATTAGTCGTGGCTAGATTTGCTTTATTGGCTAACATAGTTGTCTCAAAAGACTCTAATTCAGATTTTATCTGACTGATATCTTTTCCGATAGAAAATAAAGGGTCCATAAAAAATAATCTTGTCCCAATTATGGCGTCAGTAAACCAATAGGCATTAGCTTTCCAATCATCATTATTGTAATAATCAACAGTCCCTCTTTTCCATTCATAATAATAAGGTGACTGACTATTTATATAATTTGGAATAACCTGAGGGGTATTTATATGGTTACGGGCATCTAACCACAAATCGATAGTATGATGAGTTATCTGTTCTGGGATTGCCTCATTTGAAGCATTTTCAGTTGCCAATTTATAGAAAAAAGCAGCATTGCTAAGATGACCCAAGGTAGCTAAGCTATAAGTCAGATTAGGGCTATAATAGTGAGCATTCAAACTATAGTTATTAAAGACCGTCCTTGTCCAAATTAAATCACCATCCTTGTTCCTTCCAAAAGCTTCTCTTTTCGATAATAGATAAATTTCGTTATTTTCCTCTCTATCTGAAGAAAACATAATTATTGAGCCATCAGGAGACCAGCTTGGTTCTGTTTCGCTAGAGTCGCTGTTGGTTAAGCGGACCTGGTCTGTACCGTTGCTTTTCATGACATATATTTCTTCGTTGCCGTCCCGGTTGGAGACAAAGGTTATCATTGAGCCATCAGGAGACCAGCTTGGTTCTGTTTCGCTGGAGTCGCTGTTGGTTAAGCGGACTTCCTTGCCATTTAATCTCTTAATATAGATATCATTATTGTTATCCCGAGAAGAAGAGAATAATATTTTTGAACTATATGGAGAGATTGAGGTAGATACCTCATCTGTCGAATTGAACGTCACACGGATTTGTTCAGTGTTTATGGCATCAGATATTATACCTTTTTCCCCTTCCCAGGCAGAGTGAGCATATGGATAAGAATATGTTACGGTCGTTGTATTTGTAATATCAATACCTTGTTGTTGATTGGTAATAGAATGAAAGCCAAAAAGTTCTACCGCTTCACGCAGTGAGTTATAAGATTGTTGTATCCTTAAATATAAAGGATCATTCTCAGTAAATATACTATCTTTCTTGAACATATTATCAATTAAAGAAAGAAAACTGGCTTGAACAGCATGCTCCTCTGCTTTTGTATCCTGCCAGTACCCAGATTTAGGATAAGTATATGGAAAATTTAGGGCATCAATAAAATATTTAAAGTTCTCCTCATTTATTTCTTTACCACCGATGAAGTCTGGGAAATGATCACTTCCGTCTTTAATTTTTGATGAGCCTACCTTGTAAAGTCCTTCCTCGTCATCGATGATAAATGTGTTTAAATCCTTTTTTAATATTTGCAGGATTTCCTTTTGTTGTTCAGTGTTTAAATCATCCCACACCAACCAGGCAGCCAGCCCAAGATTATAGGAAGCTACAATTGCTGTCCAGTTTCTCGTATTGTTTCTAATTCCCCACCCATTCTTTTTTAAATTCTCATAATCCCAGTAATCATGAGTATTAGCAAGAGAGTCAATCAAATATATCGCTTTTTGAAGATCATAATCACTCCCATTCATATACTTATATCGAACCACATGGTTTAAGGAAGTTTGAGCTAGTGCCCTGGCCACTTCAGAGTTATTGGTCCCGGCAAAAGCCTTGTTATATGAGTAGTCTAGATTAGCAACTAAATCATTAAAATTAGTCTGGCCATAAATATTAAAATAAGGATCAAAGTAACCCAGCTTTAAATAATCTATTTCCTGACTGTTTTCAGCTTGTGTTTTGGAAACAGGCTTTAACACAACAGTTGACATGATTAAGAGAAATATTAAAAGCAAAAAGGGGAATGATAGATATACATTAGGCCCGATTCTTTTAAACATTTGTTCTTATATTTTACAGGAATAAATTTATTTAACTAGTATTATCTTGAAAGTAAACTTTAAATATTTAAAAACTTTTATAATCTGCAATAAAAATCGTTATAATAAAACAAAAAAACTGACTGGAGAGTGTGATTTATGGATTGGGGATTAAAAAACAGATTATCTAAAATAATTAAACCTGATACAGGTAAAACAGTTATGTTAGCTGTTGACCATGGGTATTTCTTAGGCCCGACAACCGGTTTGGAGGAACCGGAAAAAATGATCACGCCTCTCTTGCCTTACGCTGATACGCTTATGCCTACACGGGGTGTCCTGAGAACTTGCATAAATCCGGAATATGACATTCCTATTGTTTTAAGAGTATCAGGAGGCAATAGTATTATATGTAAAGACCTTTCCAATGAAGGCATAACCGTTGCCATTGAAGATGCTATCAGGCTAAATGTTGCAGGTTTAGCCTTATCAATCTACATCGGCTCTGAATATGAGCACCAGACCTTGATAAACCTGGCCAGGCTGGTAGATAAAGGCCAGAGATACGGAATACCTGTTCTAGCAGTTACAGCTGTTGGCAAAGATATGGCAAGGGATGCCCGATATATAGGCCTAGCTTGCCGTATCGCTGCTGAAATAGGTGCAAATTTTGTTAAAACTTATTATTGTGAAGATTTTAAAAAAGTCGTCCAAAATACTCCTGTGCCGTTAGTCATTGCCGGTGGGAAAAAAATACCGGAAAAAGAAGCACTAGAGCTGGCTTTTAATGCAGTACAGGCTGGAGCTGTCGGTGTTGATATGGGAAGAAATATTTTCCAATCAGAATCTCCTGTGGCAATGATTCAAGCTGTCAGAAAAGTTGTACATGAAAAAGCTTCAGTCGAAGAAGCTTATGAATTTTATAATTCTTTAAAATCAGAGAAATAATCATCGAAAAATTCAATGCATTATCTTCTATTTTAAGAGGTTAATTAATGAAAGTTGCCATGTATTACAACAATCATGATGTACGATTGGAAGAAATGGAAAAACCAAAAATAAAAGACGGTGAACTTTTGGTAAAAGTTAAAGCAAGCGGGATTTGCGGAAGTGATGTCATGGAATGGTACAGAATCAAGAGAGCCCCGCTTGTTTTAGGACATGAGATAAGTGGCCAAATAATCGATGTTGGCATTGGTGAGGAAAAATACAAAGCCGGGGATAGAGTATTTGTTTCCCACCACGTTCCCTGTGAAGAATGCCATTTTTGCCTGCAGGGCCATCAGACAGCTTGTGAAACTCTTCATAAGACTAACTACTTTCCAGGGGGTTTTGCCGAATATATTCGGATACCTAAAATCAACGTAAAAAAAGGGGTCTATCTCCTTCCTAATGAAATGAGTTATGAAGAAGGAACTTTAATAGAACCATTAGCTTGTGCAGTCAGAGGGCAGAGAATAGCAAAAATAAATAAAAATTGTAGTGTTTTAATTATTGGAAGCGGAGTTTCAGGGCTTCTGCATCTTCAATTGGCAAAAGCAAAAGGTGCAAGCCCTATTTTCGCTACTGATATAAAAGAATTCCGTTTGAGTAAAGCTAATGAATTCGGAGCCGACCTGGCTATTACAGCTAACGAAGAAATTGTACCAAAAATTAAAGCTGCAAATGCAGGAAGATTAGTTGACAGAGTAATTGTCTGTGCCGGTTCGTTAAAAGCTGCTAAACAGGCCATTTATTCAGTGGAAAGAGGCGGAATAATATTATTTTTTGCAGTTCCTGAACCAGGGAAAGATCCAACAATACCCTTAAATGATTTTTGGCGAAAAGAGATTACTTTGGCAACCTCTTATGGAGCAGCCCCTATTGACCTAAAGGAATCATTGAAACTTCTTAAATCAAAAACTATCGATGCCAAAAAGATGATTACCCACCGTTTTAGCCTTGACCAAGCTGGCAAAGGTTTTAAAATTGCAGCTGAGGCAGATAAATGTTTAAAAGTAGTTTTAATCCCGTAATTAACCATCATAGGCAATAGCCATATTATAGAAGATAGGTTATTTTAAACTCTAATCGCAAACTGAATATTTAAAATATATACATATAGAATAATCATCATTCTAATTAAATCTCAGGGAACTATGATCTCTTTTCTTTTAACCAACCCTAGGTACCCATTTCCCACGATTCTAAATATTTTTTTTGCTCTTCAGTTAAAGGGTCAATCTTTATATTCATTGAATCAAGTTTTAATCTTGCGATTTCATTATCTATCTCTTTGGGAACCGAGTAGACTTTTTTCTCCAGTTTATCCGAATTTTCGGACATATATTTAGCAGCCATGGCCTGATTAGCAAAACTCATATCCATTACCATGGCTGGATGGCCTTCAGCAGCAGCCAGATTGACCAATCTCCCATCTGCCAGCAGATTGATTCTATTACCATTTTTTAACTTATATTCGGTTACAAATTCCCTTATCTGTCTTTTGGAAACGCTTATTTCTTCAAGAGCCGGGATGTCTATCTCTACATTGAAATGTCCAGAATTTGCTAGAATTACTCCGTCTTTCATTTTTTCATAGTGCTCTCTTCGAATTATATGAATATCTCCTGTAGCTGTAATAATTACGTCAGCTTGTTCCACAACTTCAGCTACTGGCATAACCCTGTATCCATCCATTACCGCCTCTAGGGCTCTGAGAGGATCAACTTCAAGTATAATAACATTAGCCCCGAGTCCTTCAGCCCGCATAGCAATTCCTCGGCTGCACCAACCATATCCAGCAACAGCAACAGTTAAACCGGCAAATAATATATTTGTAGCCCTTAGGATTCCGTCAATCGTACTTTGGCCGGTACCATATCTATTGTCGAAGAGATGCTTAGTGTCAGCATCATTAACAGCTATAATTGGATACATTAAAACACCCTGCTCAGCCATGCTTTTTAGTCGTATTACCCCGGTTGTTGTTTCTTCTGTCCCTCCAATAATTTCTCCCGCTTGCTCTTTTCTTTCAGAATGTATAGTCGATATCAAGTCAGCTCCATCATCCATTGTAATCTGGGGTTTACTATCTAAAGCTTGGTTAATATGTTGATAATAAGTATCCTTATCTTCCCCTTTTATTGCATATACTGGTATCTCATAATCATTTACCAGTGATGCCGCTACATCATCCTGAGTACTTAAAGGATTGGAAGCACACAAGGAAACTTCAGCCCCTCCTGCCTTCAATGTTCTCATTAAATTAGCCGTCTCCGAAGTGACATGCAGACAAGCTGAAAGGCGAAGTCCTTTTAATGGTTGTTTATTGCTAAACTGTTCCCTTATTCTTTTAACAACAGGCATATTTTCGTTAGCCCACTCTATTCTTAATCTTCCTTTTTCAGCTAAATTAATATCTTTGATGTCAAATTCCATATTCCGGCTCCTTTTTTATTCAGATTTTATCTTGTCTATGACTCCGATAATTATTTTTTTAAGAATATTACTATTTTCTTCAGCAGCTTTAATCACCTCATCGTGAATTACATTATGTTTATCAGCAGCTGCGATGTTAGTTATGCAGGAAATACCAATTATTCTTATTCCAACATGACGACCAGCAATAACTTCCAGGACAGTAGACATTCCAACAGCATCCGCCCCAATCTTCCTTAAAAAATTTATCTCGGCTGGTGTTTCAAAGCTCGGGCCTTTAAGTCCAGCATAAACACCTTCCCAGAGATCGATTTTATTTTTCTTACTAAATTCTAAAGCTTTCTTTCTTAACTCAGGATCATATACTCCTACCATATTTGGAAAACGGGGGCCAAGCCTTTCTAAATTAGGCCCAAGAAGTGGATTCTCACCAGTTAGATTGATTTGGTCTTTTATCAACATAAAGCTGCCGACTTCATGTTTTAAATTTATGCTTCCAGCAGAGTTAGTGATTATTAAATATTTAATCCCTAATGAGCTTAAAACTTGTATGGGCAAAGCAATACCGCGAGATGTGTATCCTTCATATAAATGAAAACGCCCCTTCATAACTACAATATCATGTTTTTTATATTTGCCTAATAAAAGATTTCCCTCATGCCCTTTAGTTATTGAAGTTGGAAAATGAGGTATCTCTGTATATGGTATGATCACATCTTCTTCGATAAAATCAGCAACATTGCCTAAACCTGTTCCCAAGATAATAGCCATACTGGGTTTCAGATTAGTCTTTCCTAAAATAACATTCTTTGCTTCCAGAATTTGTCTGAACAACTGCTTTTTTACATCCATATCAAGAAATAAGTTGTGTTTTTAGACTTTCTATCTTTTCAATAATCGTCGGATCTACTCCATTTAGAATGGCTAGATAATACGAAATAAAATCTCCTAGAATAATCAGGGAAAAAATTCTAGCTAGAACCGATATACCTTTAGAGGAAATTTCTTCTACATCTGCAAAATAATCTCTTAAGATATCAGTAGTCAAAGCCACTCTCTTTTTAATTCTAGGATGATCTTCTTTATCGGAAAGAATTATCAAACTGAAATCAACAACCATATCTTTGACAAGGTCCCATCCATTTATCTCATTATGGTCAAGTTCTGGAAATACACTGTAAAAAGCAGGGCTATTTGAATTTTCATTAATCTGGCATTTCCAGCGCCTGGCAGCTACCTCACCAATACCTGAGGTTCCATAGATTATTGGAATCTTTTTATATAGAGCTCTGGCTATTTTCTTAGCTGGATTATTTTCATCATCATTTTCAGGCTTGAATTGTTCCACCGATTCAGAGGTAATGGCTACAGCTTCACCAATAGTTCTTTCCAGATTAATATCAAAACCATTATCTTTAAAAGCAGCCAGGATAGGTACTGATAAATAACCCAAAGCAACCCTTGGTTGTAATCCTTCAGGTACTTTTACTAGAGGAAAGTTTTTATTTTTGGCAATTTTCCCAAGTTCTCCCCCACTTGTTATGCAGATAGGATTACACCCATTTTTAACCGCAATGTTTACGGCGTTTAATGTCTCCTCAGTATTCCCGGAATAACTTACGGCCACAACTACAGTGTTTTTATTTATATAATTCGGTATTTTATAATCCTTCGAAATTAATATCTGCGGACCGTTCTGGTAATTAGATATAGTTTGGGCTATTTCACCACCAATACCCGAACCGCCCATTCCAATTACTAAAAATGATACTGGTTTTGATAATCCTAGATCTAAGTTGATTTCACTGGAAATAGCTAATGCATTTGAAAGTTGATTCGGAAAATTCAAAAGATCATCAAGCATATTTAATTTATCCAGTTTCTTATTTTCTACGTTATTATCAGACAAGCTGCCACCTAATCAATACAACGGCCAATACAATCGTATATAAATCCTTTTTTCTTCATTTCTGCTGGTTCAAAAATATTTCTTCCATCAATTATGACCGGCTTCTTCATTATGCTTTTAACTTTATTTAAGTCAAATGACCTAAATTCATCCCAATCGGTAATAATTAATATGGCTTCAGCATCTCGACAAGCTTCATATACATCACTACAATACTCAATCTTCGGTAAAAGAGGAGCTGCTTCTTCCCCCACGGCTGGATCATACGCTGCTATAAAAGCACCGTCTTTGACTAATTTTTTTATTATCGGAATAGAAGGAGCCTGGCGCATATCATTAGTATTAGGTTTGAAGGCTAGTCCAAGAACTCCAATCTTCTTTCCGTTCAACTTACCAACATTATTTTCAACTTTTTTCAGAAAGCGCCCAACCTGCAGATTATTTACTTCAATAACAGATGTCAGCAGTTGAAAATGATAACCTACATCTCGCGCAATTTGTTTAAGGCCAGCAATATCTTTCGGAAAACAAGAACCGCCATATCCTATTCCTGCCTGCAGAAATTGTGGACCGATTCGTGGGTCAAATCCCATTCCTTTTGAAACTTCGTTTACATCACTGCCAACTTCATCACATAAATTCGCAATTTCATTTATGAAGGATATTTTTGTTGCTAAAAAAGCATTTGAAGCATACTTAATTAATTCCGCAGTCTTAACATTTGTAATAATTATTGGAGCATCCAATGGTTCATATATGTCTTTTATGATTTCAGCAACCTCTCTCCTGTCACTGCCTATAACAATCCTGTCCGGTTGCATAAAATCATTAACTGCCGAACCTTCTTTTAAAAACTCAGGATTTGAAACATATTCAAAGTCCTTTTGGCCAGGGCGGTTTTCCTTAATCTTTTCAATTAACCAATCTCCAGTACCCACCGGAACAGTACTTTTAGTGACAATAATTGCACCTGGGAGAGCGGATTTCGCTATCTGATCAACAACTTCACGAATTTGATCTAGATTTACACTTCCATCCGAATCCATTGGAGTTCCTACTGCTACATAGATTATCTCTGAATTCTTGATACTTTCTTCCAGATTTGAGCTAAAACTCAAACGACTGGCTTTCAAGTTTTTTTCAATTAGTTCTTCCAAGCCCGGCTCATAAATTGGCGAAGAGGCATCATTTAGTTGATTTATCTTCTCTTCGATTCTATCTACACAGATTACTTGCTGCCCGAGTTCTGCAAAGCAAGTTGCTGTAACTAAACCTACATAACCTGCACCAATTACACATATTTTCATTTTTATCCGTTCTTACTCTTTATTTTTACAAATTACGATAATATTAAATATTAAGACAAATGGCAACTATATGCCAACAGCAAAAAATAAAATTATATTTTTATGATTCGGTTATAGTTTACCTAAACTAATTGTTCCACTAGTAATAATATTTATGAACTTAAAACTTTATAATATTCTACGCCCTTTACAAATGAATTAGAAGCACCATGTATATTAATGTATCTAGCTCGGCTATCTCAATCATATTTTTTTATTTCTTGACAAGAGAACCGCTATAAATTTTGTACAAACTAAAAAAAAGGCTCTTAATATAAGGCCCATCCATATAATTGGCAAAATAATCCGTTCAGTTAATCTTTTTTTATGTTTTAGATAAAAACGCCATATACTCTTTTGGTGCTCGATTATATTTTTAATAGGTTTTTGGCTAGTGCTTTTCCCGATGTGATGAACCACAATAGCATCAGGGAAGTAATAAACCTTCCACCTTTTTTGCCAGAGCCGGTAGCAAAAATCTGTGTCTTCTACAAACATAAAATATCTTTCATCGAAATACCCTATATCCTGAGCAGCTTTAGCCCTTATAAAGATTGCAGCACCTGAAACCCAATCTACTAAATAACTCTTTTCATGATCAGCATCCATCATTTTATACCTTCTCGAGAAAGGGTTACCCGGAAACAAGTTTCCGATAAAAGCGTGAAAAGTTGCATCAATAAATGAGGGAAAATGCCGGCGTGAATCCTGAATTGTGCCATCAGTATTAATTATTTTAGGTCCACAGCTTCCAACCGAGTCTTCTTTTTCCATAAAATTGGAAAGCTTCAAAAGACAGCCTGACTCTAATTTGGTATCGCTATTTAAGATAAATATATATCCCTCTTTTATTTTTTTTAATACCAGATTGGCCGCCCGGCTATATCCTAAGTTTTTTCTGTTCTCAATTAACTTTATTTCCGGAAATTCTTTTTTAATCATCTCCTGGCTTCCATCAATTGAAGCATTGTCAACTACATAAATATCAGCTTTTTCCCCTTGTTCAATAATTGATTCAAGGCACTGTTTTAAATGTTCTTTTGTATTATAGTTAATCACCGCGATAGCTATTTTTTCGTTCATTTTTTTGAATGATAAACCTCTAGTGTCTGCTTGGCTGTTTTTTCCCATGAAAAATGAGAGGCCCTCTCTATTCCCATTTTACTCAGGCTCTTTCTTCTTTTACTGTTGTTTATTAAACCAGCTAGAGAATTATATATATCTTCACTGTTTTTCGGATCTATTAAAACAGCTGCTTTGCCAACCACCTCAGGCAATGAAGAAACACTAGATGTGATAGTAGGTACTCCACAAGCAATAGCTTCTAAAGGAGGTATACCAAATCCCTCGTACATTGAGGGATAGATAAAAAGTAAAGCCCCGTTGAACAAAAATGGCAGTTCTTCTTCAGGTACATATCCGGTAAATATAACATCTTTTTTATACTCACTTTTTTTAATCTTGTTGAATATATCTTCATAATCCCAGCCTCTCGCCCCGGCCAGAACCAATTTTCCTTTAAATATATTTCTGCTTTTTAGCTTAAAGAAGCAATTAACCAAGGCATCAATATTCTTGCGCGGTTCAATTGTACCTACATAGAGTATATATTCATCATCAATCTTAAACTTTGTTCTGATAACTGCCTGCACTTTATCTCTGGGCAGCGGGCGATATTTATCGCTGTCAACTGCCAGGTATATAACTTTTATTCTCTCCTCATCAACTTTTAGGTATTTTAAAATCTCTCTCTTGGTATTCTCTGAAATAGCAATAATTTTATCAGCCAAGCGTGCTGCCCGAGGGATAATTCTTCTGAAAAATTGAATTTTAACATTTAGATGATATTCAGGATGTGAAAAGAACGTCATGTCAGGAAAAGTAACAATTCTTTTTACTTTAGTTCGAAAAGGCACAGTATAATGTGGTGAATGAAAGACTTCTAACTTGTTTTGAGATATTAGCCGCGGGAGAACTGTTTGTTCCCAGGTCAACCTGGATAACCTATTAGTGAATTTTACTTGATAAATCTTTACACCACTAATTCTCTTTATTGCTTCCAGGTCTCCTTTTTTTGAAAAAATAAAGTATTCATTTTCAGAATCAATGGCCAGTAGCGCTTTTATAAGATTCTCTATATAAAAACTTACCCCTCCTTTATTAGGTGGAATCGAAGTAGCATCAATGCCGATTCTCATCTATCTATTGCCTCCAGCTACTTTATAAAGATCTATTGTTTGCCGGCAACATTCTTCCCAGCTAAAAGAACTTGCCTTCTTAAAGCCTTTCTCCTTTAGTTTTGATTTTAAACTTTCATCTGTTAGAAGCTGATTTATTCTTTGCTCAAGTTCATTTATTTCACCTGGATTAAAGTATAACCCCGCGTCCCCGACTACTTCAGGAAGACTAGTGGAATTACTTACAATTACCGGGCATCCGTTAGCCATTGCTTCAAGTGGCGGAAGGCCGAATCCTTCATAGAGAGAGGGATAAACAAATAACTCTGCATTGGAATAAAGTACAGACAGCTCCTCTCTTGTAACTCCTTCTAACATAACTATTTTATCCACAATTTTATTTATTTCTTCAATTATCTCTTTAAAAAGCCATCCCTTTGAACCGGCTAGGACAAGTTTAAGATTATTATTTTGCCGGCTTACATTTTGAAATGCTTTTATTAAGATATTTATATTTTTACGTGGTTCGATAGTTCCTACATATAATATATATGGAAAATCAAGCTTATATTTTTTAACAGTCGCTTTCTTATCTATAAACTCCTGGCTAATATTCTCAAATCCCTGATATATCACTTTAATCTTTTCCGATGGAAAAGATGTGTACTTAAGCAAATCGCTTCTAGCACTTTCCGAAACTGCAATTATGTAATCGGCCATATTAACCATATTAAGCAATCCCCGGCGGTGATAGAATCTACCATACAAGGGAAAAGCTTGGGGATAGGCTAAAAAAGAAAGGTCATGCACAGTAACTATAAGAGGCTTTTTTTTAACAGGCGGGATTTGAAAATTTAGAGCATGGACGACATCAACTGAGTTCAAATATCTTTCAAGAGAGGGAACTTTCAAGAATTGCCATGAAAAACTAAGCAGGCGCCTGCTATAAGGGATCTCAATGTCATTATATTCTCCAGATTCGATTGATGGCTTTAATACACCTTTTGAATGATAGACTGATAACTTGATATCCTTGTTCCGGTTAAGGCAATTTATCATATTTCTGGTATAAGAACCTATACCACCCATAACTCTAAAAAGCAGCTGGTCCGCTCCAATTGCTACTTTCATTTATTGCCCGCCTTTCATATTGACGTGTTTATAAATCTGGACAGTCTTTTCAACGCTTTTCTTCCAAGAATATTTCCTCACCTGTTTTTTCCCGGAACTTATCAATCTATTTTTAAGTTCTGTGTCTTCTAAAACCCTGATTATTTTATTAGCAATATCTTCAGCATCATCCGGATTAAAATATACCGCTGCATCTCCGGCAATCTCAGGAAGTGAAGACCTTTTCGAACAAACAACCGGTGTGCTATTAACCATTGCTTCCAGAACAGGTAAACCAAAACCTTCATAAAGAGAAGGAAAAACAAAACAAGAAGCTAATCTATATAGTGCCAAAAGTTCTTTGCCGCTAATATAACCGGTTAGAATAATATCATCCGAGAATTTAGAAGCTGCCTTTTTCTTAAGAAATTCATCATAGCTCCAACCTAATCCACCAGCAATAACCAATTTATGGTTTATACTTTTTTTCACTTTTACCTCATCAAAAGCATCGATTAACTTTGAAAGATTTTTTCTTGGCTCAACAGTTCCGACAAATAAAATAATTTCTCCCATTTTAAGATTATATTTTCCCAGGACATAATTTAATTCATCCGGTTTTAACCTCTTATTAAAGATGGTGCCGTAACCCTGATGTGTAACAACTATTTTTTCAGGTTTCACTCCAAGAAGCTCAATTATTTCATGCCGGGTAAACTCAGATACAGAAATAATTTTTGTAGCTCTCTTAATTGATAAAGGCAGTAAATCTCTATATTTTAAAGTCTCTTTCTGGCAAAACTCAGGAAAACGAATGAATCCAAGGTCATGTATGGTTATTATTCCTTTGGCTTTTTTCAAAAAAGGCAGCAAATAATTTGTTGCATGAAAAATATCAATCATGCCTATTAAATTTTCAACCGGGAAAGAGCGAGTCTTGGACCATAATTGAACCAGTGCACGAGCCGGGATTCTTGAATGAATCACTTTAACATTTTCAGAATCAAATTCCTTTTCCAGTTTACCTGATTGCCCACGAAGACTGGAAATAAAAAGAGCTAATTCAAAATCATCCTTAAAATTAATTAGCTGTTCGACTAGATTTTTTGTGTAATAGCCAACTCCACTTCTTTTTAAAATAAGAGGAGTGGCATCAATTCCAATACGCATTTTAAAAAAGAAACCCTAGATTCTAGATTTATGCTCTACAACAATTAAATCTGCAAGAAGGCCTAGCGTTCCAACTACTATAGAGGTAAGAATTATTATCACTTCTGAATCTTTAAAAGCACCAATAGTAATTAGATCATATGCCGCCTTTATTGTACCTATTAAAAACAAGGAAATTGCAAGAGGCAGAAAGACTCTCAAAGGATTAAAATACATTACTGACCTAATCACTAGATTAATATAGTTATAAGTGTCTTTTAAGGGATGGAAGGAAGATTTGCCTTTCCTCGGAAAATATTCTATTTGATGAAATCCAACTAACAAATTATTTGTCAAGAAAGCAATAGTAATCGTTGATACCCAAGAATGTGAATTTGGCAAGATATGGAAAAAATTTTCAGCAGCCTCTTTTTTAAATACTCTTAACCCTGAATTTAAATCAGGTATATAAGTCTGAGTCAGATAACAGGCTAATTTTCTAATCGCCCATTTAGTCGGTGTTCTTAAAATTTTAAAGGTGCCTTTTTCCGCTTTTCTGGCACCAATAACCATTTCATAATTATCAAGCATTTTAAGCATTACTGGTATTTCATTGTTTGGATAAGTCCCGTCAGCATCAGTCATGGCAACATATCTGCCTTGAGCTGCTTTTACACCTGTTGTTCTGGCGGCTCCGGTACCCATATTTTTTATATGAGAAATAACCTTTGACCCTAACTGCTGGGCCAGCATGGCAGTATTATCTATAGAGCCATCATCAACCACTATGATTTCATAAGTGTAATCACTGGAATCAAGTGCTTCTTTAACACTCTTAATCTCGTCAGTAATCGCAATTTCCTCATTATAAGCTGGGATGACAACACTAACGTCAATTTTATTTGGTCTTTTATCTGCTTCTCTTTTTTCCTGGCTTATATCTTTCATGATTTATAATCCCAAGATCACTTTTCTTTTTTTCTTCCCATAGCTATCATTATTGGAGCACTGGTAATATCCTGCTTAGTTAAAATAATCTCTTCTGGTTTAAGTTGAACAGGATTTCGCCCTTTTAGCTTTTTTATAATCGGAGCAGTGATAAAAGAAGGAATCCATTTCCTTAACCAATATGGAGCAGTTTTAACTTTTCGGCGAAGATTATTCTCGTATTCCTGATATTCCTGATTAGTAATTTTCTGACCCCAAATTTCAAGATCATCAAAATAATTATTCAAAATCTCTGCTAATTCTACAGGAGAATACTCTTTATAATGATATGGATTACTGGGTTTTTTACTTTTCGGTGAATATATAAGCCGGTTTGGTGTTGAGATGTAGACAAAACCCCCGGCATTCAAGAAACTACTGAGTGTTGATAAATAGAGGCTATTATCTTCTATATGCTCCAATACTTGAAAAGATGTCACTGCATCAAATTTCTGGTTTTTTAAAGCATTGTCTTCCAGTAAATCAAGATATTTGAATGAAAGGTTATTTGAATGATAATTCTGTTTTGCATATTCTAGAGCTTGTCTGTCCCTATCAACACCTATTACTTCATTTGCACCTTTAGTTGCAATTAAATATGATCCATACCCACAACCACAACCAACATCCAGAACTCTTTTATCTTTCATATAATCTGATATAAAGCGGTATGTAGCCAAATGAATCTGATACAAATTGCTCAGTTCGGGCAGGTCTGGAATTATTCTTTCACCATCGAATTTCAATCTATTTTCACCTCGAATTAATTTACCAAAATTTTACCTAAAAAGAAAATTTTATCATTGTAGGCTCTCAAAACATTTTATATATTCATCTGATATATTATCCCAACCATAGTTTCGAAAAACAAACTCCCGGGCGTTTTCCCCAAAACGCAAGCGAAAATCTTCATCTTGAGATAAACCTTTAATAACTGAAACTAGTTTGTTTTTATCCCCAGGTTGGACTAAAATACCATTTTTATTATCTATTATCGCATTCCTAATACCTTCAATATTTGAGGCCACTACAGGCAATTTATATAGGCAAGCCTCCAAAGCCACCAGTCCAAAACCCTCTATATCTCCTTCAACTTCAATGTTGGGCATGATAAAGATATCAGCCCGCCGATAGGCAAGATCAAGCAATTCGCCTGAAATTTTTCCGGTTAAAAAAACCTTATCTTCAAATTTCTTTTCTATTATTAAATCATTAATTGCTTTGTAATCAGGTCCTCCGCCGCATACTAAATAAGCATATTTTTCTGAATCATCCAATTCGGGCAATACTTCAGATATAAAATAATAGACACCCTTTCTCCTTACCAATCGGCCGACAGTCAACAATAATAATTTGCCCTTAAAATCATTATTAGTGACATCAAACAAGGGTTGAAAACTCTTCTTCTCATCAAGGCTTGGGAGTTCTTCTTCAAAAATTCCAGGGGTAATAACTACTATTTTATCTCTCTCAATTCCTCTTTTTTCCGCTTCTTTCTTTGTCTGTTTGCTTATGGAAATCATAAGATCAATTTTATTTAATAATCTTGGAAGAAAAAATTGGTAAAGACGATTCTGATAAGTAATATCCAAGCCGTGTAAATTTACAACCAGTGGCTTTTTAAAAAAAATTTTCAGAATCAAGCCAATAGGGCTTAAAACCGGATCGCCCAAATGAATAATTTTTATCTTGTTATAAAGGCAAGCTGAAAAAGACTTTAACAATAAATAAGGATAAAAGAAAGGAAGCCATTTTTGACTTCCGCCCCAGACTATTTTTATCCCATCTCTTTTTTTAAGTATTGAACTTGTAAGCTCAAAACTAAATTTTTCCATACCTCCAATAGATGGAGGATGTTTCCTTGAAATGAATAAAATCATTTATTTTCGCTTTTTACATTTTTTAATTCTACAATGAAATCTTTTAAGGCTTCCCTGTAAGACCTCATGGTCAAGCCAAGCTGGCGAATATTATAATTATCAAGAACTGAATATTTCGGCCTGAGTGCAGGGCTTTCAAATTCTTCTGTCTTTACAGGCAAAACCTTTACCTCTTTTAATCCATAAAGTTCTAGAGCTTCAGTAGCCAGACCAAACCAGGAATTACTTCCTTCATTAACAACATGATAAAGTCCATAGCGGTCGGTGTTAATTATCTTAATTATCATTTTGGAAAGATCTTTGGTAAATGTTGGAGAACCAATTTGATCATCAACTATTCTTAGTTCATTTTCTTTTTGCGCTTTTTCTATTATTGTCTTTATGAAATTTTTTCTTTCCAGGCCATGCAGCCAAGAGGTCCTGATAATATAAAACCTTTCGGCATAAGTCTTTGTTGCCTCTTCCCCAGCTAACTTGCTAAGGCCGTAGCTATTCAAGGGGCTTGTCAGATCATATTCATGGTATGGTTTGCCTTTTTGGCCATCAAAGACATAATCCGTACTTATATAAAGAACACAAGCTCCGCTCTTTTGAGCAGCTTGAGCTATGTTCTGAGCTCCAAAAGCATTTACCGAAAATGCTCTTTCTTGATCACGTTCACAACCGTCTACATCAGTATAGGCAGCACTATTTATCACAATTTTAGGTTGGAATGAAGTTATCTGCTTCTCTACCTTTTCCATATCAGTAATATCAACTTCCCTCTTTACGCATAGAAGCTCATGGATATCCTTCAATTCAGCAGTTAGATCAGACCCTAGCTGGCCTCTTGAACCAAAAATCATGATTTTCATTTATTATCACTGCTTTCCCATATTACTGGAGTAGTAGTTTTAACAATCTCAACCCAGATCTGGCCTGAATTGAACTTAATTACATCTCCATCCATGTCTCTAAAAATAATTTGGCTCTCCTCGTCAAATTTTCTCCAGGTTCCCTCAATTTTCTTGCCGTCTATAAAATAGTCAGCTTTACCCTCGCCCAGCAATCTAACATCAAGGACTCCATCTGAGCCAGGCATAGAAAAAGTACGTGCATAAATTACGACAATGTTGGCCGGCTCTAATTGTTTGTCATCAAGAGAGTCTAAGTGTGGCTTGCCTCCGTTAAAGCGGTAAAACGTATTTCTTTCCCGGTTATACTCATAAGTTACTTCATAAGGTTTTGTCGAATAATCTATGCTTAACTTGGCTTCTTCCGGCCTGTCTATTAAAAGTGAGTCTTTCTTATGTTCAAAACCTTGATAAGTAACATCATCGGTCTCAAAGGAATTATCCTTGGAAACTAGCATAATCCTAGCAATAGAAGTAAATAGATTATGAGGAGCTTTTCTGCCCTTCTCTCTCCAAAATGCTTCATCTAATACAAATTGGTCAAAATCTGTAATTCCCAGTTTTTTTATATCCTGCAAAGCATCTTTTGAACCCCCGCAATGAACAAAAATCGGATCAAACCCATATGCAAAAGCTACAAAATGAGAACGCGCACTTCGAACAGGCCCAATTAATTTAGGATTTCCATGTGTAAAAACCAGTCCGAGCCGAGTTATTCCACCTTCTGCTAAACCCTCTACTACCAGGCAAGCTTGTCCAATTCCCGCTTGAGGACGAGAAGGATACGAGTTTTCTATCATTACAAAAACAGGCCTTTTTAGGCTCTCTTGAATGCTTACGGGAAGTCCATCTATTGGACATTTCACTAATTCTATTTTCTTCTTCTTAACTACAGGCGCGGTGGCTTTCTTATTGCTGTTTTTATCCTTCTTTAAACATCCTGATATTAATAAACCAAAAAAAGTAATCAATAATATGCTTATTAAAAGATTTTTAAAAGAAATTCTTCTATCTTTTTTATGCATTACTGTTTTAGTTTTCTCCACCAGTCTTCATTATTCTGATACCAATGAATAGTTTCTTCAATTGATTGGTCAAATTCTTCCTCTGTTTTCCATCCCAGTTTTTCTTTTAACTTTGCAGGATTGACAGCATGCCTAAAAACATGGCCTAGTCTATCTGGAACAAATGAGATTAAATCATCAGGCTTATTTAGAACACGTAAGATTATTTCGGTAATATCCAAAATGCTCTTTTCAACTCCGCTGCCGATATTAAAAACCTCTCCAGCTAAATCGTCGGCATTCAATATCTTATCAATTGCCAGGCAGTGATCTTTGGCATAAATCCAGTCCCTCGTATTTTTGCCAGTTCCATAAACAGGCAATGATATATTATCAATAGCGTTAGTAACAAAGAGCGGGATAAGTTTTTCCGGATATTGATAAGGACCAAAATTGTTTGAACAACGGGTAATAACCACATCTAAACCATAGGTAGTGTAATATGAATAAGCTAATCTGTCTGCGCCAGCTTTGCTTGCGGCATATGGGCTTTTAGGCATTAAGGGGTCTTCTTCGGTCGATGGTTCTTCCCCAGCTTCACCATAGACTTCATCAGTTGAAATTTGAATAAACCTATCAATACCTATTTTTCTACTGGCCTCTAGCAATACATAAGTACCATAAACATCAGTTGTGACAAATGTTCCTGCATCGATAATCGACCTGTCAACATGCGTCTCTGCTGCAAAATTTACTATTGAGTCCCCTTTTTTTAGAAGATCCTCAACAAGCTTTTTGTCGCAAATATCGCCTTTTACAAATGTATAATTTGTTTTATCCTCAATAGTCTTTAAATTATCAAGATTTCCAGCATAAGTTAACTTATCCAGATTAACCAATTCAAGATTTGGATATTTTTGGATAAAAAAATGAATAAAATTGCTTCCGATAAAACCAGCCCCGCCGGTAACAATCAGCCTTTTCAAAACTCTGGCTCCTCTCTTTTATCCCATCTCTATATCCCAATCATATGGAATTTCAGAAGTATCATATGGAAGGCGGTATTCATCAGGTTCATCATAATTATATAACTCAGTTGGGCAATTAATTACCACGCCTTCATTTTCTGATATACACTTCCAGCCATGATATACATTTGGAGGAACCTGAAGAAGTATCGGATTGTGTTCGCCAATAAAGAATTGATTTATCTCTCCTTGGGTTGAAGAATCATCACGGGGATCATATAATACCACTTTCATCATTCCTTTAATTACCACGAAATTATCAGTTTGAATCTTATGGTAATGCCATCCTTTGACTACTCCGGGGTAAGTTGTGGTCATATAAATTTGACCAAATTTTTCAAATATTTCATCGTCACTTCTAAGCATTTCCATCAACCGCCCGCGTTCATCCGGGATTATTTTTAATTTCTTAATTTTAACTCCATCTATCAAGTCCATATTGCCTCCTAATCAAACACCAACCTTGCTGGCGTCTCCCAGCATTAGGCGGTATGCTCTTGGCTTTTCATTTGACCGGTAGATTTCAACATTTTTTCCAACCAGACTGTCTTCTATTCTAACGGGAATATCCCTGATATTACTTTTTTCTAAAACAATGCTATGTTCAAGTTCACTTTTCTCAATTTTGACATCATAATAGATAGCTGAAAACGGGCCTATGTAGGAATTAATAATCTGGCTGTTCTGGCCAATAATCGAAGGCCCCCTGATGACACTTTTTATAATTTCAGCTCCCTCCTCAACAACAACTCTTCCTATTAAACTGGACTCTTTATCAACCTTGCCTTTTATATCAGTTTCCATGTTTTCTAAAACAATTCGGTTTGCCTCCAGAAGATCTTCCAATTTCCCTGTATCTTTCCACCACCCAGTAATTATATGCGGGTGAACTTTATATCCATTGTCAATTAAATATTGAATAGCATCGGTAATCTCAAGCTCATTCCGCCAAGAAGGAGTGATTTTATTAACAGCTTCAAAAATATTGTGATCAAACATATAGACACCGACCAGAGCCAAATTACTCTTTGGCTTCTTTGGTTTTTCAACTAGTTTTTCAATCTTTCCATCTTTTAGTTCGGCAACACCAAAACGCTCAGGTTCTTTTACTTCTGCTAATAGAATCTGAGCATTTGAATCATTATGCTGGTATTCTTCAACTAAGCTTTTAATGCCATCTTTTATTAGATTATCACCAAGGTACATAACAAATTGGTCTTTTCCTAGAAAATCTTGAGAAATCTTGACCGCATGAGCCAATCCAAGCGGGGCATCCTGTTCAATAAAAGTAACCTTTAAATCCCATTTTGAACCGTCTTTTACCGCTGCTTTTATCTCTTCTTTGGTCCCACCGACAATGATCCCGACTTCCTTAATCCCGCATTCTTTAATTGCTTCCAACGCATAATATAAGACCGGTTTATTGGCTACCGGGACAAGCTGCTTGGCAGAAGTATGAGTAATCGGCCTAAGCCTCGTACCTTCTCCGCCACTTAAGATTAATGCTTTCATCTTCCTCATCCTTACAAATCTTAATTAAATCTAATCAATCTTTATTTTGGCTCTTTCTATAAGAATTTTCATCTTTGGCAAAATACAAATGGATGTAAAATACCTGACAAATTATAACCTATAATTATATATTATTCATCTCCCGGATAATGTTAATGAAGCAAATATTGTTGGATTATTAAGATTTGATTATCTAAGCTTGCCTGAAGCTTCGGCTACATAATACTCCACATTAAAACTTACTGAGCTTTGGTTCCCTACAATATATATATTCTTTATCTCTTTTTTTGTTGCTTTAATGTAATTATATGTCGGCGCGGGCAAAGAATTAGCCTCAGTCATTAACAGAGGGGCATTAATCTTGTTTGAAAAAGGGCCTATTCCCAAGATATCATGAAAACTGTTTCCCGCTATTAACAGATTTGTAAGTTTACCTTTAAAATCAGGGTTGGCAGTTACTCTCACTGAAGTTTCATATATATCGTTCCCTTTAATCCGATAAACATGGTAGCCCTTCCGGGTCAAATAATCTTTGACGGAATCTGAAACAACGAGATTACTGCCAATAATATATATATTTTTAATACCCAGTTTCTTTAAAACATTCTCAATTTCCGGTGGAATTGAGTCTTCTCTTGTTAGAAGAATGGGTAACCGATATTTAGCAGCAGGTACTGCTCCGGCCATGGCTTCATTATAAGTATTTCCAGATACAAGTATTGCTGCCTGATGCACTGATGAATTCAAACGCAGATTAATCTCGGCAGAAGTCTGGTACCTATTTAATTGGCCGGCAATTCTTTCGGTAATGATTCCCTGGCCGTTCAAATAGGCCTCAATGCTATCACTTACGGATGCCGCATCGCCTAAAATAAATATTTTTCCCGGATCTAACCTTAAAATCTCATCCCTGACTACTGAAGGTAAGCTATCTTTTTGAGTAGACAAAATTGGCGCATCCATTGAAGCAGACAAAGACTGAGCGCTTAAAGCATCGGGAAAAATATCACCACGAGTCAAAAAGACATATTTGGAACCAGATGGCCAGCCTCTCTGAGAAAGGGCAACATTAGTGCCATATGAATCTGTATCTGAAAATCTTGGGAAATTATTATTTGCTACCGATGTTGAAAAGACACCTACTCTGATTTTTGGATTTTTAATATTAATATAACTAATTCCTGAATAATAATAGCTTAATAATTGTTTATAGCTCCATTTATCCCTAATGGCCCTCTCTTGAGCCCCATGCATGCACATTCCATAACCATGGCCGCTTAACCTACGCCCTATACAGTAAGGTTCTGATTTGCTCTTGAGATAGGGTAGTGTTGGATGTGTCTTTGTTTTACCGTTACAACTACCAAAATAAACTGTCCGGGCCGGGCTACCTTTGTAGACAATTGTCTGGCCAGCCGTTGCGTCAACTGCTTTACTCAATTTATTAGGTTTTGTGCCATGTGTCTCCCTGGTATAGCCAATATACCAATTATCTCTTCCCGTATATCTTTGATATGAGGTAGAGGAAGAAATATCAAAGGGTTCATAGCTATAAAAAACATCTTTATGCATATTAGCATAGGCATAACTGCGGAAAGCAACTACACCGGCTTTCATCGCCTCATAATTATAACTTTCCGGTTCCTCGGCAACTCCCTTTAGATAATCCTGCATATATACTTCTTCAATAACCCATAGCAAATTAGAAAAATTAGAATATCTGACTTCCAGAACTCCACGGAAAATATTGTATTTAGACATATTATTGACTTTCATCAGAACCGAACCGCTCACCGGCTTAAATCTTAACGGGGAAAAAGTTTTAGCTGTATTCCCATAAGTAGTTTTTACAAAATAAATTCCGTATTTGTAATAGACATATGCTATCTCATTGCTTTTAAAAGTCGGCAATAGTTTCTTGCCTTTGACGTCAGTCAGATAGTATGGGCCAGTAGAAGAAATTATTACGCTCATATCTGCCTTTGCGGGCCTCGGTTTTGCAAAATAACCAATGATGACAAGAGGCAGAATGATTGAAATAATTATTAACCGTATCTTTATAAATTGAATATTTTCCATAGAAAACATCACTTATTATTGGAATCGTCAGGGCCGAGTGGTTACTTGAGTACCAAGCGGTACCTGTGGATATAATTTTAAAGCATCACTATTATACATCCTAATACAACCATGCGAAGCAGCAGTCCCGACTGTCCAGGGCCAGGGAGTTCCATGAATTCCATATCCAGTTCTGGCCCAGCTATAACCATTCCAATAAAAAAGACGCATAAACCTGGCAGAGGCTGGGGCAGTCATTGATCTAAAGTTTTTCTCAAGTATTAACCAATTCCTGGCCGGAGTAGGAGTTCCGGGTTTTCCAATTGCCACCGGGTACATCTGAACATCGCCATATTTATCATAAAAATATAATTTCTTATCCGAAAAATCAACAACTATATAATTCTTATAATAGATTTCACCTACTTTTATTTTTATATCTTTGGTATCTGCTCCTTGGTCCGAAAAATAATCTAAACCAACGTGCAATAAATCTATCTTTAGAGTATACTTTCCAGGCTTAGATGGAGTACGGAAGGTTCCTTTAATAGTCTGGGTTTCTTTTGACTTTAAATCATATTTTAGATTATTTCTGGGAAATCCGCCTTTGACAATTGTTCTTCCCTGCTTGTCAATCCAATGATATGTCATTACCACCTTATAAGGTCCGGAAGAAAGCCAGGTCATAAAGCCATTATTCTTAACTGTAACCTTAAAAGAATATTCTTTATTAATATTTAATTTGCTTTCCGCTTTAAACTTTTGCCAGACTACTTTATAGTCAGCATCAACTTCACTCTCTTGTTCCATTACCTGGGTTCCCTTCCCCGAAAACCAAGTAATGTGTTCATGGAGCAAATCCCACTGCAAAATATACTTTCCGGGTTTGCCCGGCGCCTTAGTTTCAGCCCGGACTTCTACTGTCTGGCCTGGTTTAACATCAGAGGGCAACTGAGTACGCAGGCTGCCTTCTT
>CAYFWW010000051.1:0-62822 GCA_964346985.1 uncultured Actinomycetota bacterium
ACAGCTATTCTTATATGGTTCACGGACAAAATGTCCGCTAACCGGGTGACAATCCGAGCAATAGACCATTTGCCCTTCCGGACCAGATCCTTTTTGTATAGCAGCAATGACATTTTCATCTATAGAACTATGACAACTCTGGCAGCTCAAAGTGTTATTAATAACATGCTCAGTGACCACATTATTGACATGGCAGCTAAGGCAACTTGGTGAGTCAACCATAGTTTTATCATGCTGTTCTAAGTGCATTCCAGAATCAATATGGCAATCTTTGCAATAGACCATTTGCCCTTCCGGACCAGATCCTTTTTGAATAGCAGCTTGTACATCTGGATCTGTTGAATCATGGCAGGCTGAACAAGGTAGACCTCTTTTAGTTACATGCTCTGTGGCTACATTTGGTGAATGACAACCCTGACATGAAAACTCATCAGTAGAAGTCATATTATGTTGTTCAATATGGTTGCCTGCACCAGTATGACAAGCACCGCAGGTCCTATCCTTATCTTCGATTGCTTTGATAACCAGAGGATCAGTTGACTCATGGCAAACTGAGCATCCGAGATCATTCTTGGCATGTTCACTCATCAGATTGCTATAATGGCATTCGCTACAATCTGTGCCAGGAGCGGATGTTGGAGATTCGTGAATAAATCCAAGGTTACTATGGATAGTATGACAAGCGTCGCAACGTGTCTGTCCATTCTCAATAGCATTCTGTACTTCTTCCACTGGGCTAGAATGGCAGGTAGCACAATTATATGGATTTCCTAAATCATCCAGTCTGGTTAAATGTTCATCAAATAGATTATTTTTATGACATGAATCACATGAATTAAATCCATATGGATCTGACGGATCATCAATGCTTGGGTTTGCTTCATGTAATGATTTGTGGTCAATAACTCCTATATGACAAGTATCACAATATACTGGATTTCCCGCTTTTCCTGTTTCAATTGCTCCCTGAATTATTGAATCTGTTGAAGAGTGACAAGTAGCACAGGTAAAATCTATCATATTGCCTGATCCATCATCTATAATTCTACCGATATGTTCAAGAACTACATTTTGCTTATGGCAATCAACGCAACCGGTTGAACCACTTGGGAAGAATGTTTGATCATGATCATCTTCATGATTAATTGTATGGCATCTTGTACAGTCTAAGTCTTGTGGTATTGAAGTCAAACTATGGCATGCTGTGCAATCAGGATAAACGCTATCACCGTTTATATCTGAATTGTGAATACTTCTTGCGTCAGTTTCGTGGCAACCATTTCCAAGACAGCCTGTAGCATTAGGTTCATTACTGGCATTATGAGAATCCTCTATACTACCGTGTTTCTCCGGTGCATATAGATTATTATGGCATTGTTCACAATTCTTTGGATCCCAAGGCGATATGGACGTAACAATCGACTCATGGCAGGTAGAACAATCTATCTGATCTCCGTCACTAGTCCTACTGGTATCTTTATCAATATGTTCTGGCCCAAGTTCGGAATAATGACAGTCATTGCAGGCAGAATCTACCGTAGCTTGATGAGATATAGGTTTATAACCATGAGGCTCAGACCTGTCAACACCGAATGGATCGGTTGTTGCCGGTGAATGGCAAGTTAAACATTGTGGATTTGGATTAAAGCTTCCAGTGCCACCAATATTTTGAGATGGCATATAACTATGACATTCAGCAGTTGTGCAACTCAGACCCCAGCCAATTTGATAGTTATCCGGATAACCACCGGCCCAATTTTTACTTGGGGCAGTGTAAACAGTAGAGCTGTGGTCACCATGAGGCACATCAGTGTGGCAAGCATTACAACTCACACTATCATGACATGAACGGCAGTTATTATAACCACTTCCATAACTTCCTACTCTAATACCCTCTATTTCATGTCCAGAATGAAACTTATGAAGAGCCTGCGATGTATATAACCCAGGATTAACTTTAAAGTAACCATTATAAGTTATCATATAAGTAAGACTGAAGCTCCCTGCATGAGGTTCTTTATTCGCCATATCAGCCCAGTAATGGCATTTGTCACAATTATTAGTAGTGATCTTTGGAGAAACTGAAAAATCTACAATGCTAATTGCTGAACCACCGGGAGCATGACAACCATAACAATCAGAGTTCTGAGAATAAGTTTGAGCTTGAGCAGATAGAATTAATCCTAAGCCTAATGTTACAAGTATTGTTATAAAAAGACATATTAAGAAAAGGTGTGATAACTTCTTTTTCAATTATCTTTCACCCCCTTGCCAATATATCGTGAAACAAAGCACAATATATTCTAGCGTTAACTGACAATTGTCAAATCTAAATTTTTCCCCATTACTCCTTTATAAATAAACCGGCCAAAAAATATATGGCCGGTTGCACCACTCGCTCTACACAGCTGAGGTGCCCAAATATCAGCTGTGTTTCAAAGCTTCCTAAATTTTTAATTATCAATTTATTTTTTATTTACATAAAATTGTACATAAAATTATAACTACTTTTTGTATGTTTTGCAAATATTCTTAAGAAAAAGGCAGGTAATATAAGCCGATATATGAGTATTTATTATAATAATGACTACTAATTGTACTTGATTTGATTATCATCTTCCATTTGTAATTTAATTCATCTGATAGATATTAATATTATTTTATGATATTTAAGATTTAATAAACTTTTAAGCACTGTTAAATTCTTAGAACTTTAAAATTTATAACTTAAACTTTCAAATAGAATATTTTCCTATCCTACTTTTTTATTCTTTTGTAGTTTATAAATTTATAATCTTATTTTTTTATAGCTTTATCTTGTGAAATATACTGCATGAATGCTTTGAGAAATATAGGGAACAATATAAAAAGCAATTAACATAATAAAAATCGCTCCAAACAAATACCAAGCTGATTTCTTTCCTTTCCACTTATACGTAATCCTCAAGTGCAAGTATATTCCATAGATTAACCAGGTCATCAAGGCCCAAGTTTCAACAGGATCCCAGCCCCAGTATCTACCCCAAGCTTTATTTGCCCAGATTGCTCCAGCTATAATCTGAATTGCCAGAAAAATAAATCCAAGAGTAGCAAATCGGTATGACAATTCATCCAACGAATTTAAGTTAGGTAGTTTTAGTACCAGGCTTTGGTCTTTTTCTTTCTTTTTTTTATGCTTCTGTTTATAGAGATAAAAAACAGCAATAGCAAAGGAAAGAACAAATGAACCGAAAGCCAGCTTCGTGAAAAAGACATGGATCATTAACCAATAGCTTTGCAGAGAAGGTGAAAGATATTCTATTTCCCTGGAAAAGTTGGCGGCAATACCTAGCGCGATCAAAGCAATTCCTGAAACTATAGACCCTACCCACTTAATTTTGGGCCACTTCCACTGAGCAAATAGATAAAAAGCCAAGGCTATCCAAGTATTTGAAGATAAAACTTCAAAGACATTAAGATATGGCCCGTGGCCTACTCTTATCCACCTTAATATAATTGATAAGCCATGTGGAAATAATCCAATAAAGATATTAATTACGGCCAATCTTAATAGATTTTCTTTTTTAAATACCAGGCTGACAACGAATAAAATTGTGGCTAAAGCATAAAAAGTTACTCCTATCCAAAAACTGTAGCTTTCTGCTAAATTCATCAGCTTTCTCCCATCTTTGCAATAAAATCTTTAATTTCGCTTAATTCTCTTTTAAAACTATTAAAATATCTTTTCGTTTTTCCAGAAAATCTAATAATAAGTTTATCTTCTTCCTTTGTAAGCAGAATATAAATTTTTTTGGGAATAACAATATACATCACTATCAACCCAAAAAGAGCTGACCAAAAACCAAAATAAATCAACTGGACACCATCATCTTTTGAAATAACAAAACTTGTCCAAGGGTCAAAACTTTTAAGAATCAACTTATTATCTTCTAATTTAATTTCTTGTCTCAAAAAAATATCCCCATTATAAACTATATCCTGACTTTTCTTGTTTTTTATTTTAATCTTTAACCCTAGCTCTTGGGGTTCATATTCCATCCATAAATCCTTCTTGGCAGTTTTTGGTGATCTGATTAAAATTGATTCTGCAGAAAAATCAGTACCGGGAATTGTGAAATCAACAAAAGATTTGCTCTTGCTAGAACTTTTCGTATTGATACGGACAATACCGCTATTTTCATTACCCTGCTTATCAACTAATACCAAGACAGCTGACCATCCAAAGTTATTTGTTTGAAGGATACTATAACCCTTATAAATCATTGGATAATTAGGCCTGGTCAGACCAGACTTAATAACTTGTCCTTTATCAACTATTGACAAAGTGCTTTGCCTTTTTTTATTTCGGCCATTTGGCCAAAACTGATATTCAAAATCATCTAATATTAATTGAAAACTCTGATGATTTTCATTAAAGAAAGGGCCTTCGTTTATCCTTAAATAATCATTATGTGTTTCAGAAATAACTTCTCCTTCAGTCAATTTAACATATCCTTCCATACGAGTTGCTCTGGCTAAAAGAGCTCCACTAACAATTATTACCAAAGAGATATGAAAAATAACTGTTCCCCAATTTCCCCAGCTATTTTTCCGGCCTACAATCAAACCCCCTTGTCTATTTGTTCTATATAATCTTCTTCTAAGCACGTAAAGTAAATCATCGATTAATAGTTTAGATTTTTTTATGGAAATAGAATCTTTTTTTCTTACTAATTCAACTATTCTCTGCTTGTTCAGTTCGTTCCAGTTCCTATGTACTTTAAAAGTTCTAATAAAATGCTTATATGTGCAGAGACTAATATTAATCAGAATCAATCCTAAAACGACAAAAAAAATTATGGAATTGTAGAAGTTATTAATCTCTGTATAGTCAGCAAATTTAAAGAAGATAGGTTGTTTGTTTTCCCACTTTTTCAAGTCAGCTGGGCTATGTCTCGACTTTTGGGGAATAAAAGTAGCCATTAACATCAGTGCAATAAGAATTATTATCAGAATTAGAGCAAAATCCTTTGATTGTATAAAGTTAAAAATCTTTTTAGCCATAATCTATTTGTCTTAGTCTTATATTATCTATTAATTAGAAATATAAAGAAATATCTAATCCAAAAAAGATTGCTAATAAAAAATAGTAGCTTTTTGTATCGGGCGCTTCATGGATATACTTATCAATATTCGAAGTAAGTTCCTGAAAATAATAAATTAGCCGTAACTTGAAAAAGTAAGATAATTAATAAAATGATTGTACTTTTAATTTTATGCTTCAGTCTTTAATAATAAGTAAAGATATATTTTATTTTTCTTATAATTCTCCTAACTTTTTAATAGCCTTTTTAAGATTTGAAGGTTGTTTTAAAAGACTACATAAGAAAAGAGTAAGATTTGATTTAAGGTTTACGTTTACATATTTTAATTATTATGCATTATGCGCATTCATTATTATTAGCATCCAGTCAACAATAAAAATTTCCAACTGAAAATCTAGCCACAGCCAAAACTCACATCATGGCAGTCGTTTTGTTGCCAGTTGTCTGAATCAATATGCGGCCAAGGTGTCGGACGGCCATCGAAGGTTGGGGCTTTATATGGAGCAGGATCATCGCCAAATACCCACATATGAGGATTGTCGCTTCCATGTGGAACAGCACTATGACAATCAACACATTCTTCTCTATCATGCCGTCTCAGATGTAAATTATCCCCGCCGCCTGCAAAACCAGTCTTAGTTGTATCACTACCATCTGTCCCAAAGTCATGGCAGTTACCACATAAACTGGAGCTCATATTTTCTGGAGTAACACCACTCCCCCAAGTTCCTTTTAGTATCATATCTGTATTTGATCCATGTGGGCCTTCAGGATCTGTTCCAGTATCTGAACCATGACAGTCTGAGCAATACATATCACTGTTATAGCTGAACCCTCCAAGATAAGTTCCTTGATTTGGGGCTTTTGAAGCTCCCCAGACGGCATGATAACTAGCATTGTTGGGATTGAATTCTTTTGCCTGATCAGTCTGACCAGCCGGTGGAGTATTACCATAGGCATAATAGCTATGGCATTTGAAACAGAGCTGAGCTTCAAAAGTTATGGGAAAAACTTCAGTAAAGGAAGTAATCGTATTCCAGGCCGGAGTTGAGACATCAGGTAGGACTCCGGAGACTCCCAAAAGAACATTGCTGGTCGCTTTACTGCCAATAGTATGAGTTCCGGTCTGAGCCTCGTGGGGGTTATGACAGTCAACACATTCAGCATGCCGGTTTGAATTATCAAAGTCTGAGCCTGATTCAGTGTCACTATGCCTATCAGTATTGGTAATAGTATGGGTATAAGTTTTACTAAACATACTCTGAATATCTATGCCTGGCGTACCATCATGGCATTGATAGCAGAGATTCTGTTCTTGAGAATTTCCAGCAGTGGTATTATCACGATTATAAGCAGTTAATCTAGCAAAGTTAGAACCATGAGGATCATGACAGTTCTGGCAAAGAGCATTCGAGCCGCTAAAATGGCTTGATGCACTAAAAGCTGATTTATCCCAGCCAGGAAATAGTGCGTAAGTTGACATATCTGGAAACTGAATTGTATACGGAATTACAGAGGTTGCCGTAAAACCTTTTGAGGGTGGAGTCCCATCATGGCAAGCTAAACAAAAAGCTGTAACTGAAGCAGGGTTCTCTTGAGTATCATCAGGATTACTGATCCTATTTAAATCCCAATTAGATCCACCACCTGTATTAACAAAATGCGAATTATGGCAGCTGGCACATTCAACCTTGGCTCCTGAAGCAGAGGTAATATCATGCTTGCTTGTTCTGGCAAATTCATCTTTTATATATCTTCCATTCCAAGTATTGGAACTACCTGTTGAATCTTCGTGGCAGTTATAACATAGGTTTTCTTCATCTGCTGCTGATCCTTGCTGATAGGCATTAAGATATTGTGAACCACTCGAACCATGCTGTTTATGGCAAAGCAAGCACTGTAATCCTGAACCATTGACAGGTGTAATATTACAAGTGGCATCATTGCTTGAAGCAGGTAAATAACCTATTAGGGAATGAGGGCCAGTATAATTGGTTTCATGGTCCCCACCGGAATTATCATAATAAGTACCGTTTACATAAGTATTATCCCAGATTCCGTGACATCCAAAACAATATGTATTCCCTATTGGTCCTCCTGAATCCGGATAATATGTTCTGGTGCCATCTGAATTCCATTCAAATAAAAGTTTGGGGTATATATTCGGATCTCTATGTGGTGTATGACAATCAGCACAATAAGTTTCTCTTTCCGGTACCGGGTGTCTTGAATCTTGGGCCGGTGTATAAACAGAGGCTGTATAATCTACCTGCCAGCTGTTCAGCCAGGGAGTATTTTGGTCATTTGTTGTCGAAAGATTACCTACTAATCTTAATCTTGAATAAATTGCAGGATTAATTGAGCTTAAGTCCTCGCCAGCCGGATTGGTTAGATTAGAAAGAACTTCCACCCAGGTGCTACTATTATAACCCCAAACATCCATTTCTATATCAGTATCAGCCTCTAGAGTCTCACTCCAAGAGAGAGTATCCCAGCTTTGTAAGGTTCCAACAGGTATGATATCTGATGAAGTTATAGTTCCTGAAGTGTAATACTGATTTGTATAGCTATCATGGCTAGGTACTTGAAAATCATCATAGACAGCAGTAGTTAAAACATTGTCTCTTCCTTCAGTTGTAGCAAGGCCAAAATAGTTATTGTCTAGATTTCCAATGGTTTGGGTTCTAATCAGGTTCCAGGATGAACCATTGTTTGATTCATAAGCCCGGTAAGTAGTCCCAGTCTTGGTAATTCTAACCCAGGCCGGTAGAGAATTGATACTTCCTTCAACTCTTTGAGAATTACCTCCTTGAGTTGTTCGGTAATAACAAAGAATTCTTCCCCTGTTTCTTGACCAGCCAGAGAAGAAATATTCAGAACCCCGGCCAGTGGCATCATTGGTGACATCATCTCTTATCATCAAACCGCCAACATCTCTGTCTTGATTACCAACTGATTGGATATAAACCCTCATATCAAAGTCTTCATTTAATTGATTTTGATAGGTGTAACGGAAGTTATCAGAAGTTCGCCCGTCCTCCAAACCGTTTCCCCCGCCGCCGGCTTGAACGGTCAACTGAGTGGTCTCATTTTCGCTTCCAGCAGGACTGACCCCAATATCTTGCCCGGTCCATTTGGGATCAAGCGAAGCATCGTTGAAGTCATCAGAGTAAAGATTGTTGTTTCTAGCGTACCATTCCAAAACAACTTCTCCCCCAGCAGTATTGGTAGTCTCAGTTTGATTTAAGACATCGGTATCAAATTCAGCCTGGGTGGTTTGAGACCAGGATTTGGGAGTTGGAGGATACACTTTTGCTGTATAATCTACCTGCCAGCTGTTCAGCCAGGAGGTATTGTTTGAATCAGCACTGCTGAAATTACCTATTAGCCTTAGTTTTGTATAAGTTGCCGGATCAATTGGGCTTAAATCCTCACCGCCGGGATTAGTCAGCCCGGTCAAGACATCTACCCATGAACCATTCCAACCCTGGACCGTAATTGTTAAATCAGTACTTGCTTCCAGAGTCTCACTCCAGGAGAGAGTATCCCAGCTTTGGAGAGTCCCACTCGGTACAATCTCGGTTGAGGTTATTGTTCCCGAAGAAGCATAACCAGGAGGTGGCGTCTCGGTAATCTCCACATTGTCGACATAGGAATCATCATTAAATGAACTACTAGCATTACATCTAAACCTGATACGAGAGTCGGCGCTCATGGTATAACCGCTTAAGTCATAATCCATTTCGGCCCATGCATTATTACCGGTTATTTCTTCTATAAGATTCCAACTAGTGCCGTCATAATATTCAACTCTTAGATATTCTCCAAAATCCATACTATTTGTACTTCGTGAATACTTGAGGTGAACGCCTGATTTTCCACTTAGGTCAATGTTCTTGGTTATTGAAGAATTTGAATAATTGCCACTAAAGTGAGCACTGTAAGTTCCCGTTCTGACACTGTCGGTATCTACAACCCAGCCGGCATTAGCACTGGTCCAGGCAGAAAAGTCTCCTGATTCAAAACCATCACTCCAGACAGAAACTTCTCCACCGGAACTGTATTCCAAAGTGACTTCTCCCCCAGCAGTATTGGTAGTCTCGGTTTGATTTAAGACATCGGTATCAAATTCAGCTTGTGTGGTTTGAGACCAGGATTTGGAAACAGCAGTTGAGGTAGATTCATCTCGGAATGTCTGGTCATCTGAGTTAATGAATTCAGCCTGGACATTAGGCCCGTGAGCTCCGGAGGCCGGGTCACCTGAATCAGCAGCCCCATGGCAGTAGTAACACAAATCAATATTTTCCTTTTTGGGAAGATTACTTCCAAAGGAATCATGCATTCCATGACAAACACTACAAAGATTAGTTCCAGAATTATATCTTCCATGAGGCATCTCAGTATAGGCAGATGCATATTCAGTAAAATGATTAATATCTGAAGCTATACTATTAGCAGAAGTATCTATAGCCAGGTTCTGTGAGACATTTTCCCAGTTAAAATTATTTGTGTTATAAAAATAAAGGTTAGCAGTTTTTGCCAGCCAATCAGTCTCAAAGACCTCACTCTGAACATTAATATTATATTTAAGAGTTAGACGAGCAGGATAATTATTGTCAAATGTCAACCCATCTGGCCCAAAGTCATAAGAAGGTGTTATAAAAGTATCCACGTCAGTTGGATTGCCCTGGGTCATTTTTTCATTAACACTGATTACTGTGTTTTCGGATAAACCCTGGCCCGGAACAAAGAAAAAAAGTTCACCAGTTGAAGCGATTATATGTTTATCCTGGCCGCTATAAAAAGGCTCTTCTATTTTAACAAAATTAGCAGTCGCTGGTGCGCCTAGACCTGATTCATTTCCTGAAATATCAACAGCTGAAACCTTATATGAATAAATTCCTAGCTCACTTTGATCAATCAAATCGTTATAATATTCATTTTGGGTATCTCCAACTTTCTGATAAGGACCCTCAGGATTCTGGGATCGATATACTTTATACTTATCAATGTCAGAGCTTGTTGAGCCATCCCATAAAATGTTATTCTGAAGATTTCCAGAGTAAGCGACCAGATTAAATGGTGTTTCCGGTGGTTGAGTATCTGGCAAAGAAGGAATATCCCCTCCATTATTACCGTTAGATGAATCATCGGTTGAAGTTTGATTATCGTCTCCAGATATATTTAAATTACCGTCATCGATTATTCCTGAAGAAGAACTGCCAGTAGCAAGTTTTGTAGGAGTTGCAACCTTTTTAGCTTCTTCCTCTTTTGAAGTATTCTCTAAGACTTTGTTCTCCCTTTGAGAAAACAGACTATTTAGATTTGGAGCCATATACGGTTTAAAAGCCACCGAGTTTATTGCTTTACTTTGATTAAAATATAAAACTGAGCCAAAAGCAGAGGTAAGCATGATTGCTATAATTGCAAAAATTGCTGCCCATGAAGACCAGGGCAATTTTTTAAAATTGGTTATCTTGCCTTTCAAGCTTGTAATTTTGGCATCTTCAGTGAGATATCTTATTTGATTTTTGATTTTTCTTCTTAACTTCTCTTTGGAAATCGAGTTAAGGTCTATTTTGCCTGCTTCTCTAAGTTTAAAAGCTAATTCAAGAAGCTTAAAGTCTTCAGGATTTAATTGTTGAAATTCTTTAATTGCCTCATCTACCCCAATTTCACCCTGTTCTATTTTTTGAAAAACATCTTCAAAAAGCTCTTCGCTGTTTAGCTCCATAAACTCTCCTGATAAGTTTTTTCCTTTTCTAGTTTATATAACGCAAAATTTAATTTTTTGTTACTCTTTATAAACAGAGTAAATATAAGTAATTTATTGCTATTTAATAGAAAATTTAAAGATATATCTATGGATTGCTATTCGATCTTAATCCTATAAAGGTTGAAGTCGTGTGAGCCAATAAATAAATCATTTCCTTTTATTGAAGGAGTAGAGGATGTAGGGCCATTTAGTTTAAAAGACCAGACTTTCTTCCCATCTATTAAACGTAGACCATAAATGAAACTATCAATCGAACCGATATAAGCTATTTTATCTTTTATAACAGCTGCTCCGGGAACTCTATCATTTGTTTCATATGTCCAAAGTTCCTGGCCTTTATTGATATCTATTCCGTAAATCTTATGATCATCAGAACCAACTACCGCGATATTCCCTGAAATTTTTGGACTTGAGCGAACAGGCCCGCCTGCTTTAATCTTCCAGGCAAGGCTACCATCTTTTGTTTTGATGGAATAGATATTTCCATCTTGAGATCCAAAAATCACCATTTTATCTGCTATAGCAGGTGTTGACTCTATTAAACCATCTGCCTTAAATTGCCAGACTTTCCGTCCTTTTTTATCAAGAGAGTATAAATTGGCATCTCCGGAACCAAAATAAATTCTTTGGTTATCCGTAATTGGAGAAGAGTATACTGTGCTGCCTGTTTTAAAAGACCATATTTTTTTTCCATTTTTTTTATTTAAAGCATAGACATAACTGTTATCTGAGCCAAAGACAACCATGTTGTCAAGGATTAAAGGCGAAGACCTTAAATACGATTTTGAATCAAAACTCCACAGTTTCTTTCCTGACTTTCTGTCAAGAACATAAAAATTATTATCAAGTGAGGCTATATAGACATTCTCTTCGTCTATTGCTGGTGAAGCAGTAATGGCATCAGCTGTATTGAAGAACCATTTGATCTTAAAATCTTTTAAATTAACAGCATAAAAGCGTCCATCTACCGAACCAAAATAGACATCATTTTTATCAACAACAGGAGAGGATACTACCTCGGCTCCGGTGCCGAATTTATTTAAAAGTTTTCCCTTTTTTTCTTCTTCTTCCTCTTTTTTTTGACACCCGCTGATAATAATTATTGAAATTAATAATAAAATAGAAATAATTAGATATTTCCTTAATACTTCATTTCTTTTAATCATACTGCTATTTTAATAAGGCTACAGTTATTATTTTCCATATGTTTACTATAATCAATGGAATTCCTAATTTATTCTGGTCACTGAGTGGATGCTTGATGTGAATGTTGGTACACCCCAAATGGCAATAATTACTAAAATAAAGGCAATTATAGTAAAATAAGCTGCTTTGCGCCCCTTCCAATTATAAGTAGTTCGAAGATGCAAATATAATCCAAAAACTAACCAAGTAATAAGTGACCAAGTTTCCACTGGATCCCAGCTCCAATAACTACCCCAGAGCAAATCAGCCCAGATAGCTCCGGAAACAATCATAATAGCTAAACATATAAAACCAATTGACATTAATTTATAATTTGCTTGATCTAAGACTCGAAGCTCAGGAAATCTATTTAAAAAACTTCCCGCTGACTCTCCTTTTCTTGCCTTGATTAAATAGATAATTGAAGCTGCTACAGCAACTAGAACACAACCAAAAGCAAGTTCGGCAAAGAGAGCATGAATTATAAGCCAGGGACTTTTTGTTGCCGGAAGTTCTGGTTCAATTTCCATATCATTAATATATGCTACTCCAGCAGTTAGAAAAATTAGGGCAAGAACAATACTTCCAATACTTTCAATTTTTTTAAAAAACAACTGAACGACCAAGAAAGAAACAGCTGCCAACCAAGCTGCGGAATAAATTGTTTCGAATGTAGAGATAAAAGGAGCATGCCCAGCTATTATCCATCTAGCAATCAGATTAATAGTATGTGAACAGAAAGCAAAAACAGTAACTATGTTGGCTATTTGAGTCTGTCTTTCTTTCCCAAAGAAATTATAGAAAAGATAAAAAATCATACCAAGAGCATAGCCAATCAAAGATATCCAAAAGGTTATAATTAAGAGCATTTCCTTACCTTAATTTTTCTATAATATTTTCAATAATTTTATCAAAATCTTGTTCAAATCCCATTTTCCCTCCAGATTTTGCCCCAATAAGTAAAACATATTGATTCTCTTTCTTGTAAATATAACCAAGAAATCTGGGATTCGATAAAACCAGAGCTAAAGAAATAGTGATTACTGTCAAAAGTCCAGTAAAAAATAAAGGAATTAAATAGGGATCATAGCCAATATTATAGGATACCCAATAACGCATTCCGTCAAGCTTTATCTCATATTTATCAGCTATTTTTTTCTCGTTAAGTTTTAGTATTCCGGTAAATACTGTTTTTTCTTTCTCAAGAATCTCCACATAGGCAGCAGGATTTTTTATTAAATCACTTTTACTGCTTAACTTACCATCTATTTCAACAAAATCAGGAAATGCTTTGATGTTCAATTTTAAATCTTCATTTAACACAAACTGATCAGTTGGCTTTCCCTCTGGATCATTCTGAATAGCAATATAAGAATTTAAAATTTGAGAACCGTTTCGATATAAAACAAATCCAGGAGAAAAGCCATAATCAATATGCTTTATTGAATATCCTTTATATCTAACTGGTTTATTCATGTTTAATACGAATTCTTTTTCTTCAGAATCAATGACCCTCACTTCACTTTTATAGCTAACGGGAGTGTCTTCTCTAAACATAGGACTGAAATCTTTTAATTCGATTCGGAATCTACTATGATTCTCATTAAACCAGGGTCCTTCGTATAACTCTGAATATGAATTATGATCTTCAGTTAGAGTTTCTCCCTCAGTAATATAAATTAAGCCACTTAAAGAAGACATTCTGCTAAGTGCAATAAATAGGAATATTAAAACCATTACCGCATGGTATATCATAGAAGCATACTTGTTTATTCCTCCTTTATCTGCATAAAACAATTTAGAAGTATATTTAATTTGATAAAAATTGGCAGATATTATTTCTCGGCAAATCTGCAAGATCGTTTCTGGATTTTTTTTAGTCACTATTTTTTCTTGAAAGGGATAGGTCTTAATTGTTCTTGGATTGACCCATTTAAATCTGGGCGCACCTATTCTTATCTTTAATCGAAAATATGTACAGTAGAGAAGACTTAAGAAAAGTAAAATTGCACAAGTTTTAAACCACCATGATTGCAAAATATTATCTAGGGCAAGAAATGCAGCTAAAGTTGATAAAAGAGGGTAACTATATTTCCAGTCTATATATTTTTCATATGTTAAAAATGGTTTCTGAGGGATTATTTGAGTTAAAAAAGAACCACAAACCAATATTAATAACAAAACTACAGAAAAAGCCCGAGATCGAAGAAATTTTAATACTTTATACACTAGTTCAGACAATATTGTTTTTTCCTTGAATCTTTATATGAACTATTATTTTGATGTTACTTGTTTTTAATGAGGAGAGCAAATAGCAATTTTGATAAAGATTAAGAAATCTCCCATGATTTTTTATTTTAGAAATTATTTTATTTAGAATTGATGGCAAAATATATTCAACAGGGAAGCTTATTATTGTATATTTGTTTCTACAGGATCATGAGAACCACGACAAGGTGTAGCATAACACCTATATTTCCAGGTTCCACCATCATTCCATCTGGTAACGGCATCAAGTTCCTCTCCGCCAACATTGGTTGAGCGCAAGAAAGCTTTGGCTTTCTGACCAGCTGGAGTAATATCATTAGGTGGAAAATCTGAATCTTGAGCCGGATAAGTAAAGTCTTCTCCATGAGGCCAGCCAACACTATCTCCATTCATATGGCAAGTACGGCAGCCATATGTATTTAAATGAGCCCCTCTGTCATGCAAACTAAAAGAACTATTAGTATCATCAGTTATATATGTGCTAGCTTTATGGCATTTGACACAAAGTGGAGTACCTGACCCCCCGCCATCGCCAGTAGCTGCTGCTTTTAAAATATATTGAATACCTGAACCATGCGGTCCGGTTGGATCACCAGCATCATTAGAGCCATGACAGTCAGAGCATTTATTAAGATGGGTGGTAGCCCAGGGTTCATACATATTATTTGAGCCAGTATGATTATGGCCAAGGGCATCAAGATAGGGATTGTTCTCAGTTACTGCATGCTGGGCAGCATTATTGGGATTAAACTGGACTGACTTGTCATATGAACCATAGCCGGTTACATAAGAGCTGTGGCATTTAAAACAGATCTGGTATTCATAGTTAACACTAGATATGGTGCCAAAGGTCGGGGCTGCCCAAGGTGCTCCTCCATAGGTAGCTGTAACTCCCCAGACACCTTTTATTGGATTGGCTGCTGTTGCTTCATGGGGATTATGACAGTCGGCACATTCCACATGGCGGTTGGCTGAGTTCATATTGTCATCTGTTCCCGGGCGATGGCGTCCTGAATAGGTAGCAACCGGATGTTTATATGTCTTGCCGGTAAAGACAGACTGAATAGCAGTAGCTGAAGCATCCATTGAAGCTATTCCGTAATAGTCACCAGTTGTTGTATGGCATTGATAGCATAGATTCTCTTCAGATACCCATGAAATTGCATTATAAGAAGCATCATGAGTTGAGAACTTATTGGAAGAGACCTGCTTGGTCTTGATCATGCTATCGTTATGGCATTTAGTACATTCTGCAATAAAAGTCGTTGCATCAGTATAAGTAGAGGTTGGTTCATTTGAAGGTTGATATTCACTATAATGAGCAGAAGCTTCATAATTGGTCTGATTTATAGCCTCAGTTGAACTGGTTCCTTCAGGGTTCTGCTCTCCACTTGGAAAGTTTTGAGCACTTGTGTGGCAACTCAAGCACAATCCTTTATCATTATTTGTAGCTGTATCTGTTACATCAAAAGATGCTTTTAAATTAGCCGCTTTATTTGAATTAAAGATGTTATGATCAACATGACAGGTATTTAAACAAGTTCTTGTTCCTGGAAAAGCTGGATAAGTTGCTGTAGTAGTATCTATATAATGATGATAAGTTGCAGATAACCAATCAGTCATTTTTGTTGATATCGTTGGGTGACATCCAGAAGATGCGCAATTTAAGCCACCTTGTGATCCGCCACCGGTCGGCTGATGAACATCTCCATGGCAACCTCCAGTGCCTCCACTGCAACCTTGAGAACTTGTGGATTCATGAGCAGACATCCCACTAGGTAACTTCAATCGGGCATTCGAATTTGTGCTATCTATTCCTTCTACAGTCCTGGTGGTCGTTCCATCGTTAGAATAAATATGACAACCTATACAGAAAGTTCGATTACCAACAGCAGTTGTTGGGTCGACTCCGCTCCAGCGCTCGTCAGATACCATCTTTGTATTACCAGTCTGTGAACCATGAGGATTATGACAATCATAGCATGGGATCTTGAAGTCGCCAGCATCAAAGCCAGTGGGATTACTGCCGGTAGACTTAGTCTTATGTCCAGCTCTATCTATAGCAGCATTATATAAAGCCTGTATATCAGTTGAAGCTGGTGCTCCATCATGACAAATAAAACAAAAGTTAAAATTACTCCGTGAAAATCCGTCTCTTAATATATCATAATCATTTGCTTGTCCATGAGAATCGTGGCAATTCAGACAGTAACCTGAAGAATAACTAGGACTTGGCCATATTACATCAGAATCAGTATTATGAAGAGATGTATTATAAGTAGCTTGCCCCGGGTAAGTGCCGGTGATTGGGTAAACCCCACTGACCGAAGCAGTTGTATTAGGATATCCAGTTGAAGCAGCAGAATGGCATCTAAAACAATATGTATTATCATTCGGGTCATAGTACCAGACGCCCCCAATCTTTACTCTCAATAGTGTGGGGTAAGCTTCTTTCATTTTATGAGGTGTATGACAACTATCACAATATAACGATATTTCCGGAACCGGATGACGGGAATAAGTTCCTGGCGAATCAAGATTATCAAAAAATTCAGCCTGAATATTTGGTCCTGTTGCTCCCGCCGGCGGGTCGTCCTTGCTAACATTTCCATGACATTGATAACAAACATCCTTACCATTTGGATTTGCTTGAAAATGAAGTGAATTATCGTAACCGTGGCAAATCATGCAAAAGTTGGTTCCTTCAACGGAAGTTCCATGAGGATCTGTCGGCGCACCCGTCCAGTATGTTGTGAAATGTGTGATATTTGCACTGAATGTATTAGCAATATTATCTACACTTGTCTGGATATTAACCCATTTTGAATTATTTTCATCGTAATACATCAGCTTTATCCCTTTTTCAATTATAGCTTTAGTATTTTCACTTCCAGCTTGATAATTGAAATAATAAGGCATAGTTAATTGAGCTGGTTTAGAAGAATTAAAAGTAATTCCTGATGGCTCAAACTCATAAGGTTCAGTGACTGTTAAATAATCACTTTTCATATCAGGTGGGTTCATAATCTCATTAATCCTAATAACAGCTATCTCTGATAAGGAGCCAGCTGGGACAAAAAACATCAGTTCTCCTGTAGAAGCAATAATATGCTTGTCCTCAGTTGGATAAAAGGTCTCTTCTATTTTTAAAAAATTAGCTATAGATGAATCTGACAATTCACTTTCATTTCCAGCTGAGTCTACAGAGGAGACTTTATAATAGTATATTCCAAGTTCAGTTTGGTCTATAACATCTGAAAACTTATTCTTTTCATCTTTTTTATCCATCTCATGAATCAATTGGTAAGGGCCATTTTCATCATAGGCTCTGTAAATCCTATATATTTTTACATCCTTACTATTAGAATCGTTCCAATCAAGAACATTTTCTAAATTACCAGCATATGCTGTTAAGCCATATGGAGGTTCTGGTATTGTGTTCTTATCATCATCTTTATTTTTATCATCTTCATTATTTTGAGAGCTATTGATAGCATCAGTTGGGCTTATGCCCACACCATTATTTTCACTTACTGATAACACATTTGAGTTTTGATTTTTATTCGAAACCGCTTTCTGTATGTTTTTGGCTATTTCATCTTTTTGTTTTAATTCTTGGGGTATCAGTTCAGATAATGGTGGAGCTTTGTAAACTTTAAAAGGTAAATTATTAAATTTATCTCCAGAATCCTGATTAATTATTAAAGCTGATGCTGTTCCGACAATCAAAATAATTGCAGCAAAAAAGCTGCTCATTTTAGTAAGAAATGTTTTGTTGAAAATTGTTTGATTTAAAAACCTATTTTGATTAGAAATATTCGTTAGAATTCTTTGTCTAATTGACTTTCGTTCAATATCAGAAATGAATCTATATTTATTCAATTCAATGTGTTTTACCGTGATAAGAAGCTCTTTAAATTCGTTTTCTATATCTGGGTAGCTCTCAAAGAAATCCTCAGTATTTTGCCCGTTTTTTCTAAATAATTCAAGTATTTTCTCAAATCTTTCATACTTTTGAGCTTCCAATTAATTCTCCCTTGAAATTATTCTATCCATATTATATAACGTAAAAATCTCGAAAATGTTATATTTTTTCAATGTTCGCAATAAAACAATAGAATAAAAACTCAGATAGCTTATTGAATAAAAAAATAATGGTTTAAATTATAAATATTATTAAGATACCTTTATTGATTTAAGCACTTTAAATATCTTTTCGGGCATCTTTCCCATGCCCTTCATTTCCTGAGCCAAATATGAATGTTTATAAAATAACTTCATTACCCGAATCATATAATCCTTTTTAAAATTACTCATTTTATGAAGATTTGTAAATTTATTCATATAAAATTCTTTAAAAGCATTCATAAGTTGTTTATTAAGTTCCGCCATAGTCATATTTATTGGTTTAACAACCGGGACGACTAAATTATATTTGCTATAATCTGTAATTTTTATATATGGTTTTAATTCATCGTAAATCTCAGAATATGGCCAGGGTGCTATGGCTAAAAAGAAACACATGTCGGGATCATAATATTTGGCCAGTTCAATAGTTTTTCTAATTGATTCATTAGTATCATCCGGCATCCCTAAGACAAATGAGGTTTCAGAGATAATGCCTGCTTGGTTTATCAATTCAATTGCTTTCTTTGATTGTTCGACCTTTATGTTTTTGTGAAAACGGTTCAAAGTTTCTTGACTTCCTGATTCTACTCCAACATATATATGTAGAATTTTGGCCAAAGCATACTTATCTATAATATCTTCGTCTCTAACAATATCGTCTACTCTTGTTTCCATAAGTATTTCCACATCTAAGTCTCTTTCGATTAATAAATCTAATAATCTTTCCCATCTTTCCCTTTCTAAAGAGGGAGTCTCATCTGAAAACATAACAACATTTACTCCAAATTCACTATTTAGGTATTCTATTTCATTCACTATATTTTCTGGTGCGCGAGCTCGCCAACCTTCTTTCCAAAATAGCCTTTGTGAACAAAAAGTACATTTCTGGGTACATCCACGTGATGTATTGATAATAGCTAGGGTTGAATTAGGCTTTGTGCGAAAATAATATAGGGGCCATTCAATTAAATCCCAAGCTGCAGGAATAGAATCCAAATCTTCTATGAATGGTCTATCAGGTGTGCAAATAATCTCTCCATTTTGTTCAAAGGCTAGACCGGAAACCTCTTTCAAATCTTTCCCTTTAATTAAATAATCTAATAGCTCTTTAAAAGTAAGTTCACCCTCGCCGCGTATAATATAATCGACTTTATCGTTATCATTTTCTAATATCTCCTGCCAACAAAAGGTTGGATGAACACCACCTAGTATAGTAATAATTGACTTATCTACTTTTTTAGCAGCTTCAAGCGTCTCAATTGCTGCCAAAACTGTCGCTGTAAATGCACCAGTTCCAACTACATCTGGCTGAAAAGCTTTTATAGTCTCTTTAATGTCTTCTATATCATGGAATTTAGACATAGCATCATATATCTTGACTTCATGCCCTGCTTCCCGTAAAGAACCAGCAATATATACAAAACTTAGCGGTAACCATACCCCAGCTGACTCTAATACTCCACAATGATATGGCGGTGTTACTAATAAAACTTTCATATTCATCCTCAACTTTATGCTTTGATCTTTTCAGTTATTTTATCAAAAGATAAAATTTTATTTAATGATTTTAGCGCTCTATATTGTAAGGCCCTGATTGCACCAGATGATTTTGACATTACTTCAGCTACTTCAGCCGTTGATAAACCCTCAATGAATCTCAGAATAATTACCTCTCTTTGTTCATCTCTTATATTACGCAAAGCCTGATATAAACCCTCCATCGTTAGATTCCCCCAAAAAATATTCTCCGGATTATCCTTAGAAGATGTTGGTAAAACTATTTTTTCCAACGGAAATTCAATAACTTTATTCTTTTTTCTATAGTGATCAACAATTAGATTTTGAGCAATTCTGTAGAGCCAGGCAATAAAAGGTGGGCCGTTAAATTTAAACTGGTTAATCTTTTCAAAAGCGTTTAAAAAAACCTGTTCAGTGATATCTTCACAATCTTCACGCGAACCAACTTTAAAATATATGTATTTATAAATTTGATCGACATATTTATCATATATCTCAGCAAACGCTCCATTATTTCCATTTTTGACATGCTTTATTAATTCTCTATCTGTACTCATTTTTAACTCGGGCTTTTATTATTTATTTCGGCTTTTTCAAATACACACTTTAGCTATTCAAAGTACATCAAAGATTATTTTGATTGGGCTAAACTTAAGACAAATCTGTATTCTTGCTGGTTATCATCAGGAAATCCATCTTTTTCATCGGCAAAAACCGTTACTTTGAGAGTTTTGATTGTACCTTGTTTTAACTTCAAATCTTCTATAATTAATTTCCTCTTCCAGCCCGCTTTTAACCCGCCCAGACCTTTAGTTTCTTTATAGAAAGTTTTCCAGGCTTTATCTTCAATTGATACTTCAAAAATAACATCGTTCATATCCTTTTGACCTGAATTAATAACAACTACTTCAAGCACGGGATTTTTCACATATCTTAGAAGGTGAATATTAGTAACCGGAAATACTTTCAAAACAGGAAGATTAAAATCTGCTTTTTCAACTGTTAGGTCATATTGATATATATCCTCTTTAGTTCTCTCGTACGGTACTGATATTGCCGAACGGCTCAAAACAAAAAACAATACAGAACTGGTCAGAAAAATATAAAAAAATAGAAGAACAAAATTTTTATTATTATAGTTAAATCTGCTAATTTTTGATTTTACTTTTAGAAAGAAATAATAAGGTTTCAAGATTTCTTCTAGTTCATCTGGCTTTTCATATTCAAGCTGATTTTTATATGAAACCAAACGCTCGTAGAATTTACTTTGGAGAATAAATCCTATTATTACTAGGAGAAAAAAGAGAAAATGTTTTAGCAGAAGAAGAGAGATTTGCCCCCGGCCAGCAGCTGGGATATATTCATAATTACTATAGTTAATAGTTCTGAAAATACCTCCAACTACAATAAAGAACAAACTTAAATAAGCAATATTTATGGTTCTACGGAAAATTAGAAAAAAAGTTTTATTAATAAAGACTTTTTTATTATTAACTATCTTAAAGAGATTATAAATTAAAAACCAGCTACTAAACCAAAGTGCTGCGGCTAAATCATGAAAGAAGTTGTTAAATATTACTATGACTCCATACATTAATTCTTACCCAATATTGAAATAATATCTATCCCATAATTCATCAATAAATATTAAATTTATTATATTGTATCCATTAGGCAAAAAATTATTCAATATATAAATTTCAAAAATTTTACTGCTTATTAGTGATTGTCTCGGTTGATGTTATTGACTTATTGGCCGAACTTAATTGATTAACTTGATGACAACTATAATTAAATTGTCCGTTATTAGTAAAGCATGAACCCTTTTCCGGATATAATTCATTTTCTGCATCATAACTGGCACCAAGTTCGATAAAATCTCGTAGTAATGCTCCTATCCTGATTGAATCTTCTTTCCTTATAATCCCATTTGAGGCATGTACGTCATGGCATTGAGCACAACCATAACCTTTTTGCCTGTGTTGAAGATGCAAATTTTCGATACCATTGTTAAAATGTGAATAGATTGATTCTTCATTAACAAGTTCAGATTTAATGTCAGCTGCTTCTTTTATTGAGCCATCATGACAGACTAAGCAGAATAGATCATATTCATTGGTTTTTTCAAGATATGACTCTTCAGGAAAAGGATAGAGGGCACTTCGGTTAGAACTAAAAGGATCTGTTACAACCTCATTAAAAAGTTTGCTCTTTAGAACATGAACATTATGGCACATATTGCAGCCAGCTGATTCTTCTTTTCCCACTTTGTGCTGGCTGAATGATTGATATTCTTTCTCTATTTGGTCATGGCAACTAATACAGATATTATCTGGTGAAGCATATAAAAGATTTTCAAAGTCAGAAGCATGAGGGCCACTAGAACCTGGCCACTCTTTATTGTCCCGGTGGCATTTCACGCAATTTCCGCGATATCCAGAATAAAAATTTGTTCCATCGGTTGGAATAAAATCGTGCGCAGATCCCGTATATTTATTTGGCTCAATAGCATTATTCGTTCCCTGGGTCTCTTTATGACAGGACAAACAAAGGAAGCTATCAGTATTTTCACCTTTGTTTTTGTTAGTTCCGTCATGAGTATTATAATTTCTTTGTTCATGAGGGTGATCTATATGGCAAATATTTGTGCAACTACCCTGTTTTATAAAGTCAAATGAAGAGCTGCTGATTTTTACAGTTTGATTATCAAAACCATGTACATATTTTCTTGTTTTTTCAGACATAACCTGAATTATTTCCTGGTGACATAAATTACAGTTCTGACCTCCTTCAGATATTCCCGGGGAAGGATTATGAGAATTATCGTGACAATTTAGGCAAGGTTGCTTTTTATCTCCAAGGTCATGACCTTTTGTCTTTTCTGGTGGTTGCCCCAAGTCAATATCAAAAACAACACTTAAGCCATCATTATCTGTTCCGCGGTGGCAAATCAAACACATTTCTCTTCCATCGTTGCTTACTTTATTATCTTGTTGGGGATCTTTATATCCCTCAGTGACTGCTTTTCTATAAACTTCATCAGAGAGAAAAGCAAAATTCTGATAATTAGATGCGTGGACATCATGACAAACCATGCACGGCAATGATGTACCTGCCTCTAATTTACCTTTTTTCTTTGTCTTATGCCCTCTATATTTCCCCTGGTTATTATATTGACTTAAAATATCTGTCGTTGCTTGAGACCCATCATGGCAATTAAAACAGAGTGAATAGATTGAAACTTTATCTTCACCAAAATCTTCAGTTTTAGATTCCCTTAACTCTTTAATCGAGATACTATGACAGACACGACAATAATCTGAATTTTGATTAAAATTATCGTGAGGTTGGATAAAATCATCTGATTCTGCCTTTGAAATAATAACTGCAGTTTCAGATTTTTCAGATTCTAATTTATCATGGCTAAAAGCAGATACTTGGTACCTGTAAGTTGTTTCAGAATTAATTTGGTTGTCTAAATAGCTAGTGGAGTTGCTAACTGTTTTAATTAATTTATCATTTCGATAAAGGTTATAACCTTCAACTAAATCGTTTCCGGCTGAGGAAACCCAGCTTAGAAGAATCCCCTTATCTTTAAATCTTGCCTTGAGATTTTTTGGAGTCGGCGGTGTAATCCCTTTGGTTATCCTACTAGGAGTTGTAGTTCTCACAGGTTTTGTTTTAGCTGATTCATTTCCGCTATAATCAACGGCAGTTACTTGATGGTTATATATACCTTTTGGCATTAACCCACGGTCAACAAACTTAGTTTCGCCTTCAATAGTAGCTACCAACTCACTTCCCCTATAAACTCTGTATGCCTTAACTCCGAAGTTATCTATGCTTTTTACCCAATTTAGAAGTATTTCATTCTCACTAATTGCTTGAGCCTGCAAATTTTCTGGCATAGAGGGAGGAGAAATATCAAGATTTGCAGTTGTTTTGAATGAATATTTAATATTGTTTTTTAAACTATGGCCTGCCATATCGAGAATCTTTTTACTGATTTCAATCTGAACTTCACTATCGGCAGGCCAACCTCTCTCAGGCTGAAATATCACCCGAAACGCATCAGGATCATATCTCAAATCACCAGAGATAAAAGAATCACCTGCCTTGGCTATAATTGCTTCATTGTCAAGGCTGGTTGTATCGATTGCTTTATTAAAAATAATTATTAATGGATTATTTAATTTGACATCATTTGAATCTGGTTGGGGAATTTTGTTTATTATCTCAGGGGGTTCCAGGTCTACTAATATTTTTATACTTTGAATATCTTCTTTATTGCCTAGGTCGTCAATACTATAAAAATGCAGAGTATGGAAACCTTTTTTACCTTTAAATGGTTCCACGTAAAGGTTCCAATCTCCAGTCGTTTTATCCCATTGATAATAGGTTAATCCTGGCTCCAATCGGTTGATCATCATAACCGGCAAACTTTTAAAACACAGGTTTCCCAGACTGCTCGAGCTTGGTGAGGTGCTCAAAATAGTCCTAGGTGCTGTATTGTCCACTATTACTCTTTTTGTAGAAAAAGATACATTCCCGGCTTGATCAATTGCTGTCAGTCTCAGTCTGTAAGTACCATCATTTAGATTATGAGTATCCCAGCGAGCAAGAATATCCGATTTAATATTATCTTTAAACTCAAGATCTTTAATTTTAATATATTCTTTTGGATTTTCCCCTTGCCCATATTCAATCCAGGCCTTTTTTAAGAATTGATCTTTAATAGAGCCAACAATGCTTACTAATCCATTTATTTTTACAAAATTCTCAGGCTCAAACAGTTTGGCTTGTGGCGGACTCGTATCTACTTTGACTAAAACAGCATTCATTCTTTCCCGGCTTGTTTGATTCATTGAATAATAATAAAGTTTGTTAATACCATCGGGTGCAATTAGGAAGTTTTGATACACTTGAAAGGGGCCTTTCTCTAAATTCCAGCTATAATAGACTAGACCCGGAGTTTCTTTGAGTAACATTATCTGTGGTTTTACCCTGTACCATTCATCCCACCCATTTGGTTTGGGGGGAATGAAGTTTGCAACTATTCTTTCTTCCTCAATACCAGCCAAGGCAGTCCAATTAAAAAAAATATTTATAAATAAAGAGCAAAGGAATAAAAGGATTGGGATTGAATTTTTTTTAAATCTTCCCTTACTATTATTCATATTTTTAATCATAAATTTCACTTATGCTTTTATTGATTCTTAGCCAGAAATTCCTTAGCTTCTAAATTTTGAGGATTAATTCTTAAAGCTTCCTGCCAACTTTTTCTCGCTTGATCGGTATTTTTTGTAAAAAGATAGTTTCTACCAAGCTCGACATAGATTTGATCTAAGTTTATTCCATAAGGTTTTTCCTTGATTATTTGTTTATATATTTTTATCGCTTCATCAAAATCATCTAACTCAGTATATATTTCAGCCATAACTATTTTAGCCCCTGTCATTTCATTATTTATGCTGATGGACTTCTTTAATTCATTAAGAGCTGGCCTATACTCTTTAATTGCATTTAAATTTATTGCCAAATAATAATAGTATTCAGCTTTATCTGGATTAATCGATATAGCCTTGCGGTATTTTTCAATAGCCAGTTTTGTCTTTCCGATGCTTTCATAAGATTGAGCAAGTAAAAAATTAGCTTCCTCGCTTTTAGGATTTTTCTTAAGATAGCTTTCAAATTTATCTGCAGCTTTTACGTATTTACCCTCCCTTAAAAAGCTTTTACCTTCTTTTAGAAGGTTATCTGCTTTTAAATTCCCCCGGTTTAAAACTTTTAAGTCATCTTTGAAGTTAATATAGAAAAAAACACTTCCAAGCGAAAATATCAAAATAATTACTAGAAATATAAGTCTTTTCGGCCATAATCTTTGATAATCACTATCTGCACTTTTCACCATAAATCGATTGTTAAGTATATCATAATTAAGCTCTAACAGGGATATATCTTTTATCTATTTATTCAATTATGAAATTGGGGCTCTATTTTTATATCGGCTATTTGAGCTGGTATAATTAGCCTATGTTTGAAATTAAACCTCTTAAAAAGAAATTTTTAATCTTATTTATATTAATTATTATTCTTATATTAAGTTCACTTAATTGCAATAATTCTTCAAATACAAAACAAAAAACCAACAAAAAAGTTGAAAAAGCTAAGAAAACAGTTGATAGTTTTTTGTTTGGAATGAAGAATTTCGATAAAGAAAAAATATTATATAACTCAAATTCAAGTTATAAATCTGAAATCCCAAAATCAGATTATGATTTCCAAATGAACCTTCTTAAATATCAATCACAAGTAGGGCTTTTAGAAAAATGGAGTATTATATCTATCAAAATAAATGATCAAGCAAATCAAGCTATCGTAAAGGTAAACTTAAAAACAAGCCAGAGCGTTCAACCACTTTATTTTGATTTGCGGTATGAAGATAAAAGATATAAAGTTGCCAGCTTAAAAAACAGGCCTGCTCAATTTGACAAATTAAGACCCGATTATTCTACAAAACAAAAAACTTTTCACAAATAAAAGAAGCATCCTTTTCAGGATGCTTCTTAATAGACAACATCTCACATGTGAACTGTTATTTTAAATTTATATCTTATGGTAAACCTGAAGTCTGATGACAGTTCAAGCAAAGATCATCTCCAGTTTCCACTAAGAATTTGTCATTTGATGCCTCATGTGGGAAGTTATCCAGTGCCGGTCCTGGTTCACTATGAGTCGGAAAATTAGCTATGTCCTGTGCATCATCATGACAACTTTGACACAATGGCCTATACGACGCAGTAGGAGTAACCCCGTGATCCAATGGTGAATTATACGATACGTTTGTTGACATTGGATGGTCTGCCATCGCACCACCATAAGCATCATCATGGCAAGCTCTACACCAGTTTGTTCCATAAAGCGTAGTAGCAGTAGTAGTATCGCCAGGTGTCTGCTTTAACAATTTAGTATTTGTGTAACTATTCTTTGATGTAAATTGAGTCGTAATTGGATTTGAACCATGCGGAGTATGGCATCCTGAACATTCTAAATCAGCAGTTAAATTAGTACCATAAGGAACAGTAAGAGTTGGATTAACAGAATCTCCACTAGATAAACCCAGAATTTGAATAGTACTGTCATTATCAACGATATCTATATTATGGGCTGCGCCAGTAGTGGGAGCACCAGTTGCCGGACTATATGTAATCTGCCCGTAGATTACATTAGAATTATCCGTATCACCGTCTAGATCTCCGGTAGTACCATCATGACAGGTGAAGCAAACTTCAGATTGACGAGCAGCTGGAAGTAATTTACTTGAGGATAATGCTTCGTGTGGTTTATGACAAATCCGGCAAGTATCCCCAGTTCCGACATCATTGTGCAGTCCGAGATTATCGGTAAATAACCCGTGGCAATCACATCCAGCACCATAATCTTTAGGATCACCGTGAACAGCAAATGAAATAGAAGTTCCAAATAGAAAGACAAGAGTTACCGACACAATTAGGAGAAAGAGATTTTTTTTCATATTCACACCTCCCTTCGCTCGGTCCTAATTTAAAACTTTTCTGTGAAAAAATTCACAGATTAATTATAAGCTTATAGATCGTCCATCTATTCTATATATCGGAATGCCCATATATTTTCTTAAGCAAATATACACAATATATTGTAAAAAAACAACTTACTCTATTCAGAAATCTCTCTATTCTGGCGTATCCTTGATACAATTAAAACAATAATTATTATCAGAATTAAACCTAATAATATGGCCCCTACCCATAATAAAAGATTTTCTTGTGGTCCAACTATGCCTTTGCCCGAAACTCCAGGTATTCCTGTAATTCTAATAGCTTGAACTCTATGGTTTTCTTTATCGGCAACATAAATAACTCCGTCCGGGCGGATAGCAATATCATTTGGTAGATTAAAATATCCCTCTTTGGTACCATCTTCCCCAACTTCTGCTAATTTTTTTCCTTTTGAGTTATAAACTTGTATCGTATAGTGAAAAGCATCAGCAATAAAGATATTTCCATTCGCATCAATATCCATTCCCCGCGGTAGACCGAATTGTCGTTTAGTTAAGTCTGTTATTCCTTTGGCTGGTTTCCCTTGGACCCATTTTACTTTTCCTTCAGAATCAAAAGCTTGAATCCTTGTATTTGCTGAATCTGATACAAAAACAGTATCGTCTGAACCGACAGCAACACCATTTGGGTGGTCAAGTTGGCCCTTTCCTCTGCCGATTTTCATGTCACCAACCGATCCTACTTTTTTCCCTTTTAAGCTATAAATATCTATAAGAAAACTTGAAGCAACATATACTTTATCTTCTTTTATGTCTAAATTCAGCGGATATAAAAACTTTTGATGGGCTTTTGATTCTGGGTCAAGGCTCTGTTCTTTGGGAAAATAATAGAGATATTTTCCGGAAGAATCAAAAACCTGGACTCTATGATTAAAAAGATCTCCAACATATATATTTCTCTCTTTGTCGGTATCTATGCCATAGGGGAAATTAAACAAACCACCCTTCCAGGTTGCCTCTTCACCAGGCGGGGGAAGGGCTACCCCTTTTCTACCGAACATAAATTTATATCTCCCATTTCTATCAAAGACAACAACTCGATTATTTCCAGTATCAGCAACATATAGATTGCCCTGGTTATCAGTTCCCACGCCGAGCGGCCTAGTGAAAAGTTGTATTTCACCAGTACCCGGTCCATAGATAGTAAAAAGTACTTCGATACCAGGTGGTGGTTTTTCTGCCCCTTTGGTCACAATACCACCGCCTCGACCTTCTAGATAAAGATAGTAATATGCACCAAGCCCCAGTAAGGCAATTATTAATATTATTATAATTATCCCGGCTAGAGTTTTAGGTTTCATATATTTTCTATTTCATTCCTTCGATCTCTTTTTTAACTTCAGTGTCCTCGGGACTAAATTTTAAAGCTTCTTCAAACTCATTAATTGCTCCCTCGTTATCACCTTGTGCCTTTAGAGTTTTTCCCAGATTTAGATGATAAGTAGATATAATCGATTCAATTTCAATTGCTTTTAGGAAATTCTCCTTAGCTTCATCATATTCTTTTTTCTTATGATATAATTCGCCAATTTTATTATAAGCGTTGTGTTGTTCCGGATCATATTTGACAACTGATTCCAACTCTTTTATTGCTTTATCAATCTGGTCTTTATCAATATAAACTAAGGCAATATTATAGTGTGCAACTGGGTTCTTTTTGTTCATTTCTGTTACTTTCATATATTCAGTCAAAGCTTTTTCCTTTTTATCCATTCGATAATAGATATACCCTAATTGAAGACGAAGCCCTTCATTTTTAGGTTCTCTTTTTATTTGTTGTTTCACTGCTTTTAATTCAAGCTCTAAAGGTGTGTATGTTTTACTGAAAAACTGTTTTTGTATAATTAAAGCGGTAAAAGCAATTATGCCCAGAAGTAATAATATGATAAAAAAAGCTAAAAAGGTCGGTATCTTTTCATTCGAGCTAGACCTTTTTCCGCGACCCCTTACTTCATTTTCTGTCATAGATTCCTCAAAATATTATTCAATTTAAAGGTGTTAATTAAACTAACAGGTAAAATAGCAAATTATTAACTCTTTGTAAAGTAAAGATATCAGCAAAAAACAAACTTAAATATCTTTCAGTCTATTTATTGCCTTTTGAGCATCAATGTTATTATTATCTTTGTCAAGTGCTTTCTCATAAAACTTTAATGCCTTTGCTTGGTTATTTTTTTGTTCATGCCACCAACCTAAATTATAATACCCGTCTGTATTTTCAGGCATTAAGTAGATTGCCTGCAGCCAAGATTCTTTAGCTTCATCCCAGAAACCCAACTGAGCATATGAACTTCCAATGTTTAAAAAGGCATCTCCAGAACGGGGATTATATTTCAATCCCATTTTATATAAAATCACAGATTTGCCCAACAAATCCTTATCTTTAAGGATCCTTCCTGCATTTAGTAAAGAATTGGCCTCGAAAAAATAATTATCCGGTTCTTGCCTGTTAAGTTTTTGAGCTTTACTGAAAGCTTGTCTGGAAAATTTTAACATTTTTAAATAATATTCTTTAGAATCTGATTCTCGTCCAGCATTTGCATATTCCTGGCCTAGTTTATTCCAGTATATATCTTCCCAAGGATGGTAAGTCGTTGCTTTCTGCAACAAAGATAGCCCACTTGCTCTTTTATTATCAAGCTTTAAAAAGTTTTGATATTTTTGGTCTGCCGCTAATATTATCAATGAAAGAATAATAGCCACTGCAAGGCTAAATGTGAAGAATACCAATATCGGGTCCCTAACATTTTTTGGCCAGTTTAATCTGTATTTAACAATCCTCTTTTCACTATTAGATACATATGTAACGCTTAACGCCAGGCCAGCCACTAGCCAGTATATTGGACTAAAAGAAGGGTCGCTAAAGAGGAATTGTTGGCTAATTAAATAAGATACAATCGCAGGAAAGAACAGGATAAAATAATCATTATGAAAATCACATTCTTTTAACTTTCTTAATTTGTATAATTTTGCCAATATCAATAAATTAAACCAGATAAAAACTAAGAAACCTAAGGCCCCGGTGTCTGTAGCCGTTTGAATCAATATATTATGGCTTTTATCAAGTCGTGGACGAGAAAAAGATGATACATTAAACAAAGGCGAGTATGGCAGAAAGCTGACTTTAAATGTATCAGGCCCAGAACCAAACAATGATTCGTCTTTAATAAGATAAAGTGAATTTCTGTATATTTTGATGCGTTGAGCTGTGCTTCCCTCACTAAGTTGAAATATAGAATAGATTCTTTTGTTTAGATTGAATGGTTTTTCACCGGTATTTAAACTAATAAATAATATAAGAACAAGAACTATTGCAAATGTTAATAATATATATCTTTTATTGCGCAAATAAGAATACTGCCAAAATAAAATCAGAAGTATAGCAATTACTGAACCTACCCATGCCCCCCTGGTAGAAGTAAAAATTAAACCTAACGAACAAAGAAAGAGAGCCAGTCCCGAAATCCAATATGTTGTTTTTCTCCATTCTCTTCCAAACAAAACAGCTACTGTGGCCGGTACAACTATAGAAAGATAAGCTGCCAAAAACGAAGGATTACCAAAAGTCCCCATTGATCTTTTTGACTTATATAATGTACCTGAACCAATTTGATGATGAAAATTCCGATATAAAAAAAGAATTGGATTAAACCAGGTTCTTTCGATTATGGCTATTATCGAAATGAATATTGCCCCGAGAAAAAAGGCTACAATTAATTTTTCCAAGTCACTTCTTGAAGGTTTAAAAGAAAAGGAGATAAAAAAAACTATTAAATAAAAAATAAAGGATAAGAAGCCTTCATATCGTCCATATTCACCAAAGATTGAAGTATAAAAATTATCCGACAACAAAAAGGCAATAACATATATAACCACAAAACTAATTAACGGAATCCAAATATTCGATTTGTTAATCTCCAAACCAGACCCATAAAATAATTTACAGACAATAAAAAAAAGAGCTGGAATCAAAATAATACGTAAAAATGTCAGTTTAAAAAGGCCAAAACTTGGTGAACTCAAAGGATTTACAACTATTGGAAAGATGCCAATTAAAATAAATAATATATATCGTTGATAAATCACCCATAGCTTATCAATCAAGTTATTATCTTTCATCGCTTAATAATGATTCCTTGCTTATTTGAAGTCCTGAAATATCTGCTTTTTTAATCAACTTTTTTAGCAGTTTCTCTCTTTCCATCTTATATTTTTCGTTTTTAATTCTTCTTATGATATCTGCTTCAACTTCGCTTAAAGGTCTTAACTGACCTTCACTTTTTGAAATCAACTTGACTTTTATATATCCAAAGTCAGTTTTTATAAAAGAACTAACGTCGCCTGGCTTCATTTCATCTAGAATTTTTTTAAGCGGAGGCAGTAATTCGTTTTCAGTAAGTTTTCCCTCATCTCCACCATTGTCACCGCTTTTGGCAATCGAATATTCTTGGGCAACTTTGCTGAAATCCCGGCTATTCTCATATGCTTTTTCTGCTTTTTTTGCTTCCCCTTCTTTTTCAGTAACAATCACAAAGTAATGATAAGATGCTGGCTTTAAATATTCCTTTCGGTGAGTTGAATAGAAATTCTCTATTTCTTCCTTATCAACCTCGATTCCATCTATTATATTATTTTTCAGACTTTCTAATAGAAGATGATTTTCAATCTCCATCTTGATATCACTCTCGGTAATATCTTTTTTTTCCAGATCATTTTTAAACTCTTTTTCTGATTGGTATCTATTTTTCAGGTCTCTAAATATTTCTGTAATCCTTTTTTTATCGCTTTTTTGGCCAATTCTCTCTGCATATTGAACAAGAAGCGTTTCTTGGATTACAACCTTTTCAGCATTTTCAAGACTGCTCTGACCTGGTTTTTGGCCAGAATTGATTTGATGCATCTCTTCTTGAAGTAGAGCTTTGTATCTTACAAAAGACCGGGGTATTGCTTGTTCATTAATTATTATATTTTTCTGAGAACAACCGTATATAATTACCCCGCTAAAAATTACTAAGTAAATGGAGAAAAACTTTTTCCAGAAAGAAAACCTATTCATTATATTCATAAATCTACTTAAGGAAGAGATCTAAGCCTATGACATAGCATGCAGAGAAAATCTTTAGTCCACCTCAACATATATTTATTCTCAGTTCCATGTGGGTTATGGCATGTAGATGAACAAGACAGATGCCCGTCTATTCTCCTATCTATATAATTAAAATGAAATGGATGTTGGTGCGTAAGTGGTTTTTTAAATTTATGACACTCTAAACAAATCAAACATTCCTCATTAAGTAGAATAGGAGCCCAATCAGAACCATGAGGAGTATGGCAATTTATACATAATCCAGGAGCAGCATACCTAAAAGCTTTTTGATGCTTTGATCTTGTATAAAATTCTTGTTTATCGTAATGGCATAAATAACAAAGATCATTATCTTCAGCAATCAATAATTTTGTATAGAAAGCTGCATGTGGTTGGTGGCAGTCAGAGCAATTTAAAATAGAAGTTCCTACTGGGTGGTGTGAAATTTTAAGAAAATCTCTTCTAATCTCAGGATGACAGTTATAACAAAGAGGCGGTTGATTCTCTATAAGCAATGGTTTGAAATCTGAGCTGTGTGGAAAATGACAACCTGTACAATTACCATTGACAAAAGGTATATGTTGCACCGGCATATTAAACAAGGTTGCTACTGACTGATGGCATGATATACATAATATTTTTTGCTCACTCAATATTATCCCTGAATACTCTGAAGCATGTGGATTATGGCAACTCATACATTGTTTTTGCCCGAAAGGTGGATGGATTTGCTCTTTATCTAAATCTTCAGCGATGCGATGACAAGATATACAAAGATTTTCAGGAGCAACTTTTATCTGGGCAATATGCATTGAGGCATGCGGCCTATGGCACTCAAGACAACGGCCTTTAACAAATGGTAAATGTGTATAAACCATTGAAAATTGTTCGGCTTCTTCTTTATGGCAAGTTAAACATAGTTCAGGTAATGAGGATCGTAGTTTAGACCTTTCAGCTGGCCTTTTCTTCTTTTCTGAAGTCTTGCTTTCTTCCTTTTTGTCCTTAGAAACTGAGAAAATATTTCCACATTTATTAATAGAAAACTGAAGGAACAGGCCACATTTTCTTCCTTCTTCTTTAATTTTTCTTGTTATAGAATACTCTTCCTTTTCACCATGTTTGGTATGGCAATTTGTGCATCTTTTTTTTAAAAACGGTTCATGCACATAATCCATCTCTAATTCTTTAAGAAGCTCAGTATGGCATTTTAAACAATCAATATTTAGGGAAATGAACTTTCTTTCAAGTGGGGTATACCGAGTAAATGTGGAATATGAAATACAGATAATAATTAAAAGAATTAGCAGTAGTAATAATATTAATAACCAGCGTTTGCGTTTTTCTTTTTCCTGACTAATTTGGTTTTCGTCAGAAGTTTTTAAATCATTCAAACATTAACCTCTTAGACATAAGCTATTTCTAAGTTTCGACATAGTCAGTTTAAATCTTTATTTGAACAAGTATTTTATTTTCGGCCCAAAATAAAAAATCTGAAACTTAAAATAACAAAATACTATTTAAAAGTAAACTAATTTATGGATATTATTACATTAGTCCAGACTTTTAAAACTGAATCTTTAATGAAAAATTCTATTATCTTTTTTTAGATAGATAAAAAGATAATACCTGTAATTCGTTTGATAAGTCTACTTGTCTTAAAATAACTCTACTTGGAACTTCCAAATAGGTGGGAGCAAAATTCAAAATCGCTTTTATTCCTCCTATAACCATCTTGTCTGCAATTTGTTGAGCAGCTTCAACAGTTGTCGTAATAATGCCGATTTCTATTTTTTTATTCTTTATACTATTTACCAGATTTTCAACATCCTCAATTATATTATGATTAATCTTTTGCCCAATCTTTTTTTGATCATTATCAAATACCGCAGCTACTTCAAATCCACTCTCAGAAAAACCTTTATAATGTTTCAAAGCCGGGCCTAACTTTCCCATTCCAACTATTGCCAGTTTGTATTTTTTATTTAGGCCAAGGCTCTTACTGATTTGAAAGTAGAGGTGTTTTATGTTATAGCCTACTCCTCGTGTGCCAAACTCTCCCAAATATGATAGATCTTTCCTTAGTTGAGCAGCATTACTACCTGCTTTTTCTGCCAGTTCATGCGATGGAATATAAGATACTCCTTTATCTTTAAGTTCTTTTAAACATCTAAGGTATAGTGGGAGGCGAATAATCGTGGTGGGAGGTATTTCTTTAAGATTTTTTAACATTAAACACTCCTATTGATTTATTCTCACATGACAGGCTGCACAAAATGTTTGCTCATGGCAATTAATACAATCTGCAGATCCTTTTTCTTTCACAACCTTAAAATGCTGCTCAATCCAGGTAAGTTTAGGATCTGGCGCTTTATGATGGCAATTATTACAAAAGTCTTGTTCTCCGTGGCATTTTTGGCAATCAGCTGGTTGCTTTTTACCCAACTCAGAGTGTGTGCTTTTCCAGGTATCAGGATGCGGCATATCCATCCCGTGACAATTTATACAAAATTGTTTCTCCCAGTGACATAATAAACAGGGTTCTTTATCATCCTGAGCTTGTTTACCATGCTTGCTGAGCCAGCTCTTATCATGATTCATAGGTTTTAATTCAAAATCAGGAGTATGGCATTTTTCACATTCCCTTGGTGCTTTTTCCCCGTTATGGCATTCCATACAATGAGGCATTAATAAATTATCTTCATAGACCACATCCTGCTTTTCAGTAATATCAAATTTATATTCTTGTGGATGTGCGACTCTGTTATGACAAATAGGGCAATGTATTTCATTCTTTAAATGAATTAGATGATTAATCTTTATTCCATGTGAAGGAGTTGCTTTTCGATTTTTAGGATTATGGCATTGTAAGCAGTTCTCACTCTCTATATCTTGATAGACATGGCCTTCTGCATTTATGGGTAATTCATAGGTCCTGGTAAAGAAAAGGTAAGGTTCCTTTAGGTTCCGAACTTTTTGAACAAGAAGATTGACCAGTCCAGGTTTTACATGACAAGCTTCACAATTAATCTGACTATGAACAGATTTCTGCCATGCTTTTATATCAGGCCTCATAATATGGCATGAACTGCAAAAGATTGGGTAGCTGGACAGCACAAGCCCAGCAGTATAAAAGATTAAAGCAGTAGATATTATAATGTATCCAAATATTATTAGCTTGAATTGAGTGAAAGGCTTATTAAAGTCCGGTTTTTTCAACCTCAAAGATAAAATTTCCTTTCATCATAAATCTATATAATCGGAGCATAGTTGCTCCAAATAATTACCCAATATAATAAATTATAACAGATTATAGTTAAGAATGTGAATATTATCACTAAAAATTAAGCAATTGACAGTTATTTTCCAGCTTATCGATAAATACCTTATAAAATAAAAAGGAACCCAGTTTTTAAAATAGAACCGGGTTCCTTTTATTCATAAAATCAATATTATTAATGTATTTTTCTTACATGACAATGCGAGCAATATGTTTCATCATGGCAGCTAAAACAATCATCTGCACCTTTTTCTTTAACAATTTTCCAATGTTGAGGTATCCAGTCTTGGTCTTTATCAGGTGGTTGGTGATGGCAATTATTACAGAAGTTTTCCTCAAGATGACACAGCCTGCATTTACTTGGGTCATCCTGTCCAAGTTTCTGATGATCTTTTTTAAAGGTCTCTTCTGGATGAGGCATTTCCATTCCATGACAATCAAAGCAAAATTTCTCAAGATGGCAACTTTGGCAAAATTTTCTATCCTCTTCAGCATTATCCGCATGAGTTGGCCTTAACCAATTAGCTTCTTTATGATCTTTTGGAATCAAATCAAAATTTTCAGGATGACATTTTGAACAATCTCGAGGAGCTACTTCATCGTTATGGCAAGTGTGCATACAATACTCCATTTCAAGATGATTTTCATAATTTGCCAAATTAACGTGCGCAACCCTATTATGGCATTGAGCACAATTTATTTCTTCCTCCATATGAACTTCATGGTTCATTATTATCCCGTTTGAGGGAGTCAATTTTCTATTTTCAAGAGAATGGCAACGCTCACAGTTTTCTGCGCTTACTTCATGCGATAACTCACTTTCAGCATTTATCGTCTTGCCATGATAAGCACTTGTTATTGTATAGTACATACTTTTAACAGCCATCACTTTATCTTTTAATAAATGAATAAGCCCTGGTTCAACATGGCAAGCAATGCAATTGACTTTAGCATGTGATGAATGTTGCCAAGACTGTACATCTTTATCCATTTCATGACAGAAACCACAAAAACCAGGTAAACACGTAGCCGCTATTCCACCTGTTATCAGTAAGACTAAAAAAACCATAACCAGCCCTGCATAAAGAACTGTTATGATTTTAGTTTTTGGATTTTTAAAATCCGGCTTTCTTAAGAATTTCAATATCCCCACTCCTCTAAGCTCAAATGAAGATTATTTTTCTTATGACCTTCTCAAATATCTGATTCCGGCAATAATTATGACAGCAGCAATTAAGGCAGCTAAAATAAAACCTGCAGACCATAGCATTGCTACTTCGGTCGGCATCATCTTATAGACCTCCATTTCTAAGACAGTTTAAATAATTTGCATATCTTTAATTCTGTTTATAGATAATTAGACAAAAATCAAACTTCTCCTGCTATAAAAAGATATTTTTATAAATATAATCAATTACTTTTTTTATGGATTGATTCAATAATAATAAGGCAAAAACAATTTAGATTTAGAGCTAATTAAACTCTCATTCAAAATGCTTGAACAAGCATTATCATTAGACTATAGATGAGGAAAAAATGGAAAATTAGAGGTTATTTTCTTTAAATCAAGTATATTTTTAAAATATTAAAATATGAGAGGAAAATATATTTAAAAAATCATGGTGGTTAAGCTACTTATTTCACTGAGCTTCCTTGGGGCGAACGTGGCAGCTTTCACAGAAAGTCAAGCTATGACAATTTGTACAAGCACCAACGCCGTCTTTTATGACAACCTCAAAATGCCGATTTTGCCAGTCTTTAGTATGATTTATATGGCACTTCTTGCAAAAATCACTCTCGTGGCAAGTGAAACAGGCTCGAGTTTCTTGTTGAGCTTTCTTCATATGAGAACCAAGCCATTTTTCTTTATTCTTATGTGAAGGTGGTTTTTTGCTATGGCATTCCTGACAGAAGTTGAGTCCCTTTTCATGACAGGTCATACACTTTTTCACGCCAATTTTCAAGGCATCCATTCCATGGATATCAATCCAGGTTGGTTTTTCATGTTCAGGGCGCCAAGGCAAGACTCTATCCCCATGACAACCCTTGCATTCTTTTTTAGACATTATTAAAGCCGGAAAAAGAAATTCTTCAGAATGTTTAGGCTCGTGATCACCAGTATGGCACATTGTGCAATCGGCTTCAAAATCCTGTGGTTTCATCGCTGATTTGGGGTTCAAACCACTAAACTTACTATGGCATTTTTTACAAAATCCAACATCAACCAATGATGAAACTACCTGAGATTTACTCTTCTTCAGAACAATCTTTTTATGGCAATTGTTACAAGAGAAATTAACAATATCTGAATTCAAATGTATTCGATGGAGAGGCAATTTATGTTTCTTCATAGAACCGTGGCAGGCAATACATTCCTCCCTAGATATATTCTTCGAGTTAATATGTAGTTCCTCAATCGAAACTGAAGGTTTTATCTGAAGGCGGTATAAGGCCTTATTGTATGCGATTTTCCAAACACTTGCCGGTGACTTGTTTGGAGAAGAAGTTAAAAATGTAGTAATAACCAAGACGTTTATTATAAAAGCTGCAATAAATAATTTAAGCAACCTACTTCTAACTGCTATTCTTCTTTTTACTTCATCTTCAGTCATATTGCATCCTGTCCAAAATCATCAAACTCCAAATTCTCCAATATAACTTAAAATCAATATAGCAATCAGCAAAATAACGGTAACTATAATTGCTACCTTTCTATCTTTTAATTTTCTACTTGGATTCTTATCAATCCATGGTAATAAAATAAGAAAAACTACCCCGACTAGTGGTGCAAATATACCGACTATAGTTGGAACAAAATGAAGAAAAGCAAAAAGAAATAGAAAATACCACTCAGGTTTAATTTCAGCAGGCGTTTCAAAAGGATTGGCTACTTGCTCTAAAGGCGTTGGAACAAATATTACCAACAGAGAAAGAAGGACAATAATCAATAACATCGTTGTTACTTCAGAAAGAATATGATCCGGAACAAAAGGAATTGTTTCCCCTTCTAATTCATGTTCAACCAATTCTTTTGCATCTTCAATTTTTTCCTCTTTGTGAACTTCATTGCTATCTTCAACTTCCTCTATATGAGTATGAAATTTGTTATAACATTCCGGGTGCATTTCATTGCTACATATGGGACAAGTTTTTATTTCTTCATTTTCTTGAAAATAAATACCGCATTCATCACATTTTTTCATATCTCTAATCTATTTCTCCCTTACATTGGACCTGAAATCCCTTGTTTCCTAATCATCCAGAAATGGGGAATGAGCAAAATTATTAAAATTGCTGGCAACACCATAATATGAAGACTAAAAAACCTGGTTATTGTTTCTCCACCTATAGTCTCCCCACCCATTAATATTTTTGCCATTGGAGGACCCATAAAAGGTACATTCTTTACCAGTTCGACTGTTACGGTAGAACCCCAAAAAGCTTTTTGGTCCCAAGGCAATAAATAACCAGTCAATGAAAAAGCCATAGTTATTATCAAAAGAAGCATTCCCACAACCCAATTAAATTCGCGGGGATGCTTATAGGAAGCAGTTAAAAACACTCTCAGCATATGAAGCACAACAAATATTACCATTAAGTTTGCTGACCAATGATGAATCCCTCTGATTAACCATCCATAAGCTACTGTATTGGAAATATAATAAACACTGGCATATGCTTTTTCAGGAGATGGAACATAATAAAAAGTCAAGATAACTCCAGTTATAACCTGCATAATAAAGAGAAAAAAGGTTATACCGCCGAAACAGTAATAGTATTTTCTTGCATGAACGGGAACTCTTTTGTCCAGAACAGCTTTATTTATTCTATCTGTAAGCTCAAATCTTTGATCAAAAGGTTCGATTAACTTATCAAGAACGCTCACTTTTTCTTCCCCCTATGATAATATCATTATTTTCAATCTTCATATCCATGGTAAACATATCCCTAGGCGCAGGGCCTCCTAATCTTTTTCCCTGCATAGAAAATGAGCTTTCATGACAAGGACAATCAAATTCTTTTCGTTGTGGAACCCAAAATAATTTACAAGCAACATGAGGGCAAACCAAACTTAAAGCAATAATTTCTTCACTATCGCGTAGTAAGACTATCGGTTCTTCTCCAAATTCAGTTTCAAGAACGCCTTCTTTAGGAACCTTGTCGATAGTCGTAATTTTTGTCCAGCCAAGCTTAAGTTTTCCTTCAAGGCTTCTTTCAGGAGGAATAACATTGCGATAGAGAGTTAAAACAGTAGTAAATACAGAGGCTAATATTGAGGTTCCTATTGCCCAGTTTATAAAATCTCTTCGGCTAAGAACCCCTTTAGTTATCCCCTCGGATAACTTCCTTTTCATTTAAAAAATCCTCCAAAATTTTGTGAATTGTATCATTTGATACAAACACAGTTTGAGAAATTATACACAAATTAATCAAATGTGGCAATATATTTTATATTAGTATCTTTTACACTGGCTGATATAATTCTTTAACAATTCTTCCCAAAATCATATTATAACAGAGAAATATAAAAAAATTATAAATTCTTCGATAATTATGAAATTAATAGAATTTGGTTCTTTAGTTATTTATCTTGAAATAATGTTTAGGTTTGGAACAATATTTGGTTTCTGGCTATAAATTGTTCTACCTTACAATGATCATAACTTGCTTTATTTTATTATAAATATTAAATTATTTATAATCAGTAAAAGGAGGAAAGTAATGATATTACCGCCGGGATTAATAGCTTTGATGGGTTTTACGATTTTTTTCATAGCCACTTTAGGTATTTTTGTTGCCCTAACTCTCTACTACGGCTACTTGCGTGGAAACCGTTATACTCTTACTGAAAAAGAAAGCAGTAACAATCATTTTGAAAATGAGGAAAATTTTTCAAACTCTACTGATTTTTCTCAAGAGAAGCAAGCGCTTTCAAAGCTTGATCAAAATCAGGCTTAATTTCTAATGCTTTTTTATAATAATCCTTAGCCTTTTCTATCTGTTCTTTCCTTCTATATACCTCTCCAAGCTCATAGAGAGCTTCATAGTATCTCGGATCACCGTCAAGTGCTTGATTAAATTCTTGTTCTGCCCTATCAAGATCATCTTCAATCGAAAACAAAACACCCCTGTAAAACCTAATATTAGCTGAAAGTGGTTTGAGCTCAACTCCCTCATCCAAGATTTGCTTGGCTTTTTCTATATATGACGGGTCGATAATATTAGCCATATATAGATATGTATCTGCAAGAAAAAGATAATTATCAGCTTCCTTTGGTTTGGCTAAGATTGCATCCTGATATGCGGTTACTGCTTGATTAAGCTTGTTAACATCTTGCGTCTGCCGCCCCCACTCAAGCAAAACTGTCCCTTTATCGGCATGATAACGATCGTTATATGGAGTTAATCTAATGGCCTTATTATACTCTTTAACCGATAGCTCAAAATTTCCTGCCCGGGCATAATTTGATCCATTAACGTTAAAAACATCAGCAGCGAATGGAAGAAAATATATAACAGTTAAAATAGAGGTCATTATGGCTGAGATTATAACTACAAACAGACGGATTTGATAAGATTGCCTCCTCCAAAAAAGAGTAATTTCTCCTCTTTTTAAATACTGGCTTGATACCATTCCTATCATAATCCACATAAGAGAAGTGGTCCCTACAACACTTAAAGTAAAAAATATGTGAATCAAATATACAAAAACTGAAACCGTTAAACTGCTGAGTAACAGCCTCTTTATTTTGTCCGTCTCTTTAAGTAATGAGCTAATTGAAAACCAAAAAAATAAGCCCAATAAAAATATAAAAATTACTGAAGTAAAAATTCCTCCGGTTGTGGCCAATTGTAAAAAATAATTGTGGGCATTATCAGCAATTGAGAGCCGGCCTGCAGCTAAACTATATCCGGGGGTTTGATATTTTGCAAAAGCCAAGCGGAAGTTATCAGGCCCGTAACCAATCAGCGGTCTTTTCTCAACGGCATTTACAGCACTCTTCCATATTTCAAGTCGGGCACTGACCGAACCTTTGATTATAAAAATCGAACGGAAGCGCTCAATAACATTTAAGGTCGGATTTTTTGCGCTGGATGAAATTATGACCAAGACTACCAGTAGTGCAAAAAATATCCCGAAAATAATAAAGACTAAACGCCGATTCTCAATTAAAACAGGCAGAGAAAGAAATAAAAAAACAATTACTCCAATTAAGGCAGATACCCATGCTCCGCGGGTAAATGTTGTTATCAGACAGATAAAAAGGAGTAAAGTACCGAAACTATATAAAAATTGTTCACTTCTTTTCCTAACTGAGAATACATTTCCAAATGCAACAGGCAACATAAGGGCGATATAACCTCCGAGTAAAGCCGGATTTCCAAAAGTAGAAAAACTTCTTCTCTCCTCAAACGGTAATGTAGCCCAGGGAAGGGGATCCAAGCCAAGCCATTGTATTATCCCATAAATGGCAACCGCAAATGAGATTAAAGTCATTGTTCTGATAATGGTCTTCATCTTTTCAAAACCCCGGAACGTCTGAGCAGCTAAAAATAGCAACAGCAAATAGTCTATAAAGGTAATCAAACCTTCATAACGGCGGTATTTACCAAAGATAGCAGTTGGCTTATCCCAGGAAAAAATGGTAGCAATTACCATTAATACTAAAAGAATCAAGGCCAAATAATCAATCTTAGTCCGATGTAGTTCCGTCTTTGAAATTAATAGTATTTTCATCAACCAGATGAAAAGCATTAATTGAGTAACAATATTCAAAGCAACTACTTTCGGCAGGTCGAATTGTTCAAAAGTTATTCTTGAAATAAGAAGAGGTAAAAAAAAGATGAGCAAATAGAAACCTATAACTAGATAGCTATCAAGTTTATTCTCTAATATCCCTTCTTTTATATTCTTTTTTATTTTCGTTTTTTTCTTTTTTTTTGACAATCCTACCTAGCTCCCCGGCCAGTTAAGATGATTTTGATGGTTATCAGGATAATCTTTAAATCTAGAAACAAGGATTGATTGTAGGCATAAATTAGGTCGTATTTTAATTTATTACGGGCAGTTGTTGCGTATGACCCAGATACCTGGGCTAAACCAGTTATACCCGGTTTCAACTTAAACCTTTCTTTGTAACCGGGAATCTTTTTCATAAATTCTTCCACAAACTCCGGCCGTTCTGGGCGGGGTCCAACAAAACTCATTTCACCCTTTAATATATTTATAATATTCGGTATCTCGTCCAGCCTTACTCTCCTCAATAAACGCCCGAGAGGTGTTATCCGCGGATCATTCTCATCAGCTAGAATCGGGCCGCTTTCTTTTTCAGCTCCTGCGTACATAGTCCGAAACTTATAAATCTTAAACAGCCTCTCACTTTTGCCTACTCTTTCCTGAGTATAAAAAACAGAACCTGAAGAAGTTAATTTTATAAAAACTGCAATAAACAACCAGACCGGGAAGAAACCAATCAAGATAATAATTGAAAGAAGTATATCAGCAATCTGTTTAACAAATACCACCCAGCCACTGATATCTTTACGCGTCAGTTTTACCAGCGGTATATCATTTAGCAGAGTATGATCGACACGCCCGATAAATATTTCATATAACTCAGGTATAACCTCTACCTTAACATGAGTCTCATCATAGTTAGTCAAATCTTCAAGCAATTCTCGGTGCCTTATGGGTGAAGCAACAATAATCCTGTCAATATCATATTCATGAATTAATGGTATTATATCCTGGACTGTACCAAGCACTTTTACTCCTTGATGTTCAGTTCCCACTAAACTGGCATCACGATCGACAAAACCAGCTACTTCATATCCCCAGCCAGATTTACCATGGAACTCCTTAAGTATTTCTTTTCCGGACTCTTTGGTCCCGATAATTAATATCCTTTGAGTAGGCCAGACAATTTTAAACCAGTTTGCACTAACTAACCTCCAGCCAGCAAGCAGAAAAATCCCAAAAAACCAGGATAATAAAAAGACTGTTCGTGGAAAGCTGAAAAAACGAGTAAAGAATGTAACCGATGCCATTAAAATTGTACCCAAGCTGACTGCTTTAATTACAGCAATGAGTACATCAAAATTTGATTGAACTTCTTCAAGGTTGTAAATATCAAATATTACAAGGGCTAATAATTGAACACCAGTAATATAAAAAAGCTGGCTTAAATAAGCTTGAAAGTTAAAAGCAGGCAGAGTACCCCCAAACCTGATTAAAAAAGAGATTATGATGGCCAGATTAATTAATATTGAGTCAATTATTACTGACCAAAAAACCCAGCTTCTTTTACTCAAAGTTTTATTCTCTTTCAGTAGTATTTTCTCTAATCGAATCTATTATTTGAGAAGTAGAATAACCCGGCAGATATGGAATAATTTCTAATCGGCCGCCATATTCCTCAAGGATTTTTACTTCAGGTATTTCCTCGGCTTTCCAGTCGCCGCCTTTTACTTGGATATCCGGCCTTATTTCAGCAATTACTTGCTCAGGTGTTTCTTCATCAAAGATTAAAACATAATCTACCATTTCTAAAGCTGCTAAAATCTGGGCTCTATCATTTTCATTCTGAACCGGCCTGTTTATACCTTTTAAAAGATGTACTGAATTATCGCTGTTCAAGCCAACAATCAGTATATCACCAAGCTTTTTGGCTCGTCGTAGAAGTTCGATATGGCCCCGATGTAGAATATCAAAACACCCGTTGGTAAAGACAATAACTTTGTTTGACCTATCCTTGATTGATTTCTTCAGATCATTCAAATCTATTATTTTATTCAATCTGATTTACCTCATCAGCGAGCCTGATAATCTCCTCCGGTCTAGCTTGTGCAGTCCCTATTTTTCTTACCACTACTCCAGCAGCAAGATTGGCTAACTGGGCAGCATTTTCTAAAGGCATTTTCGCACCCATCCCTAAAGCTAAGGCGGCACAGACTGTGTCTCCGGCTCCCGTAACATCATGCACTTCGGTTACCACTGCTTCAATATGAACCGGTTTCTTGCCAGGAGTGAAAAGACTAATTCCCTGTTCAGCTCTGGTTATAATGACGCCTTTGGCCTTTAAAAGGTCTAAGATTCTTTCTGCTGCCTTAAACAATGATTCTTCATTAAATATCTTTATCCCGCTCAGTCTTTCAGCCTCAAGTATATTTGGTTTTATATAATCAATACCTATATAGTGATTTGGGTCATCTGTTTTAGTATCAACCAATATTCGGATATTATTTTTCCGGCAAACCTCCCTGGCTTTCTTAATAACCTTTGGTGTTATAGCTCCTTTAGTATAATCTGAGAATAGTACTATCTGGCATCCAGGAATTGCAGATTCAATATTCTCCAGCATCTTTTCCTCCGCTTCTCCTTGAAGAAGCTTTATGTCTTCCCTGTCGATTCTTACAACCTGTTGAGTGTGGGCTATAACCCTGGTCTTAAGAGTGGTTCGCCTGCTTTGGTCCTTGACAATTTTTTCTATTTCGATGCCTTTGCTAGATAATTCTACGATTAAATTTTCGCCGGCAGCATCGTCACCGATACATCCTACTAGTATTGGTTGGCCGCCTAAGCTGGTAATATTAACCGCAGTATTGGCGGCACCACCCGGCAAAAATGAGTGTGAGGAAAATTCAAGTACAGGGACCGGCGCTTCTGGCGATATCCTGCTGACTTTTCCGGTTAAAAATTCATCCACCATTAAATCGCCAATAACTAATACTTTGACCCCTTGAATTTTTTCAATGACTTCCTTTATTTTTGCTATACCCATTCTATGCTCACCTTCTATTTATATTAATAGAAAGCTTGTCCCTATATCTAATGACTTTCTCATAATATAATTCAATTTTTACTTTTTTTCATCTCTAAATACAGATCAATCCTTTGTTTTCTGCCTCTTAAAAATACAGACAATTTATATCTGTTAGATAAAAGGGCATCGATTAAAGAAATCACTTGATGTTCAATTTAAAATAATTGAATAAATCCATAGTTATTAAGGCCAACATAAAAGATTTATAACCTAAATAAATTAGCATTCAGTTTTCTCAATTTCCAATGCCTCTTCAATCAATCCACAAAAAATATGGCCAAGAGCAATATGAATCTCTTGTATTCTGGGTGTATTATCTGACGGGACAACTACCGCCAGGTCAGCAAGTTTAGCTAGCCTGCCGCCTCCTTTTCCAGTAAAAGCTATCGTTAAAACTCCTTTTTCTTTAGCAGTCCCGACAGCTTTGATTACATTTTCTGATTCTCCGCTAGTACTTAAAGCAAAAAGAATATCTTTAGCATGGCATTCGGCTTGAACCTGTCTAGAAAAAACTTGATCAAACCCATAGTCATTTCCAGCTGCCGTGATAATAGAACTATTGACATTTAAAGCAAAAGCAGAAATTGGCCTGCGGTTATCCCGGTAACGAACAACGAATTCACATGCCAGATGCTGAGCATCTGCAGCACTTCCTCCATTACCTAGAAAAAATAAGCGGCCGCCTTCATTTATTCGGTCACGGCATTGCCTCACTGCTTCCGCAAGTTTTTTAGGAATCTCGTCTTTTGTCTTGACCAACAATTCCTCGATTTGGCCTATTTCTTCACGGATTCGCATAGAAAAATCTTCCATCTAAACCTCCTGCCCGTAAATTAATTAACTTTCATTATAAGTCGTCAATACCTTATTTATCATTTCACTCTTGATAAAAAGATTCTGAACTCTTTCTTTTGCTTTCTTGCTAAAAGTTCCGGCTAGGCTTTCATCGCTTAGAATTTTCTTTATTGCTTTCTGTAGGGCTTTATGGTTCTTCGGTTCGACAACCAAGCCAGTTTCATTGTCTACATTAATCCAGCTCGTGCCGGTCCCAATATTTGTTGAAATTACAGGTGTCCCACAGGCCATAGCTTCAATTAAGACAATTCCAAAAGCTTCACTCCTATGTATCGATGGCAAAACAAAGATCTTAGCCGCTTTGAAGAAATTTATCAGTTTTTTCCTTGGTTGAGGGGGCAAGAAGAATATTTTATTTTCAAGCCTTAGAGATTTAGCCAGTTCTTTTAAGGCTTTCTCTCTCCTTCCGCTTCCTATGACTACTAGATTTACATCGATATCTTGCACTGACCTAATAAGATATTCCACGCCTTTATAATAACTTAACCGGCCGATGAACAAGATAAATTTTTTATACTTTGCAGAGATTTCTTCAATCTCACTTTTATCAATTGCCCCGTTAATCTCTTCTAGGTCAACTCCAAATGGGTTGACTAAACATCTATCCTTAAATCGGGCAAGATAATTTGAACTTTTAATAAGGTTTGGATTAGAAACTAATATCTTATTCGACCTTTTTAATGTATTTAAAATAAACGGTCTTAATAAAAACTCAAACACCCTCTGCCTGACAATATCTGAATGATAATGGGTTATAATTTTTCTAGGAGGCTTAAATAAAAATAATGCTAGATCTGCTAATGGAAAGGGTTGATGGAAATTTACAATATCAGCTTTTTTAATTAGTTTTCTGAATATTCGGAAAAAAGATAAAGATAAAGGCATTCCTCTTATGATTCCCAGGCTCGAGGCTCGATAAACATTAACTCCATTAATGCTCTCAACAATTCCTCTCCCTTTTGGCTGGCAGCATAGAACTTCGATTTCTATATTTTGGTTACTATTTAAGCCTTCAGAGATATCTTGGACAATCTTCTCAACTCCGCCAATCCAAGGATAGTAAAGCTTGTTTACCTGAAGGACATTCATCTTAATATTCTTTCATATTCTTGATAATTGTTTTTATTTCCATGGAAAAGACCAAAAAGAATTCCAGTATTTAAAATGATTTATTTTCTTGTTTTTCTCTGTAATAATTTATCATATAAAGCTTTTGTTTCCCGCCCGACTTTTGCCCAGGAAAATTTATTGACTTGATTGAATCCTTTCTCCACCAGTCTCTGGCGAAATTTATCATCATCGATGATTTTTATAGCTGCTCTAGAAATTTCTTCAATATCTCCTGGATCAATCATTATTGCTGCCTTGCCCACTACCTCAGGCAAAGAAGAGCAATTAGAGGTAATTACCGGTGTTCCGCAGGCCATTGCTTCTAAGGCCGGCAGCCCAAAGCCTTCATAGAGGGAAGGAAATAAAAACAGCTTAGACTGGTTGTAGAGCAAAGGTAGAAATTCATCCGGAATAAAACCGGTAAAAACTATATTCTTCAAATTTAATTCTTTTATCAAATGGCTTACTTCAGGATAACGGTAATCTTCTGGCCCATATAATACTAATTGAAGATGTCTTTTTTCTTTTTGGATTAAGTTAAAAGCTTTAATCGTTCCTATTAGATTCTTATGCGGTTTCGGATTTGCACTGGCAAATATATACGGCTTCTCAATTTCAAACTTTTTCTGAATATTCTCCCAGGTTCCCTTGTTATCAACCGGATAAAACTTTGGATCAGCAGCCAAGTTTATTACTCTTAGCTTATCTTCTTTTGTTGTAAAAAAATGGATTATATCTTTCTTGGTTGATATAGAGTCGCAGATTACAAAAGAAGCTTTGGAAATTGCTTGCCGGTTCATCTTAAAATATACCTTGCGATTCATCATTGAAGGCATAACTTCCTTGAATCGCAATGGAATCAAGTCATGAATCGTAACCAAAGCCGGACAGGTAATTATAAAAGGCCAGATAAAATGGGGAGAATGAAATAGATCAATATTCGCCTTTTGAAGTTCCCAGGTCCATTTCAACTGGCTATAAGGTGAAAGAACCGGAATATTTACCTTTTTATAATAAAAAAATTCAATAGGCTCCATACAGCCAATGTTTTCTTCATTAACAAATAATATATATTGATAATCCTGTTCCATTTCAGCCAGGGACTTAAGCAGATTTTGAGTATAACGGCCAATGCCAGCCCAATCAATCATTCTGGCATCAATTCCTACTCGTTTTTTCCTTTTAGCCAGCAAATAAATTATTCCCTTCTTTGATATCTAAACAATTAGCTTGCAGTTACTCGAAGTGTTCGATAATTGCCTGCGTAATCAATGGAATCATAATCTCATGATGACCGGTTAAAGCTATTCCCTGCGAGCCATCTTTTGAAGTCGGTCTTTTTATCACATTTTGGGTAGGTCTGTAATGCTGGATGAAATCAAGATTAGCTGTCGTAAAATTTTCAACTTCAATGCCAGCGCTTCTAGCCGCGCTTAGAGCTTTTAAGAATACTTCGGGGATAATTACTGCCGAACCTATATTGATAAAAACGCCTCCATCATTAAGTTCAGATACAGCTGAAATAAAAAGTTTAAAATCTTCAAGTGTTGCCTTTCCCAAAGCTCCCCCGTCAAGATCTGGGTGAAGATGATTTATGTCAGTCCCAATACCTACATGTACTGACAAGGGGATTTTTTTATCAAAACAACATGCCGAAATACTTAGATTCTTAAAGGGCAGATCTTTATCAGAAATTATTTGACCTATTAAACAACCTATGCCTAGATTATTCTCTTCTGACTTGTTGAAAGTTTCATTAATCAAGGCCGATGATTCTTTGGCCATTCCAAAATGCCCGGTACGTAAATTTTCCTGAACATCTTCGCTGGTTTCTCCAATTAATGCTATCTCCAGGTCATGTATAAGAAAAGCTCCATTAACAGCAATGAAGTCGATAATACCTTTTTTCAAAAGTTTAATTATATAAGGTGATGTGCCACATTTTATTGGATGTGCCCCCATTCCTAGAATAACTGCTTTATCTCTTTTGCGGGCATTGATTATTGCCTCAATAAGCCTTTTTATATTTTTACCAGCTAATATAGTAGGGAGTGAATCAAAGAACTTTGAAAAAGAAGAACCCGCTTCAATTGCCTGACCGAAATCATTCTTTGAAACCAGGTTCTTTCTTTCATTAATGGAATATTCTTTTACCTTATCAAGATCAAATTTTTCAAATTCTTTTGTCATCTTTAATCCTTCCCGTCATCTATGTAATATTTTACCCTATGGCCTGGGCCCCTTTGTTATTTTTTTAAAAAAATCCATTAATTTTCGAGTATGATTATCCCATGAGTACTTTTCTTCAGCTAATTTGCGAGCAGCTATTCCCATATCCTTTAATCTATCACGATGCCTGGCTAAATCTTTGATGTCGTTAGAAAAACTTAAGCTATGGCCAGGTTCGGAAAAAACAGCACAATTTCCAGGTCGCAGCAATTCTTCAAGCCTGCTATATTTGCTGGTAAGCACAGGAATACCACATGCCAAATATTCAAAAATCTTCAAAGGCGACCAAAAGAAGCCAAATTTTTTCAAAGGAGGATAATGCTCGATATTATAGGGAGCAATTCCTAAATCCGCTGCGGCTATTAAAAAAGGCATTTTTTCATAACTGACTTGATTCTGGAAAACTACCTGTTCAGCTAATACATTCTTTTTAATATCTTCAACAACTTCTGGCTTTTTGCCTCCACTTCCAATCAATAAGAACTTTATTTTTTTATTTTCTTTACAGTTTTTTATTATCTCTTTTAAATCAGATACTCCGTGCCATGCATAGAATGAACCACTAAAAACTACCACAAAGTCATCTTTTAAGAAGAATTTATTTCTAAACTCCAGGCACTCTTTTTTTGCCTTGTTATCTGGTGTAAATATATCAGTATTAACTCCCCATTCACTGAACAAAGATTTATGATGATAAGAATCAGGGATAATCTTTGAAATTGTTGTAATTATTCCGTCTGCTTCCCTCATTTGAAAATTACTAAGCCTTTTTAATAATATTGTTCTTATAAAGTTTTCTTTCCAGCCAAACCTCCAGATAACTTCATCTAATACAGGGCTGTTTACTTCTAGGATAGATGTTATTTTTTTTCTTCTGGCATGGTATATGCCAGCTCCACTTAACCAAGAATATCTTTCAATCAATAAATCGTATTTTGCTAAATCAATAGAGAAAAGTTTAATAATACTCAATATAGATATTCTTCTGTTTAATAAAGATAGATTCTTTCTAATAACCTCAATTCCATCTATCTTTTCCTTTAAAAGCTGGCCTTTCAAGCGATGACATAGTAAAGTTACCTGGCAATCCTGTTCAGCCAGATGCCTGGCCACCTCCAAAGTATGAACCGATCCCCCGCTATTACCAGGAACCGCTTCAGAAGATAAATAAAATATTCTCATTGATTCTTTCCAAATCTTTGAACAGCCTTATAAACTTGGTCTACTGAAATATTTTCAAGACAGTAATGTTTTTTTTGATAACAATTAGGCTGCTTGCAACCGTAGCAATACCTTTTATCCTGTAATATTTGGTGGTTTTCGCCCGGAGGCGCCCATATCTGGGGGTCACCCGGTCCATATATTACAATAGTTGGCACCCCAACGCTAGCTGCCAGGTGAACAGTCCCAGTATCAACACTAACTAATAACTTCAAGAAGCTCAAGACTGAAACCAGATCCTTTAAGCTTGTTTTTCCTGCAATAATTATTGGATTGCATTTAGATAACCTGGCTACCTCTTTTGCTAAACTTATGTCTGAAGGGCCGCCTAAAATTATAACCTGCCAACCGTCTGCAGAGAGGCGTTTAACAAGTTTACCGAATCTATCTATCGGCCATCTATAGGAAACATGCCTTGAAAAAGGGTTGATTCCAATCAAACTTTTACTGAAATCAACATTTTCACTTTTTAGAATATCTCGGCCTAACCTTTTCTCGTTTGCATTCACTTTAATCCTGGGAGTCTCTGGAATTTTCTCTTCAATTAAACCTGTGAGAAATAATAATCTTTGCCAGTGAATATACTCAGGCCATACCTTCTGGCCTTTCTCATACTTTTCTACCGGCTGGTTCAGATATTTAGGAGCTTTGGCTGTAATGTTAAGAAAAACGTTTCTGCCCCTATAATCATAACCCAACCTGTAATAAGCCTTGCTAAAGTAAGCCAATAGCTGACTTAAAAATGAATAGTCCAGAACAATGGTTAGGTCATACTCATCTGCTTTAAGTAATCTTCCAATTTTCACCGCTTCGAATATCTTGGCCATACCCTTGCTTTTATTCTGAGTATAAATTTTTTCAAAAAAATTCTTCCCTGAAAAAAGTGGCGCAACTTCTCTCTTAAAAATTGCGCTTAGCCTGGCTGTTTCAAAATTCTCCTGAAGCAATTTAAAAACTGGAAACCTAATAATGGTATCACCGATATTCAGAAGATTTACCACTAATATTTTTTTTGGTTCTATATCTCTTATATCCCTGGGCTTTCTCCAGCCAAACAAGATTGAAAAAAGGACTGCCCAGCGATAAATAAACCAGAGAGCGCTTCTTCTTAATTTTAGTTTTAGTCTGTTCCCCATATTATTCTGATAAAGATTTTAAATATAATTCTTCCGTTTCCTGAGCCATTTTTTCCGCTCCGTAATTCTCAAAAATTCTAGACTTGCCCTCTTTTTTTATTGTCTTATATAAAAATTGGTCTTGCAGTAATGTAATAATTGCTTCGGCTAGTTCCTCAGATTTTCCGATCGATATTTGCAGGCCATACCTTCCATCGCCCAATAATTCCTTAATGCCATCTACCCTGGAGCCTATTACCGGGATACCGAGCCCCATCGCTTCCATCAATGCCCTTGGTAGTCCTTCAAAAAATGAAGGCAGAACCTTTAAATCAAGCACAGAGATAACTTCATAGATATCATCCCTAAACCCCAGGCAATAAAGCTTATCTCCAACACCTTTCTTCTCTGCCAAGCTTCGCAAATAATCTTCCGCTTCCCGGTCGTTACCAATAATTACCATTTTAGCTTGTGGTATTTCTTTAATTACTTCAGGGAAAGACTCAATCAATAAAAAGTGGCCCTTTTTGTTCTTCTTTTTTCCTTTTAGCCTGGCAACCAGCCCGATCAATTTATCTTTTTTTACAAAACCAAGCTCTTTTCTCTTTTCTTCTCTATCTATCTTTACATCCAGTTGAGAAAGGTCTACTCCGTTTGTGATATGGACTATTTTTCTCTGGTTAATGCTTAATTGATCCAACAGGTCATTACGGGTAACTTCAGAAACAGCAATTAAATAATCAAAATAATCAGCCAGGATTCTTTTGTATAAAAATGATTTTAGGTTACGGACTCTAAAGCCTTGTTGGTTCATATTTATACGGTCATGGATAGTTGTTATCACTACTTTAACCTTTTCAAACCTGGCTGCCCGGCCTCCACTGTAATCCTCACGGCGGTTATGAGTATGAACAATTTCCGGTTTAAGTTCTTCTATAATTCTCCTAAGTTCTTTTACTGAATCACGATTGGCCAGCAAATCTTTTCTTAAAGGAATTGCTTTGAAATAATTCATCTGAATAGCTTTTTCCCAAAAACGGCCATGCCCCGGCAGGGCTAAACTTAAATCAAATTTTTCTTTATCAAGAAATTTAAAGAGGGTTAATATATGAACTTCATTTCCACCGAGCTCTGATGATCCAGAAATATGGAGCACTTTAGTTTTTTGCATAAATTGTTCCGTTTATATTACATCTTGATTTTGCCTAGCCCACTTATATTGAAGCTCTAAACCTTCTTCTATACGAACTGAAGGATTATAATTTAAATACTTTTTAGCTTTTTCTGTGTCAGCCCAGGTATGTCTGACATCTCCGGGCTGCTCTTCTATATATTTGATATTCAATTTTTTATTACTAATCTGGCTTATTAACTTTAAGATTTCATTTATTGATATGCGTGAACCGCCGCCGAGATTAAAAGCTTTACCGTTCTCCTCGAGGCCTGCTGCCGCCAAATTTGCTTCAACAATATCATCAATATAAGTAAAATCCCTGGTTTGATTCCCATCACCATAGACTTCAATTTGTCCGCCTTCAAGAGTTGCTTTAATAAACTTGGAAAAAGCCATATCCGGCCGTTGGCGCGGCCCGTATACTGTAAAATAACGAAGCGATACTACCGGCAGATTAAAATTTCTCCAATATGCAAAACAAAGTTTCTCAGAGGCTAATTTAGTTATTCCGTATGGCGATATTGGGTTCAAAACACCGTCTTCCCGAGCAGGAATATTATCTATATCCCCATACAAAGATGAAGAAGAAGCAAAAACAAACTTCCTGATATTTGCATACACTGACCTATCAAGCAATATTTGGGTGGCCCTAATATTATCATCACTATACTGCTTGAATTTATTCCAACTATACCTAACTCCAGCCTGGGCTGCCTGGTGAAAAACAACATCAATATGTCTAAGTTCCTCGTCAAGATCGAGATTTAAGATATTCTCTCGAATAAGCTTGATGAAATTTTTATGCTTCGATAGTTCTCTTATATTTCTTTCTTTTATCTCAGCAGAATAATAATCGGAGAAACAATCTACGCCTATTACCTGATAGTCTCTCCGGCATAGCCTTTCTGCAAGGTGAGAGCCAATAAAACCTGCACAACCTGTAACAAAAGCTTTCATATTATATTATTCTTCTTTTCCTTTCTCCTCTTCCTCACCTTTTTCGGAGAGCGGCACCGCTTCGTCAATTAGCATCACCGGAATATCGTCTTTAACCGGGTAGTAAACCTGGCATTGTTCGCAGATTATTTTATCATCTTTTTCGTAGACATCTCCTTTGCATTTTGGGCAAGCCAATATCTCCATCAACTTTTTATCAATCATCTTTCCTCCTTTACCTCATGAGTATTATTTTACAATTCATAGAGATGATTTTGCCAGTTTTTCCTATAATAAATATATTCTTCTATATTAAATTTAATATAAGTTTCCTTAAAAAATAAATTTTACCGCCTAAACAATATATTTTTTATTATTTTTAACCCCTTCCAGATAAACAAGGCTATTTCGCGAGGATTTTTAGCATACTTTAAATAAGAAAACACCTTCCAGGGCTTCATCAAAACATTTTGCCTTAAGTAATATCTATTGATTTGACCTCTAATCTCACTCCAGCTCTTCCCTAGTTCTGCCATGCTCAATTCTCTGGACCTGGCCACAGGATTGGCGCCAACTCTTACTCTCTCTGACATCATTAATTGATATAAATCATCGACTTCAATAAGATTTTCCTGTTTAGCTATACGGTAGAAATCTGTATCCGGATATGGAAAAGCCATCGTCAAATGAACATTATCAGCCAAGACTTCCTTGGCCAGGCTTAAAGTGTCTTTCAGCGTATCATTTGTTTCCCATGGTAAGCCAATAATAAAATCACAGTTTACGTTTATTCCGGAATCTCTTGTCTGTTTTACCACTTTTATCACATCATCATTGCTGAATCTCTTTTTTAGTTGATTCCTTACATCAGGATTGCCAGATTCAAGGCCATATTCTATCATTAGACAACCTGCTTGCCTCATCTTTTCTAATAGGTTTTTATTAACGCAGTCAATTCTAGTCAAGCACCGCCAATAAAAGGATAAATTTCTATCAATTATCAAATCGCATATCTTTTCCGCCCTTTTTTGGTCCAGGGTAAAGGTTTCATCCCAGAAAAAAATAGCTTCTAAATGATACTTTTCAAGAACATACTGAACCTCATCAACGACTCGTTTTGGTGACATTGCTCTCCATTTTTTATTATAGCCTCTCCATATTGAAGAACCGATAATGCAAAATGGGCAACCATAAGGGCAATCCCTGGTAGTACGCATACGTATACCCTTGAAATTCTTTTCATAAAAGGGGGCAACCTGAATTGGCACAGAGTAACTTTCGACATCAAATTGTGAGTAGTTCATGAAAGGAAGCTGGTCCAGATTATCGATTGGATTTGCAGCTTCAGTAAGTTTAATCTCTCCGTTCTCACGAAAGGCCAAGCCCTTTATTTTATCCAAATTATCCCGGTTCTTTAATAAATTTGGAATAATAACTTCAGGCTGTCCGCGAACAATAAAGTCTAAATCAGGAAAATCACTTAAAAATCGTTTCGGATAAACCGGGGCAACTACCGACTCGATTAGAATAGTCATGGTCTTATATCCAAGTATTTTTTTTACACATTTGGCAATCTTTAAATCATGTTTGATCAGGCCTGCCGCAGACTGAAAGATAATCGCTTGGACTTCTTGCTTCTTTCTCCCGGCTAACCAAGTTTCAACATCGCTCCATGAATAACCCATTATATTTGCATCAAGAATTTCAATATCAAAAGATTCCTCTATTAACGGAATCAACTGAGCTAACCGAATAGGAAATGGTTTATAGCGGACATCCTGAAAACATATCTCATCCCTGAGAGTATAATAATCATTATGAATTTTTGGCGGATTAATAAAAAGTATTTTCAATAAACAGATTCAATAGTATTGAATTTTTTCTGATTTTATTATATTCAATATAAATAGTCATATTTAATTTATTAAAAACTATTCATTCTAAGTATATAATTAATTAAGAATAAGATGGATAATTTAAAAAACAGATACCATAACGCAATAAGAATCTTTAAAAATGAAGGATTACATTATATTTTATGGTTAAGCTTCAAAGAATTGAATAGATTAATCATGAATTCTATCGACTACTATTATTTCCGAATCTTTCAATCAAAAAAAACATTTACTATTCAGGATAAAAAATATGAATATTTTATTCATAGATATAATGGCACATGGAAGTGTGAAAGAGCAGTTGAAATTCCTATTATTTGGGAAATTCTAAATAAATATAGTGGCAAAAATATATTAGAAGTCGGTAATGTTTTGTCGCATTATTTTCACATTGAACACGATGTACTTGATAAATATGAAAAAGGCAAAGATATAATTAACGAAGATGTAATAGATTATTCGCCGGCAAAGAAATATGATCTTATTGTCAGTATTTCAACCCTTGAACATGTGGTATATGATGAGAACCCTAAAGACGATTTAAAAATTTTAAAAGCCATAAACAACTTAAAAAGAATGTTAAATCCAAATGGCCAAATTATCGTGACATTACCAATTAGCTTTAATCAGAACATGGACAGACTTGTTGAAGAAGGAAAAATTATATTCAATAAATCTTATTTCTTAAAACGAACCAGCGAATATACGTGGAAAGAAACAAACCAAAAAGAGGTTTTTGAATCGAAATTTAACTACCCCTATAAATTAGGTAATGGATTAATAATTGGATTTATTTATAATAATTAACAAAGTAAACGACATAAAATTTTTTCTTAAGGACAAGAGATAGCTGGAATATCTTACAGTTTTCTTTCTGTAACTAAAACCATAAAACCACCAATATATTTTATTAAAGGGAAATAATTTAACCATTTCTTTTTCATAAATGTTTCTGCTTTAAAAATTCTAAATCCATTTTCCCGGAGAACATTTTTAACCCAATATATATTACAAGCGCTAACTGCATCGGCATCGCTTTCCCATTGCTCGTCAAAATCCAAATGGGGGCTTTCCAAGTCAAATTTAAAATGATATTGCCTTGAAAGTACGCCAGCTATTCTTTGAATATAGTCTTTTTTGTTTTTATAGAAATTTGTACCTACATAATTCGGGCCGTAGATAATCACCCTTCTCTTAGAAACCCGACACATCTCTTCTATTAACTTTTGAGGCTCAAAGACGTGCTCCAAAACATCATGGCAGGCTACAGTTTCAATTGATTTTTCCTTAAAGGGTATATTCAAACCACTGCCTAAAACTGACTTGACACCTTTTCTTCTAATTTGCTTCAATGCTTCAATTGAAATATCTAATCCAAAGTAATTATCAAGATAATCCTTTGGGGGAATCAATGTTCCACAACCTATTTCTAAGACTGCTCCCTCAAAATATCTCCAATATTCATTCATCCAAAGTGGAGCTTCTCTTATTTTCTGACTATGGTATTCGTTATAAAATCCGGCAATTGAGGCCTCGGAGTTCTCTGATTTTCCCATATTACTTATTTTAGTTTATTTTTATTTAAGCTAACAGATATTCTCTGACGATAAAATCTAGACAAATTAAACGTAAATTAAATTTTATTTGAGAATGCTAAAGCAATTTAGATATACTATTAATATAAACTATTCCTAAAAAAGATATTACAATTTAACTTATATTTATAAAAAATCTTATATGAAAGTTCTGCTTGTTTCACCACCAGATTCATATTTAACAAAAAACAGTCTTCCCCCGCTCGGGCTTGGATATATTGCAGCAGTACTTGAAAATGCAAATCATCAAGTTAAAATCTTTGATGCTCCAATTGTTGGGTGGAATGTAAACAAAACAATTGATGAAATTAAAGAAAACAAACCAGATATTTTAGGAATTACGGCCACTACACATAGCCGTTTCAACGCTATTAAAATTATAAAAGGCACACATGACTTAAAATGCTTAAAAGTACTGGGTGGAGTACATTTTAGCCAAACAGATAAAAATGCCTTAGATTTGATTCCTGCAGATATCGTTGTAAGAGGAGAAGGAGAATATACTATGCTGGAAATCGCTGAAGGCAAAAATCTTAAGGATATTAAAGGTATAACTTATCGTCAAAATCAGATAATTATTAGAAATCCTGATCGACCTTTTCTTGAATTAAAGGAGCTACCTTTCCCGGCTAGAAACCTTTTACCCATTAATGATTATAAATATAGAATTGAAGGAATATCAGAAAATAAATGCCATGGCATACTAACGTCAAGAGGTTGTCCTTATCAGTGCGTTTTTTGTGCAAGTAAAGCTTTTTGGAACCAGCGTTTCAGAAAGAGGGATCCCGTTAATGTAGTAGATGAAATTGAAATGATGGTCGATGAATATAATATAAAGGGATTTGATTTTTTAGATGATACTTTTACTATCGATGCTCAGCATGTAACTGAAGTATGTCATGAAATAATTACAAGAAAGTTAAATATCTTCTGGTATGCAAGAATTAGAGTAAACACTGTAGACTCATCAATTCTTAAACTAATGAAAAAGTCTGGATGTGTCGCAGTTTCATTTGGAGTTGAATCCGGTAGCCCCCGCATCTTAAAAATAATAAAGAAAAATATTGACTTAGAAAATGTTATAAAATTATGTGATTTATGCTCTAATCTTGGTCTCCACATAAAAGTCTTTTTCATGTTTAATCATCCAGGGGAGACAATTGAAGATATAAAAAAGACTCTCGGATTAATTAAACAATTAAAAAAATATAAAAATCTTACTCCTGTTACAGCATTTTCAGCTATCTATCCAGGGACTGAATTAGAAAATATCGCCATTGAGGAAGGACTTATCTCGAAAGATTTTAGTTGGAATAGCCCTTACTTTTCAATGAAAAACGAGATATATAGACTAAATCCAGAAATTCCCTATTATGAAAATATTCAGTTTGAAAAGTTAATTAAATTAATAAGTACAAAGAATATATTTGTATTAATAAAAAAATAATGGAATGAATTCATAAATATTAAGGAATTTAATGATTTAATAATCTTAATTAAAAGAATCTTTGTAAGAATAAATCCTAAGAAATATTATTAGAGATTTTATTAATTTCACTTTTTAATAATAAAAGAATAAGTACAATCCCGAAAATATTTGAAATCAGATACACAATAGCGCTTCCAATATAACTAAACGCAGGTATTAATAATATTGACAGAACAACTAATAATATAACCATATATAAATTCGCTTTTGTCGAAATCTCTGGTTTTCCAATTGCTAAGACTGCAGAGCGCAACCAGGCTGCGATGTTTGTAAAAAGAGATACCCAAATGACTATATAAATTGCTGGAATAGCTGGAATAAACTGTTCTTTGACGGTTAATCTCAGTAATAGCGGCGCAAATAATATCATAGCAAAAGATAATGGAATGGTAATTATTGCCATTATCCTACTAATCTTTTTAATTAATCGTTTAAAGACATCAATATTTTTTTGACTCCAAAGAGAGGAAAGAGTTGGATAAACAACCAAGCCAATTGGGGAAGCAATGATTCCCAAGACACCGGTGTAGGATAAAGCAATCTTATAATACCCCACTGCAGCAGGATTCTTGAAAAACCCTAAGATTAAGACATCGATATACCGTTGAGCAGATTTGAAAGTAACTGAAAGAAAAGTTTGTATGCTGAATCGAAAAATCTTTGGACCAATCAACCAAAATGGATAGAATCCTGTATTTTTGAACTCTTGAATTAATATAATGCCTGCAAAAATATTTATCATAACAGCGCCTATTGTTGCCGAAAATACATAGCCAGACATAATCTTCAATAATCCATATTGAATAAACAATACAGGAAGCAAGAAATAGAAAAATGAATGGACAATTGTAAATATTCCAATCAAGTTAAATTTTTTAAATGTTTGAAGTACTGCCATAGAAGTTCCGTTAATTATACTGACCAAAACGGCAAAAGCATAAATCCTGATTAAAAACAATTCCTGGGATTGATGAAGTATATAATTTGAGATTAATCCGGCCGTGCTAAAAATAATCAAAAAAGATATCAATCCGAGAACAAAATCAACAATATAACCCAGGATTATTACTGCTGAAGCTTTTTGTTTATCCCCGCTTACAAGGTAGTCAGTAGTAAACTTTACAACAGCTTCTCCAATTCTAATATCAATTAATAAACTGATGAATCCAGCGACGCTTATTGCCAGCTGAATCAGCCCGTACTTGCTTGGCCCGATGGCCCTTGCTAATAAAAAGACCAATAAAAATCGAAAAAAAAGTGAAATAAAATTACTTGCATACATTATCCCGGAATGCTTTATTAGTTCTTTTTTGAGCGGGCTAAATTCTTCTACTCTTTCAAATATTGACTGAATTCTCACTTTTTCCCTTTTTAATCTTTGATATTACGTTCCATAAAATCTTTGATTTGTTGTGCCCTACTATCCCATGAATATTTTCGTGCTAGTTTTCTTGATTCTTGAGCAATTTTTTTTCTAAATCCGGGGTTTTTTATTAATCCTTCAATTGCTATGGCTAAATCATTAGAATCATCTGCCTTAAAAAGAACTGCTGATTTTCCATCTTCCAAAATCTCTCTGATGCTAGGAAGATCAGTAGCTATAATAGCCAAGCCTGAGGCCATATATTCAAATAACTTAAGAGGAGAGGTGCAATATCGTGCAATAAGTGAATCTTTTAATGGAATTATTCCAATTTGACATTTTTTATAGATTGAGACCACTTCATTTGGTTTTAAATATCCTGTTAGACTTACTTTATCTTCTAATTTATTTTCTCTGATAAATGCATCTAAGTTTTTAAAAGCCTTGTGATCAGTTGGATCTATAGTCTGGTCTCTTATTCCTCCAACTATAAATATATGAAAATCTTCCTTGACCAACGGTATTGCCTGCAATAAAACATCAAGTCCCTTCCAGGTATATAATTGCCCGACATAGCATAAATTTACTCGTTGGCTTTCCTGATTTAAATCAAAAGAATATTTATCAATATCCACTCCGTCAGGAATGACAATTAATTTATTTATATCAATTTCATAGTTATCAATTAAATAATCCTTAAGGTTCTGAGTAATTGTAATAATCCCATTTATATTTTTAAAAATTCTATTTTCTTTTTCAAAAATTCGCTCTTGCTTTTGTTCTGAGACTGGCCTTGAACTTGCATAAATCTTATCTTGTTCTTTAAAAAAGATTTTGGCTGGATTATGAACTTCAAAAAATATCTTAATTTTTAATAATCTTTTCCATTTATTAAAAAAATCTGTCAGTCCTAAATCTCGTGTATATAATACCTTCTTCCCCGGCCTGATAAATTGAATAAAAAGGTAGACTATTGCCGCTAAAAGAAACGAATAGTCCCAAACTTTTGGAATACTATGGAAATTTAAAGAAAATATTTTCTTTATTCTTAAATTGCTATTTCCGGGTAATCCATAAAATTTTAGTATATCTTCCTGAGATTCATGCCCTGTTTTTCTTACTAAAAGATTAACTTTTATCCCAGCTCTGGCCAAAGCATGACATGTCTGAATAATTTGGATTGAATTTGCCCTCTCCATTGGAATCCTAATATTTACCGGGTAAAATACTTCTAGATTCATTAATCATCCTCGAGAGACAATTTGTTATATAGTTGAAGATATTGAGTAAATATTTTATCTGTTGTCAAATTATCTAACGCAAATCGCTTTGCATTTTCAGCTAGTTTCTCCCGGATTTTAGGCTGACTAAAAAGCAAATCAGCCTTCTCATAGATCTTTTCCGGCTGTTCGGCTGGGACCAAAAAACCACTCTTACCATCATTAATCAATTCTGGCGTTCCCCCAATGGATGTAGCTATAATTGCCTTCCCCATAGCCATCCCCTCAATGACAACATGGGGACATGATTCATTTCCATGGCGACTAGCAAGTATCAACACTTGAGCGCGAGCAAGCAAATCCGGCAGTTTCTCATGGGACACAATTCCAGTAAATTCAACATTTCCGGTCAAGCCCAGTTCATGACACCTTTTTTTTACTTCCCCCAACATGGGTCCGTCTCCAACAAAAATATGATGAAAATCTGGATATTTTTTTAACAGGGGAACCAATGATTCAGCTACTATATCCTGACCGTTGTTATAATAGAAACCTTTTACGGAAATGGAACACAAAGATTCTTCCTTGTTTTTTTCTGCTGAAAATAATTTTGAATCGACTTCGCTCCAAATAACTCCGTCCATTCTTAACCCTTTTTCTTCCAGGTGTCTTTTAAGAGCAAAGCTATTGCTATAAGTAACAGCCAGGTTATTTAAAATCTTATGAAAATCAAAATATCTCCTTGGCCGGTACTGCCAACCATCACTGCCTCTGTAATATGAAATAAACTTTCTCCCCTTAAATGAGTTCTTTGCCATTAGAAGTGCGTGATTCAAAAAGGTCCAGCTATATATCTCAATTATATTTCTATCCCTAA